>URNX01000050.1 GCA_900549415.1 uncultured bacterium
GCTTGCCAATGGGAAGGTCTATCTGAAAGGTTGACGGCAGAGATTCGGAGAATTTACAGAAAAAACGTTACGTAGCCCAAAAATCTGACAAAACCGCTTTTTTTAAACAGATCCCTTTCACGCAGAAATACTCCTGTCAACACTCCGTGTTTGATTCTTTATGGGATAGCTCTGATAGATGAGGGCAAATATCGTCGATGAACCAGAAAAACGTCAGATATTTTCATTTTTCACTTGACATTTTCATGAAAAGGTATATATTACTCTCATCAACACGGGGTATTAGCTCAGTTGGCTAGAGCACCACACTGGCAGTGTGGGGGTCAGGAGTTCAAGTCTCCTATACTCCACCATTGAAATTTATGCGGGAATCGGCAATACACAACATCGGTTCCCGTTTCTTTTTGCCTCTTCGATGGTCTTTGCCATAAATTACAACTCTTTTACACTCGAAAATTCGGGGAACTGATAGATTTTCAATTTAAAGTATTCACTGTCTCGGATCCATATGCCTGTTTGAATAGCCATTTGATTTTATTGTTGAATCCTTCCATACTGGCATTGCTGTGCTGAAAAGTCCAAAAACTGATAATTCCCTCTATTTTTATCCCGAAGCGTCTTTGCCATTGTTCTTAATTCAGGAATTCGTGTTTCCTCGGCGAGCTTTATCCAGCGATGAAAAGCGATTCTGGCATGATATTTGGGCTCTTGAATAAATAGCCCACAAAGCCTCTTTGAACATATACGCATCACCAAGCTCTTGGAATTCTCCTCGCATATTATGCAGAATGATTTTGGCATCCTCCGGCAAATTTTCATTATTCTTCAGGAAGATAAAGCGCAAGCCCTTCAGCTGCTTTTGTTGAATTATGTTTAATTTTGCAGTAATTCACCTTCTGACTTTATCAAGTTTATCATTCATTAACTTGACAACATGAAAATGATTAAAAACAATTTTTACATTCGGAAACTCTTGAGAGAACCAGCTGTAATAAGCATTCGCCATATCCATCGTTACAATTTTTAACTTGCTTCGTTTTAATTTGTTAATGCTCCGGAAAAAGCTGAAACACCTTTCCCTCCCCCTCCGCCGTCGGCGGCTCCCCGTTCTGAATGTAGTACTCGAACGCCCGCGCGAATTTTTCCTCGCGCTCAATCTCGCGTTCCCGCGTCCCCTCTTTCTCCTGATACGCCTGACGGTCCAGCCAGTTGTTGATGGAATCCAGATTCTCCCCGCAGCTGTTCGCTCGCAAGAAAATTCCCCTGCGCATCCTTCATCTCACACAGAGCTTCCATCAGCGCTTTCAGCCAATGCGCCGATTCATGATACAGCGTCGAAACATTCGCTTTCCCCTTCACAAGCTCAATCACCGCCTGAAAACTCTCCGCAAATTTCTCCCCCGGTGTGAACGAACCGCGTATCTCACTTGAATTTCCGAAAAGCTGGTGTATAGTATCACCTGAAAGAGGCGGTGTCCAGTGCATACTATATTGCGTTGATCCGCCTCTTTCTATTTGTGTAACATCGTACAGATAGTGCTTTCCACTCGCTGATTCATAAACAACCAGTATAGACTCCCCCGGAGGAGTAAGCCGGTAGACAGCTCTGTTTGCCCCCTTGTCAAACTTGCGTTCACCGATCTCGTGTGCCATCGGCACATACTTTGCCAGCTCCTCAAGCGTAACTCCGCCCGTGGACGCTTTCCCTGTCTCCACCAGGTGCTTCGCAATCGCATGCTGTCCGCCTCTGTCAAATGGAACCGCAATCGTTCCCCGCTTCGTCCGGATTACCCCGTCGCCGTTACCCAGAAGAACCTTCAGAACCGGATCGTCCTGAAGCCCCTCTTCCGGTAAACAGCGTTTCTGCTTTCCCGCATCAGCCGGAAAGCAAAAAAATGCGGATTTTTTGCTTTCCTATTTGATATTTCTGCTAATCCGTATTAGTTTACCAAACTCAAAGGAGAACTCTTAAAAGATGAAACCCGTTTTTACAAAAATAGAAAACAGCACAATCGCCGCACGCGAACGCTCACGCGATATTCTGCCAACCGCAGTTCTCTTCGGCGGCATCACCGTGATGCTGCTCATGTTCGGACTCACCGTACTCTATTCCACTTCCTATGGAACCGCCGGAACCGCTTTCTTCGTTAAACAACTCATGTGGGCCGGAACCGGAACTGCCGGAGCTCTCGGAGTCATCTTCTTTGGTTATAAAAAAGTCTCCGACTGGAGTCCGTGGTTCATGGGCGCCATCCTCATTCTCCTGCTCATTGCAGACTTCTGTTTCCCCGCAATCAACGGCGCGAACCGCTGGATCAAAGTCCCGGGAATCGGAAACATCCAGCCTTCCGAATACGCAAAAGTTATCATGACTCTCTTTCTCGCCAAATTCCTTTCCGAACGCGCACGAATGCTCGAAAAAAAACCGTTCTTCCGCTTTCCCGGACAGCATGACTGGGCTCAGACTCCATTCTGGTCCGTCTTCGTATTCGGCGGAATCTGCTGCGGATTCATTATGGGCGCAGTTCTCATCGGACATGACTTCGGAACGACTTTTCTGCTCGTGCTCCTCTTCTTCGCCCTCATGTTCGTGGCCGGCGTCACCTGGAAACTCCTTCTTCCGATCCTGCTGGGACCCGGTATCGCCGTCTATTTCTATCTGATGAACTTCGACGCCATGCGCCGCGACCGCCTGACAATCTTTCTCAATCCCGAACCGCATCAGATGGATGAAGGATATCAGCTCTGGAACTCGCTTCTTGCGCTCGGTTCCGGAAGCTGGACCGGACTCGGGTTCACCGAAAGCCGTATGAAGATGAAGTATCTGCCCGAAGCGCACACCGACTTCATTCTCTCTATCGTGGGCGAAGAACTCGGACTTGTCTTCCTGATTCTTGTTCTGGTTGCGTATGCGGCGTTTCTCTTTTTCTCGCTCTGCATCGCGCGCGCGGCGCGCACCCGGCAGGGAATGCTGACTGCAACTGGATGTGCAACCTTCATCGGAATCCAAGCGTGCATCAACATCGGCGTTATCTGCGGCGCACTCCCGACAAAAGGAATGCCGGCGCCGTTCATCAGCTACGGCGGAAGCAGCCTCGTAACCTGTCTTGTCGCCGCCGGACTCATTCTCAGCGTCGCGCTCGACACCGCGTACCCCGACTATCCCGCCACCGTCCGGCAGTATTTCAAAGACAGGATCCGGCAGTCGAAATTCATCCGCTGGCTTAAAGAAGATTCAACATTGGAGAACTGAATGAAACTTACCACTCTCGCCATCAGCTGCGGAGGAACCGGAGGACACTTCAACCCCGGTCTCAGCATTGCCCGCGCACTCAAGGCGCGCGGCGGAAACCCTGTCCTCATCCTCGGAGGAAAACACGTCGTCAAACAGGCGGAAACTGCCGCAAAATACGGGATCGAAGCAGTGAAAATCGAAGCGGTTCCGCTGACAAAAAATCCGTTCAAACTGCCGATGTTCTTCAAGCATCTCTTCGCCGGAGCCGCACAGACGAAAGCCGCATACCGCAAGTACGGATGCCAGGCACTGCTCTGCATGGGCAGTTTCGCTTCGTTTCCGCCTGCGCTTGCGGCACGTCTCAACCGCTTCCCGCTGTTCCTGCATGACGGCAACGCAAAAATCGGACGCGCAAACCGGATGCTGAGCCGCTGGGCGAAGGCGCTCGCGCTCTCATTCCCGGTGAAAAACGTCTCCCGCTGCAAATGCCCGACTATTCTCACGGGAATGCCGCTCCGTCCGGAAATTGTCTCCGGCGTCATGAACAAAGCCGAAGCCGTTGCGGAAATCAACCGCCGCTGGAATACTGAGTTCTCGCCGGAAAAACCTCTGCTGCTGGTCTTCGGCGGCAGCCTCGGCGCCCGCACGATCAACACGAAGGTAAAGATTCCCGTCGACCTGCCCGGCGCAAATGAGCTTCAGGTGGTTCGCCTTGCCGGTCCCGGCAATCTGGAAGCGATCCGGCCGCTCTACGCAGATTCCCCCGCAAAAGAGCTGATTCTGGAAGCCTGCCAGGACATGAACATTCTCTATTCCGCCGCCGACTTGGTCATCTGCCGTTCGGGCGGAAGCACCGTCTCCGAACTTGCAATTTACGGGAAATACGCCGTGCTGAGTCCCTTCCCGTTCGCCGCGGACGGACATCAGGACGACAATGCACAGTGGCTTGCCGCCGCCGGAGGCGCAAACATCATTGCCGACAGTGACTGCACCGAAGAGAAATTCGCTTCCATTCTCCGCACCTGGACGGAAAACCGCGAAGAGTTCTCCGCCCGCGGTGAAGCATCAAAGCGTCTCGCCCAGCCGGATGCCGCAGGGAATGTGCTCGACATGATCGAAAACATTCTCTCCGTCTCCCCGCAATCCGTCTGACGCCGGACGGAAAGGAAGTCATCCTCCGCACGTGTTTCTGCGGAATTCGGAGGGGGCGACTCCTTTCAGTTTCCGGAAAAGCTGAGAAAAATAGAATTGGTTGCAGAATCCGAGATGATCCGCAATCTCCTTGATTGAGTAGCTGCTCTTGCTCAGAAGTTCACAGCCCTGCTCGATCAGTTTGCCGTTGCGGTACTCCACCGGCGTCATGGAAAGATGACGCCGGAAAAGATGATTCAGGGTCGATTCGCCGATTCCAAGCTTTTCCGCGCAATCCGCCATGCCGGAAAACTTCCGGCTTTCCAAAAGCAGCTGCGCCCGTGCGAGAACAGTCGCCGCGCTGTTCCGCAGCGTATTCAAGCCCGCCACCCGCAGCAGAAACGCATACCCTTCCGCCGCCAGTTCCGGAGCCGGAACGGCCCGGCTCCGCAGTTTGTCGCGGATTCCGTATATGATGTTCTTAAAAATTTCCGAATCGGCAAGCGGAAAAATTTGTATATGCGTCAAGTTGAGCTGCGTGCACATGGAACTGAGATGGACCCCGTTCAGTTCCAGTACAAGCTTGTGATATGAACCGGATTTGCCTGAATCGAATTCATAGTCGCTCCCCGGGGGAATTGTCAGAAGCTGTCCCGGAACAAGCGTCACCTCCCTTCCATTGAACCGGTAGAAAAGCATACCGTCCAGAATCAGAACCGCAATAAAGAGCTTGCAATAGAGCTCTTTGAACTTGAAACGGTTCTGACGGATCGTTTCTTCCACAACAAACGGATAGACCGGATACACCACTGCTTCGTGCGAAAACGGCCACTCGACAGCTTCGATTTTTTTCGCTCCGTAATATCCATCTCCCGAAAGCTGAACATTCCGCGGACCTTGTCGTTTTTTCGTTTTTGTGTTCACAGGCAAATCTCCGTATGTTTATTGACAGAATTTTATATACAATAGCATGTTTTCGCTCTTGTTTCAAGTAAAATCCATGCTATATTCTTTTTCAGAACGGGGCTCAAAAAAACAGAAGAATAAAAAAACTGCTGGCCAGCCTCTCACTCAAACACAAAAAACGAAAGGTCAAACAACGCCATGAAAACAAAATCAACAGCACGCGACGTCTCCGATTCCAAAGGGATATTCCGCAGATTCACTCTTGTGGAACTCCTCGTGGTAATTGCCGTCATAGCAATCCTGGCCGGGATGCTTCTGCCCGCGCTGAACAAGGCAAAGCTGAAGGCTCAGGCAATCTTGTGCACCTCCAATCTGAAACAGGTCGGACTCACCCTCGGGATGTATGCGGACGACAACAACGAATACTTCCCCGCACCCTATCCGCCGACAACCGAGTATCCTGGCTATTACGAGTACGAGAACTGGGCAAAACTCGTGGTCGAGCTCGGATACTTCGGACGGAAAAATGACGTGAACATCGACGCTCCAGGCGCCATGAAAATTCTCCGTTGTCCGTCGCTGCCCGTCAATACGGCATTCAGCAATCATGTTTACGGAATGAACTGCCACCTGGCGACCGGCCTCGCCAACGCCCGCAAGTTCCCCAGACGCAGCAAACTGGATTTCGCCGACTACTGGTATCTCCGCCGCAACAAACCCTCCGAAACCGTACTGGCGGGCGACAGCGTCAAATTAGAAAGCGGAATTTTCCACCAGATGCCGCTTCTCACACTCGATGCGAGGCCGCACTTCCGGCACGACCGCAGATTCAACGGCGTCGCCATGGACGGCAGCGCAAAAACCGGCCTGACCTGGTCCGCCGCAACACTGGTCTACAACTTCACGAACGGATTCGTCGACACCATGGAAATGCCTTCCGTTTATAAACGCAACGAAAACTGAGGAGCGCAAGAATGCCTGCTTCTGTAACACCCGACACTCTCTGTTCCCGCCGTTATGCACCGGCTGCGCTCGGAAACGGCTCTCTCTCCGTCACGCTCGGACCGGAGGGAGACCAGCGGCCGGCCGAATTCTGCGGCATGTCCCCGGAAATCGTCCGCGCAGGATTCCGCCTCGACAACCGCATCGGCGAACTTGTTTCATTCGGCAGCTTCCGCTTCGGCGGCGGACTCGTCAAAACCTGGGAACAGGCTCTTGACCCGGAAAACGGAATCGAAACGAGCCGTATCGTCTATCATGACGGCTCCACGCTCGAAAGCGAATGTTTCTGCTGTTTCGACCGCGATATTCTCGCAATCCATATCCGCCGCGACACGGAAGAGGAATTCCATTTTGAATACGAACTCTCCGGACGCCGCATGACGCACGGATGGAACGGCAACAGAGACATTCAATACATGATCGACACGATGGACGGTTCTTCGGGAGTGATCCGGCTTTTCGCCGATCAGCCGGCCTGGCTCCACCGCAAAGGAAATGTCTATGCCATGAATGTCCACGCCCGGGAATTCTCCATTTTCCTCTGTTTCGACTGCGATGCGGAAGCGGATTACGAAACACTCCGGCAGGAGACCGTTGCACAGTGGAACGCATATCATGCGGAAATGCACCCGCTCCCGCTCGAAGGACGTCTCAAGGAACTCTACATGATGTGTCAGTATCACCTGCGCATTTCCTCGACCGGATGGGCAATCCCGACCGGACTTTACCGTTCGCACTGGAACGCACTTTATTTCGGCTTCGACAACTATTTCACCTTCATGGGACTCCTCTGTTCGGGTCATGCCGCGACCGCGGCAAAAATCCCGCGGTTTTTCGCATCGCTCCTTCCCGTGGCGCTCGGACGGCTCAACGCCGAATTTCACAGGACCGGAGCTGCGCGCTTCGCCTGGGAAACGGAAGAACACGGTCTCGAGTGCAGCCCTTCCGGATTCTGGCACGACCATATTTTTCAGGCGGGGCATTACACTCTCATGTGCTGGGAACTCTTCCGCGCGACCGGAGACATGGAACTTCTGCGCGGGGAACTCTTCCCCGTCATGCGCGGCATGATGGAATGGATCCGCCAGTTCCGCCTGATCCGCGCGGAAGACGGTTCACTGAAAGCCGGAGCCTGTACCGATCTCGAACGGCTCGGGCCGGGACGTGTCAATCCGTTCATGACCTGCTGTTCGCTGATTGCAATGTTTGAAGCGGGCGCGGAGGCGGCGGAACTGCTCGGTGCAGATGCGGAGCTCGTTCCGCTCTGGAAAACGGCGGCCCGCGATCTGCGCAAAAACCTTCCGCGCGGAAACGGACGCTATCTCGCGGCGGAGGGCGTGGAAGACTTCTCCTTCGGGCTTCTCGCGGGGCTCTATCCTTACGGCATTCTGCGAGACGATCCGCTTCAGCTCGAAACGCTCCGGATTTTCGGCGCCGAACGCGAAAATTGCGGAAACATGTATCATGTCGGACACGGCGTCTGTTCCTGGTATGTCTGCTGGGAGGCGCTCGCACGGATCCGGGCGGGCGAACGCGCCGCCGCGCGCAGACTCCTCGAGGAGCTTGCGGAAGAGACCGGCTGTTTCTCGGAAATGTTTGAAATCTACGAACGCGGAATCCGTCCCTGGTTCACCACGGCGGAAGGAATCTTCGTTCAGGCTGTCAACGAACTCTTCTCGGAGGAAAAACAATGAAAAGAATTCTTTCACTCGCCCTCGCTCTGCTGGGCGGCGCCCTCGCGGCGGAAAACCTGCTGCCGGACGGGGATTTCCTGTTCGGAACCGCAAGCTATATGCTCGGCGACAACGGCAATTACGTCCCCGTTCCGCATCGCGTCGTTCCGTCCGGCGACGCTCACGGAAACATTCTTGAGATCTCCCCCGAATCCGGCAGAATCTCAGCCCTCTATCTCCCCGAAGTCCCGTTCCGGCGCGGCTGCGAGTATGAACTGAGCTTTTCTGCGAAAAGCAGGAAAAAAGCATTCAGCGTCACCGTTTCGGAATACAACAATTTTTCCGGGAACTGTGGAAGCTGGGGTATAAAATCCTTTCGCGTCACCCCGCAGTGGAAACGCCATGTCTACCGCTTCCGTCCGGATGCGCTCCCCCCCTGGAAAGTTCCCCGGTTCAAAGCGGATGAAAAGGAAACAATGGGCGGATTCCGCCTGCTCGTCCGCGAAAACTTTGCGGAGGGCGAAACGCTGAGTCTCTCCAATCTCTATCTCGGCCCCGTCGGCGGCGAAACGGTCAGACCGGAAGTTTCCGGCGCGTTTCAATACGGCGGCATGCTGCGCCGTTTTGATCCGGGAACCTCTCTTGCTGTTCCGCTGGAACTGCTGAATCGCTCCGCAAGCGGCGTCAATGCGGAAATCAAGTGGAATGTCAAAGACATGCTGAGCGGGAAAAGCGTTCTTTCCGGCTCGTTCAGGAAAGACCTTCCCCAAGGCAAAACCGTCGTTCCCCTGACCTTCACGATTCCGGAACGGAACATGACCGCCGTGCTGGAAGCGACGGTGAACGGAAGCGCTGTCCTCGCACCGTTCCGCTTTGCCTCCGTCCCCGCGGTGCGTACGCCGAAAAACGAGCTCCCGATAATGCTCGGCATTGACGGCTTTTTCTCCTCCCGTTCCCGGGATCTGCAGGAGACAGAAGTCGCATTTCTGGCGGACTGCGGCATTCAGATTGTCCGCGACCGTGAAATGAGCGGCTGGAAGCTGCTTCAGCCGAAAGACTCCGCCGTCAACGCCGAACCTCTGCGCAAGGTCCTGGAACTGATGGGGAAACATGGACTCGAACTCATGCCTGTCGTCGGGGGAATGCTCTGGACGAACCGCGGCTACCGTTCCGGCATTCCGACTTCCAGCAGCGTTCCGGACTGGGTATGCGCTCAGTCCAAAGTCGTTCCGGGACCGATGGACGGATTCAATCAGCGCGGTTCCATGCCGATCCTCGTTCCCGAAAAGCTCTGGCGCGGCTATGTCCGCGACCTTGCGGAAATCGGCAAGGGGAAAATCCGCATTTACGAAATCATGAACGAACCGTTCTCTTTCTTCACGGCCGGACAGTACCGGGAATATCTGAATTCCGCTCATGACGAATTGAAGAAAGCGGATCCCGCCTGCATCATTCTCGGGGCCTGTCTGACGGGCGACCTGAAGCGCAATCTCGTCAAGGATATGGCTTCGTTCCTCGGTTCCGGAAAGCCCGCGTGTGACGCAATCAGTTTTCATCCGTACAACAGCCTCTATGAAGACAGCCGGGATTCGGGCTCAGCAATGTTCACGGCATTCCGTGCTCAGCTTCGCGCCGCCGGATGCGCCGATATGCCGCTCTGGAACACAGAACTCTACTATCTCAATCCGAAATCCGAGGGCGGATCCGATGCCTTCTCAGGTCCCGTCTTCCATCCCGGCTGGCTCGCCCGCCGCTATCTGCTCGACACGGCGAACGGTGCGAAATCATCCATTCTCCTGACTCCAGGACAGATGATCGACAACGCATTCAATCTGAACATGGCGCGCTGGAACACGTTCTTCAAACCGCTGTTCCTGCCAAACGGAAACTACATCGTCACCGCCATCCTTTCAGACCTTCTGCGCGGGACCCGTTTCGACGGAATCCGCATGTATGAATCCGGAGAAACAATGTGTTATCGCTTCAGCGGCAGGGAAAAGGCGTTTGCCGCCCTCTTCTCCCTGAACGTCCGCGACGACGACACCCGCAAACTGGAACTTCCCGCTCCCGGAAACGGCGTCCGCTATCTCGATGTTTTCGGCAATCCGCTGGAAACGCGCACATTCGGCGCGACCGGGATTCCCGTCTACATCGTCGCCCGGAATTCCGCTCAAATCGAACGGATTCTCGACGCTGTGCGCATCACCGGCGTCAACCCGGTCCGCGCAACTGCCGGAAGAGTCTGCAAAGAAAACGGAACCTATGTCCTGCGCACCGCCATGCATTCCGGCATCGCGAAGACCGACTCCGAAGCGACGGTGAAGTTCGGCAGCGTCGTCCGCACGTTCCAGGTCCCCGCGAAAACGACTCTGTTCCGAATCGAATCTTCCGAACTTCCGGAGAAGGCGGAATTCACCGTCAACGGAATGCGCGTCCGCTATGCCGTCAGCGAAACTCTGAGTGTGCCGCTTCTGCCGTCCACGCCCGAAACGGCAAACGATTCCGCCTGGAAAGCAGCGAAAAAAGTGACTCTCGGAGAAAACCGGTCCGTTGAATTGGGCTGGCGTGCGAACACGCTTTTCCTGTGCGTCCGCACCGGCGACCGCACCCCTTTCCGCAAGGGCGTCCGCAAACTCTGGGAAGGCGACTCAGTGGAGCTCTTCTTCGACGCCGCGCCGTTCGCCAATATGAACGACGTCCGCGGTCAGTCTCCCGAAACGGTCCAGCTGATCTTCGCTCCCCCCGCGGGAAAATTCAAGGCGATTCCGGAAGGCGGAACCTCGATCCACCGGAAAGCGATCCGCTGGAAATTTGAACAGGACGCGGACGGCTCCGTTTTCACCGCCGCGCTTCCGCTTTGGAAACTCTATGCGGATTCCGCAGCCCCCTTTGCGATCGACCTCAAAATCAACGACTTCGGAACCGACGGCAAGCGTCTGGCCGAAGTCTCCCTGAGCGGACGCACCGACAGTTACAAAAACCGTATGAATTTCATAATCCTAACCTTGGAAAGGAACTGAAATGAAACACATCGCAACACTCGCCGCACTCTGTGCCGCAATTGCCTGCTTTGCGCAGGAAACCACAAACTTCTCTCTGTTTGTTCAGGGAAACGTCCCCTTCCGGGTTGAGACCGTCCCCGCGGAAGTGCAGGCGGGCGTCATGACCTGGCTGCCGAAGGAGAAGCACGACCGCTCCTACTGTCTTTCTCTTCCGAAACGTAAGGAACTCGTCAAAGGCGAATGGCGTGCGGTGAGTTTCCGTGTCACCCCGGAAGCGGACGGCATGATCTCGCTCAACGTGCGCGGCCCCTACAAACTCCGTAAAACCGATGCCGGCCAACGGCTCTGGACACAGATGTGGGTCGACTACCGCAAGTTTGAAGCGCCGGGGCTGAAGAACGGAATGCTCACCGAAGCGGACGAGAACGACCCATCCGTTCCCGCAGGCTGGAAATACTCCACCAGCTACCGTCAGCCGGAAGCCGTCTGGGATTATGAAAACCATACTCTCTCAGCCTGGCACGAAGGCTCCGCCGTAACATCCATCCCCGTCGCCAAAGGCAAAACCATTACGGTTAAATTCGAGGTGCGCGGCGGAAAAATTGTTCCGCCGGCGGAAAACTGATCACCCCCGCGCGCCTTCGCAAAGCAGACGGCGCACATGCGGCATCCACGAAGACTCCGTCGAAATCTCGATGAAGTCTTCGTCGTAAAATGAATATTTGACCGGATAAATCCATACGAAAGGATTTTCATTCGGCTTTTCCCACACCTCGCTCGCTTCTCCTTCCACGGGCGAAAACAGCAGAACGCGTCCGCAGCCCCGGTAGAATTCACGAAAAACGATCTCGCCGGAATCCTTTCTTTTCGCAATCACACGCCGTCCGGGAACCGGATACTCACGTCCGCCGATATAAACAACCGTCCCGGCAGGGAACCAGTGACAGAAGGAATCTCCGGAAATCTGAATCGCAATCAGTCCCTCGCGGTTCCCGATGAGCGGAGCTTCGCCGTGTTCAAGCGCCGCCGCGTAGCTGTCAAACGACTCCAGAGTGCAGTCGAATCCGGATGCCTGCGCGACGGTAATCAGCGGAACCGGGCGCGCGGACAGCGCACGGGCGCGTCCCCATTCGCTCCGGTTCTCTCCCGCCGGCAGAAAGTCCGAAGGCAGAAACGGAAGGACATGCGGAGCAAGCTTCTCCCAGGTCTCCTTCTCCATCTTCTTGATGTCGCCGCGGATATATTTGCTGATATGCTGTTTCCCGATTCCCGCCCGGCGCGCCAGTTCGCTCTGCGACCCCAGTTCCTCCGCCGCTCTGCGCAGCGCCTCCTGAAATTCCCGTCCGACCTTCACCATTGCAATTCTCCAGTTTACACCAATTTACATCAGTATACTCCAGTCCTGAAAAAAAACAAATTTTTTTTGAAAAAAAGTTTCCTTTTTCTCTTGAAGTCTATTAAATAGACGCTATAATAGACGACAATAAACGGTTTACAACAGTTTCTGTTTTCAGCAAAAAGTTCTGAACGGAACTGAATATCAACAATTTAAGGAAAACAAGAGGAAAAAATGCAGAACGAAACAGAAAAATCGATGTTTCTGTCAGTCGCAGAACTCAACAGGCTCCTGCCCTGGAGCAAAAACATCATCGCGCGGATGATCCGCGAAGGCGTCTTCAAACCCGTCCGCAATCCGTTGGCGAAGGGACGCTCCAAGATGTTTTTCTGGCGTCCGCAAGTCGATGAAGCGATCCGGAAACTCGTCGGAAACGCCTTCGAAGAAGGACGGAAGGAGGCGGAACCATGCGCATGAGTCTTCTCCGCTCCTGCCGCTCCGGTATTGGCGGAAGCGACATTGCCGCCGTCTTCGGTCTCTCCGCATGGAAAAACCGCTACCAGCTTTATCTGGAAAAAACCTCGGTTCCGGAACCTGCGGCTCCAGCAGAACCGACCGGTCCCGCGGCCTCCCTCTACTGGGCGCAGAAACAAAAACGGCTCATTGCCGATGCGTATATCCGGAAGACGGGAGAAAAGCTGCAGAAATCGACAAAGATGACAAGAGACCCGGATAGACGGTATTTTCACGGTCATCTCGATTTTTTCATCGTCAACCCCGGCGGTGCTCCGAAACGGGCTCTGGAATGTGTTTCCGCCGCATTCGCAAACGAGGAGTGGGGCCCCGACGGTTCCGCGCGCATACCGGTCTATTACGCCATGAAAGTGCAGTGGTACATGGGGCTGATTCCCGGACTCGAAAGTATGGACGTCGCCGTGCTGTTCAGCGGACGCGATTTCCGGATTTACCGCATTCTACGAGCCGATGCGCTCATCGCCCAGCTCCGCCGCGGAGCTCTGGCGTTCTGGCGCGACCACGTCGAGATGCGTCTTCCGCCCGCGCCGCTGACCGAAGAGGAGGTGCGCGAAATCTATCCGCAGCCCGTCCGGAAAACCGTTCAGGCAACCCGCGATATGGAAGATATGATCGGCAAATACCGCCAGCTCTGCAATGTCCAGGTGGAAACAGAAAAGGTGCGCCGCGTTCTGCGTGACGGGATTCTGCGCGGCATGGGCGATGCCGCCGCGCTGACCGACGCGAACGGCGTTACGCTCGCAACGTTCCGTCCAAATGCCGCCGGAGTACGCATGTTCCGTCTCGCGGCGCCGGGAGGTGAGGCACGATGAGCAAGAGCAATCCCGAATGCTTCGGAAAAATCACCAATACCGGACGCTGTCCGCACTGTCCCTACATGGAAGCCTGCCGTTTCGCCTCCGATGACAAGAAGCGCATTGAGGCGCAGAATGCCCGGTGGGAAAACGCGTATGAATATGACGAGCGCATCGCAGCTCCCGCGACCGAACTTCCCGTCGACGTCACGCCCGGACGCAGCTTTTCACACGATGAAATGGTTGCGCTCTCCGCGTTTCTTCTCCGGATCGGTTCGAACAAAAAGCTCGGACGCATCCTCGAAGCCAAGCTGATGGGCACGAAAAGCATCTCCCAGCTTGCACGGCAGGAGGGGGTGACGCGGCAGGCGATCCACAAACGCATCGGCAAGGAGCTTGCCGCGATCTTCGGTTACAAGAACCGTCAGCTCACCGACTCTCGGCTTCTTACGCTGAATCCGCAGGAATTCACGCTCCTCAAACTCACGCGTGACGGCTTCTGCGATGCGGAAATCCGCGAGGAAATGCACTGCAGCGCGGCGATGCTCAAGCAGGTCCGCACACGCATGGAGTGGAAGCTGTCGCGGCCGACGTAACCTCAGTTCTTCAGGCTCTGAATCGGCGCGGGGATCCGTCCGCCGCGCCCGATGAACGCCGCCGGAGAATAGCGGTTGACCGGGATGACCGGCGCTTCGCCGAGAAGTCCGCCGAACGACACGCTGTCGCCCACCTTGCATCCGTATGCGGGAATGACGCGGACGGCCGTCGTTTTCGTGTTCACCACGCCAATGGAGATTTCATCGGCGATGATGCCGGAAATCACTTCGGCGGGAGTATCGCCCGGAATCGCGATCATGTCGAGGCCGACCGAGCAGACCGCAGTCATTGCTTCGAGCTTTTCAAGGCTGAGCGCGCCGCAGCGGGCGGCTTCGATCATGCCGGCGTCCTCCGAAACGGGAATAAACGCGCCGGAAAGCCCGCCGACGTGTGAAGACGCCATGACGCCGCCTTTTTTGACCGCGTCGTTGAGCATCGCAAGCGCGGCGGTCGTTCCGTGACAGCCACACTTCTCAAGACCCATGGATTCAAGAATGTACGCCACCGAGTCGCCCACCGCGGGAGTCGGCGCAAGCGAAAGGTCGACGATGCCGAACGGCACGCCGAGCCGCTCCGAAGCCTCCCGCGCAACAAGCTGTCCCACGCGCGTGATTTTGAATGCGGTTCGCTTGATGGTCTCCGCGATTTCCGTAAGATTGCATGTACCCTGGCGGCGGATTGCGGAGGCGACCACGCCCGGACCGGAAACGCCGACGTTGATCACCGTTTCCGGCTCGCCGATTCCATGAAACGCGCCCGCCATGAACGGGTTGTCTTCCGGAACGTTTGCGAAAACCACAAGTTTTGCGCAGCCGATCGACTGTTTCTCTTTCGTGCGCTCTGCAGTCTCGCGGACAATGCGTCCCATCTCCGCCACGGCGTCCATGTTGATACCCGCCTTCGTGCTGGCGACATTGACGGAGGAGCAGACGCGCTCCGTCTCCGCGAGCGCCTGCGGAATGGAGGAAATGAGCGTGCGGCTTCCGTTGGTGAATCCCTTCTGTACGAGTGCGCTGTATCCGCCGATGAAGTTGATTCCGAGTTCATGCGCCGCCTTGTCGAGTGTTTTCGCGATTTTGACGGCTCCGTCCACATCAAGTCCGCCCGCCATCAGGGCAATGGGAGTGACGGAAACGCGTTTGTTGATAATCGGGATGCCGTATTTTTTCTCGATGTCCTCACCCGTTTTGACAAGGTTCCGCGCACGGCTCATGATCCGGTCATAAATGCGGGTGCAGAGGCGGTCCGCGTCTTCGCTCTGACAGTCGTAAAGGGAGATGCCCATGGTGATGGTGCGGATATCGAGGCACTCCTCGCGGATCATGCTGATCGTTTCGATGATATCTTTTGTTTCAAACATGGTCAGATCCTGTGCATGGAGTTGAAGATATCCTCGTGCATGACATGGATTTCAAGCCCGTCTTTTTTCCCGAGCGCGGCCATCCGGTCGACAAAATCATTGAACGGACAGGCGAGTTTCTGGATATCGACGATCATGATCATGGTGAAATATTCATTGAGCACGGTCTGCGAAATATCGAGAATGTTTGCTCCGCACTCTGCACATCCCGCGCTGACCTTTGCGATAATCCCGACCGAATCCTTTCCGATAACGGAAACAACAGCTTTCATATAAAATCCTTTCCTTTGATGTTTTCAGGATAATATACAGCCGTTGCGGCGGAAGTCAATAAAAGGTTCCCGGAAGAGGAAAATAATGCAATCTTTCCGGGAATCTTCTCCAGGAGACGCAGCCGCCTTATTTCGATACGAACTTCAGCATCTTCAGATTCTTGTTCAGGTTCGGCGGATAACGCATCGGAAGATCAACCGCAGTCGACTTGATCATGATCGGCTTGTAATGCGTGAAGGTGTCGAACGAGAACTTGCCGTGATACGCGCCGAAGCCGCTTCCGCCGACTCCGCCGAACGGCATCTCCGGATTCAGAAGATGCGTTACGGTTTCATTCAGACACACTCCGCCCGACGACGTCTGTTCAATTACCTGTTCCGCATTGTCGCGTCCGAAGTAATAAAGCGCAAGCGGTTTCGGATGCTCGTTGATCTGCGCAATCACATCGTTGATGTTGTTGAAACTCAGAACCGGCAGAACCGGACCGAAAATCTCTTCGCGCATGACGGGATCATTCCACGTGATGCCGTCGATGACGGTCGGCGCGATAAAGCGTTTCGCACGGTCGGAAACTCCGCCGCAGAGAATCGTTCCTTCGCCCATCAGCTTCTGCAGACGGTCGAAATGGCGCTCGTTGATGATCCGCGGATAGTCCGGCGACGAAGCCGGGTCTTCCGTGTAAAACTGGCGGATCCAGTAAAGCAGCTTCTCCAGAAACGGTTTTTTAATGGAACTGTGCACATAAAGATGATCCGGCGCAACGCAGGTCTGACCGGCGTTCAAAAATTTTCCCCACACGATCCGCTTTGCCGCAAGATTCAGCTTGGCGTCGGAATCGACGATGCAGGGACTCTTTCCGCCGAGCTCAAGCGTAACCGGAGTGAGATGTTCCGCCGCGGCACGCATGACCGCATGACCGCCGCCGGCTCCGCCCGTATAGAAAATATAGTCGAATTTTTCTTTCAGCAGACGTTCCGAAACATCGACTCCGCCGTTGAAAACAGCCACATGCTCCGGCTTGAAAACCTTGCGGACAATCGACTCGATGACTTTTGCCGTGTGCTCCGCCTGTTCCGCCGGCTTGAGGATCACCCGGTTGCCTGCGGCAACCGCGCCGATCAGCGGAGCGAACATCAGCTGAAACGGATAGTTCCATGCCGAAAAAATCAGAACATTGCCATACGGCTCCGGACAGATGCGTCCTTTTGCCGGAAAGTTCAGAAGCGACGTCCGCACCTTTTTCACCGACATGTACGACGGCAGTTTTTTGATCATTGCCGCCAGCTCATCGAGTACAATGGAAATCTCGGTTGCAATGGATTCGAATTCGCACTTCCCGAGGTCGAGCCGCAGGGCTTCACAGATCATGTCCTGACTCTGGCGGATTTCGTTGAAGAGTCCGCGCAGAGCATCCAGCCGGACGTCGATATTCAGTGCGGAAAATTTTTTCTGCGCTTCAAAAACTTGTGAAATGTTGTCCATTGTCCCGCCTCAGCCTTTCTTTTCCGGAATGACTTCGAGCCAGTAATGGTCGGGGTCCTCGCAGAAATAAATGCCCATATCTTTGTTTTCAAAACAGATACAGCCCATCTTTTCGTGGAGCGCATGCGCCGCTTCAAAGTCATCGACGACAAACGCGAGGTGGAACTCGTCCTCGCCGAGATCATACGGTTCCTTGCGGTCGCGGAGCCAGGTCAGTTCGAGTTGATGTGCGCTGGACCCGTCCTCCAGATACACGATGATGAACGATCCGTCTTTGGCATTGATTCTGCGCACTTCGTGCATATCGAAGGCGTCGCGGTAGAACTTGAGACTTTTGTCAAGGTCAAGCACATTAAAGTTGTTGTGGACCATCCGGAATTTCATGAGCGTTTCCTTCCTGTTTTTTAAGAAAATATAGCATGAAGCGGAGGGGAAAGCAAATTCAATTTCTCAAAAAATCGCTTCATCAGCGGAAGGATTCAACCATAAAATCAGATGGCTGACCAAACTGGCATATGGATTCCGGGACAGTGAATACTTTAAATTGAAAATCTATCAGTTCCCCGAAATTTCGAGTGTAAAATAGTTGCAGTTTATGGCAAAGACCGTCGAAGAGGCTATGTTTTCTCATACGCGGCGAGCATGTCAAAATCGGATGATTCGGCAATACGGATACAAAACGATTTTATAGTCATTGGGTTTATGTGAGAATGAAAAGAAAGGGTAGATAAAAATGGTGCACCCGGTAGGAATCGAACCTGCAACCTTCTGGTCCGTAGCCAGACGCTCTATCCAATTGAGCTACGGGTGCTATCTTCAGCAAACTCTCGTTCACTGTCGATGTCATTAATATACACTGTCCCTTGAAAAAGTCAAATGAAAAACTTAATTTTTTTCGTTTTTTCTTTGTTCGCCGCTTCTCATCGACGATATTTGCCATAAAGTGAGGCAAATATCGTCGATGAGAAGCTGTTTTTCAGTACGGAATCACCATTCCGTCGAATCCGACCTCTATGCCAAGCGGATTGAAGCGGGCTTCCAAATCTGCGTGAAGAGCTCCGCCGTTGTGCGAAAAATGATTGATGACATAACGGGTCTTCGAATCCGCCGCGCCAAGCTTCACCAGACGGTCGTGAAATTCAAGAATGTGTTTCCCGCCCATGTGATGATCCCGGCAATCATGAAAACCGCAGGTGGCGTCCGCAATGACGACATCGAAACGAATCTTCATGCGCTCAAACCACTGCCAGGTCTCTTCCGGCGGAATGCCGGTGTCGTTCGCGACAAGAATCCACGCTTCGCCGTGGCGGACCGCAAAGAAAACCGCCTCTTCCGGAATGTGATAATGGTTGGCGGTCAGCGGATAAAAGGTCATGTCCTCCTCCGGGAGTTCAACCGGCTGGAAAAGACGCAGCAGATGCGGAACAAGCGTCTGGTTCGCAGATTCCGGAATGCTCCGGCGCAACCGCTCCAAAACCGTTGCGCGGCCGTAGATGTTCAGCGGAACGACAAAATTGTGAGCGAAACCCGGCTCCCGCATCTCGAAGGCGAATGTATCGAGATGATCGGTGTGTTCGTGGGTAAAAAACAGATGTTTGAGCGTCGCTGCATTGAGTCCGAGCTTCACCTCTTCCGCATAGGAATCGGGACCGTAGTCGATGCGGACGCGGTCATTGAACGAATAGGCGGCGGTCATGCGGAGATCTTTTCCTCCGCGTTTGCGAGCCTCCGCACAGAGATCGCAGCTGCAGAAACGCGAGGGAATTCCCTCCGCCGCCGCGCTGCCCATAATGGTAATTGCATTATTCATTGAAAAACCTCCTGAGTTTTAAAATACTATACTTGTTCATTCAATAAATTCAACCCCGTTCCGCCGATGTCTAAAACATCGGCGGAACGGGAATAACTTACGGGTAGACCACCTCGAAATAAGGTGTTCCGTATTCAAGTTTGCCGGTATCAAGCGAGAACTGCAGAACTCCGTCTTTGAGCTCAACCGGAATTTTCCGCTCGCGGGAGCCGTTGAGATTCAGCGCGTAAACGGACGGGAGCCCTTTGCCGCCGTTCTTCAGAGAGAAACGGAACTGACCGGAACGCACCAGCAGCTGCATGTCGCCGATGTCCAGCTCGGAATAGAATGTTTCATCCGAGTAGACCGCGTTTTCCGCAAGAATCATCGTCGCGACGCAGAGAAGCAGATGTTTCGATTCCGCAATGGATTTATCGTTCTCCAGCGAAATCGCGGTGATCGAAACGGGCGTGCTGACCGACTGCACCGCAAGATCGTTCAGAGCGACCGGCTCACTCTTCTTCAGCACCGCCGACTGGAAGCGCGGCGTATTGACCGTAAGCGTGTGCTTCTGCACATTTGTGCAGATTTCGCCCGTCTCGCTCTCGAAAATTCCGGCGTTGACGTTCGTCCGGTTCCCGGCGGGGAGGATGTTGTGCCTGCGCAGGTTTTCCACCTGTTCGCGGAGAATACGGAAGTTTTTCTCCTTTTCTTCATTGAGCACGACATACATTCCCATACTCGTCGCGCCGACATACGCCTTGGGAACGATGTTCAGGGTCGCCGCCGGATTCTTCGCGTTCCGGTAGTCCGAACCGATGCGCGTCAGCATGGAGAGCGCGTTGTAGCCGCTGCCGATGGCGCCGATGTATTCGGGAGATTTCAGGACGGACTCAGGAACGTTGAGCGAAACGGAATGCTTCGCACTCCGGATGTCGCCGCGCTGCCAGCCGAACGCCGTGAAAAGTGAACACATCGGAGCGAAACGGTTGTTCGCATCATCAAACGACGCGCGCAGCGGACGGTAATAAAGAGCGACGGTGTTCATGTGGGGTGTCAGAATCTGCCAGTCCTGCAGGCTCGCGAACGCCGCCCACATCACCGGATATTCCTGAATGTAACGGTTCTGCGGACAGTGCGAAAACTCCGTCATGAAAAACGGCTTGCCCAGCACGCGGGTTGCCGCCGCACGCCCGATATAGTTGTTTAATGTAATGGAGCTGTTCTGGTCGACATTCGACATTCTGCCGCGCCACCATCCGCCAAAGGAAAGACGCTGTTTGAAATCCGCCGGGCTGAGCTTCGCCTGATTCGGATGCGCATGATAGGTGTGCATGGCAACCGCATTGAAATCCGCGCGGGCATCGCCTTCCAGTCCGCGCATGAACATATCCCAGTTCGTCACGAAGCCTTTGAATCCGGATTCGCGGACGACTCCGAGATAGAATTCGTTCATTTTCCGGATTTTGCCGCGCAGGAACTCGCGCGCCGCCGCGCCGTCCGGAGAATCGGAGCGCAGAAGCGTGAAATTGAATTCCGGAGCGGAAGCTCCGCGCACCTCGCGCCATTCGGTCGTGAAACGTTTGTTTTCTGGTGAATTCGGATTGAACAGATGTTCCTGCTCGTTGAAGAATGTGATGCCGATCAGCTGCGGATCGTCAATCAGCGCTTTGCCGGTGTACGGATTCGGTTTCTTCAGCAGAAAATCGAACGCCGCTTTCCAGTGTTTCTGATAGACCGGATTGTCGAACATCTGGAAACGCGGATAATCCTTTGCGTTCACCGCCCCCGTCATAAGACCGCGCGAAGTGAAGATGTCCAGCATGACATATACGCCGCGGTCGCGCAGACACTTCAGAAGATAGTAATAACGCTCGGCGAATGCGGAGTCGATCTTGAGCTCGTCAACGCTTTGCGGAATGTGAATTTCCGCAATATCCTTCCGGTCCTTTCCCTGCTTCGGCAAGCCGTTGACTCCGGCAAGCGCGCCGTCAAGAAAATGGAAACGCAGAATGTTCATTCCCGCAAGACGGATCTGTTCCGCGAACTCTTCAATTTCCGCTTTCGTAAAGGTGTAAAAGCGGTCTTCCCACGAACCCGAAACAAAGTTGAAACCGCGCAGACGCACCTTTTCGCCCGGTGCGTTTTCAAAGTAAAGTTCCCCGGACGCATCCGCCTTCAGACGACCGTTTCGGTCGATGTCGTATTTTTTGACATACTGCGAAAGATCCAGCGCCGAACCCGGAATGCGGTTGAACATTTCGACCCGCTGAGAAAGCAGATTGCGTTTGTCCCAGGAAACCTTGTCCATCTTCACCGGACGCCACTCTTTGCCGCGCTGAATGCGGATAATCCGGTTCGTCTTTTCGCGGAACGGGACCTTGCCGCAGACGAATTTCCAGCCGGCGGAACCGCTGAGGACTTTCACGACGACCCGGTTTTTCCCTTTCTTCACCGGGAAGTTGAACACATGATCCGTCGGCTGATAGGTGTTAACCTTGTTTCCGGTCTCCAGCGTATCATAAATTTTTTCGCCGTTCACCGAAAATTCGAACCAGTAGTCCGCAGCACAGCCGACCTGCATCATGCCGTCCGCCGGAGCTTCAAATTCATTGAACAGATACACTGGAGTCTTCTCGGCGAACTTGTCGCGAAATTTCGTGAAGTCAATCGTGTTGTTTTCCATCTTCACCGTTTTCGCTTCCGCCCCGTCAGAGGTCCAGGAAATTTTCCATTCCGGATTCAGAGCAAGCGGAAGAAAATTCACGAGCTTTTCGAATTTCACTGGTCCCATCCAGAACTTCGCTCCCTGCGGAAGCGATCCCGCCATCAGCATCGGGGAACGCAGAGCGCCCTCATGATCCAGCTGGGAGGTAAATTCCATTGAGACCGTCTGCCAGTCGGTGTTGAGCAGAACATCGCGGTACGATTTCCCGACCGTCGTCCACGGGCGTTCCGCCAACAGACAGTTTACCGAGATTTTCGCATCGCGGTCGCTGCGGATCTGAAATGTGTAGCGATACTTTGCTCCGGCGGCAATTTTCTGTCTGGAAAAGAAATTTATCTGCGTGCTCCACGGGACTTTGGCATCCCCCGCGGACTTCACGGTGAATTCTCCGCAGGGCTCACCTTCCGGAGTCTTCACGTCCGGAGAAATCCGGAAGCCGATCTTTTCCGACGGATACGAAAGTCCGGAAACCTTATCGCCCTCGAACTTCCACTCCTTCAGCGTTTCCGCCGAGAGCAGAACCGCCGCTCCGCAAAGAAATGCGGTCAAAAACTTTTTCATATGCAAACTCTTTCCTTTTATTTCTGCGCGTCGTCAATCCGTTCGAAAGTGATGGGACCGATCTGAAAAACTGTTCCCTCTGCCAGGTTTCCGACCATCAGCATGGGGGTGCGCAGCGGACCTTCATAATCGACGGCGGCAGTGAATTCCGTGGAAGCCGTCTGCCACTCACCGCGCAGGCTGAACACTCGCTGAGTTTTTCCGATTTCCTTCCACGGGCTCCGCGCCTGAATGCAGTTGAAAGCGATTGTTCCGCTTCCGGTTCCGCGAATCTGGAGTGAACAGCGGTATTTGCTTCCGCTTTTTATATTCTGCAGAGATGCAAAGTTTATCTGTGTGCTCCACGGAACTTTGGTATCGCCAGCGGACTTCACGGTGAATTCGCCGCAGGGGCCGCCTTCCGGAGTCTTCACGTCCGGAGAAATCCGGAAGCCGATCTTTTCCGACGGATACGAAAGTCCTGAAATTTTATCGCCCTCGAACTTCCACTCCTTCAGCGTTTCCGCCGAGAGCAGAACTGCCGCTCCGCAAAGAAATGCGGTCAAAAGTTTTTTCATGCTGCAAATCCTTTCCTGGTTTAATTGTACGGATAGTAGAACGGGCAGACCGCACACCCCGCGGTATACGCGCTATGACTGCAGGTCACGGAACCGTAAACGACGTTTCCGACATGTCCGTCGAAATAGAGCACATTGTTGCGTTTCTGGTGACTCCATGCGCCATCTATTGTTGTATGCGCCGGGTTGCTGAGGGAAGACTTCTGAAACTGTCCCATTCCCTCAATCCAGAACCCTTTCGACGAAGGACTTTTCACGCGGTTCAGCTGATGCTGGTAGATCGAACCGTTCTTGATGCATCCGCCGTCGTCACCCAGACGCATCGCGTAATAGCGGAAGAAATCCACATGCTGCTTCTTGCTGTAACACCACTGGCTCGTGCAGATTTTATTGTCATCGGTCGGATTCAGCATGCGGGTTTTATTGTATGCTGAAGCGCATATGTTGGCGAAAGGAACCGCAAATTTGAACACCTTGCAGTAGGGATTGTAGTTGCCGCCGAACGGCTCCGAAAGAGGTTTCGCGCCGCCGACCGCTTCCAGAACATACGAGAGATGCCCCACGTAATCAATGCTTCCGTAGGGATACGCTTGCCAACTCTCCGTCATTACGGAAATAATGTCGTTATTGCTGTTCAGATATCCCGTAACGGCGAGAGAAAGCTGTTTCATTCCATTCACGCAGGAAATCGTCCGCGCCTTTTCCCGCGCCGAATTCAGCGCAGGCAGAAGCATCCCGGCAAGTATTGCGATAATCGCAATTACCACAAGGAGCTCTATAAGGGTGAACTTCACTATTCTTCTTTTTGCAAGACAGATGCCGACATGTTTTCTTTTCGCATTCATGGCTACAACCTCCTTTAATTTTTTGTTGAATGCTTCTGCCTCTCGGAACTTTGCATAATATCCATTATG
>URNX01000051.1 GCA_900549415.1 uncultured bacterium
ATATTATATTAATAAAAGAGTTGATTTCAAAAGTCATTTCCGGAGAATTGAAACTGTTCCTGCGGCAATCTGCAAAAGCGCAGCCGGGGCTTTTGAAACCGACTCAAAACATTAATCCAAAAGGAGGTTCATTATGGCACTTTCCAAGGAAGAATCGAATTACAAGAAACTGAGAAGATCCCCCATCGCCATGAATTTTGTGAAACGGCATCAGGGAAACTGGAATCATCAGGACTGGCTCGGCTTTCTTGACTATCTCAAGGAAAAGGGTTACATGCCGATCAACACTGATCAGGTCGGTCTCCTTCTCGAAGAAAAGAAAGCGCAGTATCTTGCGTCTAAAAACGCATAACGGCTGATCATGCGGAAACCTGTCATTGCCCTGTCGGTCGGCGACGCCGCCGGAATCGGACCGGAAATTGCCGTGCGCATTCTCCGGGACAAGGAATTGACTTCGGCGGCGGCTATCCGTCTCTACGGTCCCGAAGAGATCATCCGCAAAGCCGCGGAGCTTTTCGCCCCGGAAGTCTCGCCGGATATCGTTCCTGTCGGTTCTCTGCCCTTTGCAGAACTGATTCCGGGCAAACTCTCGCCGGAAGTCGGAAAGCTCGCCTACGACACCGTCGTCCGCGCAACCGAAGACGTCCTGGCTGGAAAAGCCGATGCGATTGTCACCTGTCCCGTCAACAAAGCGGCAATCAATGAAGCGGGAATTCCGTTCACCGGACACACCGAGCTCGTCGCAAAACTCTGCGGAACCGACCGCTTCGCCATGATGCAGTCGGCGGGAAAACTGCGCGTCATTTTCGTGACCACTCACATTGCTCTTAAAGACGTTTCCGCGCACGTGACCCAGGAGCGCATCGTCGAAGTTGCGAAACTTGTCGAAGAAGCCGCAAAAGCCGAGGGCACAGAACATCCGCGCATCGCGGTTGCCGGACTCAACCCCCACGCGGGGGAAAACGGTCACATGGGAACCGAGGACGAAACCGTCGTAAAACCCGCCGTCCGCAAACTCAAAGAAAGCGGCATGGACGTTTCCGGTCCCTATCCTTCCGACACGCTCTTCATCGACTCCATCCGCAACACCTTCGACGGTATCGTCTCCATGTATCATGACCAGGGGCACATCCCGTTCAAGATGCTGGCGTTCGACAAGGGCGTCAACTCCACAATGGGTCTCCCGATCATCCGGACAAGCGTCGACCACGGAACCGCTTTTGAAATCGCGTGGAAAGGCGTTGCCGATACCGGAAGTCTGGAAGCCGCAATTCACACGGCAATCAAGCGCGCCAACGCGAAACGGAAATCCGCAGAATGATGCGCAGACTCATTCTGCTCCTTCTTCTTCTTGCGGCAGCGCTTTCCGCCACGGAGTTCGGCACGAAAGAGTTCACAATCAAGCTCTCCGGAAAATGGGGGACCTCCTCCCTCATCGACCGGATGCTGAACGATGAATCCGTCAAACTCACCGCATACCGCGACCTGACGGGCAAAGTTCCTCTCCTGCTGAACATCGTTTCGATGGAATCTTTCGGAGACCTCTATTTCCACCGCCGCGCAATTGAGGACGAGCTTTATAAAAACAAAAATCTTTCCGGCGGAATCGTTCAGACCAGTTTTCAAATCGGCAGGCTCAGCGCCATACGCATGGAATATATTCTGAAAAAGAAACGGATCGTCGATTATCTGCTTGTCGAAAACGGCAGAATGTGGATGATAACTTTCATCTGCCCAGAAAAAATTCCGGCAGAACGGCTCCGCGAAATCGACCGCGACGCCGCCTCATTCCGCCTTCTCCGCACAACAGGTAAGTAACGCCGCAAAGTTCTCTTCCGAAACGAGTTTCCGCAGTGAACTGCGCATGGATTTCAGCGAATAAAGACCAGTCCGCAGGAAACCGTGATCCAGCCGCATCACCGCGCGCATCATATCATCCGCACTGAACTGAAGTCTCCCGTGCGACAGAGCAGAAAGTGAAGCCAGCGCCCGAATCACCGGATAAGACGCAAGCAGGTACAGCATCCCATCCTCAAACGTCAGCCCGTGCGACGGCGTCCCGCAGAAGTGCAGCGACGCAAGGCGTCCGCGCAGAAAACGCAGATACGGCTCGAACGCCCCCGGTTCCGGCGTGCAGCGGTTCATCGCGGCAAACACACCTTTGGCATTCACATCGTAACCAGCCGGAGTCCGCTTCAGCGTTCCCCCACCGAGAATAAAACGCAGAGAATCGAACGTTCCCGTCAGACGGCGCAAAAACGAGGAGGATTCGTCCGCCCGCAAAAAGTTCCAGAACAGGAAACGGAAAGCAACAAGCGCGTCGCGCCGCAGTTTCGGCGGATCCGCCAGACACGCCGTCAGGTGATCCACGCTCCGCCGGAAAAATGCAAACGCATCCTCGCCAAACTCCTCAGCCTCCAGAATGTCATCGGAATTCCCCGGTTTGGAATGAAAATGAATCAGGCAAGCCGCCGCATAAAACCGGACGTTCAACGGCACCGACGGCTCCATCAGAATCCGTTCGTATGCATCCGCAATCTCATGCAGACGCGCAACTTCCGGCGCGAGGACATCCGAGTAATCCGCCGTCGCCGTTTTCCTGCGTCCCTCCAGTTCAGCGGCAAATTTGAGAATCTGTTTTCCGCACTCCCGCAGCGGGGTTCCCTGTCCGCACGCGGCGGCTGGACAGTCACAGCGCAGAGAAGCGGAAACCGAACCGTCGCTCCATGTCCGCACATCCAGCGGATAGAGACGGCAGGTCAGCGGCTTTGCCTCGAACCCGAACTGCGCATGAATCCGGCATTTTTTCTCCGCATCGAGAAAGATGCAGCGCCCGTCCCGCTTCGCCAGCCAGAATCCCTCCTTCGTCCGCTTGAAACACCGCTCAACAGGCACAGGAAGCCCCGTCAGCGGCAGTGCGCAGATCCGGCGGAGCTCCTCTCCGGTGACAGGCACGCCCCAGCTGCCACAGCACTTGCCGCATCCGGCGCAGCCGAGAGTCTGGGCGGGATCGCAGTAAATTTTCTTCATGCGCGGGAACCGGATGTCAGACGGAACGTACAGACGGCGGGAACGAGCCCGGCGTCGATCCAGCGATCCGTTTCAAGGGTCAGCGAAACGACTTCGCAGGTGTTCATTGCCGGCAGACTGCTGTTGAAGAGCTGTCCGGCAAGTTCGGAAATTCCCGGATTGTGTCCGCAGAGCACCGCGCAGGAGACCTCATCCGGAAACGCGCGCACGATGTTCAGGAGCGCGGAGAGATCGCCCTCGTAGATTGCGCGGTCGGTCACGATCTGTTCCGGATCCAGCTTCATCTCTGTCAGCATAAGGCGCAGAGTATAGAGCGCTCGCGGTGCGGGACTTGACACGCAGAGCTCCGGATGAATCCCGCGCTTCCGCAGTCCGGCTCCGGCTTTTTTGGCTTCGAGCACGCCGCGCGGATCCAGCGAACGGTCGAAATCGTTGCGGACAAGCCCGAACGGCTGCGGTTTTGCATGGCGGATCAGCAGAATCGTTTTCGGCATTCTAAAATTCCTTTCATTTTCCTTGATAATATAGATTGCATTCCGCAAAAAAACAAGTATATTCCTTACATATATCAGAATCAGGAGGCGGAAACGATGTACGACTACGCAAACGAGAAAGCGGCTCTCCGGGAATTTCTCGCCGGAACAAAAAAAGCGGCGGAAATCAAGAGCTTCTTTGCACCATACGGAATCTATCAGCAGAAAAACGATCAGTTCATGATGCGCATCCGCATCAACGGCGGACGCATTTCGCAGGAGACTCTGCGCAAACTCATCGAAATCGGCAAATGCTCAAAAGCCGCCTATCTCCACTTCACCACGCGTCAGGATGTCCAGCTCCACAACGTCAACCCGAACCGGATCGAAACCGTCATGGATCTCTGTCAGGAACTCGGTCTGCCGTTCCGCGGCGGAGGCGGTGACACCTTCCGCAATCTCCTGACAGCCCCCCTCTGCGGAGTCCGCAAAGATTCCGCGTTCGACGTATTCCCCTATGCGGAAGAACTGAAAAAATACATTTTCACCCTCGAACCCGCATTTCACCTGCCGCGCAAAATCAAAATCGGCATGTACGACGCACCCGAAGATGAACGTCTCGCCCGCATTCAGGATCTTGGCTTTCTCGCCGTCAAAAAAGACGGCATGAAGGGCTTCCGCGTCTGGGGCGGCGGCGGAATCGGACGCAACAGCGCCGAAGGCATCCCGCTTATCGACTTCATCCCCGTTGCCAAAGCCGGCAAAGCGGCTAAAGCGATGATTGATCTTTTCTCCGAACGCGGCAACCGCACCAACCGCGCACAGGCTCGAATCCGCTACCTCGTCCGCGAACTCGGAGCGGAGGAATTCCGCAAGCTCTGGCTTGAATATTTTGAAAAAACCGATGCCCCCGACCTCAAACCTGAATTCGGCAAATCGCGTGAACGCTCCCTGCCGCGCAGTTTCAGCGCTCATCTAAACCCGGGACTCGACGCCTGGAAACGCATCAACACCCGCCCCTCAATCAAAGAGGAGGAATCGCTTGTTCACGTCCGCATCCCCCACGGCAACTTCCGCGTCAAAGACCTCGAAGCCTTCGCGTGGATCATGGATAAATACTCGCTCGCGGAAATACGTCTCACCACCGCGCGCGATTTTTATTTCGTCGACTTCCCGACCGACGCCCTCCCCGCGCTTTACGACGACCTGCTGAAGCTCCTGCCGAAACTCGATACCACGCTCAAATCGTTCGTAGGCCAGATCGTCACCTGCGTCGGCTGCACCGTCTGCAAAATCGGACTCCGCAACTCGCCGGAAATCGGCGACAAAGTCGGGGAACTGCTTGATGCTCACTTTGCCGGAAAAGAAGAGGAAAAAATCCGTCTTGCGGATACAATTATCGACAAAATCCGCATTTCCGGCTGTCCGAGCTGCTGCACCACACACCCGACCGCGGAAATCGGCTTGAACGGAACCGCAAAAAACGGCACGCTCTGCTGGCAGTTCTACTCGAAGACCGATCCCGCGCAGATTCTCGGCACGCCCGACGCCGAACCGACGCCGGACGATGAAGCGGTTGACAAAATCATGGCGCGCCTCGGACTTTGATCCTCCATGCCCGCCCGTTTATGGAACAGCTTTGCCGCGATGTTCAGCCGGCGCCAGTTTCTGGAGCCCGGCGGATACCTTGAAATCTGGCGTCTCGCCTGGCCGCTGATCATCCTCAGCGCCAGCAACACGGTCATGATGGTGGTGAACCGCATTTTCCTCGCGAAAAATTCACCCGAGGAGATCGCCGCCTCCATGCCCGCCGGTCAGATGTTCTTTACGCTCATGGCGTTCTTCCTCATAACAACGGGCTTCACCGCAACGGTCGTTTCGCAGTACTACGGAGCCGGCAACCGCGACGGATGCGTCCGCACCGCATGGAACGGTTTCTACTTCGGAACTTCCGTCGCCGCCCTCCTTGCTCTCCTGCTTCCGCTTGGCGGAAAATGGATTTTTCTGCACAACGGGCACGACCCGCAGATTGCGAATTACGAAATCGAGTATTTCACCGGCATGGCGCCCTGCGCGGGGCTGACCTGCATGGAAACGGCGTTCTTTTCATTTTTCACCGGACGCGGCAGAACAAGCTTTGTCGCCAAGGTGAAAATCATCGGCTGCTGCATCAATGTTCCGCTAAATTACCTTCTGATTTTCGGCAAACTTGGGCTTCCCGCGCTCGGGATTCTCGGCGCCGGACTTGCGAACTCCATTGCAAACCTCTGTACGCTGGCTATTGCCGCGACCTGTTTCCTGCTGCACGACCAACGGGAATATGCGACCCGTTCCAACCGGAATTTCGACTGGGCGATTTTCCGCAAACTTCTCTGTTTCGGCACGCCCGCCGGACTCCAGGCGTTCATCCGCAACGCCGCCTTTGCGATTGTTGTCATGATGATCGGCTACACAGGCAACGAAGCGCTTGCGGCGACGAGCATTGCGCTTTCGATAAACATGATCGGCAACATGCCGATGATCGGTCTGATGGATGCGACGAGCATCATTACGGGTCAGTACATCGGCCGCCGGCGTCTTCTGGTTGCGGAACGGATCTGCTGGCGTTCCTGGCGGATGCTGATCGCGTGGATGGCGTTTGCCGCGCTGTTTTATCTGTTCTGTCCGGAGCTTCTTGCGCATCTTTTCAGTTCGCGCAGCGGTTCGACGGGAATGGATACGGAGTTAGTGGAGTGCCTTGTTGTAACGGTTCTTCACTGGGCGATTCTGTTCAATGTTTTTGATGCGACGCGTTTCATCACAATGGGCAGTCTCCGCGGCGCCGGTGACACGAAGATACCGCTTGTAATCGGCGTCTCGACCTCCTGGCTGATCCAGATTCCCGGCACGATCCTCATGGTATACTTCATCAATTCGAGTCTTTTTGCGATCTGGGGTCTTCTGACCTTTTATCTTGGAGTTGACGCCTTCCTCATGGTTCTCCGCCGCCGTTCCGGCGTCTGGAAGACTATCAAGGTCATCGACCTCCCCCCCGCCCCCGCCGTGGAGGAGGAAGTCGCGGAGAGCTGAAGACAATGTCCGGGAATTTGTGCACATTTGAAAAATCCGGTTTCGTTTTTTCCGCATCGCACAGCACGGCGGCAACTTTGGGTGTTCCGAGATCAATTCCAAGAGTCAGCATGATTCAATTCCTTTGCAAGGTAATTCCGGATGCCGCAAGTGTTTTTTCAAATTGGCGGAGTATCTCCGGAGAAGGAGCCGGACAACCGGCAAGTTCGTATTTCCGGTTCAATGCCTGATATTTCGGAGCTCCGTAATGATGAAGTTTCAGGACCTCCACGTCAAGCGGTTTCGAACGGACCGCGAGACGGCGGCGGTGAAGTTTCGCAAGATGTTCAGCTATCCGGACAAGCTCCTCCGGATCATCGTTCATACCGGTGATTACGGGAACCCGGATCAGGAGCACAGGAGCAGTTGCCGCTGCTTCCGCCAAATGTTCCAGAACGGCATTCAGGTCACCGCCGGTGCAGTTGCGGAAAACCTCCGGAGTTCCCGCTTTCAGATCGGCAATAGTCAAATCCGCACAGCGTGCCGCGCGGGGAAATTCCGGAGTCGTTGCATTGCTTTCAAAAGCGGTATGAATCCGATGCCTTTTCAGTCGTTCCATGCAGTCGAGCAGTTCCGCCGCCTGCAAAGTTGGCTCCCCTCCTCCGAACGTCACGCCGCCGAAATCATGCCAGCCCGACGCCAACAGCAGAACCTCCTGTTCCAAATCCTCCGGAGAACGTTCCCGTCCGACCCATTCCAACGCCGTGTGTTTGAACTTTGAACAGGCATGATCGGAACAATTTCCACAGATGGCGCGGTTGAGAGTATGCCCGCAGATCGCCCCGTGCGGACAAAGATAATCGAGGACTTCACCGTCCGCGCGTTCCGGATAAAACAACAGTTCCGGCTGAGGCGCAATGCTCTCCGGCGAAGCGCACCAGCGGCAACGCAGATTGCACCCTTTGAGGTAATAGATCCGGCGATGCCCCGGACCGTCCTTGCGGTCGGACCACCCCTGAGCAAAAATTCTCATGTTTCCACCAGCTCTCCGGCAAAACGGCGGACGCCGGCACGCCATTTTCCGCCTTTCTTCCGTTGCTCCTGAAGGGCGAGAACCGCCGCTTCCGCCATGGCGTCGATGGGCTGACGGAACCCGACTGCGCCCAGTTCCGACAACTGCGGAACATGGTCCACGCAGTACAGCTGAATCCCGGCGACAGGATGACGGAAGAGCATCTGCAGGACCGGCGCGTTCACCCCGATCACCGCAGTCGGCGTTCTTGCCGCTGCAGCCGACAGTTCCGCCGCGAACAAACGGCATTCCGCCGCACCGGCATGACGGGAAATCAAGCGGATTTCTCCCCGGTATCCGGAGTTCTCAAGATACGTTTCAAACGCCTGCTGGCGTTCGGCATTGGTATCCACATCCAGATCCGAATAGTTGACGAAAATCATCTGCTTCGCCCCGTCCGCTTTTGCTTTCGCCAGCAATGCCCGTACCGCACCTTCGTTGTCCAGTCCGACATAATCAGCAAAATTGCCCGGCAGAACCTGATCGTAAAAGACCAGATTCACACCGAGAATCCGCAGACGCTCGAAAACGCGGAAATCGAAATTGCGGTCGGCGCCCCAGACGATCAGATCCTTGACGCCGCGAGTTGCCATCCGGACGGCGATTTCCAGTTGCGCTTGACCTTCATCCGGCTCCGGAATGCCGAGAACCAGCAGAGCGTCCAGCTCCCGGCAGCAGCGGCTCACAGCCTCGACAAAGCGTCCGGAGAATTCATGCGGAAGCGTAGTAATCAAACCGACGCTTTCCAGTGTTCCCGAATGAGCGCGAAAAGTATCCGCCACGCAGGTTCCGTGCGGACGCCGACGCACAATGATTCCGGCCGCTTCGAGCTGGTCGTAGGCGCGGCGCACGGTCACCCGGCTGGTTCCGGTGCTCTCGGCATATTCGCGCTCGGAAGGCAGCCGGTCGCCCGGCGAATATTTCCCCGCAAGAATATCTCCCGCCAGCGCGGCGCGAATCTGTTCGGTCAGATTCTTCATGCGCATTCGCTCCGTTCCAGCCGCTTGATGATGTCTTCCTGAATTGCCGGAGCAAGATCCAGAAAATTCACGAAGGTTCCGTGAATCCGCATGATGTAAATGCCGGACGGAACGTATTTTGCCGGATCGGTCAGAATCTTGCGCAGGTGTTTGGCATTGTCGATATTGAAGTAAATGTAATACGGTGCTTTGCCGTCCGCATCATCGGCGAACAGCGGCCGAATTACCCGATCGCGCATGGCAACGCCCTTGCTTTCCAAATCGTCCCTGTCGGCAAATGCCGCCGGAGAAAGTCCGATATGCGAAGCATAACCGCCGACCATTTTGCCGAACGGCAGACCGCGTTCCGAGAGCAGCTGATCGGTCAATTCAGTGGCGGTAACCTCCGGACGCGGGTCAACGCCGTAACCGAGCATGGCGCGCGCCGGACGCCCGTCCGGAGTGGCTCCGACCCAGTATCCGTACAAGAGATGCGTGCTCGGCGTCGAATAGTCCGGCATGAAGGGACGCCCCGCCGGATTGCGCAGAGCATAGACTTTGTCGCTGACAGCCGAAGCCAGGCGAATCGCGACGCTGTCCGGTTCCGCAATCATGCTGCCGTATTTCGGATATGCAAGCAGACGCGCACGCAGTCCCGGAGCTTCTGCAAAATTGTTTTGCAGTGCAGCCCGCAGCACCGGCACTCCGTCGGGCTGTTCGGCAAGATAATGTTTCACCGCAACCAGGGAATCCGCGACGACGCCGAGTCCATGAATCAGGCAGCCGCTGCCGCTGTAACGGGTCCCCGGATGTTCCGGATCGCGCATGTCGCGTCCGCTTTCAAGTCCGCCGAACAGCAGAGACCCGAACGGAGTCGCCCATTTTCCGATTGCAGCGGTGCAGCGGTTGGCGGCGGCCTCCATGAACGGCAGAACATAATCCAGTTCCTTGAAAAAGGCGTTTTCGAGGTCGCGGTACACCGCCTCCAGAGAATCATAACCGAGTTCCGCAGCGGAAAGACCGATCTTGCGTCCGGTCAGCAGGGAACAACCGTCATTCAACACCAGTTCCAGAACTTTGGCGAGGTTCAGCCAGCTGTTGGTGGTGTTGCCGTTTTCCTTGCCCATGATCAGCGGCTCCTGACAGCCCGCAACCGCCCAGTCCGGAATATCCTGTTCGGCGATTCCTTTGGATTTCAATACCTTGAACATCATGTCGTCATTGAACAGCGACGGCGTGGAGTGTCCCGGGGTGAAGTAGAAACGTCCCATATTGCGGAACAGGCTCTCCGGCGAATTCCGGTGAATCTTCACCGACAGCGCCGGCTGCGGCTGGTTGGAACGGAAGAAGGCTTCAAGAATCACATCGGTCATTCCGTTGCCGAGGTCGTTGCCAGCGGTATCGCGTCCGCCGAGCAGCAGATTCTGTGAGATTGCCCAGCCGCGCGCGCCGACCATGTAGAACGCCAGCAGATGCCGGGTCAGAGTTACAGCTGTCTCAAAGTCCGTACCCTCGCGATACGGCTCAAAAACGCGGTCAAGATTGCCGGCTGAAAACGCATAGGGATTCGGAGCCTGCTCCAGGCACATCAGCTGCCAGAGCAGGATGTAAGCCTGCATCGCTTCATGCAGATTGCGGGCTTTGCGCCTCGGAACCTGGCGACAGTTTGCAGCGATCTGTTTCAGCCGCTCCGGTTCGCCCGGCATATCGGAGCGTTCCGCAGCAAGCTTGTCCGCCAGTTCGGCATAGCGTTCAGCAAGAATCAAAGCCGCCTGCGCCGCTTCGCGCATCACCGCAACGAACGGTGTATCCGCCTGTGCCTCCATGGCAAACGCTTCCAGCCCCTGCTCCAGAATCGGCCGCATATCGGGAATCATGTGTCCGGTGACAGGTTCCATGAAAAAGGTGACTTCATCCGTCAGCGTTGCTGTTTTTTCATAAATCGCCGTCAGCCGTTTCACATGAGGCGTCCCGCGGTAATAATCCCGTACCGCTTCGATGCGTTCTTTCGGGATTGCCGCGCTCGGCTCTATATCTGAATAAATGGCGACCGGATCACAGTATCCCGCGAACGACTCCACCTCAAAACTCGGATTGATCAGCGCATAGCTGGGCGAAAACGCATCGTCCTGTGTTCCTGCGAACACACTGCCCGGAGGAATCGTCAGATTCATTTTTTTTACGCAACGGCACAGCAGTTCTCCCGCATAACGGGCATCGTCCGGATCGTGCCCTGCTGCACGCATGGCCTCGCGTTCCTGCATCCGGAGCTCCTGGTATTCGAACCAGCCGGTCAATTGTTTCTGCTGAAGTTTGGCTGCAAACAACAGTTCCAGCCCCGCATTGAAAAGCTCTGCCTGATTTTTCATCTTTTTTCCTTTTCCCGGTTGTAATTTCATTTATTGATGGTATTATACATTAATACCATGGAAAAGTCAACCCTGAAATCTTAAAAAAAGGTTTTTACCAATGAAACTGCTGAAATTTCTTCCGAATCGAGTGTGGCGAGTCTATCGTGGAGGCGCCTGTCTGGATAAACTGCGCAGCGTGCCGGAACCGGCGGACGGTTCTTTTCCCGAAGAATGGATCGCCTCAACGGTCGCGGCGCTGAATCCCCAGCACGGATGCCCCGGCGAAGGGATCAGCCGGGTTCTGCTGCCGGACGGCTCAGCGGAACCGTTCGACCGTGTATTGGAACGGGAAGCCGAGTCGTTGCTCGGTCCGAATCATCCTGCATCCGCAGAAAAAACTCCCGGTTTTCTGACCAAACTGCTTGACTCCGCCATCCGGCTGCCGATTCAAGCGCACCCCGACCGTACAGCATCGCAACGCCTTTTTCACTCGCCCTACGGCAAAACGGAAGCCTGGATCGTGCTGGGCGGACGCCGTATCAACGGAGAAGAACCGTATCTGCTGATGGGATTCAACGACCGCTTTGATTTTGAAGTGTTCCGCCGGGAAGCCTTGTCGGGCGTCATGGATCAGACGCTCGGCATGATGCACCGCTACCCCATCACTCCCGGCGAAGTGATTCTGATTCCCGGAGGTTTCCCGCATGCCATCGGTTCCGGGGTCCTCGTTCAGGAAATCATGGAGCCGACCGACTGGGTGATTCAGCCGGAAGCCCGCTGTGGTGAACAGCCGCTGACCATGCAGGACCGGTTCGGCGGTCTTGATCCGGAAGAAGCGCTCTCCGTATTTCATCGGGAGATTTTGACTCTGGACCAGCTTCGCGCCAAGGTTCTTCAAACTCCGGTTGTACTCAGCGAAGACGACGGAGCAACGCTGACCTCACTGATTGACCGCAATACCGTCCGTTATTTCGGCTCGCTGGAGCTGAAGCTGCATCGTGTCTGGGAACGTCCGGAAACGTTGAATACCTTCATGGCCGGAACCGTACTTGAAGGCCAGGCAACCGTCACCGATGGCGCAGAGACCATTTCTCTGCAGCGCGGCGACACTTTTGCTGCAGGGGCATCGGCACATCCCCGTTTCACCGGCGAAGCCCGCATTCTGCTGGCTCTGCCGCCGGTATCCGCCGTATAAGAATTTATCCCTAAATAACACCTGATTTTCTAAAAATGATAATACTTGCAGCAAGCTGTAGTAACGATTCGCAGGCGGCATTTGTTTTTTCATAGCGCACAAGAAGTTTTCTGAAATGATTGAACCATGAACGACTTCAACAATCCTGGAGGTTGGAAAAATTCAGCAACAGAGATTTTTGAGGTGGGAGAAGGTCGCTGAATTGTTTTATGCTCCGGAAAGAGAAAAAAGCAAACAGAACTCAAGTCTTATAAGAAATCTCTTGTTAAACTCAAATGCACAGGACTTTTGGTTCTGCGAAACTCAATTCTGCTCTGAAAAAGATTTGAACCGAAATCTTGTCACACAGGAGGGTGCAAAAATTCTTTTTACCTCAAAAAGCACTTGCAAGTGCCCTTCCTCCAATATAGCATAAAAGCGACAAAACGCAATCTGCAATTCTCTCATTTTCTCTGAACACCGACAAACGCCCAGAAACGGCTTTCTGTGCCGCTTTTTACCAGAATTTGGGCAAACGTTGCCCTGTAGCTGATCTGCGCCACCTGTTGCGTTACAAAAGGAACTTTGGAAAAAATTATGCTGCTTGCCGAATTCGGCGATAGCCGTGGAGTAAACCTCCAAGGAATGGAATCTCCTGTATTTCATCGCCGGCATTCTGCGGATACGGCAATACCATATTGCCGTTAAGACCTGCATGAGGACGATAGTGATTCCAATACTCCAAGTACTCTTTTACGGCAAACCGAGGCTGATATTCGTCGGTAAAGATGATTTTATCCAAACACTCCGTTTTGATCGCCCGGATGAAGTTTTCCATCCGTGAGTTCATCATCGGCGTAAAGGGCGGCAGCTTCTTTATTTCTATTCCGATGGACTCAAATATCATATCAAAGCGTTTATTGAACACAGGGTCTCTGTCATGGATTAGATAGCGTTTCCCCAGCAAGAAGCCGTCCCACATGTCACACATATTACGGGCGATCTGCGTGGTCCAGTTGCTGTCGGGATTATGCGCGATTCCTCCGCAACGGACTTCTCTGGAGCCGATATCCATGAAAAACAGCAAATGCCTCCGCTCCAGGCCACATGGCGTTGCCAGTTCCACATGGGCGAAATCGGTTGCTGCCGCAATATACTGTTGCGTTTCTATAAACTGAAGCCAGTTCCCGCGCCGTCTGCGTTCCGGATCGGGAACAATACCATGAGCGTCAAGAACATTGCGAACTGTGGATGCGGAAACATCATAACCGAGATACTTCATAACACCGGTAATGCGCTCATAGCCCCAAGTAGGATTGCTGTTTGCCAGCCGGAGAATTTCAGCTACGATTTCTTCTTTGACAGGTTTACGGCCGCGCTTTTTCTGATTCTTTCCGGTGCTGTTGTATTTATTGGCAATCAGCTCTGAATACCATTTCAGGATTGTTGACGGAGCGAAAGTCTTTTCAATCTGTCCCAGCAGAAATTCATTGAGCTTTCTGCCCCGATATGCCAGACGTTTCTTTTGCTCAAGTGAAAGTTCCGACTGGCGTTGTCCGGTTTTCTCTTTAAGGATCTCGTCCAGAATATCAATAAACTCCATCAGGTAATCAATCTGATCCTGATTTGTTTTTATAATCTGGCGGTTGTCCCCGTTTACATCCTTCATCACAGCTTTCAGCTGTTTGAATGTCTTGGACTCTGTCGTTTTGCTCATATGTTATCGCACCTCACGATTTTCCGGACGCTGTATATTATGTAAGACCGCTGTGGTAGTTCTGCAATATACATCCGCTGGAACGATTCTGCGAACAGGGTATCAAGAAAACTCTTTGAAAAAAACACCTTCCAGGATTTCACGCAAACCGTCAAAACCTTTTTCAGAAACGATTTGCAAAATCGACTGAGGCATGCTAAATTCTTCCATTGTGATAAGTCCTCTCGTTTTGTTTTGTTTTCAGGGAAGGTTAATAAAGCAGTTCGGAGAACTTATCACATTTTTTTTGCCAATTCAAGTGCCGCCTCGCACTGGCACCCTTTGCGATTTTACAGAAAATTCGTTACACAGACCTTGCAAACTTTACAAAACGGTGTAAATTAACGAAGGAACAATAATCCGTCAGAAACAAATGTGCGCAAAACTTCGGACACTACCAAAAAAGCAGAAAGAATCTCATTCGGAGATTTTCAAACAGAAACAATCGGAATTTCTGGCAAAAAGATATTGATAGAGGTCCCCTTATGAATATGAGAGGTGGTTCAATGCTTCTGCTGCATAACAAAGTATCGGGTGGCGTACAATACTCTCAAATTATGATTCCTTCATTTTTTGACCGCTTCTACGTAATGCCTCCCTTGACAAACGGGGTGCATTACACACGGAAAAATCCGGAATGCGTCCGCTGCGTTGATCTGGAAAAAACCTTCAACTGCGCGCTTGCGAAAGCGGTTCGTCAGCACCTGCACCGTCTCGGTCTCAAAGGAACCGGATGCAGGGCTGTATTTTCCACGGAGGCGCCGATCAAGAGCGCCGTTTACGATCCGGAAACGATGAGCGGCAACAAACGCTCGGTTCTCGGCACGTGCTCCTGCATGCCGACCGTTTTCGGCTGTCACTGTGCCGCCGAAGTTCTGCGGAGGATCACGGAAAACAGCTGAGCGCGCTGTTCCGGATGCGGACAATGAGCAAGAAAGGACCCGTTTATACTTTTGACTCACTGTATACTCCGCAGATAAAGCGGAAGGGTTTTCCTTTTCATGTAACCAACGAGTCGTGGGATTACGGGCGGCTCCACGCGCTGCCGCTGTGGACGGAATACGTGCTTTATCCCATCATTCACCCGAAAGGCTACAGTTTTTCCCAGAACGTCATGACGACCAGTTCGTTTGAATACATTCTGGAAGGGCGCATGGTTATCGAGCAGGATGAAAGCCGGACCGTTCTGGTTCCGGGAGATCTCTGTCTGATTCCGGCCGGCAGCCGCAAAAATCTCATCATTGAAGAGAAATGCCGCCGGCTCGTTGTCGGCTTCTGCGGACAGCTTCACCTTCCGCTTCTTGCCATGACCGGAATTCTTTCCAAAGGGTTCATTCATATCAAAAATGACAAGCGCATGGTCGCCGTCATCCGGGAACTGCACCGGATGCTCCGGGAGAAATCGGAGGACGACATTCCGCACATAGTCGCCTTGACCATGGAGCTCGTGATGGAAATCAGCCGGATGGTGGAGTCAGCCCTGCCCCCGCTGCTGGCGAATACCCTGAACTTTCTGGAATGCAACCTGTCGGAAGAGGTGCGGATCGCGGATGTGGCGGCGCGTCTCCACGCCTCGACGGACTTTCTGAACCGTCTTTTCCGGAAAGAACTCGGAGTTTCTCCGAAGCGCTGGCTGATCGACCGGCGCATGCAGCTTGCCGTCATTCTGCTGAAGGATTCGGATCTTTCCATTCAGGAAATTTCCCAGAAATGCGGCTACGGAAACCAGTTTGTTTTTTCCCGGGAATTCCGCAAAAAATATGATTGCTCCCCTCTGATGTACCGCAAAAAATCCCATAATGAAAAAAAGGTATAACATCCACTGAAAAGGATATAAAATCACAGAATTCCCCTCTTGTCAAAATTACGTTTCTGTTGTATAATATACGACAGAACAACATTTCAAAAGAGAGGAATTATCGTGACCCGCAAGAAAAGACAAATGCATCGCACGGGGTTTACCCTTGTGGAGCTCCTCGTGGTAATTGCCGTGATCGCCATCCTGGTCGCCATGCTTCTCCCCGCCCTGAACTCGGCAAGAGAAAAAGCGCATGAGATCACATGCAGAAACAACCTGAAGACTCTTGGACTCGCCGCTTTCGGTTACGCAGCCGACAATGACGACTGGATGGTTCCGAACAATTCGAAAGCGTACTTAACCGCCTGGCAGATTCAATATCACTGGGTAAGTCTCCTTGTTCCCTACGGTGCCAGTTACGACTATAACCGGAAAAAAGCAACCGTACACCACTGCCCCACCGAAACCCGGACAACCGTTCATACCGACTACGGAATGAATCTCTGGGTAAACGGCAGTTACGCTCCGACAAGCGCTCAGCCGAAAAAACACATGATCCGGCGTTTTTCTCAGATCAGGAACAGCAGCGCCATCCCCTTCATCGGAGAAAACGGAGGACGCTGGTTGCAGCAGTTCCAGAAAATATCGGAATTCGCATTTATTCACGGCGGACAGGATACGCGTGATCTGGAAAACGAAACCGCAGACTGCTGGAGTCTGAATTATGCCCTTGCGCTGACCGGACGCGCCAACATGAATTTTGTTGACGGGCATGTGGAAGCCCGGACCTGCCGCAGCATGATGATGATAAGAAGCGGAGACGATGAAGGGTTCCTGAACAACCGCGGCGACATTCCGACCGGATCACTTGAATTCTAACCCCCTAAAAAAAGGATTTTTCATGAACAGCATCACCAAGCTCCTGCTGCTTCCCGCGGTATTCGCCGCCGGACAGCTCCAAGCGGAAAACCTCTTTTACAACGGTTCGTTTGAACTGGGTAAATGCGGTTATTCCTTCGACCGCTTCTACCGGCCGAAAGTAAATCCGAAACTGGAAAGGAATCTTCCGGTTCTCGACGAAACCACAAAAACAGAAGGCAGATACTCCCTGCGCGTGGACAACCCGTACCAGGAAGAATACCGTGTGCAGTGCAAGGATTTCATTCTTCCGGCAAATGCCAAAGTCAATATCTCATTTTATGCGAAAGGCGAAAACGGCATCACTGCGCAGACCGATTTCCGCGCGCCGAAGAAGCCGATCAACCTCGGCGGGAAATATGTTCATCTGAGCAAAGAGTGGAAAAAATACTCATTTTCAATCCAAACCGGGAAAGATCAGGGAGGCGGTTATGTTCTGCGTTTCTGCCGTGCCCCCGGACTGGCTGGAAGTTTCTGGCTGGATGACATCCGGGTCTCCGTTGACGGAGCCTCCGATCAGTTCAAGGGAGTGGAAGCCGGCGTGGAAGTTCCCTCTCTGCTCTATGATGCAGGCGAAACCGTTTCCGCGAAACTCCACATCCGCAACAGCTCGGACAAGAAGTTCTCCGCCAAAGTTCCGGTTCAGCTTTTCGATGATTATTTCAAGACCAAAAAGCCCGTTTTCACTGCGGAAGTGCAGCTTGCTCCGGGAGAAACCCGCGTTTATCCGCTCACGTTCCGTGCGGACCGCATCGGTGCGTTTTCCCTGATTCCGGAGCATGCGGCTCTCCGCGCGGAGCACGGCAATGTCACGGTCATCGGCAAATATACGCCTCGGAAACTGGATTTTGCACATGACGCGTGCGTCGGATTCAACGGCGGAACAGCAACCCGTCTCGTCGGGAAAACCGATGAGCTCTGCTACCCCGCAACGAACATGAACCCCGACGACTGTTTTGCAATGCTGTCGCGTCTCGGAGTCCGTCTGTTCCGTGCTCACGACTCGGGCTACAGCATCGGGAACTGGTTCCTCTTTGAACCGAAGCGGGGTGTCTACAACACCGACAAACTGGATTTCGATTCCGTTCTTTACAAGAAGTATAATATCGAACTGGTTGCAGTTCCGCTGAACTCCGACTTTGTCAAACGTCAGTACGGCTTTGAACACTACCGTTTCCGCGACTGGCTGATTCCGATGTGCGAGGAAAAGAAGTTCGGCAGAAACATCCAGCTTTATCCTCCGAAAGAAGAATTCCGCCGCTTCATCCGCGAATTTGCGAAACGCTCCGCGGGCAAAATCCGCATATTCGAGATTTTCAACGAACCGCAGTTCTGCATGGATATCGACCGGTATATGGAATATCTGAAAATCGCATACGAGGAAATCAAACGCGAAATTCCCGATTCCTATATCATTGCGTTCTGCTCCACCAGCGACCGCGGCGCAAGCATTGACAAGTTCACTGTGCAGGGACTTGAAATGGGCGGTGAAAAATACTGCGATGCAATCAGTCTGCATCCCTATTCCTTCCCGCAGCTCAGCTCCCCCTATCCGGCGGACGCCCAGCTTGCCGACTTCAAGAAGAAACTCGCGCCCTTCACCTCGAAAAAAATCTGGAACACGGAGCTCTACTATCTGCTCCAGTCCGACTTCAGCGATCACTACACATCATCGCAGTTTGAGGCCCACCATGCAGCGGCGCGCTTCCTGATCGACCTGGGCGAAGGCGTGGAACAGAGCTGCCCCGCGCACGTCTACTCCATCTGGAAGAAAACACTTCACCAGCGTTTTCTTGCCTACACATCCCTGAATGCGTTTGACGGAACATTCTCCGCAATCGGAGTCGTCTACAATCCGCTGGCCCGCTTCTTTGAAGGCGCAAAACCGGTTGATAAAATCCGTTATCCCAACAACATCATCTGCTACGTGTTCACACGTGACGGACGCGAAATCGCCGCGCTCTGGAACTACGGCTCCCGCAGCGACCTTTCCGCAGACCTGTCAAAGTTTGACGTGATGGATCTCTTCGGCAACCCGGTGAAACCCGGCGTTCTACAGCTGACCGCCGCACCGTACTACCTCCAGCCGAAAAACGGAGCAAAGAGCTTCGGCACTCAGCTGAAGAATCTTGAAATCAAGATGGAGCAGATCATTCAGGCGCTCCCCGATGCCCGACTGCTGACGGATGAAAACGGCAAATCCGTTCTGCGCGTCTCTCTGTTCAACACAGGAACCCGCGATGCGGAATGCCGTCTCGGACTCAGCGGACGTCTTCTCGGAACCGGAATATGCTCGGTGAAAGTCGCCGCAGGAAAGTCCGTTACGCTGGACATTCCCTGCGAAGTGATGTCCAAAGACGGAGACGCGGTTCTCGGTCTCTTCTTCGAGGGGAAACTGCACAAAGTTCCGCTCAGAATAACGGAAAATCCCTCTGCGAAAGCCGGATCGGTCCGGAACTTTGCAAGCCCGGATAAAAAGATTTCCGGTTCTTTCAAAATCGAACGGAAAGAGAAGGCTGTCGAAATCACCGTCCGTGTAAAGGATTCCACGGATTCCGGCGCGGAAGCGAACAAACGCGCTCTCTGGGAACAGGACTGTGTGGAACTGTTCTTCGACCGTACCCCCGGAGAGAACTCATACGAGAATCCCGGCTACTACACGGATAACGTCTTCCGTCTCTTCATTCTGCCGCGGTGCAAGGAAAACAACATTCATTTCATGAATCAGCCGATCCGGATTGATCCGGTGAACCTCCCCTGCAAAGTCGAAACGGACGCAGAGGGCTACACCGTCAAAGTGACGGTTCCGGATTCGCTTCTTCCGGCAGACAAAGAATTCGGCTTTGAAGTCAAAGTCGACGATGCGGAAACCGCCGGCGGCAAAACGGTACGTGAAGCATTCTGGTCAAACGGCAAGGAACCGCACCAGAACCGTCTTGCCTTCGGAATCATCAGAAAATAAAGCAGCAATACATAAAGGAGAAACAGAAAAATGAAAAAGAGCACACTCTTCATCCCCGCAATCCTCTGCGGAATGGCACTCATCGCGGAAACTCCGGTCACCGCGAAAACGGTCCCGATGACCCGGGAATGGAAAAACCCGGAAAACGGCATGTACAGCATCAAACGTACCGCCGAAATGGGAGGAACCGCATCACTGAACACGACTGCCGCAGTAAAACCGCAGACCTTCTACCGCATTGACTGGGAGGCCCGCGGAAACACAACCGCAAACGGCGGACAGATTCCCTTCCTGATCAAAGTCGGAACTGCAATTTTCCCCGGATTCGAAGTCGCCAAAGAGTGGAACCCCTACAGTTTCTACCTCTATTCCGGAAACAGCTCCAGCCTTGACTTCAATATCTACCTGACCAAGAATTCGGATCAGGCGCTGGATGTCCGCAACATCAAGTTCACCGAACTGAGCCGTGGAGATTATGAAAAAGGCTTCTCGATGGATTTTGAAAAAGACAATACCATTCCGTCGTTCTGGGGCCGCTCCTGGGGACAGAAAAAATTTGCCGCAACGATTGAAAAATCCGATTTTATCAACGGCGCCAAGAGCATGAAACTCGTTTCGGACGGCACAACGGAAACATCCGTCTCCTCCTGGGTCTTCCCCATGATTCCGGAAGCAAAATATAAAGTCAGCTTCTGGGCAAAAGGCTCGGCAAACGGCGGCGTGCTTTTCGTCTTCAGCGCCTACAACAGCCGTCTTTCCGGGAACCATACGCCGAACAATATCATCCGTACCGATTGCGCCGTTGAAAAGGAATGGAAGGAATTCTCTTTCGAGATCACCTATCCCGTTGATCTGAAGAAATATCCTGCCGCCGCAATCCCGATGGCGAATATCGCTCTGTTCACAAAAGTTCCGGAAGTCTGGTTTGACAATTTCAAAATCGAACTTGTAAAATAAAAGAGCTTCCGTAAAAAACTTTCCGGGGAATCCTGTGCGCGCTTCCCCGGAAAGAACTTCGAATCCGGTGACGGAAAACGGTCCGCTACGCAGAAAAATCCGCCCGGGTCCCGTCAAATTCAATCTCCATGAATCCGGAATACAGCTCAGGAGGATATAAAAACCGGCATTTTCCCCTCTTGTCAAAATCGGTGGAATCTGCAGTTTTACCAGGACTGGCTTCTGAACGACAACCGTTATGCCGCACGGGGAAAAGCACGCGCGACTGGCGCGGTTGCAAGATGGAGGAACGCCACTATGTGTTTCCGAAACAGGAAATTTTGGAACGCTATATCCGCGTGATAGCAAAACATGCGGGGAAACGGATTATGCAGTATGAAATCTGCAATGAACCGGGCTGTGCGATTTCCCCGGAGCACTGCATGAACCTGATTTTCCGTCCGGTCTCCGCCGTTTTGCGCAGTGAGAATCCGGAAGCGGCCGTTATCGGAGTCTGCTCCACAAGCGACAAAGGTTATCAGCTTGGCAAATTCCTGCAGGAGTGTCTGAAGCAGAATGTGCAGGAGAATTCGGATGTCATATCATTCCACCCTTACGGAAGCCCGGAATTGAGTCCGCCTGAACCGGCGGACAAACCGCGGTATGTACGGTCATCCGGAAGAAGGGGAATACGGAAATCCGGGTCCGCGTCAATGACAAAACGGATTCCGGAGCGCCGGGTCCGCGCCAAATGTGAGAACAGGATTCCATTGAATTTTTCTTCGATGCCTCCCCGCGCATTTTGCCGGAAAACCATGCGGAGGCATATCAGCCGACAACATTCCGCCTGTTCGTCATACCGCGTCTTGCCGGAGGGAAATCGGCATGGAAATAAAAATCAACGATGCCGAAGGTTCCTCCGTTGCAAACCGCAGCTTCCGGCTGTATAATACTCAGGATCCCCAGAAAAACCGTCTGGCATTCACAATTCTGCAAACCACAGAAAAATGAACATAGAAAGGTCCCCAAAAATGAAAAAGCTCATAACGGCATTCGTTCTCGGAGCAGCTCTCCACCTCTCCGCAGTAACCGATGTCCCGTTCACAGCATCCATGAACGGTGACTGGAACAAATATACCTGCGAAGTCACATTCCCTGCCGATGAAACGGCATACTCCCTGCTGGCACGCCGCCGCGCAAGAGTCAATATCTTCTGCGACACCAACAGCGACGGCAAAGTCTGGCTGGATCAGTTTGAATTCAAAGCAAAAAAATAATTTCTATGCGGAACCGCCAGCCTGTTCCGGCGGTTCCGTTTTACATGAAACAGAAAGGAAGAAATTCTCATGTTCAAACTTTCGCAGTTCAACGGGGGGCGCGTTCCCCCGATGCGGATTCTTTCACGGGAAAACCGCTGCTATGCGCTGATGCACTTGAGTCTCAACACTTTCACCGGAAAAGAATGGGGCTACGGCGATGATGATCCCGCGCTCTTCAATCCGACTGATTTCAATGCCGACCAGATTGCGGAAGCCTGCCGCGGCGGCGGACTTGCCGGAATCATCATCGTCTGCAAACATCACGACGGATTCTGCCTCTGGCCGACCCGAACCACACCGTACAACATCACCAGCTCCCCGTTCCGCAACGGGAAAGGTGATCTTGTCCGCGAAATGGCGGATGCCTGCCGCAAAGCCGGTCTCAAAGTCGGATTCTACGTCTCGCCGTGGGATCGGAATCATCCGGAGTACGGACGCCCCGCCTACCTGAAAGTCTATCAGGAACAGCTCCGCGAAATCTACACGAATTACGGCCCCGCATTTGAAGCGTGGTTCGACGGAGCAAACGGAGGCGACGGCTATTACGGCGGCGCATGTGAAACCCGGAAAATTGATCCGTCCACCTACTACGACTGGGAAAACACATGGCAGATTGTCCGGGAGCTTCAGCCCGACGCAGCGATATTCAGCGACATCGGACCCGATCTCCGCTGGTCCGGCAACGAAAACGGGTTTGCCGCGCCGGACGCTTTCGGCTCCTACACTCCGCATGCGCGCGAAACCGGATTTGCCCCCGCGCCTGGATTCTGTATCTGGCAGCAGGGCTATGAAGGCCATGCGGACGGCGAGTTTTTCATTCCGCCGGAATGCGATGTCCCGCTGCGTCCCGGCTGGTTCTATCATGCAGACGAGGATGAGCAGGTCCGCTCGCTTCCCGCGCTGATTGAAATGTACCTGAATTCCGTTGGCGCCGGCGGCTTCCTTGATCTCGGGATCGCGCCCGACCGCAGAGGCAGACTGCATGAGAACGATGTGAAGCGTCTTGCCGAATTCAAAAAAGCGGTCGACACCCTGAACGGTGCGGACTGTTTTACCAGCGGTTTTGAAATTGCCGCCGGAGCTTCCAAAGTTCTGGAATTCGGCAAGAACTGCACCTTCAATCTTCTCGACATGACCGAGGAGATCGCCGGAAAGGGAGAAGGCGTACTGGAGTACGAAATTGAAGCACGGGAAAACGGAGAATGGAAACCGCTCGTCCGGGGCAAAGCAATCGGACTCCGCCGCATAAAAACTGTTCCGGAAACGGTATGCAATGCTCTGCGTTTTCATCTGTTTTCCGCGAACTGCGCCACCGTCCGGCTCGAACTTTCCTGCCGCAGAGTTCCGGCGGAACTTCTGAAAAAAGAGGTAAAGGAGGAACTTCCGAAAAAGGAATTCTGGAAACTGGAAAGCGGCAAGACAAACGGGAAATCGGTTGAATGGCGTCTGGGCAAAAACTGTCAGATTCACGGATTTGTCTTCGCTCCATGCCCTGAAATTCCGCAGGGCACGCCGGACAAGTACCGATTTGAAGTGCTCTCCGACGGCAAGTGGGAAAACGTCGCGGAAGGCGAATTTGCGAATCTGCGTGCGAATCCGATCCCGCAGACCGTGAAGTTTGCATCCGTCACCTGCAACGCGTGCAGGCTGACCGCACTCCGGATGCTCGAACCCGGAGATACTCCGGCATTCCGGGAATTCGGCATTCTGAAATAACACTCTGATCCGGCGGCGCTGTCAAAATCCGACTCCGATGGCGTCGCCGGATTTTTTATATAAGCATGTCAGGAGCACTTGCATAATTCACAAAACATACTAAATTGTGATACAATAAATAAAACTCAACAAAAAGGTCTGTGTAACGAATTTTCTGTAAAATCGCAAAGGGTTCCGGAGCGAGGAGGCTCTTGAATTGGCAAAAAAAATGTGATAAGTTCTCCGAA
>URNX01000052.1 GCA_900549415.1 uncultured bacterium
GGACAGGATGGCCGCCGCCATCAGACCCGCCATGTGGGGCGACGGCGTGACGCCGTGCTCCTGATACATGGAGGTGAGTCTATTTCCCCGGGAAAAACTGCCGGAAAGCGGGGATTATCCCCGTCGGACTTCTGCTGCCGGAGCTGATTCATCAGCTGCATCTCAACAATGTCCTGACGGTACGGGTGGAGCAGACTCTCTGGGATGATCTGTTTGACCGGATGCGGGATGCAGCTCGCTGTTTTCACGATCCATGTTCGCGCCGACGGCTTTCCGGGGTCGTGTTTGAACTGCTGAATCTTCTTGCCGAACTTCATCGCGCCGATCCGGTTCCGGCGGAGATGGAGGCTGTCCGCAGCAGGCTGGAGCGGAATTTCCAGGAGCCGTTCCGTATGGAAACTCTTGCGGCGGAACTTGGCGTAAGTCTGCCGACCTTCAACACCCGTTTCCGCGCAAGTTTCGGCGAGACGCCGTATCAGTATCTTATCCGTATGCGTCTGCTGCATGCCGCACGGCTGCTTGGCGGGAGCCGTTTGACAGTCAAAGAGATCAGCCAGCTGTGCGGTTACGGGAATCCGTTTCATTTTTCCACGGAATTCACGCGCTTTCACGGATGTCCGCCGCGTGAATTCCGTCGGCGGAGTGTGAGTCAGCGCAGCAGAAGCAGTGCCGAATAGAGCATTCCGAGCAGGCTGTACGAGCAGGTCACCGAGTAATCGGGGCGCAAAAACGCTTTCAGGAAACGTTCGCGGAGCTCCGGGGAAAAACCGCATTCCGGTGCGAGCAGAACGCCTTCCGCGAGGTTTCCGGGAATCCGGACGACATCAAAAAGTTTTTCAAACTCTTCCGTCTGCGGCGGGCGGAGGTCGAGCTTGCCGTCCGGCCAGACTGCAGATCCGCCGGGCGCCGGCATTACATGCATCCGCCTGGATTCGCGCCACGGGCGCGCGGGGCAGTGCCAGGAGCCTGTCCACTGTTCGAGTGCGGGAAGATATTTTTCGCAGAGCATTTTTTTCGTGATTCCCGCAATCGTCCGTGAGATTTCTATGAACTCCGGACGCGGATCAAGCTCGTTGCAGAGCGCGAGCGAGAGGAGAAACTGTGAGAGCTCAAAATGGTTCCAGTAATCTTTCGGCTCCGCCGCTTTGCGGATTGCCGGTTCGATGATTGCATCATAAAGCTGTTTCCAGTGTTCATCACCGGTCAGAGCATACGCGGTGCGGTAGAACATCGGAACGCGCAGAATTTCATGCGGCTGAACCTGAGCCATTTTGTTGAGGATATTCGGGTATCCGTCGAGTGTGAGAATGCAGTAATTGTTTTCCGGAACGACCTCTTTTTCCGAACGTTCCGCGAGCATGACGACGAGCTCCACAATGCGTTTGCGTTCGTCTTCGGAGACAAGTCCGGAGTTGTAATAGCGCCAGAGACCCCATACCCAGAAGGTCATCTGATCGCGGGAGGAGCAGGTGTAACAGCTTTTTCCGTCGCGCGGGGAGACGCTGCGGACGATGTATCCGTTTCTTCCGTGAACGGTTGCGCAGAGTTCGAGTCCTTTGAAGAGTTTCTGTGCGAAAGTTCTGCATTCTTCCGTTGTTTCCGGGAAGATCTGAGCGCGCCGGATGCAGAGATCGATGGCGGTTCCGCCGCAGATCATGCTGTCTTCCATTCCGGTGGAGTACCCTTTGTTGTTGGGGTATCCGAGCTGAACTTCCTGAGCGGTCGGCAGGAAATCGAACCGGTGTTCATCGAGCGAGCCGACGTAGTCGTAGATGAGATTTGTTTTTTCGCAGAACAGAATCTGCGTCAGCTGTTTCCATGCCGCATCGAGCGCCTTCTGGAGTTCAGGTGTGATATTCATATTGCATTCTCCTGTATGTTTTCCCGAGAATATACAATGCCTTTTCCGGAAAGCAACTGCCGGAAGTCTGTTTTTGCCGGAAAATGCGGTCATGAGTTCGTCTGTCCGGACTCACAGGTCCGGACAGACGCTTTGCGTTTAATCTTCGACCACAAGAACCGCGGCGGAGAAGGCTTCCGGTTCGTTGAAGTGGATGACGCCGTTTTCTTCCGAGTGTTTCAGTCCATGTGCGAGCTCCGCGACAATGCGGCCGGACGCTTTGACTTCAAGAACTTCCGGAACGTCACCGAAGGTATGGATGACAAGCAGTTCCCGCTTGCCGTATCTGCGGCGGAAAAGCTGCCAGCCTTTCGGATGGTTGTAGTTGCGGCTGGTCAGATGCTGTTCCAGACGCGAAGCTCCGTGTTTCGCGATGTCGGTGATTTTCGCGTAGAGGGCGACGGCGTCGCGGACGGCGTTCAGCTGGAATTCCGAGAAGTTCCCGGCGTCGCCGGAAATGCAGAGGCGTCCGAGGAAGCCGCCGGCAAGCTGATAGATCGTGCGTTTCTCTTCGCAGCCCGGAGTCAGCGTCGCCCAGACCTGGTTCGCGGTGAACGGAATCTGCATTGCCGTCTGTCCGGCGATGATGGGGACGGAGATTGCTTCATGGCAGTCGGAGAAGCTCGCCATGTCGCCGATGCGCATCCATTCCGCGGAGAGGCGGTAGCCGCCCGAAGAGCAGATTTCGAGTACGAGCTCCGGCAGTTCCCTGCGGAGATGCTGGTAGAAGGCGCGGATGGAGGCGAGGACTTCCTGCGTGCCCTGCGAGGCGGAACCGTTTTCGGAATCGGCAAGGTGGAAGGAGCCGTTGTAGTCGACTTTCATATAGCCGATGCGGTGGCTGCGGAGGAACTCGATCACGCGCTCGTCAAGGTATTGGATGACTTCCGGTTTGCGGAAGTCGAGGAAGTAGCGGTCGAGCGTGGTCGGGTAGGTTTCGCCTTCCCATTTGACGAGCCATTCCGGGTGTTCTTTGAAGAGCGCGGATGTTTCGGAGACGCATTCGAATTCAAACCAGATGCCGGGGATCATGCCGGCGTCGCGGATGGTGTCGAGGAAGCCGTCGAAGCCGGAGGGATAGCTCGGTTTGTAGATTTCCCAGTCGCCGATGCCCGGAAGACGTGTTTCGGGCTCGCGGAACCAGCCTGCGTCCATGACGAAATAGCGCAGTCCGAGGCCTTTGAGTCTCGCAATGACCGGCTTGAGGTTTGCTTCGGTCGGTTTGCCCCAGCTGAAACAGAATTCGTTGAAGAGGCAGGGGAGATCTTCTTCTGTTTTCGGGTGACCTTCGGCGTGGTCGGTCGCAAAGGTGGTCAGACGGTTCAGCGCGTCCTGCATGTCGCCGTCGACAACGGTGACGACGGCGGGGATTCCGGAACAGCTCTCGCCGGGGCGGAGTTTGCGGCGGAAGTTCGCAAAATCGAAATCGGGAAGTCCTCCTCCGAGGGAAAGGAAGTCGCCGTCGCGTCGGACGGTCATTTCCCACGGGGAGACGGTGGCGAGCTGAGCCGCCCATGTGACGTTTGCCCCGCTGTCCTCCAGACCGATGGTCGGGAAGAATTCGCTGACGATCATGGAGGAGCGCTGACCGAAGGTGAAGCCTTTTGCGAATCCGCCGCTCCAGGTCTGTTCAAGCTGGTAATCTTCAACCGGGCGGCACTCTTCGCGCCCTTCTGCCGCCCAGAAGGTGCGGTAGCGGTGGAGCTTGAGGGCGTCCGGGGCGTCGTCCGCATGGAACGGCGAGAGGAAACTGAGATTGAAGCTGGCGAGCAGTCCGAGTTCTTCTTCGCGGGAGGAGCCGTTGGTTACGGAGGTGTTGATGACGACATATTTTTCGCCCTTGTTGTGGGTGATGGTGTGAACGGCTTCGATGCCGCGGTCGTCACGGAAAATGGTTTCGATGGTGTTGCCCTTCTGTTCCTGGCGGATGAAGTTGAGCTTCCAGACGGTTCCGTTTTCGTGCATGGGGGTGCGGATGCTGAATTTGTCATGCAGGACCTGAATCTGGACCATGTGGTCGGGGTGGGTGACGAGGGAGTCGCCTCCGACGCGGCGGCAGCCGGCATAGCCGACGGTGTCGTTGAGGTCGCGGCGATGCACGGGGATTTTTTCTTCGGTTCCGGCGGGGAGCAGGAGCATCATCATTCTTTCGTTTTCCTTGAGGAAGATGACGGTCATGTCGTCCAGCTCAAAATGGCTGAACTCATCGAATCGGAGCGCATTTTCTTTCAGAAGCATATTCAGAACCTTTCTTGTTGGTTGTCTGAATATTATACCACGGAAAAGGCGGATTGTGAAGAAGCACTTTTGATGAATTTACTGGATTTTTGATGCAAAAAACGCGGCGGACTTCGGGAAAAGTCCGCCGCGTACAGGGAGATTTTCAGTCTTCCATTTTGTAATACGGAACGGCGTCGACGGGGCGGATGTTCGTCAGGTCGCCGCGATAGTGGCGGAGCTCAGTACGGATGTACGGATGCTTCAGCAGTTCCTTTTCGTTCAGATCGATGCCGATGCCCGGGCGGTCCGGAATGACCATTCGCCCGCCCTTGATCGTGAGATCTTCGTCGCAGATTTCCGCGCGGTATGGAACATCGGTCATCATCATTTCGAGCATGACGAAGTTCGGGACACATGCGGCGAGCTGGAGAGTTGCGGCGTTTGCGACCGGGCCGGAGGGGTTGTGCGGACAGAAGCCGATGTGGCGCGCTTCCGCTTCGGCGCCGAGCATCCGCATCTCAAACAGTCCGCCCGCGTGGGAGATGTCGGGCTGGATGTAATCCGAGCAGCCGAGTTCGAAGAATTGGCGGTATTCGTAGCGGTTGTAGAGACGCTCGCCGGCGGCGATGGAGACGCGGACGCGGTCCTTGACCTGCTTCATGCCTTCCTTGTCGTCCGGCGGAATGGGCTCTTCAAACCAGAAAATGTCGAATTCCTCAAGGCGGCGCCCGATCTTGACCGCGGTCGGGATGTCGAACCGTCCGTGTCCTTCGATGAGGAGCTGGACGTCTTCGCCGACGACTTCCGCGACTTTTGCGATGCACTCCATTGCGGAGTTGAGATCGTGCTTGGAGATCTGCTGCCACGCCTTGCCGAAGGGATCCCATTTGCAGCCGAGGAACTTCTTGGCCGCGACTTCTTTCGCCTTTTCCGCGAACTCGTCGGGAGTCTTGGCGGGGGAGAACCAGCCGTTGACGTAGATGGGGACGGAGTCGCGCACTTTTCCGCCGAGGAGCTGATAGCAGGGGACGCCGAGCGCTTTGCCCTTGATGTCCCAGAGTGCCATTTCGACTCCAGCGAGAGCGCTCATGAGGACGGGGCCGCCGCGCCAGTAGGCGTCGCGGTAGCAGTCGTGGCGGAAGGCTTCGATATTGTGCGGATCCTTGCCGATCAGGTAGGATTCGAGGTCGTGGATTGCCGCCTGTACGGTGAGTTCCTTGTATTCGAGGGTTGCTTCACCCCAGCCGTAAAGACCGGAGTCGGTTTCGACCTTCACGAACACGAAGTTGGTGCGGAAGGCGTTGCAGATGAACGTTTTGATTGCTGTTACTTTCATAGGAAATCCTTGATTAGGGCGCGTAGTAGAGCCCGCCGTTTATGTGGATGGATTCGCCGGTGACGTATCCGTTTTTGATTGCAAAGAGCACGCCGTCCGCCATTTCTTCGCACGAGCCGCCGCGCCGGACGGGGATGTGCGCGCAGGTCGCCTGATACTCCTCTTCCGTGATGCGCTTGCGGAGATTTTCCGTCATGACCATGCCGGGGCAGACCGTGTTCGCCGTGATTCCGGAAGCCGCGCCGTTTTCCGCAAAGGCGCGTGTGAGCGCGTGCATGCCGAGTTTGGAGACGCCGTAGGCGATCATATTCGGTTCCGCGGGCGTGAAGGAGCGTGACGATGCGATGTTGATGATCCGTCCCCAGCCGCGCGGCTTCGCCTGGTCGAAGAATGCCTGCGAGCAGAGATAAGCGCCTTTGAGATTGATTTTCATGACCAGATCCCACCACTCGCCGTCGCTCATTTCCGGTTTGCGGAACCAGGGGTCGATGCGGGCGTTGTTGACGAGAATGTCAACTTTGCCGAGCTTGCGGAACATTTCATTCACAGCGGATTCATCGGAGATGTCGCAGACGCAGACCTCCGCTTCGCCGCCCGCCTTGCGGATTTCTTCCGCGACGGCTTCGGCTTTTGCGGGACTGTGCGCACAGTTGACGATGACGCGGCATCCCTCTTTTGCCAGCTCCAGCGCAATGACGCGTCCGAGTCCCTGCGATGCGCCGGTCACAAGAGCAACTTTTCCTTTGATTGATTCACCCATGATTCATCCTGTTGTTTCAATTGTTGAAAGTTCGTTGGAGATCAGAACCGCCGTTTTTTTGATTTCATCGACCATCCGTGCGCGGTCGGGCATGGTGGCGTCGGCTGCAAGGGCGGAGACTCCGAGCGCGGCGATGGTCACGCCGTTTCTTGTGACCGGAACCGCAGCGATCCACTGGAGCGTGCGGTATTTGTCGCGTACGCAGATCCGCTCGCGGCGGCAGCGTTCCAGCTCGGCGGCGGCAGCGTCGAAGCTTGTGAATTCCGGAAACATGAAGCGTCCGGCCTTGCGGTACTCATTGAAAATTTTCTCCTGTTCCTGTTTTGGCGCGGCGGAAAGAAGAACAAGCCCGGTTGCCGTATCGAACAGGTCGTAGTAGGACAGCTGGTTGATGCGGATGTTGAGCGGAGAGAAGTTCGAGTGATGCAGCACATAACGTTCCGCGCCGCGCCGTTCACAGATCAGCACCGACTGCGCGAGTGTCCGCGCGCAGTTCTTCACATACGGAATCGCCTTGTCCAGGAATGATGGTTTGTATTTTGCAATCATGGCGAACGTGTAGGCGCGCGGCCCCGCGGTGTATCCTGTCTGGCGCGAGACGTGCATCAGATATCCCGCATCCGTCAGCTCCTTGAGAATCCGCGAGCAGGTCGGCCGGTTCATTCCGAGTTTTGTTGCGATCCAGAGCGGCGTCACCGGGGTCGGAGATTCCGAAACAACGGTCTCCAGCACCTGAAAAATTTTGTCCAGTACTTTTATCACGGCACTCCTTTGGTTCATATTGTGAACTTTAATTTTATATTACAGAATATAATACCACAATATAAACGAAAAGTCAATATTTAAAAGAAAAATATCGGGCAAATTTTTTTTATTGCAAATTGTTTTTCGCGCAAAGCGTGCTATGTTTTGCAGAGGAGGATTCACTATGACCGCAAGAATGCGAGACGGCGCGAAAGACGGCGACAAAAGTTTTTCGAAGCTGTTTGATATCATCGAAGAGATTGCCGCCAGCCGTTCCGGATTGCGGGGACGCGAAGTCGCGGAGCGGACCGGGATGCCGGTCAGCACAACGTTCCGCATGCTCAAGTTCCTTGTGGAAAACGGCTACCTGCGCAGCGCCTCTTCAACCTATACGCTCGGACTCGGCATCGCCCGGCTCGGCAACATTGCCGCTGCACAGAATCCTCTGCTGAAAATCTCGCGTCCGGTTCTCGCCGAACTTTCCGCGCGGACGATGGAGACTGTTCATCTTGCGGAACTGAAGGACAGCCAGCTGCTTTACGTCGACAAGGTCGAAGGCGTGCGCTCGGTGCGCATGGGTTCGCTGATCGGAAGCTGTTCGCCGCTTCACTGCACCGGGATCGGAAAAGCGATTCTGGCGTTCCTGGATGAAAAAACACTTCATGAACAGCTCGAAAAAATCGAATGGACACGTTACACCGACACCACGCTCCTTTCCGCTTCCGCTCTGCTTCGCGACCTCGCGGAAATCCGGAAACGCGGATACGCTATCGACAACTGCGAACACGAACTGGGAGTTTACTGTCTCGCCGCCCCCGTGCTGGATTATTCGGGACATGCGGTTGCCGGAATCAGCATTTCCGGCTCCGAGCTTTATCTGAAAAACCGCACGGCGGAACTTGCCGCGCTGGTCCGGAACGCCGCCGCGAAGATTTCCAACGAGTATCACGGATAAATCATGGATTTTTACGACGGCTTGACTTTCCCCGCCGCCGGCGTGATTCCGTTCGGACACCGCCGCGCCCATACGCCGCTTTATTACGGCATTCAATTCAACTCTTACGGAACTCTCCGTGTGCGCATCAACCGCGGACGCGAATACACTCTGACGGGACCCGCATGTTTCATTACGCACCCGGGCGCATTTTTTGAGTACTCGCTTGCACCGGATGAACGGCATGATTTCACTTTTTGCTGTTTCACCGGACCGCGTGTTCAGGAGTATCTCCGGAGCGGTCTGCTTGACCTGACGCCCATGCCGGTGGCAATCAGCCGTGAACATAAATTCGCGGAAACTCTGCGCGAGCTGCACCGACAGCGGGAACTCGGGAATTATCCCGAATCGGTGAACCTGCTGGAGAGCCTTCTGATCCAGCTCCGGAGACAGACGCAGACAGCGGCGTTCCTGTATCAGACGCCGCGTCTTCAGGAACTCGTGCATGAACTGCGTGCGCATCCGGAGCTCGACTGGGATTTTGAAAAAGAGGCGGGGCGGCTGAGTATTTCAACACAGCATTTCCGCCGCATTTTCCGTCGTCACACGGGGGATTCCCCGCAGCATTATCTGATTCAGCTCCGTCTCGCACAGGCGGCGAACCGTCTGGCGCATTCGGAATCGCCGGTCGGAGTGATCGCCGCTGAAGTCGGGTTCGAGGACGTCTTCTATTTCTCTCACCTGTTTCGCAAGTATTACGGAATCCCTCCGAAAAAATACCGCGAAGAGTTCCTGGTCTGATCTGTTTTCGGTTGACACTGTATGAGCAGTCAGTCAACAGGAGACGCAAAATGAATGAAATTTTTCAGACCGCCGCGGAGATTCTGCTTGATCTCTGCGGGGAAGATGCTTTGCTGCGGAGCGGTTCAAGCGTAAAACACGTTCGCGCGGTTCCGTGCGGAGCTGTGAAACAATCTGCGGATTCCTCAGGAAACGCGGCAGGGAGAACCCGTTCCTTCTTGCTGGAACTGAATTCAGAAAAAACGTTCTTCCCGCAGAAGAGCCGTCTGGTTTTCCGGAATGCCGAATATCTTGTCCTTTCCGCATCTCTGCTTCCGGAGGGAAAAATCTGCGAAGCGGAAACGGAGGTGCTGGAATGAAGTTCCGTTTCTTTCTGCGTCCCGGGAATATTGACGCCGTTGTCCGCAAGCTGGAAGAGCGTGCTTCCGGACTGATTGCGGAGACGGGGAAGGGACTCTATCAGCTTGCCGCCGATGCAACTCCGGTCCGGAGCGGTCGCGCCCGTGCCAACTGGCGCTGTTCGGTCGGTTCTCCGGATTACAGCGCCGATGGCGGGACTGAATTCGATCCTTTCCGCGCATCCGCCGCATTTTCGGCGGTCAAAGCCGGAGACACGCTGTGCATAACGAACAGCGTTCCTTACATCGGGCGCCTGGAAGAGGGCTGGTCGGTGCAGGCTCCTGCCGGAATCGCCGGCCGCGCTCTTTCCGTCTGTTCCTCCAACTTTGAATCGGGAGTTTATCTGCAATGATTGAATTTCAAGCGGTAAAATTGAAAATCCGTGAATATCTTTTTTCTCATTCCTCCGTGGATTCCGGACATCTTGCCGGAGAAGGCTCTTTCTTTGTCCCGGACGGCGGACTCTGGTTCCGCGAGACGTTCTATGATTTCACGGTGACGCGTCCCGCGCAGTTTTCGAGCCGGGCCGACGGCTCTGTTGTCTATGAGATTCTCCAGCCGTCGGACTGTGATTTCCGCAAAGCGGAAGCGTTGCGTCAGGACATCGCGGATCTCTTTCAGCCGCCTCTTCTGATTTCCGGAGATGGCTTTTATCTTCAGACGACACGGATCGTTCCGCTTGCATCGCATCTGGAGCGCGCCTGGAACATCGCTGCGCTCCGCATTCACTTTTCGGCGTATCCGGTCTGAAATCTTATGGATCTGACGCTCCATTACAAACAGTCGCTTGCGTTTTCGAGCGAGGCGACGGAGATCCTGTATGGCGGTGCGGCGGGCGGCGGGAAGAGTCATCTGCTGCGTGTCAAAGCCGTTTCTCTTGCGCTGAGTTATCCGAAAATGCAGATTTATCTGTTCCGTAAACATTATGCGGAGCTGCTGCGGAACCACATGGACGGACCGAACGGGTTCCGTGTTCTGCTTGATGCTTTTCTGAAATCGGGTTATTGCCGGATCGCCGGCTCGCCTCCCGTTATCCGTTTCCGCAACGGCTCCGCGATTTTCCTCTGTCACTGCCAGTATGAACGCGACGTCATGAAATATCAGGGCGTGGAAATCCATGCGCTGCTGATTGACGAGCTGACGCATTTCAGCGAACCTGTTTACCGTTCGCTTCGCGCCCGCTGCCGTGTTCCCTCCGAACTGAAACGGTTCACTCCTCCGCCGCGTCTTCCGCTCATTCTGTGCGGAGCGAATCCCGGCGGCCCCGGACACAACTGGGTGAAGGCGTCGTTCATCGACTTTGCGGTTCCGCTGGAGATCCGCCGGATGCCGAAAACGGAAGGCGGAATGCTGCGCCAGTACATTCCCGCGCGTCTCGCGGACAATCCGAGTCTGGATGCGGAGGAGTATTCGGCGCGATTGCTCGGTCTGCGCTCGCCGTATCTGGTGAAGGCGATGCTGGAAGGTTCCTGGGATATCGTTGCAGGCGGAATGTTCGATGACCTCTGGGATCCCGGCGTGCATGTGATTTCCCCGTTTGAAATCCCGTTGTCGTGGCGGATTGACCGCTCGTTCGACTGGGGCGCATCGAAGCCTTACAGCATCGGATTCTGGGCGGAGTCGGACGGCTCGGATGTGACGCTGGATGACGGTTCCGCGCTTCATACTCTGCGCGGCGATCTCTTCCGCATCGCGGAGATTTACGGATGGAGCGGCGTTGCGAATGAAGGATGCGGACACTCCCCTGCGGAAATTGCGCGTCTGATTCTGGAAAAGCAGGAGTTCCTCGGTCTGACCCGCCGGATTCAGCCGGGACCCGCGGATAATTCGATTTTCGACGCTTCGGGGCGCACGTCGATTGCATCGGATATGGAGCGTCTCGGAATCCGCTGGCAGAGATCGGATAAATCGCCCGGTTCACGGAAGCGCGGCTGGGTTCTGCTGCGTCAGCTGCTGAAAGGAGGTTTGACGCGTGAAACTCCCGGACTTTTTGTTTTCCGCGAGTGTGCGCAGTTCATCCGCACGATTCCGACTCTTCCGCGCGATGCACGCGATCCCGACGACATAGATACCGAGGCGGAAGATCATATCGCGGATGAAACCCGTTACCGGATTCTCGCCGTTTCCCGCCGATCGCATTCGGGCGGCGCGTTCGGGCTGATTTGACCCCGTTCAGCGGTCGAAGCGCGCGAAGGAATGCGGCGCAATGCGTTTCCCGCAATGAACGTATTCCGCATTCGTGCAATTGAAGACGAGAGTTGTTCCGTTTGCGTATCGCGAGGATTCAATGCCGGGGGCTAGAATGCGGATCTCGTCCAGAAATTCATACTGCAAGTCGGAGATCGTTTCAAACAGCTTCTGTGTTTTGGCGATGGCGTCGACGGAGAAGCGGAGCTGTTCGTCGGTCGCACAGCACATATCCTCGTTGCCCATCCAGTTGTCTCCGGCATGCATGAATTTCGCGTAGAAATAGGCGAGGGGGCGTCCGCCGTATTCAAGATTGCGCAGCATCAGGTCCGGATCTTTTTTGACCATGCCGTTGACGCTTTCGCAGAAGGAGTTGTAGGTGAGAATTCCATGGTAGACGATGTACCAGAACGGCACATATTCGTCGCAGATTTCCGGTCTTTTCGGATTGAGTTCGAAAATGGCGTAAAGAGCGTAGTCGAAACATCCGATGGCGAAGTCCATTCCGCCTTCGGAGGCGCTGGCGCCGATTTTTTCACGGGCGAGAGCGAGTGTTTTTCCGCGCCATTCACCTGTTTCGCGCGGATTGAGCGGATGATCCGGATGATGGCACGGAAGCGGCTGAATCATGGAGATCGCATCGTAATATTGAGTTCCGCGGAAACCCAGTTCCACATATTTTTCCATATCCTCCACACGCAGATGATGTGTTGCTTTTGGGCAGAGCTGTGAGGATTGCCCGCCGCCCCATTGTCCGCCGTTGCAAGGTTTGCCGTCGCGGTCCCGCAGCAGCATCGACTCTTTGCGGCGGCTGGAGATCGCGTATGAACCAATTGCGTTTGCGTGGTTGCTGAACAGATAGCCGTACTCTTTTGCTTTGCGGATCAGGGCTTTGAGTTCCTCTTCCGTACCGATTTTCGGTTCGACCGGGAAGACGTCCGGCCAGCGGCCGTCGTGTCCGCCGATGTTCCAGCCGACAATTGAAAATTCCAGATTCCGTATTCCTTTCCGGTGGCATTCCTCGATGATTTCCCCGCATCGTTTCAGCGTCACAGCGGCGAAAACCGGCGGCTCGGTTTCAGGCGTCTGTTCCAGAACGGGTGGCGGAACGGGTTTCCATGCCAAACGGATCCGGATGAGGGTTCCCCGGGCGGTTTCCGCAAGAACGGGATATTTTTTCGCCCGTTCCCGCAGCGGAACGCACGCTCCGCGTTCAATCTGATAACGGCGGTAGGCCCGCGCCATTCCCGCCCAGTCCGCTTCATCTCCATACAGATTCAACAGCAGGATTTCCGGGGTTTCGTAGGGAGCTTCCCCGTTCAGCCGGATGCGCGGATGGAGATAATACTTCCCGTCGCGGACTCCGTAGACGAGGTCATAGAAGATGTTCATTCCGCGCATGATCGCGAGAACGGCATGAGAGCCGTTTTTGATGCCGAAGAGAGGCAGGTTGCTGGCGGCGCTTACATATTCCGTATCGGTGCGCGGATGAAAGCGCACGAGTCCGGAGGGACGGTTGCTTTCCGTCACCGTCGGAATGAGAAAGTAACCGTCGGTTCCGGCTGTTGCGCAAAAATCATCCAGATGGATTTCCAGAGATTTCGTATCCTGCGGTATTCCGTTTACGGGAACACGGAAAAGATTACCGTTCACTTCCACGGGAACTTCCCGGCGGGTCCCGTCCATCATCGTTGCAAATGCTTGAGCCATGACAGTCTCCTTGTTTGTTTGAAACAATATATCATTGAGACCAGGGGGATGCAATCGTTGAAAAGTCAAAAAAATATCGTTTATTCGTCAACATTCTATCGTCTGTCAGTTGAAGCAATGCAGATAATATTGTTTGAGCGGAAAAATTTTTCTGCCGCCCGGTTGAAAAACGGCGGAGCGGTGATATATTTTTCTCCGGCAGCAGAAAGGAGATTGTATGGAGACACCGCGTATTCTCCGGTTGACAGCGCACAAGCGGGATTTTTCCGTGCTTCCGCATGTTTCGGGGGTGATGTTCGCGGATTCCCAGACACTTCTTCCCTCATACCGGGCGAAGGATATTCAGTTCTGCCTTCGTCTTTCCTCCCGGACGAAACAGATTGAAACGGTGATTGACGGCGTTCCGCATCTGCTGACCGTTCCTCATTATCTGATGAAAATCCCGGAGAGCTTTTATGAACATCCGCATCCGTATTGCCTTGAAACGTTTTTCTTCAGCTATGCGCTGTCGGAGAAAGATATTCTGACGCGCTCCGGTTTTTTCAATGTGCCGGCGGCCGGAGCGTTTCCCATGACGCCGCGCATCGGCGGGATTCTTCGCGAACTTCGGGAACTGGCGGAGCATTCGCACGACATCGGTGCGGCGGACCGCATAGACTTGTGCTGTTTCCAGCTGCTGGAGGAGTGCTGTTTCGAGCATCAGAGTGCTTCCCGTCAGACCCGGGAGACGATGCTCCGCCGCGCGGCCGCTTATCTGGATGCCCATTTCGCAGAGAATCCGGATTACGATGAGCTGGCGCGTGAAACCGGCTGTTCCAGAAGCACTTTCCTGCGGCAGTGGCATGCGCTGTTCGGCATGTCGCCGAACGCATACTGTCAGCGTTGCAAACGCTGGGAGGCGGAGCGTCTTCTGGCGGAAACGACTCTGAGTCTTGAGGAAATCACCGCGCGGCTCGGCTATGCCGGCGTTTCGCATTTCTGTGCACGTTTCCGCGCCTGGTTCGGGGAGACTCCGTTGAAATTCCGGAAGAAACGGCAATCTCCCGGATGACGAAAATACGATAGTTCTTTGATGTTTTCGCGGTGGCTTTCCTCTTGTTTCTCCGGTATGTTATAAAAAAATACAGGAGAAACAATGATTTTCAACGGTTCTGTTCCCGTGGAGCGTCTCGAACGCTCGCAACGGGCGTATTATGCGTTCTGCGTGCTGAACGGGCTTGCCTATATGTGTGTGGGCGAAGGCGTCGTTGTGCTTTTTGCGGTGAAGTGCGGGTTTCCCGATTTCGTCGTGTCGATTGTGGGAGCCATGCTCTATCTCGGGTATCTGCTTCTCCCGCTGGGGCGGACCGCTTGTGCGCGGGTCGGCGCGGTGCGTTCGCAGGCGTTTTTCTGGGTGGCCCGGAATCTTGCCGCTCTGTTGACCGCCGCGGGCGGAATCGCCGCATGGTGCGGTTTCCATTCCTGCGGTCTTGCGGCGCTGGTTTCCGGTACGTTTCTTTTTTACGGTTTCCGGGCGGCAGGCGTCGTGATGTCGCAACCGCTTCTCGGGTGCATCACCGGTCCGAATGAGCGCGGGCGGGTGCTGGGGATTTCAAATGGAATTTTTTGCGGCGCATGTATGCTCTCTCTGCTTCTCGTGAGTCTGTTCCTTTCCCGGAAATCAAGCGTCTGGAGCCTCGCGGGCGTCATGGCGGCGGGATCCTGTCTCGGAATGGGCGCTTCGCGTTTTCTGCGGAGAATCGATGAATCCGCGGAACTCCGGGAGTCGGCAAAACGTCCTTTGCGCGCGGAGCTTTGCCTGGCGTTGCGCTCTTCCGCCTTGTGGAAACTGGTGTTTGCCGTTTTCAGCCTGAATACCGCACGGATTATGATCGCCCCCATATCAATCCTCGTCGTAAAACGCGCATACGGAATCAGCGATACGAATGCGCTGCTTTTCACCCTGATTCAGTTTCTTGCGGGAATGTGCGCGTCCTTTGTTTCCGCCCGCATCGACAATGCGATCGGACCTGGACGCGGGATGCTTGCGGGATACGGTTTGATGCTGTTTGCTCCGGTTCTCTGGCTTTGCCGGGGAGACGTTTTTCAGCCCGCCGCGGTCGCAACGGTGTTTGCGGTTTACGGGATCGGATCATTTCTTGCGGAAAATGCGAATATTCATTATTTTCTGCAAACCTTCCCAAAGGAAGAACAGGTGCGATCCTCGATTCTGCTTCAGATTTTCGCTTCTGCAGGAGCCGGTCTTGCCGGGATGGCGCTTTCCGGAACGCTGATTCACTGGACGATGAAAATCAACCCGTCGGAGCCGATGGCCGGTTTCCATGCCTATTTCGCGCTTTCACTGGTCGTGCTGTCGGCGGCTTCCCTGCTGATCTGCCGTCTTGTTCCGCTTCCGCCGGACAAGCGCAGACGCAGGGAGCCGTAGTCTCGCTGCCCGGTTTTATTTGCCTGTGAGATCGTGTTTGACGATGTCGCCGGGAAGTGTGCAGAGATCCGCCCAGATCTTGCGCCCGGGGTAGATCGATGTGTGAATGCCCGTGTGAACGTTTTCGCCGATGATGGAACCGAACTTGCGCCGTCCGGTATCCAGAAGCTTGCCGCAGACTTTGCTTGTGTGATTCTTGCCGTCGTGACGGAAGTTCGAGGTGATGGTTCCCGCGCCGAAGTTCGTATGCTGACCGACGATGCTGTCGCCGATGTAGCTCAGGTGTCCGGCGGCGACTTTGTTCATCAGAATCGAATTTTTGATTTCGACCGCCTGACCGACGTGGCAGTTGTCGCCGAGCGACGTGTTGCCGCGGAAATAGCAGTTCGGACCGATCTTGCAGTTCCTGCCGATCACCGTCACGCCTTCCATGTAGACTCCCGGGAGAACGACCGAGCCTTCCCCGAGAATCAGAACGCCGTCGATGTGCGCTCCTTCGCGGACCGTTCCCTCGATGCGGCTTTCCGTAATGCCGGAGAGAACCTCTTCGTGCACCTTCAGCAGATCCCACGGGTAGCGGATGCGGAAACTGGCTGCGTCCGCGGGGATGCGGGGGGCGTCCGCCGGGATTTTGCCGTCGGCGGAACGCCATGCGACGGGCGTTTCCTCCGCATCGGTGACAATGTACGCGCCGGACTGTGCGGCGAGGGTTGCGAGCAGTTCCTTTGAGGGCCAGAACGCAATGGTTGCGGTGAGCATGTCATTGCTTGCAAAATCGGTGACTGCGCCTTCCCAGCGAGAGGTAATGACGTCGCTGACCGTGGTTCCCGCCATTTCGAGGTCGGCGAGGGCGCGGTGGCAGCAGAGCGGGGCAAGAGTGTCCCGGTTTTCGTCACGGAGTATTTGAATCATCATCAGCAGAGTTCCTTTTTGATGTGGTCGCAGAGAATCGCGATCCATTTTCCTGCAAGTTCCGCATTCCGGCATTCAACGAGGACGCGGATTTTGTTTTCGGTTCCGGAGTAGCGGATGACGACGCGTCCTTCTCCGGCGAATTCCTTTTCCGCCTGTGCGATGAGTTCCGGCAGACCGGGGATTTCGGCGACGGGCGGTTTGGATTTGACCTTCATGCTTTCGAGGTGCTGGGGGTATTCCTCCATGAACGCCGCCATGTCGGCGAGAGTCATGTTTTTCTCTTTCATGAGCTTGAGAACATGGAGCGCGGAGATGATGCCGTCTCCGGTCGTCGCGTAGTCGAGGAAGATCAGATGACCGGACTGTTCACCGCCGAGCTTGATGTTTTTCTCTTTCATGCGCTCAATGACGTAGCGGTCGCCGACGGCGGTGATTTCAACGGTGATGCCGGCTTTCTTCATTGCGGCGATCAGACCCATGTTGCTCATGCTGGTGACGGCGATGGAGTCGGAAGTGAGGCGTCCCTCCGCCTTGTAGTCGAGCGCGCAGAGCCCGATGATGCGGTCGCCGTTGACCACGTTTCCGTTTGCATCGGAGAAGATGACGCGGTCGGCGTCGCCGTCGAGGGAGATGCCGACGTCGGCGTGATGTTCACGGACGAGGCGGCACATCTCTTCGGGGTGTGTGGCGCCGCAGTTTTCGTTGATGTTCGTTCCGTTCGGCGTTGTGGAGATGGCAATGACTTCGACTCCGAGTTCCTTGAGGATCAGCGGGGCGATGTAGTAGGCGGCGCCGTTTGCGCAGTCGAGAACGGCTTTGGTTCCCTTGAGGCTGCGGTTCTGAATGGAGCTTTTCGCGAATTCGATATATCTTCCGCGCGCGTCGTCGATGCGGTAGGCTTTGCCGATGCGCGAGGGTTTGATTTCGGGCGTTTCACCGCGGATGATTTTTTCAATTTCGTCTTCGACTTCATCGGGAAGCTTGAAGCCGTCGGCGCTGAAGATTTTGATGCCGTTGTCGTCGGACGGGTTGTGGGATGCAGTGATCATGATTCCGCAGTCCGCGCCCATGGAGCGGACGAGGTGGGCGACGGCGGGGGTCGGGAGCGGTCCGATTTCCAGAACATCCATGCCCATGCTGAGCATGCCGCTCGTCAGCGCGGTTTCGAGCATGTATCCGGAAACGCGGGTGTCCTTGCCGATCACCGCTTTTGCAATACCGTTTTTATTAGCATAGATTTGTGCGACAGCTTTTCCCACTTTGAGCGCAATTTCAGGAGTGATCGGATATTCATTCGCCTTGCCGCGAATTCCGTCGGTTCCAAATAATCTGGGCATAACACTGTATCCTTTCTGCTTGATAACCCTCATCCGGTTGTGTCTGCTGTTTCTTTCTGGTAAAATACCATACGAACGCTGAAAAGCAACCGCGCAATGAAAATTTTTACACAAAATCCCGCACGAAACCGTTTCCTGTGAACATCTTTTCCGGAAAAGATTTGATTTTGGAGGAATGGGCGGTATAGTAACGAAAGAAATTGAACAGGGGAGAGTGTTTATGAAAAAAATTCTTTTTGTCGTTTTGACGTTTTCGTTTTTTCCGCTTTTCTCCGCCGACCGCCAGGTGTACCGTGACGGTTCGGGGCGTGTCGTCGGAACTGTGACCGTTGAGAAGAACCGCACGGTCTACCGCGACGGTTCCGGACGTGTAACGGGCTCCGCAACCGTGAACGGCAACCGCACAATCTACCGCGACGGCTCCGGCCGCATGACCGGTTCCGCAACCGTGAACGGAAACCGCACGGTCTACCGCGACGGCTCCGGCCGCATGACGGGCTCCGCAACCGTGAACGGCAACCGCACAATCTATCGCGACGGCTCCGGCCGCACGACCGGTTCGGTTACCGAGGAGCGCGGCGGACGTTCCGTTTTCCGTGATGCGTCCGGCCGCATGAGCGGAACACTGAAGTGACGGAAGACCGAAGGTTCAGCCTTTGCTCCGGCGGTTCCGTCCGGTTTTCAGAAGGCGCTGCTGGCGGTATGCGCCAGGCGTGATGCCTGTCGTCCGTTTGAATGCCAGCGACAACGCCATCTTCGATCCGTAACCCGTCTGCTCCGCAATCTGCTCAAGGGTGAGCGAAGTGCCGTCCAGCAGATCCCGGATCCGGTTGATCCGCAGTTCCAGAAGAAACTGATATGGAGTTTTGTTCAGATATTTCAGGAACTTCTTGTGAAGCATGCAGCTTGAGATTCCCGCGCGGTCCGCGGCGTCGTCAACGCTGATTGCTCCGGCGAAATTGTTCTGCAGAAAGTTGATCGCCGTCGTCAGATGCGCATCCGGCAGAATCAGCGAATCGGTGCTGAGACGCGGCACGATCGCCGCGGGCGAAACATACACCGGAGTTTTCGGGATCTCTTCACCGTTCAGCATGCGGTTCAGCAGGTCGCACATCTTCCTCCCGCGTTCGCGTCCGGCGCCGCTGATGCGGCTGGTGGGGATCGGCGCGCTGTCCGCAATTGCGGGACTCTCCGTGTTGCACAGCACCGCGATATCCTCCGGCACACGCAGTTCCAGCTCACCGAGCACGCGGTAGACTACAGCCAGATGCATGGAATTGGAAACAAAGAGCGCGGCGGGCTTCGGCAGTCCGGAGAAAAACTCGCGGAGCTTCTCAATGACAACCGCATAATCGGCAAGCTCGTCCGGCTTCAGATCCGGCTGCCAGCAGCAGAAATGCAGCGGAATTCCCTCCTTGTCGAGCAGATGGCGCAGGGCGATGTTCGGATCCTGCGGGACTTCGGCGGTTCCGCCCGGCCATTCGCGGGCGTCGACTGCGGCGAACACCGTATAGCCCTTTGCCGAACAGTGGCGGTAGACAAGTTCCGCAATGCGGTTTGTGTCGCCCACAACGCTCCGGACGTTCGGTTCCGGATGGATTTCAAGTGCAACGACCGGAATGTGCTCAATTCCGCGCACATTCCTGAGTTTTTCCAGGGGAATATAATCGGTCATGACGCCGTCGCCGAACCATCCCGGCGGGATGCGGAGACCGGTGATTTCAAGCGACCAGTCATGTTTGCCCGCGTAGTCGTGGATTTCCTCCAGCATATCCGACTGCAGGTTCCGGAAAGCGCAGAGTATATGTTTCATGCGTAATGCTCCTGGTAGTTTATAATTTATATACACAATACTCATTGTAATATATTGCGGATAAACCGAAAATCAAGTATAATTATAGCAGAACAACAAGAAAGGACGATTCCGATGAAACATCTTATGACTCTCGCACTCGCGGCAGCGGCTCTGGTTTCCGTTCAGGCGGCAAACTCCTTTTTCCGCTCCGACATCAACTGCATCAAATCCAGAATCGAGCTGGAAGGCAAATCCGATTCCATGAAAGTCGGACGCCTGACCAATGTTCGTGACGAGGGCGACCGGAAGTACACTCTGAGTGTCGTCACTCCCAAGCTCTCCGGTGAATGGAAAGAGTTCAGTTACACCGTGACCCCGTCGGAAGACGGCGATCTCAGCATCTGTCTGATGGGACAGTGGGCGCGGACTCCGGAGGCGCGCGGCTGGGTTCTCGTCGATCACATTGACATCAACGGCGTTCTTGCTCCGAACGGCAGTTTCAAGAAGACTTACAAGCTGAAAAACGGCAAAGTCATGCCCGTCGATTTCTGGCTCAGCAAGAAGGCGTGCTATGTCGCGGAAGGCGGCATTGACGGCTCCGGCGCGATCCTTGTCAATCATGACAACGCCGGTCTTTTCGTCATCAAAAACGCGGAAGCCGGAAAAGAATATACCATTCAGTTTACCGTGAAAGCCGCGGAAGGTCCGCAGGATTAACCGGAGGTCTTATGTCCATTCTCTCAACCCAAAGGTGGAAAGCCGCGCTGATTGCGGGGAGCGGATTCTTTGCCGCCGCGCTTCAGGCGCTGACTCTTTCGCCGGTCAACATGTCCCAGCACTTCGTCGAGCCCGGGAAAGAGGTTTCATTCGCGTTCAACGCCAAAGATGCGGATGGGACGGAGGAGCTTTCCTGCGAGATTCTCAACTATCGCGGCGCAAAAAGCGGCGCTCTGACTCTGAAAGCCGGAACGGACGGAAAGTTCACGGGGAATTACAGTTTCCCGGAGGGATATTTCGTGCTTTCGGTTTCCTCCGCGAAACAGCAGTTCGGTTTCGTCGCGCTTCCGGATTTCAAAGAACAGAAGGATTACTTCTGGGGCGCAAACGTCGTGCAGCGTCTGCATTCGAAACTCCCGTATGTCGATCTTCCGGAACTCTTCCGCATCATGGAACGCACGGGGGTGAAATCGTTCCGCAAATGGCATTCCTGGGAACTCGAGGAGCGCAAGCCCGGCAAATGGAGCTCCCGCGAAGAGGCCGGATACGATTTCGTCAGAAAGAGTTCGCTTTCCGGACTCTGGTACTGCAACCGCTACCCGAAATTCCTTCTGTACCCGGACCGTCCCGGTCAGCGCAGACCCGCGATGCCTGAGTCGATCATCCGCACAGCGCATTCGCTTGCCGGACAGCTTGCGCGGCGCAGGGATGTACTCGATATCTACCAGCTCCGCAACGAACCGGACGGTCAGCCGGAGCCCTCATCCGTCTACAGTTCCGACTTCATTCTGAAGTCCTCCATGGCGCGCCGTATTGCGCCGGATCTGCTGATTTCGAGCTGCGGGTTCATGTATCCGCCAGATAAATGGGGATTCGTGCTCCGTGATATGATTGAAAACGGTCTTCTTGAGACGGTCGATTATGTTGCGTTTCACAATTATGCCGCGCCGGACACGGTCTGGAAGCAGATCCGGGAATGGCGGAACCTGTTCGGTGAATACGGCAAAGCTGGATTCCCGCTCCTTATCACCGAGTGCGGCAAAGCGTGGCCGCGCGGGTATACTCCGACTCTTGCGGACGGCGTGTACTATGGACCGTTCGGCAACAAGCGTCCGCCGCTTGCGGATGATCTTGTTTCCGCCCACTTCATCACAGCGAAGGCCGTGCTCGCAAAAGCCGCCGGAATTGAGCGGTTCTATGTGTTCGTTTTCGCCCCGCATCCGGAAAATACATCCAACTACGGACTGCTTGATTATTACAACACGCCGATCGGCGCGATGGGCGCTTACATGTACGCCGCCCGTGTTCTTTCCGGACTCAAATATGTAGGGGACGTCAAGGAGAGTCCGCGCGGACTGGAGCGTATCGCGGTCTTTTCCGACGGAACCCGTCATGTCGCGGTTCTTCTGGGGAAGGATGCGGCGGCGCGGAAGGTCCGGACACCCGGATTGGATGTTTCCGAATACCGCTCAATGGACGGCAGCGCGGCGGACGCCGAAACACCGGTCACCGGAATCGCATACCGCATTCTCAACACTCTTCCGGAACTTAACACCGAAACCGAAGGCATGAAGCTGCAGGCTCTTTCCTCGGAATACAAGAGGAGCCGTCCGGCGGCACGCGACGTTATCATCAAGTTCGAGGGACAGAACCTTCCGAGCGTCTGGCAGAGCTATATGAAGTATCCCTCGAAACTCGTTTTCCGCATCGCCAATATTTCGGAGACGGAGAAGATTTTTGAGCCGGAACTCCTTCTTCCGGAAGGGATCGTCTGCAAAAAATCGCCCGGAAACAGATTTGTTCTGAAACCGGACAGCGAGATTCTGATTGCTTATGAAACGGAGGTGACCGGCAAGCTGAAATCCTCGGAGTTCTGCGTGACGCTCCGGGATAAAACGGAGACGGCGCATTCGCTGAAACTGCGCTTCACCTCATCGGTTCCGGGCAGCATAGTCCGTTTCCCCGATGACGCCGCTCGCTGGATTCCGCACTGCGAAGGCGGTTCCGGATTCATCCGGATTTCGAACGACGAGACGGAAAAAGCGGTTCGTTTTTCGATCGACAGCTCCGCGCTCGGACGTCCTCTGAAGTGGGTGGAACCCGGCTTGAAGCTTGTCCCCGGCGAAACGCTTGTGGATGCGAAATACATTATCTTCGAGGTGAAAGTCAGACCTTCGTCTCCGCAGGACCGGAAGCTTGTCAGCTACGCCGGGGCGGCGATCGCCTCCACGGAACTGAAGAAACACCTGTTCGAAGCGTACCGTCCGCTCCCGACTGAAGAGTGGAGCCGGAAGGTCGTTCCGGTCAACCGGAGTGTGAAGGATCTCTCGAACTTTGATCTGATCCGCATCGGCCTCGGTCCCGTCACGGAAAAATACGACTACTGGATCCGGAACGTTCAGGTTCAGTATTGAGCAGAACCGGTTTTCCGCGGTCAAGGATTTATATACAAAGAAACAGCTTTTATATATATCCTGATTGCGGAAAATCAAGTATAATATAAACAAGAAGAAAGAAAGGTTCAATCCGCCATGAAAACACAGAAAAACTCCGTCCACATTCAATGCCTGAAGGGGAAATTCCGCAGATTTACCCTCATAGAGCTTCTTGTGGTAATTGCGATCATTGCGATCCTCGCCGGCATGCTTCTGCCTGCTTTGAACAAGGCGCGGGAAGCGGCGCGGAAAATCAACTGCACCTCCAACATGAAACAGGTCGGAACCGCTGCGGCGCTCTACACGAACGACAACAGCGGCTACCTTGCCGTGACGTACAACGGCTCCTGGTCGTATGCGTTCGGAATCTACAAGGACGGCAACGAGCCGAAAAGCCACGGATATATTCCGTTGAAAGTCGGACGCTGCCCGTCGCAGATCGCCGCGGCATGGGCGCAGAGAGAGTTCAATGTTTATGCGATCAACTATCCGCCGACAGGCAGTCTTTCCGGTTCCTGGTTCAGCTGGCCGATTCCGGAGGGAATTTTCGGAAACGCCGGGGCGTACATCAAAGGTGTTCCGGTCGGAACCACGCCGGAAGTCAGTTATGTTCCGGATAAAATCAAAAACATTTCGCGCTTCCCGCTTTTCAGCGATACGAGCTATGACGGCTGGGCGGATACGAAAAACGTTTCCTTCTACCAGTTCGGTCCGGTGAGCGACAATGCCGCCGTCAGCCTTCATCACGGCGGAGTCGGTTCCGCGCTCTGGGGCGATGGACACGCCAGCAACCCCGGTCGCCAGGTTTTCCGCGATCTGGATTTCAAACGTCTCAAAATCGACGGCTCTCTGCTGAAATTTTAAAATCCACGCACAACCAAAGGATTTCTGACAATGTTTCACTCATCGAAACCCGGAACAAGTTTTCTGAACCGCGAAGTTTACCG
>URNX01000053.1 GCA_900549415.1 uncultured bacterium
TTTTTTTTTTTTTCTTTTTTGTTTTTTTTTTTCAAGCAGAAGACGGCATACGAGATTCCGAAACGTGACTGGAGTTCGGACGTGTGCTCTTCCGATCTGCCGGAAAGGAATGTCTGGACAAACAACTTGTTTTTCCACATTCCACGCCCCTCGCCCGGACATCTACCCCGATCATTTGCGCCATTTCGCCATGGAATTTCCTAGGCGGACCCGCCTTGCGCTGTGCGCAAGTTAAGTCCGCCGCCGTCAATTCCAAGTCGCTCTGTCGCAAAACCTCGGAGTATCTGTTCCGTGCGCTAGTCGCGAAATTTGTTTTCAGTGATAAGACTGCCGTCTCCGGATTTTTTAAAGGTATTTATGGAACAGAACACTTTTACAATACAAAAAATGGCAGAAGATTTAGGAATCAATGTAAAATTCCTTTATCTGTTGAGCAACCGCACACCGGAATTCTATAAGATCTACCGGATTCCGAAAAAGAACGGGAAGTTCCGCACAATCGAAGCCCCCTGCGCTATTCTGAAACGGATTCAGCAGTACATCCTCCGCTTTGTTCTTCCGGATAAAATTTCGCTGGGCGCCACCCGCTGCACAAAAGCGCTCCAAAGCCTCCGGCGTCAGGATCCGGAAGCGGACGTCACCAGAAATGAAATCACCAGTTTAATGTCTGCGGCAACCGCATTTGAACCGGGGACTTCCATAAAGGACAATGCGGAAAACCATTGCGGCCGACCGGTCGTCATTGCACTCGACGTCAAGGATTTCTTTCCGTCTCTGAAATACAGTCGTGTTCTTGCTCTTTTCCGAAGATATACGGAAACGGAAAATGCCGCGGTCATGCTTGCGAAACTCTGCACGCTGTACGGGCATCTTCCGCAAGGTGCGGTGACCAGTCCGCACATCTCCAATCTCCTGCTGCATGATCTTGATTTCACCCTCAAGCTCTATGCGCTGGACCACAATCTCGAATTTACAAGATATGCGGATGACCTCACTTTTTCCGGCAATCCGGACAACGGGGAAATCTCCGGGCTGATTCAAACCTGCCGGCAGGAACTCCGGAAATCCGGACTGCGGCTGAACAACGATAAAATCAAAATTATGCGCAAGGGCATGAGACAGGAAGTAACCGGAATCGTCGTCAATGCAAAAATGAACGCCCCGCGCGAAGACCGCCGGCGGCTGCGTCAGCAGATGTATTACCTCAACAAGCACTGGGAACATGAATGGCGGAAGCTTGATGAGCATTCCCTGAACGTCCTGCTCGGCAAAACAAATTTCATTTGGGATCTGGATCGGGGAAACCCGGAAATCGCCGAATACCGGAGACAATTGCTGGAAATCAAACGGTCATTCCAGAGAGAGGCAAAAAAGACAACCTGTTCTGCACCGCAAGACAGTGCAGAACAGGCGAATTGAAATTTACTCCGCGCTCCATTCGCATTCGGCGAGCTTCGTTTTCACCGAATCCGGAACATTCGCAAGGAACGAAACGAAAACGGGATCATCGCCGGCCAGATAATTCGCGGCGAAAAACTGGTCGGCATATCCGCCCGACTCCAGCTGTTCCCGGTACACAGGCCACTCGTCACCGAGCGCGCGGATGATTTTGAGAGTGCTGTACTTTTTCACCGCCGGACGCGCACCGGCTTTCCGGACGGCTTCCATTGCAGCAAACGTTTCACGGTCAATAATGTTCATTTTCCACTCCTTTCTTCAGGCGATAATGCATGCGGGCGAGATCCCAGGGGCGGGATTTCCGGAATAGGTGTAGCGCGAAAGCGGAACCACCCGGTTGCGGAAGACGTCCTGTTCATACGCGGAACGCAGCCACTGGAGCTCCGTTCCGGAACCGTTCAGCATCGTTTTGACAGGACTCCCGCCGTCCGCGTAAAACGAAAGCTGCACGTTTTCCGCAACGCCGTTCGCCGGCGAACCGTCGATCTGCGAGGCGGAGAGAAGCCAGAATTTCGCGTTCGTCAGCTCATAACCGCCGCCGTCCTGAGGAACCAGAGCGGTTGTGATCCGCGCGGGCTGAACCACAGAGAGAAACTCCGGATCAAGATAACGACAGAAACCGTTTCTGCTCAGATATGCATTCGGGCATTTGTCCCAGATGTTCTGTTTTGCAAACCAGCCGAACGCCGCGCCGTCCGAATTCAGCCACTGGAGGAGATTCGACTGCGAAAAGCGGCTGCTGCCCATCGACTCGCGGTTCACGATGTTCTTCTCGAACCACTTCGCAGCGGGAACCGCATCTCCGATCTCATAATCCGTTCCGGCGGAAAGAGCGCGGTAGGCGGAACCGCTGAATTCATAATAGGTCTTTCCCGGTCGCGCCGCGGCATCTTCTGTGAGGGCGTACTCGTTTTCCGCGCAGTCCATCGGGGCGGAAATCAGACAGTCGGTCATCTCCAGACACATCGTGTGGGTCAGTGCCTCATCCGCGGCGGGAACCTGATCATAGCCGGCGACACGGAACAGCAGACCGGAACCGTCGCTGTGCGAATACTCCCCATGCGGAACCTCGAACACCGTTCCAACCGGCCAGATACGGGGAGCGGCGCCCGCGCGGACCATGCTCTGAACCAAATTCCACGAATACGCCGTTGCTCCGGGGAAACAGTTGGCGGCAAGATCATTCCATGCTCCATTCTCCGTCTCCGAAAACAGTTTGTAGCAATAGACGCTTCCCGCTTCCAGTGCGGAATCGTGAAAACCGCTGCGGAATGCGTTTTTCGTTCCATCCTCCCGGACCGTCCGCGCAACACAGACGCCGTCGAACACGCTTGAGGGATACTTGTTGAGTTTGCGGATCAGAACCGTCTGCTTCCAGCGGGCAAGCTCGGCTCCGTTGACGACGACGTCGTCGGGATCGGTCCAGGAGAGAATGCAGCCGGTCTCCCCGTATTGAATGCCGAGTCCGCCGCAAGGACCGAGACGGACGGTCAGGTTCTCGCGGATCATCGCATCGACCTGCGGTTTGGTGTAGTAGTAATCCTTCTCCGGAGCCGTTGGAGCGTTTTCATCGGTGTAAAGACGAGGCAGGAGAGCGATATTCTCCTCCTGCAAAAACATCACGCCTTCCGCACTGCCGTTGACGGTACGGATGATTTCCAGCGAACAGACGGCCGGGCCATGACGGACGACACGCTCAAATTTGCGGGAGGAACAGGAAACGGAGAAACGGGCTATTCCGGCTGCGGCATCCACAATATGGACCGAATTGTCCGCAGGGTGGGAAATCATCGGGAAACGGTGATCAAAATCATCGTCAAGCGCGATTTGCAGAGTGCAGCCGCTCAGATCAAACGGGGAACCATCCGGATTCCGGAAACAGATTTCAAACTCCGCCGTTTCCGAATGACGGAACGAGGGGCGGAATGCCGCGCTGTTTTCGTACGCGGAAAAACGTTTTTTGCCAATGTCTGCGTAAAACATAAAACCTCCTGTCGGTTGTCTGCCCGTGCAGAGGTGTCAACCGACAGGAGGAAGGAGACTCAATGGGTCATGAGAATCTCTTCGGTGACTTCGTTCTCGAGCGGCTTGCCGTCGGCGAAGCGCACGAAGTCGGAGATTGCGTAATCCGCCATGCGGTGAACTTCATCGTTCAGCGATCCGGCGATATGCGAAGTAAGATGAATGTTCGGAAGCGTATAAAGCTCCGATCCGTTCTCCGGGGGTTCGGGACAGGTGACGTCGAGCAGAGCGGTGAGATCCGGACGGTTCTTCATAACCTCGCAGAGACCCGCTTCATCAACCTGCGCACCGCGTCCGGTGTTGATGAACGTTGCTCCTTCGCGCATGGAGGCGAACATCTCCTTCGAGAGAACATGTTTGTTGTCCTCGCGGTTCGGAAGGTGGTTGCTGACCACATACGCCGTGCGGAACGCCTCTTCCAGTGAAACCGTGCGGCGTTCGGGACGCGACGGGATGACAATGACGTTCAGATTGTACGCCTTGAGCATCTCCTGCACGCGGGCGGAGATTGCGCCGGCGCCGATCAGGGCAACCGTTTCCCCGTAGATGCCGGGACCGCGGCGCGCGGAACGCCAGCCCTCGAAGCTCTTGCATTCCGCCGTATTCGTGAAATAATTTTTCAGAGAAAGAATAATCTGCGCAACCACGACTTCCGCGACGGGGATTGCGTTTGCCTTCCATGCGCTCGAAAGTTTGACTTTGTGCGCAAGGAGCGGACGCGCAAACGCATCCGTTGCACCCGCTGCGTAAAAGACGGCTTTCAGGTTCGGCATTTTTGCGAACTGCTCTTCCGTAAAGTTCATCATTCCCCAGGTGGAGAAAATAACTTCCAGCTCCGAAAGATCCGTGGAATCGAAGTTTTCCGCCGTGAGAACGCCGGGGATGAGATCGGTCAGTTCCGCAATGCGCTTCTGCTGTTCCGCGGAATAAACGTAATCAATCTGTTTCGGGTTGTTGCTCAGGAAAATGGATTTGAAACGCTTCATGGGTCAATTTCCTTTCAGTAAATAGTTCATCAGAACCGCAACGGTGCGGATCAGATCGGGATTGGAGGTGACGGCGGGGGCATGACCGGGGAGGAATCCGATGAACTTTCCGCCCCAGGGAGTCAGCGTCTCCGTGCACTGCGGGAAAACGCCTTCTTCAATCATCGTATCCATCAGAACCATTGAGGGACAGACCTGTTCGAGTTCGGTATAGATTTCATCCGCGGGGAGATCGAACGTGGCAAGCTGCTTCATCAGAGGATGACGCGTCTTGGCAAGACGGAGCGAATAAGGCTTCGTCGGGTGCGTGGACGCGGGAACGCCGTCGGGGTCGTTTCCGCGGACCCAGCGGTATCCGACGATTTTCCGCCACCAGTCCCACTCCCAGAAAGCGGCGCTGGAACCGTGAAGCAGCAGAGCGTTTCCCCCGCGTTCGCAATAGGAGCGAACCGCGCGTTCCGCGCCCTCGCCCGGATGCGGCAGCTTGCATGTGGTTCCGATCATGTTCAGAACCAGCAGATCGCAGTCTGCAAGCCAGTCGCCGGATTCAAGAAGAGTCCAGTCGTTTTCCACGAAACGGATGTTTCCTTTGAGTTTCTCCGGCAGATTTTCAAAAATCACCTTGCCGGGATGAACGCCGTAATGGTCGTCTGCAAAGAAATAAATCATTTTGCTTCTCCTGTCGTAAAGATCATCTTGTAGTGAGTGTTTGCCGTCTTCAGCACGATGCGGGTCAGCGGGGAGGACCAGGCGCGCTTCCGGCTGCGGTCATGCAGCAGATCCGGCAGCGCCTCCGTTCCGGAGAATTCAATGCCGTCAAGCGTCAGCAGCGTATCGCCGAGACGGATTGCGCTGCCCTCGACAACCGGAGTTTCCGCCGTGATAAGGTTGATATATGTCGTGCGCGGAGCGGCAAGCTCAAACGAATCTTCAATGACAACCTTGTTCTCCGAATAGAGCATCACACGCTTCAGAGAACGGACACCGGCTTCGGCTGGATAGACTTTGGAGAGATCGCAGACCAGGCGCGTTCCCTCCGGCGCAACCTCCGGGTCGCCGAGAACCGCCCGTTCCGTGCCTTCCGGCTGTTCATATTCATCGAAAACCGGCGCATTGTGTCCGCTTCCACGCGTATACCAGATGGTGTAGCGGAGCGGCGAAAAATTGAGTTTGGTGTAAAGTCCGCTTCCGGCGTCGACGATGACCGGCTTCGTGCCGTTGTAAAGCGTGAAATGACCGAGATCGTTGTGGTTGTGCGGCTCCTTGTTGTATCCGCCTTTCAGCGTCGCGGAGAAGTGCGCGGAACGCAGAACGGAGAGACGGTCATGGAACGTGGAGACCGCAGGCAGCTTCACAGGTTCCGTCGAGAACTCCGCGGGAGCATCGAAGAGCAGAGCGAGCGTTTCACACAGCTCGTCGCCGCACCAGGACTGGATATGCAGAACCTGGTTGCGTCCGTAATCCAGAAGCGCAGGAGAGTGGAAGCGTTCGCCGCAAGGGAGCATAAGCGAGAGGAGCGGAAGCTGATGCGGCTGCGAATCGCCGAACGAAACCTGGTCGTTTCCGATGCGGAGCTTTGTGATGAACTCAAAAATCGCACGGGTTTTCGGCTCCGCGTAATACTTGTCCATACAACCGGGAAGCATCTTATCCATGACGTCGGTAAGCTTGAAGAGCATTCCGCCCGCCTTGCTGTAGTAGGAAGGACCTTCCGCACAGTAGCCGTCATCGGCGTAGTGATACGCGAAGCGGGAGACCGGCTGGAGATACGCATGGAAACAGTCCGAAAGTTTCTGCGGATTGTTTTCCAGGCAGACCGCCGCGAAGAGGAGATTGTAACTGCACCACGGCGTCCAGTTTCCCGGAACTTCCGAATGGAACCAGAACTGCATCCACGAAATCGCGGGATCCAGCGCTTTGCGGACCGTGCGTTCAAGCGTTTCCGTGCGGATGCGCTCGACAAGCCCCGGACAGACCTCTTCGAAAACATCGCCGAGCAGATTCACCGTTGCGCCAAGCTGAGCTGCAGTCTCCGATGCGAAAAGATCGGACTGGCAGCGCAGGGGATTCGGAAACGCGCCGTTCCAGCGCGCATGGGCAGGCATGCACCACGACTGCTCTTCCAGAATCGCAAACAGGTAATCCAGCACCGGCATCAGCCAGCGGTCGCGGTTCCCGGTCAGACAGAGCGCAAGAACAAGCGTTCCGAGATGATTGCGGCGGTCAAAATACGGAGCCTCGAAGTTGATGCGGTTGCCGTTGATTCCGTACTCACAGTAAGAGGAATAAAGCAGAACCGGAGGCGGAACGGTTCGGAGCTGTTCCGCCTCATCCAGCAGTTCCCGGATGACGGTACGCTTTGAAGGCTGAGTCTTCAGCGCCTCCCACGCGGCGCGATCCGAAAACGGCGGAAAAAGCTGACGGTTGATCCTGCCTGCCTCAATCTTCTGAAAAAAATCCTGCGGCAGAAATGAAATCAGATAATCGTTGGGATTCATGATTCACCTCATGCATTTTTCTTCAGCTCGCGCAGCTTCACCGCTTCGGGACGCTTCTTGTAGAACTCGTCGAGCGGATAACAGCCGGAAATCATGCCGGCGCGCGGCGCGTTCGTGCAGTCGCCGAAGGTACGGCAGATATGGCGGCGGTCCAGCGGTTTTCCCGCAAGCGTATCCGCGCAGATCTCCGGATACGAAAGCACCATGCGCCCGATTCCGGCAAAATCCGCCCAGCCGTGCGCAACCGCGTATTCCGCAACATTCGGGAGATACTCCTGAAGACATGTCAGACCGGAAGCGACAACGAGCATGTCAGGGCGCAGTTCCTTCAGCCGTTTCACCGCTTTCAGGTGGCGGCCGACATTGTAGAGCGGCGGCTCCGGCATCGCATAACCGTCACTGACCGGATAATACGCGGGACGCTGCATGTGGACGTTGTAATACGGGCTGCAGATCGTCGCGCAGATCATGCCGACGCCGAATTCCCTGAGCATATCAATGAACTGAACGGTTTCCTTGAGATCAGGATCCATATCCATGCCGGTTCCGTCACCGCCGAACGCATAGGGATAGCGCGTGCCGGCAGGCCATTCCATCGGATGACCGACGCCGTCGTCGCCTTTGACGAACGGGAAGATGTCGAACAGGCTGACGCGTGCGGAAATGTCGAGTCCCGGAACATTTTTCTGAATGCCTTCCGCAATTTCACGGAAGAAACGCGTGCGGTTTTCAAATGATCCGCCGTACTTGCCCGGACGGTCGTAAGCTGTCAGGAATTCGTGTCCGAGATAACCGTGCGCGGACTTGATGTCGACAAAATCGAATCCCGCGTCCTGCGCGACTTTCGCGGCGGTGATGAAGTGCTGAACGATGTTTCCAACCTCTTCATCCGTCACAACGTTCGCGGCGGAGCAATGGAATTTTTTGTCGAGAAGCGGATGCTGATATGCGGTCACCGGTTCGAGCACGTCCGCTTTGTTCGGATGCGAATAGCGTCCGGAATGAGTGAGCTGAATGCCGATGACCAGATCGTCGTCCTTCCCGAACTTTTCACGGTGAACGCGGCGCATCTCGGAAACGATATGCTTGAGCACCGCTCCGGTGTGCGGCGCGACGAGGAGCTGCTGCGGATTGCTGCGTCCGGTATGCATGACGGCTCCGGCTTCGGTGCCGTAAATGAGCTTGGCTCCGCTCCGGGCGAACCGGAGCCAGCGGCGCATGGTGAAGTCGCTCGGTGTACCGTCATCCATGCAGTCCCAGCCTTCCATCGGAAGAACCGCCCAGCGGTTGCCGATCACACGGCCTTTGTACGGAACGGGCTGAGCGAGCGCGGCGGAACCGTCGGCCTTCACTTCAGGCGCGACGCCGATATGGAAGTTTTCGCTTCGAACGTATTCTGCGAACGCTTCCGGTGTTTTGAATTCAGTTACTTTGCGGAATGCCATGACTGTATCTCCTTAAAAGCGGTTTCCTTTTTTCAGATGAACAATGAACACCTCGCAGTCTTCCAGGACTTCGTAGGTGTGGGGAAGAAGCGCATCGAACTGGACGGACATGCCGGGCTCGAGCAGGCAGACTTCATTCGGAAGAACAATGCGCAGTTTCCCGCTCAGCAGCCAGCACGTCTCAAAGTCGTCGCCGTGCAGTTCCGGCTTGGAAAGCGCGCCGCTCTTCTTTGCGAATCCGTGCATGCAGCGCATGTTTCCGTAGCTGACGCGGCGGAACGAAAAATCACCCGAACGGTAGCTCTCCTCGTTGACCTGATGCGGCGCTTTGTTCTCCGCAAGCGAAATCAGGTCGCCGAGCGAAAGGCGGAAGACGCGGGCCAGACGGTACAGCGTATCCAGTTCGGCTTTGGTCTGATTGCGTTCGAGTTTTGAAATCACACTCGCCGAGACGCCGCTCTGCGCGGAGAGATCGGCGATGCTCAGATCATGGCTCCGGCGCAGTTCGCGCAGAATCCGGAAGTCGCAGATTTTCTCTTCGTCCATCATGCCTCCCCGTAAATTTTCTTTTCCCGGCATGCGCGCCAGACGTTCTCGAACCAGCCGTCGGTGACGGGCAGTCCGCGGCACGGCTCCCATGCCATTTCCGCCTCGCCGGCGGCATTCAGACGCGCGGTCAGAACCTTGCCGCGGAACGAAGCATCCTCTTTTTCTATCTGCCAGTACGGCGGCAGCGACGGGTGGATATATTCGCCGCGCTCCGCAATGACAATCGAGCTTCCGCGCGAACCGACGCCGTCGCCGACCTGTTTCCGCATGGTTTCCAGATAAAGGACCTGCGCGGTCAGGAGCTGACCGTTCCGCAGTGTCTCCGCAAGCGCGCGGGAATCAAGTCCGCCGAGACCGTCCGCGTTCAACAGGGCGAGCTGTTCACGCGTTTCGGCGAGCGCCTTCGTGAGCATCCGTCCTTCCCGGACGAATGCGGCGGATTCGCTCATGCGGGTCTGAAACTTGCGGCGCTCCTCGCGCCAGTTGAGCTTTGCGGGAACAAGCATCCGTTTGCGGAACACCTCCAGCTGAGAGTTCGCAAGCCACGCGGCGTCTTCGATGCAGACAGGTTCATACTGCCGCATCGCCGCGATGAATTCCGCCGCGCGGAACGCGCCGACCTGTCCGGCGTTCAGCGCGGTTCCGCCCGGACGCGTCACGCCATGGGATCCGTTGACCTCGCCGACCGGGAAAAGACCTTTGATGTTCTCCGATTCCCACCAGATGTTCGCGGCAAGCCCGCCGTTGTTGTGCTGCGCGCAGACAGCAATCTCCAGAGCCTCCGCCGCAAGATCGATGCCGTGCTGACGGTAAAGTTCAATTGCGGGCGCGTTGAGCAGTTCCAGACGCTTCAGCGGCGAATCCGCAACGGCGGCGGATTTGGTGAGATATTCGCGCGTTTCGGCATTGAGCGTCTCGAACCGGAAATCCGCCGGATCGGTGCGGTAATCAAGAAACACGCGGCGTCCGCGCCTGGAAATCTCGATGTCGACGAAGATGTCAATCAGCGACGAGCCGGGGATGTGTCCCGCCGCAAACGGCCACTGATAACCCTTCAGAAAGATGGAATCGTACATGGAGGCGGCGGAATCGAAATACTCCCGCAGAAACTCGCGCTCATCCGAAACGCCGTCCGCCGCACGCGAAACGATGCGCGGAAGCACCTGCATGTAACTGCCCGAAACATTCCAGCGGAACTTCGTCGACGCCATGCCGTACTGGAATTCCGGAAGATTCCGGGTTTTCGCCCCCGCCTCAATCGCAAGTCCTATCGCCCCCGTGTGAACGGCCGGATAAACACTCCGCGCATAGAATCCGCCGGGCCCGCCGACGGCAAAGACAACATTCTCCGCAAAAACGGTCTCGAACACCGGGCGTTCGGAGGTTGTATCCAGGAAGACCGCACCCCGGCAGACCGTTCCGCCGTCCGCGCCGGAAGAGGTCAGGAGTTTCACTGCGACTCGTTTTTCGCAGACTTCGATTCCGCGCTGGTGAACTTCGCGGATGAGCGCGCGGCACATGTCGCGGGAGGTGTAGGGACCGCAGCTGGTGGCGCGGCGCTTCGGGTCGTGGTCGGTCTTGTAGCCGATGAACTGTCCGAATTCGTCATGCGGGAACGGCACGCCGAGCGCGGCGAGATGATGAAATGCAAGCGGAGAGAGCGCGGCTTCGACCAGCGCGATATCGCCGTGCACCGAACCGCCGCGCATCAGATCCTCCGCAAGGAGATGCGGAGAATCGGGTTCCGCGCCGTACATGCCGAGCTTGTAATAAGTCTGCTTGTCGCTTCCGGTGTTGATGGAGGTTCCCATTTTGAGTCCCTCCGTGTAGATCGCGATGTCCTCCACGCCGAGCGCGTTCAGCCGGACCGCGGCGGCGAGCCCCGCCGCTCCGCTGCCGATGATGAGCGTGTTCAGAGTCTTCATCAGAAACGCTCAACGGTAAGTCCGCCGTCGACGTTGACGACCTGTCCGGTGGAGTAGGCGAACGAGCCGTCGGCGAGCGCCGCGACTGCACGTCCGATGTCTTCCGGATACCCCCAGCGGCGCTGAAGCGTGAGCCCGTCCGCAATCATCTTGTCGTATTTTGCGGAAACGACGCTCGTCATATCGCTCTTGATGACGCCCGGACGGATTTCATAAACCGGAATTCCCTCATCCGCAAGCCGCACCGCCCAAAGCTTGGTCGCCATTGCAACGCCCGCTTTGGAAAGGCAGTATTCGCCGCGGTTGATGCTGGCATAGTCGGCGGAAACGGAGCCGATGTTCACGATACAGTGAAACGCGCCGTTTTTGTTTTCCATGATCCGCTTTGCCGCCATCTGAGTCAGAAAGAAGGGTCCGCGCAGATTGATGCCGAGCACACGGTCGAAGCTCTCTTCACTCATCTCAAGAAGGTCGGCGCGGACGTCCGGGGCGACGCCGGCGTTGTTGACGAGCATGTCGATCGATCCGAAATCGGCAATGAAGGAATCCAGAAGTCTTTTGCGGTCCTCGTCTTTGGAAATGTCGCACTGGTAGTACTGGAATTTGCCGTTCGGAAACGCGCCGCGCAATTCCGCAAGACGCTCCGCGCACTTTTCCGCTTCTCCGCGTCCGCAGAACGCGACACTGTGTCCCTTTTTTGCCAGTTCGCTCACAATTCCCGCGCCGATTCCTCGCGCGCCGCCGGTAACCAATACGTTCATAAAAAAGCTCCTTATATTTTCTTGACGCTATTTTTTATAGTAAAATATAGCGTAAAAGAAACTTTTCAAGAGCAAAAAGCAAAAGATTCTGATTTTTTATTCGGAACCGCCATGCTCCAAATCTTATAAAAAAGCAAAAAAACGGACATATCCACTTGAATAAGATCAATACATCAAGTATATTAAAAAACAAAAACAGCGGAGATATTTATAAATGAAAAAAGTTTTCGGTATTTTTGCAATTGCTTTTCTCGCCGTTCTCTGTTCCGGAAGAGAGAACCGGCAGTGTTTTCCGCAAAAAGCGCGAACCTGCGGAAGGACGACATCGGGCTGCCGGACAGGAACCTGCCCAGCGCAGAGCGATGACGAATATCCGAACCATGTTCCGCCCGTCAGCATTTCAAGAACCAGACAGCAGTTGCAATCCGCCTCCGACCGCGTGAATTCCTCTTTCGACAGAAGGCTCAGGCATCAAAAATGCCGTATCAAGAGCAGACACAGTCAGGACTGGCGGTAAACCCGGAAAACATCCGTCTTTTTGAGATTTTTTGAGAAAATCTCATTTCTTCTCATTTGCAAAATTCTCTTTTATGCGCTACAGTAACGGAAACGCGTGAGAAAGGAGACGGGAAGAATGAAAAATCTGAGAACTTTTGCAATCATTGACTATCTGAAAGAGAAAAAATACTGCTCGGTCAATGAACTCATGGAACATTTTCACGTCTCTCCGGCAACCATTCACCGCGATATCGCCAGCCTTGTCAAAAACAATCAGCTGCGCAAGGTGCACGGCGGCGTGGCATATGTCGATCCCGTCGAAGCGACCGACAAAATGACAGTGCTCTCCTCCACCTTTCAGGACCGCATCAACTGGAATCAGAAGCTCAAGCTCAAGATTTCCGAGCTGGCGATGCAGGAGATTGCCGAAGGCGACATTGTCTTTCTCGACTCCTCCACCACGGTTTTCTTCCTTGCGGAACGGCTGCTGGAATCCTCGTTTTCCAATCTGACGATTGTCACGAACTCCGCGATGATCATCCAGAACTTCCACAAATTCCCGCCGCACTACGTTCTGATTTCGCTCGGCGGGACGTTTGATCTTCAGCTCAACGCGTTCCTCGGCCAGGCGGCAATCCGGGAGCTGGAACGGCTCTCCGTTTCCAAAGCGTTCATCTCCGCCTTCGGAATCGACGGCAATCTGGTTACGACGAATCACGAGTATCACTCCACGCTTCTGCTGAAAGTGCTGGAAGTCGCGAAAAAACGTTATCTCCTTGCCGACCGCAGCAAATTCAACCGCTCCGGTCTGTTCCGTCTCGGCACCCGCACGGACTTCGACCGCATCATCAGCGACTGAAAAACAGAAACTCCGGCGGAGAACACCCGGCCGGAGTTTCTGTCTTTCGAATTTTGTTTTTCCGTTTACTTTTCTGTCACCAGCTCGAAGTAAACTGTCGGCGATTTGAGTTTTGCCGTATCCACGACGGCGGAAACCGTGTCGCCGCTGACCGTTACGGGAATCTCCTCGCGGTGTGCTCCGGTGAAGTCGAGCGCATAAAGCTTCATCTTCGCCGCATTGCGATTTTTCAGAGAAAACTTGAACACGCCGCAGCGAACCAGAACCGGCATTGCACCCCAGGGGCCGTGAACGCCTTCGCCGATGATTCGCGTCATTGTCTTGTCTTTGAAAACCATATTGCTTCCCAGAGCATTGGTTGTGAAGATGAAGAGAATGCGGTCATCGTTCGCCAGATCCGAATTCTTGTGATAAGCGGATGCGGAAAGGGCAGACGGGGAAACTGCGGTTTCCAGTTCAATGTCACGGAATTTCTCCTTGCGTGCAAAGTCGGTGCAGAACCCCTGGAAACGCGGAGTGTTGACGGTCATAAACCGTTCCTTCTTGCTGTAGTAGAGCTCCTTTGTATCGCTTTCATACGCATGGGGAATATTCGTGCGGTTCTCTTTGCCGATCAGACCGCGATTCCGCAAAAGGGAATTGGCGTCGAATTTGCCGGAATTGTCGTAAACCACGGAGACAGAGCCGCCTTCCGGAGCAATCTCGCCATCGGCGCCGCCGTTTGCATCGACGAGACGTCCGCCGACTTTCAGAGGAATTGCCATCTGCACATTTTTTGCGCCGGCTTCCGGTTTGCCGTTCTGTGAATCATCCAGTTGAACGCGGGAGACGAGCGAAAGATTCGCCTGTTTCGCATCAATGCAGTTTTCCATCATCCGGGAAGTCAGGTTCTCCGGCGAATAAGTCAGATAAATATCGTTCTTTGCGGGGGAAACATCCTCGCGCATAAACATCAGATATGTCTGCACATCTCCGGCTGCCGCGACCGGATCTTCGCCGTGAACGAACGGGGAAACGTACGGACTCTTGGTCGTTGCAACCGTCGAGCCCCACGGAGTCAAACCGGAAAAGCTCTGGAATGCTGCATAAGCGGAAAGCAGGAACGGGCTCTGACTGCGGTACTTGTCGGGATAGCAGAGGTCATATTCACCGATGAACATCGGGCTGTTCCGGAACTTTGTTCCGACGGAAAGGTTGAAATACTCGTTCCCGTTGACCTGAAAGACGCTTCTCTGCGCAACTGCGCGCCCGCCGTCACCCGGATGGTCGAAATAACGGTGGAAGACCGTCAAATCACCTTCTTTGCGAAGTTCGGTATAGCGCATGGTGCATGCCACATCGTAATTCGCATAGTAGCCTTTATATCCGGTTTTGCGCAGGTTTTCGTGGAAGAAACGGGTGATTTCAGACTCTTTATGGAAAATGAACTTCTGAATCAGATCGAAGTTTTTTCCGCGTTTCTGGTAATCCCGGTAGGAAGGAGCCGGAATATCCGATTTCGTGTATTTTTTCCATTCCTCTTTCAGCGGAGTCCAGTCCTGCGGACGTAGGAACGCGAAATCCTGTTCATTGTAACCGATGCAGAAAAGCACCTGGGGATCGTCTTTCACAGCGAATCCGGTATACGGGTTCACATGATTCATATAAGCGTCAACCGCGCGGATCCAGTCCTTGCGTGCCATCTCATTGTAATGCAGGAGGAACCCCTGATTCGGATCTTTTTTGAATTGTTCAATCCAGCGCAGGCAGAGATAAGGGTTGTTGTCCAGAGTCGCATGAATCCAGATTCCCTGTTTTGCACATTCGGCGTAGAAAAAATCCAAATCATCCTGAATCTGTTTGGTGTATTCGGGGTTCAGCTCCGCCGGATTGTAATGTTCGACCTCTCCCAGCGGCTTGCCCTGAGCCTCTGCGCCGTCAATCAGCAGTTTCAAGGTGTGCTGGAAATATTCATCGTTGAATCTGACAATTCCGCCGCGGGAATAAAACGGACGCTCAATGCGGATCATATTGAATCCGCGTCTCCGCAATTCCTTTGCATGAGTGCGGAGAATCTCCCTCCACTGCTCCCGCGTTATTTTTCCCTTCAGATAATCCAGCAGATTTCTGGAAAACGGAACAGGAATGCGGTAGGGAAAGCCGAAGCCGAGAGTTGTGGAGTAAAAGCGGATCGGGCGATCCGGCTCGGATTCCCGGTAAAACTGTCCATTCCGGATGACGACGCGTTCGATCGGCTTCACTCCGTCGCGGCTCAAATCCAGGGCGGAGCCCGGAATAACCGTTTTTGTCATATCATAGACAAGCGGATGCCATTCGGCATCTGCAGTCACCGTGTACGTCTTTGATTTTCCGGGCGCCCCAGAAACCAGCATCGCGGCGGAAAACAGCAATGCGCCCAATGTGAGTTTGTTCATCATTATACCTTTCTATTATGGATTTGAGTTGTTTGTCAGACGGACACGGTACGACGAAGCATCCGTTCCGCCGGGGTACCAGTGGAGTCTCCGGTTGCTCAGGACGTTGTAAACGGGCTTGGAAAAGAGATCGGCAATTCCGCCCGGAAGACCTCCTTTGATGCTCCCGACATGGCCGTCGGCAAATGTAATATTCGCCGCATTTCCATTCCATGCATAAATAATTCCGCCTTCGCCCCAATTGATTTCATACGTATCATAAAGATGCGAACAAGCAAGAATCTTTCCCCCGTTGTCTGCTTCATTTTTCGCGTTTGCACGGTTTTCCGCAAGCATGACTACCGCCGACGGAGTTTTTATCGAACTCTGCCGGAAACTTGAAAGATGCGGATTCAATCCGTAACCGCCGTATGTACAGTTCCAAGTTCCCCATGGATCATCTGCCAACTTTTGCGGTGTCAGTGTTGACATGTACTTGCTGCCGGCTGCATTTTTATCCAAAGCTCCGGGACAGCAGAGCACTTTTCCAGAGGTTGCATATTTTCCCGTCAGCAGCCACCACGCCCAGTTTCCCGCGTCTCCGCCGGGGACATACGAGCTCTGATTGAAGAAGTCGTTCATGTACATTCCATTTGCGGCATCTGTGTAAGCCTGCATCATCTGTCCGATCTGACGCAGATTTCCCGTACAGCTTATCGCTTTTGCTTTCTGCCGGGCCGAATTCAGGGCAGGCAAAAGCATGCCGGCAAGGATTGCGATGATCGCAATTACCACAAGGAGCTCTATAAGCGTGAACATCCGGAATCTGCTTTGGGAATTTGGATACGGAGTATTCCTTTGGTAAAAAAGTCTCATAGCGTTGCCTGCCTTTCGTTTTTTATTTTGCGAGTTCTGCGGAACCGTCTTTGATCTGGAAGCTCAGCTTGTAGCTCTTGCCGGCTTCGACCGGAAGATTGAATCCGAGATAGTTGTCATGGCTGAGAAGCATTGCGGGAGTTCCGTTTGCTCCGGCCGTCGGAAGATAAGTTGCTTTCACGCCTGTCACAAAGCCGCGGGGCATAAGTTTTCCGCCTTTTTTCTTCGTTGTCACCTTGAAATCTCCGTTCGGAACAAGAGCGCCGTTCATCTTGATGCTGTTGACAAGAACCCAGCGCGGCTCGCCCGGATCATTCTGCGACTTCACCAGCAGAAAAACAGTGCCCGCCTTTTCCGGAGTGAAAGAAAAACTGTATTCCTCCCACTCTTCCGGAGCGACTCCGAGTCCCTGTGCAAGAACCGTGCAGGCCTGTTTGTCCGCATCCGAAATCCAGCTCATCGGCTCCGCGCTCATCGTGTCGCTCGGCTCGCCTTCCAGTGCGATTTTCTGCCGCATTCCGTCAACGTCCACGCGGAAGGTTGCTTCCTGTGCCGAGAGAGTCAGCGCGGCGGCCGCAGCGGCCAGAAACAGTGTCATTTTCATCGTTTTCATCCTTTTCCTTTTGTGTTTATATTTTTTACGGAACCGCATGATGAGATACGGATTTCCGTCGACATCGTAATATGTCCGGTCGTCCTCTGAATCGGCTGTTTGAGAATGCAGTAGCGGATCAGCTCCGCAACCTGACCGGTTGAAAAATAGACTGTGTCAAGGTTTGACAATTTTTGATACGGCAGATCCGTCGGAAGATCGGTGCTCAGAAACGACAGCTGTTCCGGAACGCGGATTCCCAGCTCACGGAGTCTTAAGCAGGCAAAATCCGCATCACCGGACCGTGGCGCCCAAATTGCATCCGGGAACGGAGAAGCGGTCAGAATTTCATCGAAATCCTCATAGTTCACAAACCGCACATCCGTCTCCGGGAAGTGTTCCTGCATGTACGATTTGAACATCCAGGTGCGCGGAATGCTTTCCAGACAATCCGTCCGTTTCTGCATCGGAATCCAGATTTTCCGGTGTCCGCGTTCCGCAAGATATTTTGCCGCAGTGCATCCGAGCTCGCATTCGTCGACAAGAATGGAAATATCTCCGCCGCGCCCATACGCATTGACAATGCGCACTGCCGGATTCGCATTCCGCAATTCCGTTTCCAGCCCATCCGGAATCGCACCGAAACAGACGACAATATCCGAAACTTCCATTGAGCGGACGATTTTTTTGCGGTTTCGGAGACTGTCAAAAATGAAGCAGTTGAATTCCGTGGAAAGCAGTCCCAGCAATTCCGTTCCGCGCAGCGCATAATACGGTATGAGGAGATTCGCAATAATCACAACGGAACCGCTGCGGGCTGGAAAATAATCGAGCCGGCCGTTGCGGCTGAGCACTTCGAGCACGCGGTCGCGCGTCTCTTTACGCACATTCGCCTCATGATTCAAAACCCGGTAAACGGTCTTGAAACTCACACCGGCCTCTTTTGCCAATTCTTTGTAACCTGTTTTTTTCATAAAGTTCTTCCGTTGTCTCCTTACATTATACTAGATTTTCCGGAAAAAACAACAGGTAAAACAGGGAAAATGTCAAAAAGCGTTGACAATAACTGTCATCGCAATCGGAGGACGCCGCATCACTGCGGCTCCTCCTGAACGCCGGTTTTCACGGCGATTTCATCTTCCGCGGATTGCAAAGCTCCGGCAAACCGGAACTGCCGCGGCGCACCCGGAACTGGAACAGATGGAATCCAGTGTGCCGGGAGAAAATCATTCTGTTTCCATCCGGGGAGCACCTCCGCCGGAGCGAAGAACTGTCCGGTCAGGAAGGGCGGACTCAGCGGGGACGTCGAAGTCAACGCCAGACGGTTGCCCGCCCATGAAAACGCCGCAGGTCCGCCGGAGCCGGACAGAATATGGCGCGCGCAAAGATTTCCCGCGACGACAAGATTGTTGTAAAATCCGGTGTTCGTCAAAATCTGTTCCGGTCCGCCGAGGAACATCATCAGAAGACTTTGCGGCTCAATGACCGTATTGTTGTAAATCAGCAAACCGGGCAGTTCAATCCGCTCCGGATCGACATTTGCGAGCTGCTCTTTCAGGTGTGCGAACTTCCACTGACGGAGCTGCACTCCGAGTTTGAACGGGCTTTTCGCACCGCCCCACAAATCCGAATTTTCCGGTGTGCGGCTGAACAGATTCCGGTAAACATAGACCGGACCCGGCCAGGGAAGTCCGCCCAGCGGCTGCAGAGAAACACTCTGGAAGATATCCTCGAAACGGTTGGCGCGGATGTGACAGCCGGAGGCATGGTTCTCCGTCTCGACGGCATTGTCGATACAGCGGATGAAACGGTTGTTTTCAATCACCGTGTCCCGCGCGTAATTGAGATTGGCGATGCCGTCGAAACAGTCGTGAATGAAGCAGTTCCGCAAAGTCCAGCCTCTGCCGACGCGGCGGATGACACCCGTTTCGTAAGAACTCGCCGCACCGTTCACGCGGCTCTTGTGAACCCAGAAATGGAAACGCTTCTGCTCCGGAGCTACCGGAATCATCCCATCGCGTACTCCGCGGAACAGCTCCTTCATGTCATCGAAGACCGGAAATGAATGCCACTCGCAGAACTCCACCGTGATAAAATCGCTGACGGGCTGCGTTCCGTCAGGGTTGGAGCGTCCGCAGACTCCGCCCGCGCGGCAGCCGAGAAAAAGCGAATTCCGCACCGTCACATGACTGCCCGAAACATAAACAGCAGATGCGCCGGGCGTCTCAAATGTCAAACCATCCAGGACAACGTGCAGAGCTTCGCCGGGTTTGCCGAAAAGGCCGAAGTTGAACGAGCGCGAATCCGCTTTCTCCTCATCGCCCTGCGGACGGACCGGCGGGGAAACCGCCATGATCTGCTCATTGGGATCCGGAGAACCGTACTTGCCGTCTGCGCGCAGACGGACGAAGAGGCGTCCGCTCTGTTTCTGATAATAAAAACCGTGACGCGGTCCGGGAATTCCCGGCTTGGCTTCAAAACGGCTCAACGCATTCATGTTCTGATACGGAAAGAGATCAACTCCGCCGCAGAGAATCCGCGCAGGAGCTTCCGGATGCGGGATTTCGTAAATCTGATGTTTTGCGCTGAAGAGTTTCCAGCGTTTCTCTCCCCGCCGGATCGCGGGATCCGCGCCGGAAATCACAACCCGGTTCTTCTGAATCCGATCCGCACGGAACGTCACCGGTTTCTTTTCGGTTCCGAAACGGCGGAGACGAACCGTTTCGAAATAGATTCCCGGAGCAATCACCACGGTATCCCCCAGATTCACCACATCGGCGGCGGCCTGAATCGTGCGGAAGGGATGCGCTGCGGAACCGTCGCCCTCACCTTCCGCGCGGCAATCCACATAGAGCGTATCCGCACAGAGAAGAGCGGATACCGAGAACAAAAAAATACAGACGGCAGATTTCAACATAACGTTTTCCTTTCATTCAGCCGGTTCATCATCCATTGGTCGTGCAGGTCATCGGGAAGGATCTCCGTGACCCGGTGCGGAACGCCCCAGCGTCCGAGAGCTCCGGCGATATGCACGCGGAACAGACCGTCCACCCGCACCGTGCGTCCGCTGCAGTTGAGCGGTTCGTCAATGCGCCACGCGGCATTCTCTCCGCAGAGCCGCAGGACGGAAGCAATCCGCAAACGCGTTTCCGGCAGATGATCGCCGATGCGGATCAGCGCGGCAGTCAGATGAGCTTTACGGATATCGCCGCAATCCAGTTCCGTCAAAAGCGAAAGCATCAGAGGAACCGCATTTTCCACATGCAGCTTTCCGAGCAGACAGATCGCCGCCGCATCGCGCGGGCACGCGTGCCGGAATCCCGGATTCGGGACGGCGGAATCCCGTCGAGCGGCAATACGCATCAGCTCCGGAACAGCCGACTCATCGCCGAGCATCCCGAGCGCCAGGGCGGAATGGATCCGCAAAAGAGAATCCGGTGCAGATTCCGCAAGAAATTTTCTCAGCAGACCGGAAAGGTTCCGCATCCGCGCATTCCAGACGGCAAGCCCCGGGGAATCGCTTGCAAGCCCGCGCAAAATATCCTCTTCCGTCATGGTGAACCATGCGTAATTCAGCGACTCCGGCGCATCCTGCGGGACCGGCAGTTCCGGCGCATAAGAATCATACGGCAAGTCCGCCGGAGCGCATCCGGCCGCAATGGAACGGGCGGCAATCATTCCGGAAATTTCTCCAAGAGCCGCCATTGCCGGAATCATGCGGATTGCACAGCCGAGCGCATGATCCACTCCCAGATGACGTCCGGCGGCGATAATCCCGGAAAAACCGCGGGGAAACAGAGCACTGCGCGGAACCGGAATCGAAAGACGCGTCTCCCAGAGCGATGCGACAACCAGCCAGTCCTGAAAAATGCCGTCTTCCAGTGCAGTTCCGTTCGTATGGGTGTCAAGATTCGAAAGCACCCGGAACAGCGTTTCCGGAGCCTGCCCGTGCGAAGCAAAGAAATCATCGATGGTGTACCGCTTTTCCGGAACGATGCGGGAGCCTTCACGGACGCCGGGAAATTCCGACGGGATAATGCAGAGCGGTTCCGTGCGGAAATCATCGCGGAGATGCAACCGCAAAGTATGAAGATAATTGCGGGAAAAATCCGTGCAGCTCTGCTGTGTCATGCGTCCGGCGTCGAAGTTCGCGACTCCGAATGAGCTGCTGCGCCATACCCCCATGGAATTCGTATAGGTGTTGCACTCTCCATCCGATGTTCTTCCGCAGATCATTTCGCAGCCGGCAAGCCGGCAGACAGAACCTTCGGCTGTGGCGTCGATCACCACGCGCGCGGTCGTCCGGCGGCGCACCCCGGACTCATCCGTCCAGAGGACACTTTTCACGGTGCGGTTCTCCGTCTCCACGGCGAATGCACAAGCTTCATAGTGAATCTCCGCTCCGGAGGCTTCCGCCGACTCTTCCATGACTCGTTTGAGCGGTTCCGTCGTTCCAATGCACTCAGCATCCTCCAGCGCCTCTTTCTGCCGGGCAGCCGCCATGCCGGTTGTTTTCTGAAGATAACATTTCGGAACGAATCCGCCTGTCCAGATTCCACCGGCACAGCTTCCGCGTTCGATGACTTTCACCCGCGCTCCGCGCTGAGCAGCCGCAACCGCAGCCGCGCTTCCGGCCGTACCGAATCCAACGACTAGAACATCGCAGAAATCCGCCTGCTCCGGGCGATCCGGCGGAAGGAAATCAGCAGGCGCATCTCCGCACAATCCGGCTTCCAGTGCGGCTCCGGCATTGCGGAAACGCGGACGCGAAAAACGCGATGCGGTCACCAGCAGACGCGCTCCGCGCAGTGCATCCGGACGCTCCCGCCAAACGCGGTGAAGCTCTCTCCGCGCCGTCTGCCACGGCGCAGTCTCCGGAAGCGGAAGAGCAATGTAATACCAGCCGGGCAGACCGGAATACGAGATCCGCAAAGGTCCGCATGCGCACTCCCCTATTTCATCCGGAGAACGGATCAGAGCGGTCAGGAACTTCTCATCCGTCACTCGCGCGCGGGCGTCAAGAATCCGCTTTGCATGGACGATCACTTCCGAGCCGCACAAATCCGAAAAGCGAATGCTGTTTCCGGAACATTCAACCGGAGTCAGCCCGAACAGCGGCTGCACACAGTTCTTCTCCAGCCATTCGGCAAAAACCGGAGCCAGCGCCCCGGTCCACAATTTTCCTCCGTTCAGAGCATGACACGCAAGCAGAGCCCGCCGCAATTCCTCCGCCAAAGGATGCGCAAAAGGATTCTCCCAGCCTGAGCCGGGAGAAAAAGCGAGAACATCATCGGAGCCGGGGATGATGGAACTTTCCACCAGCAGCGAATCCCGGATGCGCACAGCGAGTCCGCATCCGTAAAAGGTCGCGCCGAGGATCAGTGTTTCTACATCAAAAGTCTTCATGCGTCAATCCATTTTATAATACCAGAACATGCGGAACTCCTGGGAATTTGAATTTACCGCCGTCCCCGCCAAAGCCTCAATTCCGCCCTGAACACCGACATGTCCGTCGACAAACAGGACGTTCGGTTTAAGGTGATGCCGCAGACGTGCCGCAAACAGATATTTCCGGTAATCAGCGGAGAAATGAAGCGTATATGCGGCAGTTTCCGTAACGCTCGGACGCGCGGAGTCAGCCAGAAGACAAATCCGCGAAATATTCTTCAGACTTGAAACCTTCCGGTAATTCAGAGTGCTGTTGTAACCGTAGCTGTAAGCGTTGTTCTCCGCCGAACCGTCCCGCGCTGGATCGCCGTCCATCGGACAGAGCAGCAGACGTTTCATCACCTCCTTTTGCGCGCCGCCTCCATAAATCAGCGGATTGGCGTCGTAACGCACCCAGAAACGCTCGCCGGAAACAAGCGTGCTCGGCATCATTGCTTTGAACAGAAAACCATCGTAATTGTCAGTATAATGAATTGCGTAAATGCCGAGCTGTTTCAGATTGTTTGTGCAGGAAATCTGCCGTGCCTTATCCCGTGCCGAATTCAGAGCCGGCAGCAGCATTCCGGCAAAGATAGCAATGATAGCAATTACCACGAGGAGTTCTATAAGCGTGAACTTTCTGAATTTGCGTTTGTTACGGGAGCTGTTTCTTCCGGTCGGATGAAGTTTCATGGAATACCTGCCTTTCATTTGTTTTTGCCTCTTTTGTTTTTCCTGAGGTTCTG
>URNX01000054.1 GCA_900549415.1 uncultured bacterium
TTTTCAAGCAGAAGACGGCATACGAGATTCCGAAACGTGACTGGAGTTCAGACGTGTGCTCTTCCGATCTATGAAAGCTCTCATCAAGAATATAAAAATCTATCGGGTTTGTAAATGTAAGCTGTTCCAATATCATTTTCTGACGTTTTTCAAGAAAATCCCTATTTTCTGTTTCCGGACGCAACGTGATGTTATTTTTATTCATCCACTCTTGGATTCCTGTTTTCTCTCCCAACATCTCATAATTGTCGATTTCACAATACCCCGGATTCTGGTTCAGGATCCAGATAGGTGCTTCCGGGTTTCCAATAAACGGTTGGGGAAGAAGAGAAGTGTGAATAAAATAGTCCGCCTTGGTACATTCTCGGTTATAGGACGCTATGACATCGGCATCAGCTTTCAAGATAAATTCTCCTGATTGCCCTGCATTCAAGATATTTCGCCAGTCTTCTATTTCCGTCTGGTTCCAAGGACTGCTCGCCAAGATTTTCTTTAGTTCTGCCTCCATATACAGCCTCCATTTGTAGCTACATAACGTTTTTTCTGTAAATTCTCCGAATCCCTGCCGTCAACATTTCAGATACCCCCTCCCGTCGGCAAGCCATTTTTCGTCCAGTTCGATCAGGAGCGCCGTTGCAATCCTGAGCAAAGATTCCTTGTTGGGGAATACTCTAACACCTTGTCCGTTTTTTTCAACTCCTTGTTTTGAAATTCTACCATATTTGTTGTCCGGAGTTACGGAAAACTGTATGTAATATATTCAATGGTCGCGCAGAAAGAAAATCAAAGCATTCGCAGAGCAATGATGTCCATTGTAGATTTGAACTCCGTCTCCGCAACTTTTCGCGGAAAATAAGCAAAACCATTTGACATTCTCCGCTTCCGGTGATACCTTCCCTCCCGAAAGCGGAGGTGCCTTTTGATGGAAATTCAGCAAATCTTGACTTTGAGCTATTCGGCATGGATCGCTGCGCTCGTCCTCGCGGAACTGCTCTGCGCCATCGACATTCTGCGCAATCAGGGCGATGAACCGCAAAGGACTCTGCTCTGGTTCATGGTCATCTTCGCTTTCCCCGTCTTCGGAGTCATTCTCTATTTCTTCGCCGGACGCAGCCGCAGAAGCTCCATCGGAAAACGCGTGGCTGACTCGGCGGATGATTTTCTCGCCAAAATCAAACAGCACGAAAACGTCGCCCGCTATCTCGAACAGATCGAGACCTTCACCCGGGAGGGGGGGACCGTTTCCGCCCGGACGCTCGACCGCATCATTCCAGGCACTCGCGCAATCGCGGGAAACGGCATTGAACTCCTCCGCGACGGAACCGCGGCCTATCCGAAAATGCTCCGCGAAATCCACAGCGCAAAACATGCGATCCTCCTCCAGAGCTTCATCATAGCCGACGACGAAATCGGACGCGACATTCTCAAAGCGCTCGAATACAAGGCGTCGACCGGAGTCGAAGTCAAAATCCTTTACGACAGCTTCGGCAGTTTCTGGTCCGCCTTCTACCGCATGTTCAACCGCTTCGGACGCGGCATCAAAACGTTCAAAATCCGCCCCTTTTCCCTGATGAACAGCTTCACCCGCTGGAGAATGCAGATGCGCAACCACCGCAAACTGCTCGTTGTGGACGGACGCGTCGCGTTCCTCGGAGGAATCAACATCAGCGCGGCAAACGTTCCCGCGAAACGGCACGGAGACAGCGCGATTCACGACCTCCACTGCCGCATCGAAGGTCCCGCAGTCGGCGAACTCGAACTGATTTTCCTGCGGGACTGGATGTACGCCGCAAACGAAACGCCCGAAAGCATCGTTTCCGGGTTCATTCTTCCTCCGCCGGAACGGAAAGGCGACCACACGCTCCGTCTCGTCGCCTCCGGATGGGGACAGTGCTATGAAGGATGCGAGAAAATTTTCCACACCGCCGTTGCAACCGCAAAGAAAAGCATCTGGATTATCAGCCCTTACTTTGTGCCGGACACACCGTTTCTCATGGCATTGCGCATGGCGGCGGCGCGCGGAACGGACGTGCGGATTATCGTCCCCCTGAACAACAATCATTTTTACGTCAAGCTCGCCTCGCGCAGTTTCTACGCACCGCTGCTGGAGGACGGAGTCCGCATCTTCGAACGCCGCGGCGTGTTCGTCCATGCGAAAGCGATGCTCGTCGACCACGAATGGGCTCTGGTCGGCTCCAGCAATTGCGACGTCCGAAGTTTCCGTCTGAACTTCGAACTCGACGCCGTCATCCGCGGTTCCGCGTTTCTGGATACGCTGAAGCGGGAACTGGAACGCGAACTCGCCGCCTCCGACGAGATCACTCCGGAAGCGCTCGCGCAAAAAAACGGCGCCGTCCGCGCGGCGGAAAATCTCTGCGCGCTTCTGACGCCGATGCTGTAAGGCGGAAATCTTATTTATACGCATCCCAGTTTCTGCGGGCGGGACTGTTCCAGTGTGCGGCATCAACCCGGCCGGCGGGAAGACACTGCACATGCCCGTCGTAAAACACAACATTCATATACATTCCGCCATTGTGACGGTACGCGGCTTTCTCTACCCGTTCCGCAGGACCGTTTTCCTGCCAGCGTGCCAGAGTCGACCAATGGATCTGGACACGTCCGGAATTGTTTGCCTCAAGAAAAGCAAATTTCATGGAGGGCGATTTCACCTTGTTCAGATAAACGACCCGGTGCTCCGCGTCATTGGTTCCGCCGGACTGCATCTCTCCGTAATCCGTTCTCGGACTGAGAAGCCCGTAAACATTCTGCAGAGAACGCCATGAGGAATCCGAAGTGTACCGGAACTCAGGCAGAATCGGCGCCTCTCCGCATACAGCGGAAGCGCGGACATATTGCGGATCGTAGTTCGCCGCCTGTTTGTCCTCGCCCGGCAAGCTCAGCAGTTCGCCGAATGAACGGTTCGAAAACCACTTGCAGTCATTCTTCAGGTTGTACGGGACATAGCATTCATTGAAGTTCGCCGCATACTGGACTCCCGCCATTCCGAAACCTTTCATCGTATTCATGCAGGCGATCGTTCTCGCCTTGCCCCGAGCGGAATTCAACGCCGGCAGAAGCATCCCGGCGAGGATCGCGATAATCGCAATCGTTACAAGGAGCTCTATAAGCGTGAATCTGCTGGATTTGCGTTTATAGTATGAAATGTTTTTTCTGTTGGAATGAAGTTTCATGGTCGTCTGCCTTTCATTTTTTTAGTTTCCGCTTAACTTTTTTATTGGAAAACGCCGCCGGATTCCCTCCGGCGGCTCGTTCTTCACCAGTTGTGGAATGCATCCACATCATAGAAATTCAGTTTCTCAATGTACGGAGTCGCTTCAACGCGGTCCTGCTGATCTTCTGTCACAAGACGCAGCGGACCGGTGGCTCCGCCGTCGCCCCAGCGGTCGAATACGTGAATCGTAATTGTGTTTTCTCCGCCGAAGCGAATCAGTTCGGACGGAACGGCATACTCGCGAATCGCTGAATACGGATTTTTCGAATTACGGGAATTCGTTTCGCCGATCTTCACGCCGTTGAAATACGTGATGTCCTCATCGTCGACCGGTCCGCCGATCAGACGGATTTTGTGTTTTTTCCAATCCGCGGGGACCGTGACTTTGACACGGATCCATGCCCAGCCGTCATAGGGTTTCTTGAGGTTCGCGGGCGCATTCGCCGGATACTGATAATGCGGATTGCGCTGCATGAAGCCCTGTTTCTCCCATGCAGTACCGAGTTTGTACGGTTTGAACCCTTCCGTATCCGTCAGCTTGCCGTCGTTCTTCCAGTCAAGCTTGAGCGAACCGTCAACAAGCTCAATGCCGTCCAGTTTCGGAATCACCGTGTTGTGACGCAGACGCAGATGATTGAAGAATGTCAGATTCTTTTTGAACGGGAGATTCAGGTTCGCAAAGAGTGTGCTCCATGCACGGGTCATCTTCTCCCGATTCCAGAAGCCCTCTTCCAGCTGATCCGGAGCCGCACCGAGAACGATAACCGCTCCGCCGGCCTGGAAATCATACCGGGCAAAAACCGCCGGACTGCTCGCAACCAGTTTGTCGGGCGACGACACCACGTTCCATTCGTGCATCGTGCGGAAATAAAAATCCGCCTCGGTCATGCCGGAGAACATCGGATCGCCCGATGGAATTTCCAGACGGAACGCGCGTTTTTTCTCCCATCTCAGAGGAACCGGCAGCAGATCGAGCGGAGCGCCGGGCAGACAGATCACCGTTCCCTGGCAGTACGGATTGCCGGAAAGATATTCCGCCAGATTTCTGCGGAACGCCTCGCGGTCTTTCTCCGGAACCGGATTCCGTCCGATGATGACAGCGCCCTGCTCGCGGAACCCGGCGGGATTCTCTCCCTTCCGGTATTCCAGTCCGAACTGTTTCAGAAGCGCTTCGCCATCCGTATCGCCGTAATACATCACGGTCTGCTCGGAGACGGGAAGGAATGGCTTTGCGAGCTCGGAAAGCATATTGTCGACCAGCCGCGTTGCAACGGGATCGGCGCCATAACGCGAAGTGACGTCGAGCTGACAAAACAGCAGATACGCGCGTTCGCATTTGTACTCCATCAGAGCGGAGAACATGAGGTTGAACCCGCAATCGACGATCGTTTTGAATGCGCCGAATGAAGGTTTCCGGATGACGTTTCCAGCCACCATGCCGCCGTTGCCGATTTTCCATTTGGCGCGCGGATAGTGATAAGTCGTGTTCGGATCGCTGACGACTTTCGCCGGACGCGTATCCGAAGACCCGCGCCAGTTCCGGAAATCCGCATCCTTCAATCCCTGAACATACGGGCTTGCCGCCCGGCGGATGAACGCTTCACGCGCACTCGGTGACTCAAAGACCAGGTTGCCGAGATTGCAGGGCTGCTGTTCAAAGATCAGAACTTTTCTGCCTAGACGGAAGCCGCTGCGCTCTTCCATTTTGCGCAGGAAATCCTCTCGCTTTTCACCGAGGGCATCCTGTCCGATGATAATCAGACGGTACGCTTCCGCCTCCTCAGCGGTCGCGATTCTGCGATACGGAAAACCGGCTTTTTTCAGCAGTGCCTCCGTCTTGCCGGCGGGATCATAGAGTCCTGCCGGTTCGGCATACGTATAATCCGGCTTTGCATACCGCGGGAAGATCTGGACATCGAAACGGTCGGTATCATAGGCTTTGCCGTCGACAAAAACGTCGAGCAGGATTTTTCCCTCCGTGCGCTCCGCAACTTCGGGGGCGCCAAGGCGGAACGGGAGCTTCAGAATTGCGCCGGGCTCCGCGGACGCTTCGATTTCTCCGCGGTCAACCACTTCGCCGCCTGCCACAAATTTCCAGCAGAGACGCAGATTCTGTTTTGTCATGCGGTCGTTGACGACAACCGCGCTCTTCTCGAATTCCTCTTTGGAGAAGAAGGCATGATCCTTGTTCGTGAAATCAGCGGCTTTTCCGCCGATGAAGACGCGCAGCGGAGCGAACTCGTGCTTCATCAGAGCCCCGATCTCCTCCAGGTGCATGTAATCTGGAGCAAGCGCCCGCGCCCGGACATTGTCGGGACGCATCCCGGCGGATTTGATGTCGTTGTCGATTCCCCAGATCATCGACTGATGCCGGCCGGGTCCCCAGATGCGGTACGCTTCCGCAAGATACGTGAAGTCTCCGAGCGCAGAAACATCGTACGCACGCCACGCACGGACGACGCGGCGGTACATCTCCCCGGAGGCGAGGAAGTAGTTTTCCGAACGCGGCGCATAGGGTGCCTTGCGGAGGGGATTTGTGAACTGCGCCGGACTCTTTTCATTCCGGTAAACCGCATCGCCGAAGAAACGGGCGGCATGCTCTGCAGTCATATTGTATCCTTCCGGACCGTCGAAGTAGAAGAACTGCGGCGGATAGGGGAACCCGGATTCGACCGTCATGAGCGGCTGGGAGTGATTCGCCGACCAGATTTTCGGCCAGTCCTCCTGCTCCTGAAGCGGAGTTCCGAACGACTGGTAGTTCATCGAACCGAAAATCTTCCCCATGTTTCCGCCCGCATGCGGGAAGCATTCCCGGCTCGGATCAAGTGAACGCATGACCTTTTCCGCATAGGCGGCAAGACGGCGTTCGCGTTTGGTCCGTTCGAGCGGCGGATCGTATTCCGTGTTGTTCAGATAGTAGGGGTCCTGTCCGGCGGCATAACCGCAGCCGTTGAAACAGGTGTACCACATCAGGATGTTCGGGTGACTGCCGTAATACTCCAGAAAGCGTTCCACGCCCTCCTGATAGACCGTCCTGTCCTCGTTTTCATAGAACGGCATGGGATAGAAGTTGTAGACTCCCTGCCGGTCGCACTCCTCCAGATAAGCCGGCGTGTAATACGGCATCACCGTGCGGTGCTGCATGACCGAGGGGTTGAAACGGACAGTGTCATAGTTGATGTTCTTTATGCTCGCGACATACTGCGCGATTGCGCGGGGATTCGCAAAGTACATCTGCCAGCCCTCGAATCCGGGCGAAGTCAGCATCCGGTAACGCACTTTTTTCCCGTTCAGACGGAATTCTCCGTTTTCCACCCACGCCTCGCGGAAACCGAACTTGCGGTCCGGAAGCGCATCCGCTGTCTTCCCGTTCACCGTGAGCGTCACACGCTGCGTATAGAGATTCGGAGAGGAAGCATCCCACAGAACCGGATTGTTCCAGGAATTTCTGAAAACGATCCGCTGCTCCGGGGCGCCCGTCAGACGGAATTTTTTCGTGAAGACTTTATCATCATCCGCGCGTTCGAAACGGAAGGACAGAAGAGCCTCCCCCTTCACGCGCTGCGGATTCGCAACCGTCGTCCGCAACTCCAGCGTTTTATTGCGGAACGAGGGAAGCGCAACCGTGCTTTTTACAAAGACGGGCGACGGTGCGCTTTCCAGACGGACATCCCAGACCGTCACCGCCCAGCTGTCCTGAAGTCCCGGCCAGTCACGCCAGAACATACGGATCGGGCGTTCCACGAAGATGCTCAGAACATTCTCCTTCTCAAGCAGAGAAGTCACATCTATGCGGCGCGCGTTCGGAACCGCGGCAAAATGCTTGAACTCCTGCTGAAACGAATCAATCAGTTTCCCGTTCAGATAAACACGTCCGTAATCGGCGGCAAGATTGTCGAAATTCAGGAAAATGCGTTTCCCCTTCCACGCCTCCGGGACGGTGAATGTGCGCTGATACCAGTCCGCCGTTGTGCGCGGACCGCCGGGAACGGCAAAACCTTCCAGCTTTCCGTTTTTCTCGCGGTAATGTTTGAAATAAGAGGAACGGCGGCTGCCCGGAACCCGCGAATAGTGCTGCTCCTTCGGGAGAACAGGCGCATAGGAACAACTGTCGTCCTCGTAAATCCGCCACAGACCGTTCAGGGAAATTGTCTCGCGGACGCTCTGGCGGATGTACTCGGCATCGTCAAGGCTCCAGAGCTGTTTTTCAAGCGCCGTCTGCGCTTTGCGCTTCAGCGGAGCAAGTTCGGATTCGCCCGGTTCCGCTGAAACAATCGTGACTTCCTCAACGGTACGGACGGATTCCAGCCCTCCCCACCCGCCGGGAATTTCAAGCATTCCCTGAAACGCGTCGTCGAACCAGATTTCCATCCGTGAACCTTCGGGTCTGAAGCCGATTTTCAGCGGACGGGTGAGGTTGAACACATACGGAGATTCGAGCTGTTTTCCGCCTCCGCTCAACACAAGTTTTCCGGAAGTTCCCATCGAAGAAACTGTCACAAGCGTTTTGCCACTTTTGAGCGCCAGCAGCGGCGCCGAACTCGGCAGCCGTTTGATGCGGCCATGAAAACGGAGCTCTATTTTCCCGTTCGCCTGCTGAATGCCGGAAAGAGGAACCTCATTCATCGCTTTTTTATTTCCGCCGAGAAAATCCGCAAGGACTTCCGCATCGGAAAGACGGGTATCGTAAATCTTCAGATTGTCGTATGCGCCTTCCGCGACTTTCGCTTTGAAGCGATCGCCGCCCCCGGTTCCGAGCCACGCATTCCACGGAGCTTTGCTGCTGTAAGCTCTCTCCTTCCACGCCTCCAGCGCGCGATGCCCCGCAAGTTTACCGTCGACGTAAACGGCGACTTCTCCATTCGGAATGCTCCAGGAAAACGCAAGATGCACCCATTTTTTCCGTTTCAGGGACGCTTTGGCGAGAACCTGATGCTGCTGCGGTGTGCAGACGCTCAGTTCCAGATGCCCGCTTTTCGTTTTGATGAAATAGAGGTAAAAAGGGGAACCGAAACGCCCGGCTTCAAACAGACGCCGGCTTTCACCGTCGTTCATCTCCCAGTTCGGACGAAAGAAAAACGAGACGGTTCCTTCCCGCCCGTCGAGCTCCGGAAGCTTGTTGAAATTGACAGCCGTCACCTGGTCGTATGCAAGCCTGCGCACCTCAAGAGCCTTGCCGTCCACGCCGCCGGTATAGCTCACCGGCCCGGCTCCGGCAAGAGCAGCGATTCCGATCGGCTTTCCCGAACCGTCGAACAGCGCAGGCGATCCGTCAAACGGCGCAATCACGCGCGGTTCCGCCGCAAGCAGACTGCCAGGAATTAGGCAGAGTGCCGCAAGTTGAAAAAATTTTGTCTGCATAAATAGTCCTTCGGGTTATTTTTTGCTTTTTGCGCGGGCATCCGCAGCAACCTCGCCGCCGGAAAGCTGCTTGTTGTAGAGTTTCAGAGAATCGTATGCGCCATCCGCCGGAGCATTTGCAGTCCCAAGCAGGATATTCCACGGAGCATCGCTGACATAATCCGCTTTCTTCCACGACTCCAGCGTTTTACGTCCGGCTTCCTTGCCGTTGATATAAATCACAGCTTCCCCCTTCGGAATGCTCCAGGAAAACGCAAGATGCACCCACTGTTTTGCATTCAGAACATCATCGACAATAACCTGCAGCTGTTCCGGAGCGCAAACACTCAGTTCCAGACGCCCGCTTTTTGTTTTCACAAAATAGAGATAAAAATCGGACAGGAATCTGCCGGCCTCAAACAGGCGATGACTCCTGCCGTCGTTCATTTCCCAGTCCGGACGGAAGAAGAAGGAGACAGCCCCCTCGCGTTTTTCAAATCCCGGAAATTCGGGGAGCCGGACGGGCGTTTGCGCATTCAGCGCCTTGCCGGAAACGCCATCAACATATTCCGGAGCGGAAACAGTGCACTGGGCAATCTCTTTTCCGTCCGGACCGAAGATCGCCGCGGAGCCGTCAAACGGAATCCGAGCGTCTGGACTTGCCGCAAAGACTCCGGCGGAAAACAGAGGGAGAGCAAGGAGAGCGGTGAGCTTGTGAGTCATGATAAATACCTTTCTTTATTTTTTTGATGGATAAATCTTCCAGTCCTTGAATTCCGGAAGATATTTGAGTACAAGATCCCGGTCGAAACCGCCGCGCGAAAGAATGTCGCGGAAAAAGTATGCACTCGGTTTCGGAGTGCGTTCAAACGTTTTGAAATCCACGTCGACCATACCGAAGCGCGGAACAAAACTGCCCCATTCATAGTTGTCAAGAAGCGACCAGTAGAGATATCCCCGGACATCGCATCCTTTCCGCATCGCTTCCGAAACAGCCTGAAGATGCCGCGCCAGATAGAGAATACGCAGCCGGTCGTCATCACAGCAGAAACCGTTTTCGGTGATGTAAACCGGCAGATCTTTCAGCTGGCAAAGCCCGTCAACAAGCCCTTGCGGATAGAATTCCTCCAGATAGAAATCCCGGTCGATAGGACGGATTCTCTGACATTCATGCCGCGAAGAAACCGCTTTACGGGCGGAAACGAAATGGCGGGTGTAGTAGTTGATTGCCCAGAAATCGCACGAACCTTTCAGCTCCGGAACCTCCACTGCGTCGCGGTACGGAAACAGAATCTCGCCCGTCCGGACGGCATGATAGAAGAAGCGGTTCACCACCCAGTCACGGATACGGGTCCGCGTGACGTCGAACTCATCATCAGAATCTAGCGGCTGATAACAGGTCATCGCATGGGCGGTGCTGACAGGCGCCTTTGAGTGTGCACGGATGATCTGCGCGGCACGGGCGTGGGCAATCAGACAGTTCGTCTTGCGCCCGTAAAGCGACGGAGAATCGCCGTTGTTGAATTCGTTGAAGATGTTCCAAAGGTCCACATACGGCGCGACTTTCGGAACCAGATACTCCAGATGACGGAGAAAGCAGCTGATGTTTTCCGCGTCGTTGAACTCCCCCTTTTCCTCAAACCACTGCGGCTGGGAAAAATGGTGGAGTGTCAGGCAGAGTTTGATTCCGTGTTTTTTAAGCTCTTTAAACATCGCAAGATAGCGTGCAAGCGCCTCCTCGTCATGCAGCTTCTCCTCCGGTTCAATGCGGGACCATTCAACCGACATGCGGAACATCCGGTGACCGAGTTCGCTCAGCATCGCGAAATCCTGCGGCCAGAGATTCCAGAAATTGCAGGCTTTCCCCGACGGCTCTTTGGCATGATAGAGCACTTCACGGTGCCAGTGTCCGCAGTGAATGTTGTCCCCTTCGATCTGATAGCCGGCCGTCGCAGAGCCCCAGATGAAATCCGGGGGAAATGAGACCGGCGCCATGGAAAATATTCCGAGCATGAATCAAAATCCTTTTTTTGCCGGAATCATCACAGGATGTTCTCCGGCGTTGTATCGAATGAATTTTGCGGGTGAGACCGGAACAATTCCGGAATGAGGCAATTCCAGATTCTCGATTCTCCGGATCAGCTCCTGAATCCCACGCTGAGCTTTTTCCCGTGTGCTGGTCAGAATGCCGCCGGAAATCAAAGGACTCTCCAGAAAATTGTGGAACTCATCCACGCCGATCACCAGTTCCGGCGCATACCCGGGGAGCTCATCCAGCAGTTTCAACAAACCATAAAGCGCATGACCATTGACCAGAATCGCCCCGGGACGCTGTGCCGCAACCTCCGCAAGAGCCTCCTCCGGCTTCAATTTTCCCCCGCCGGAAAGCGCACAGCCCATCCGTTCCGCCGCCCGTTCCAGACTGCAGTTCCAAACCGTTCCACCCTCGGGAAACTGGTACACCGTTGTTTTCCCGCGCGCCCGGAAGAAACGGAGCGCTTCTTCAAAAGCCTCTTCCGCCGGCGTCTGCAGATCAAGGAAATCCGGCTCATTGGTTCCCAGAACCGCGACCGGCAAATCCGGATTCTCCTTCCGGAACGATCCGGGAAGCGCGCAGCACGAAAACAGCGCATCGATCCGGTTGCGCAGCAGATAATCCACCGCTTTCGCTACGGACTCCGTTCCGCAGGTCAGCGAAAAAATAAGCGAATAATCGTGTTCCGCCGCCTCCTTCAGTGCCTCTTCCGCAAGATGACCGAAGTACGGATCCGCAATATTCCCGACCAGCATCCCGATATTCCTTCCGCGTCCCGTGGAAAGCGACTGCGCGACGCGGTTCGGGCGGTACTTCAGCTTTTTCACCGCCACCGCAATCCGTTCGCGCGTTTCGTCGCTCATCCGCGCCGCCTTGCTGCCGTTGAGATAATACGAAACCAGCGCAACCGATACGCCGGCCTCTCTTGCCACATCTTTCAGAGTCGCCATGTTACACCTCCTCTGTTTGCTTAAGCGATTAAGCAAACAATATTGAATATTCAACAGACTCGTTCATAGGATAAAAAAGCTTTCCCGGACAGTTCTGCCGCAGTTGTCAAAAGAAACGGTTACGGAAGCAGGAAACACATTGCTTAACCGCTTAACTATATATTATATCAAGTTTTGCAAAAAAGTCAAGAGGGTAAAATAAAAAAAATGGAAAACTTCGGAAAAACAGGAAACCTGCCAAGGCACATCGTCAAACCTTTTCCGGCATAAAAGATTGCAAAAAAGGCGAATGCGGTGTATATTTCCAAAGGTTCTCCCTGAAAAACAAAGGAAAAATCTGACATGCTGAACTTCTTCAAATCCGGAATCTGGACGCTCCGCACGGCGGATTTTTCTCCGTTTCTGCGCGGACTCGTCTCCGCTTTGCGCATTATCGTGCTTTCCGTCCGCTGTTTCTTCAAGAACAACTGCATGCTTCACGCCTCGGCGCTGACCTACTACACGCTCCTCGCGATCGTCCCCGTCGCCGCCCTCGCCTTCGCAATCGCAAAAGGATTCGGGCTCTATGCGCGGCTTGAGACCTGGTTCCGCGGGACATTTGCCGGAAAAGAGGAAGTGGCGGAAAAAATCATTACGTTCTCCAACAACCTGCTGGAGAACACAAAGGGAGGGCTCATCGCCGGAATCGGCGCAATCGCCCTCCTCTATGTCACAATACGCCTGATGATGCAGATCGAAAAATCGCTCAATGACATCTGGGGAGTAAAGACCGGACGTGCCATCCTCCGCAAAATCAGCGACTATCTTGCAATCGTTCTGCTCTGCCCGCTCATCATCATCGTCACGACCGGAGCAACCGTCTACACCACGGTCCGGCTAAGCGAAATGGTCAACACGATTCCGGGCATTTCCGACACGATGAACGTGCTTCTCGCTCTCTCCAGCCGCGCGCTTCCCATTGTCACCACATGGCTGATCTTCTCCTTCATCTACATGTTCATCCCGAACACGCGCGTGCGGATCATCCCCGCGCTGACCGGCGGATTCATTGCGGGAGTTCTTTACTACATCGCGCAATATCTCTGCTTCGCTCTTCAGTACAACGTCGCAAAATACAACGCCATCTACGGAAGTTTCGCCGCGCTTCCTCTCTTCCTGATCTGGCTGCAGATCAGCTGGACTTTCATTCTGCTCGGCGCGGAAATCGCTTTCGCCTGCCAGAACGTCAGCTCCTACGAAGGCACGCCCGGCGACGGCTCCGTCGGCAGCCGCCGCAAGCTGGTTTACGCAATCAAACTTGTCCGCACCTGCGCCCGCGCATTCCTCAACCGGCAGCCGCCGCTCACGGATACCGAACTTTCCGCCCAACTCGAAATCCCCGTCCGCACAACGCGCCTTCTGCTCTATGAACTCTGCGACGCAGGAATCCTCGTCAAAGTCGCCCCGGGTGAACGCGGCGACGCCTTCCAGGTCGCGCTTCCGCCGGAGGACATCACCCCGGTCCGGATCATGCGCGCTCTCCAGGACCCCGCACCGGACAAAGGGCTCGACACCGCCGATCCCGTATGCCGCGAAATCGAGGACATCTGGAAAAGCGCGGAACTCTCCCCCGTCAACCGGAATCTCGCGGAAAAATAAAAAACAGGAACTTTTTGCAGAAATCGAGGTCTCTATTTTTTAGAAACCGCTTGACTTTCCGCGAAAGAGAGCTAATATTATTCCGTTTACGGAGAACTCTTTATGTCACAACCAGTTAAAAACGATATTCCGGTCATGCCCCCGCCGCCGGCGAGGGAGGCGCGCTCCATGCGTGAATGCTTTGACCAGCTGCCGGAAAATGCGGAAAAAACGGTTCCAGACAAAAAGCACTCCGCACAGGAAGAGGAACAGGACGCCCTGCGCAGTTATTTCCGCGAAATGGGCGAAATGCCCCAGCTCTCCGCCGAAGAGGAACTCGACCTCTGGAAACAGATTGATGAAAACATCGGTCAGCTCCGGGAGGCGGTCTACCAGTTCGCTTTCGTCTACGATGAACACCTCAAGCTCCTCGCCGACCCCGAAACCGATTTCGCCGACATTTTCCCCGCCTCCTCGCGGGACAACGCTCCCCTGCCCGACAATCCAGCCAGCCGCAAGGAGTGGTCCGCAAGAATCTCCGCCGCTATCGGTCAGATGCGCGCCGTCTACGGAGTCGTCACCCGCGGCGAATTCGCAAGGCTGCGGGCAGACGGATTCGACATTCTCAACCGTCATCCCGCCGTACTCGAAAAGCTGCTGGAATGGGCGGATGTCGTCAACCGGTATCTCGACAACTTCAATGCGGGACGTCTTGCCGCCGCCGAGCTGGAGCAGACCATTCTAATGAGTGTGGAGGAGATGATCCCCCTCTCACGCAGGATGGCGGAGCTGCGCCGGGAAATCGACCGCTGGAAACTCCGGATGCTCGAAACCAATCTGCGCCTGGTCATCAACATCGCAAAACATTATCAGCACAAGGGACTTCCGTTCGGCGACCTGATTCAGGAAGGCAACCTCGGACTCATGAAGGCGCTTGAAAAATTCGACTACAAGCTCGGACACCGCTTCTGCACTTACGCCTCGTGGTGGGTGCGCCAGGCTGTGGCGCGGGCCCTCTCCGCACAGTCCCGCGTGATCCGTCTGCCGATCCATATGCTTTCGACCATCCGCAAAATGAACATTGCGGAAAAGAATTATATTCAGCTCAACGGAACCGAACCGACGATTGAAGAGCTCGCACAGATCATGGAACTGCCGCGCGAACGCGTCAGCGCCATCAAGAAAATGTCGCTGCAGTGCATCTCGCTCCAGGCGCCGCAGTCGGCGGACGATCCGGATTTCACAATTGAGAATCTGCTCAGCGACAAACTGTCGGACGACCCCATGAAGTCGCTCGCCCGCAAAATGCTGAAACGCCGTCTGACCGCCGCCATCAGCCAGCTTTCCGAACGGGAAAAACTGGTACTCAACATGCGCTACGGACTCGACGGCGGTCCCTGCAAGACGCTGACTGAAGTCAGTGAAATCTTCAACGTCACGCGCGAACGGGTGCGCCAGCTGGAATTGAAAACACTTGAAAAACTCCGCAAGCACTCCGAACGCGGAAAATATCTGGAAGATTTCTTTCTCTGATTCCGTTACACATTGGTCTGCGTGAACAGCCAGGAGGGGGATTTCAGCATTCCCGCACAGACTCCGAACGGCGTTACGCGGAATTCATAACTTCCCGTCATCTCAAGCGCACAGCGGAGCGTCATCATTCCCGCCGCAAGCACAGGCGCCATCTCCCGGTCGATCCCCGGCTGTTTCAGCGGAGCCTCGGGCGGCTGGAGAACCAGGGAACGGCTCATCTCCGTCAGCGAAGCCGCTGTCTGCGGAATCGCCGAAATGGAATCCACGGTTCCGAATACCGGCTGTTTCGTCAGGAGCGCCAGACACCCCATCGGCACGGGGCCGATCGCCATGAATTCCGGCTCGATCGTGATTGATTCACGCCATTTTCTGTAATCGGTGGAGAAGCCCGCGAGGTGACGGAGCACATAGCGATGCAGCGCAAAGTTGCGGAATGGACGGAATACCATGCGGCGGATTTTCTCCAGCCGCTCATTGATGTCGCTGATTCCGAAATCGACCTCAAATGCGCCGTCAATCCGGGAAGCCGTTCCATAAGCAAGGCAGATATTGTTGAATCCCGGATAAAACGCAATGACGGGCATGTTCGCCATCGCGTCGGAGATTGCGCCGATGAAATTCAGCCGTGCCTCGTCGCGTCCGCTGAGAAGACGCGGGAATTCGCCGAATTCGCGCTGGCAGCCGAGCAGAATCAAACTCCGGTTCGTCACCGAACGCAGCGAGGAAGTCGCGGCGACATAGAAAACGGAGACGCCCTCCAGCAGTCCGGTCTGATGAAACTCGCGCAGAACATGGAAAAGCCGCTGCATTCCCGCTTCCGAGACAATTCCGTCCTCCGAGCAGTCCTGCGTCATGTGGGTCAGGGTTGTAAACTGGTTGACAAGTTCGAAAGAGCCGGGTTCCGGTTTCATGCGGGCGATCAGCATCTGCGCGGAGTAGGCTCCGATGTAGATGGCTGCCGAAACATTTGGTATTGTTGACATTTTTTCACTCTTTCGCTTGAATTTTCGGGGTCCCTGCCTTATTGTATATAATGTAGCTCGGAAAATGAATTCTGCAAATGAAAATTTTCCCTTTTTGAAAAATCTCTTTGTTTTGAGCTGGACAAAGAGAGAAAACGCATTGAAAGTGGCAAAAAATGATTATTGTTTTCAAGCCGAACTGTCCGGAAACCGAAATTCAGAAAGTGGAGAAAATGGTTTCGGACATGGGGTACGAGCCACGTCTCATCAAAGGCGTGGAGCATACCGTTCTCGGTGCGGTGGGAGACGAGAACATGCACATGTCCCTCGAAGCTCTCAAAAACATCCCCTGCATCGAAGACGTCCACCCGATCCAGAAAAAGTACAAACTCGCAAGCCGGGAAATTCATCCGGAAAACTCTGTATTTAAAATCGGGAACCAGGAAATCGGCGGAAAAAAATTTCAGATCATCGCAGGCCCCTGCGCCATTGAATCCGCAGAACAGATGGATATTGTCGCGTCCACTCTCACTGCCGACGGCGTCGGCATCCTGCGCGGCGGCGCTTTCAAACCCCGCACATCCCCCTACGACTTCCAGGGACTCGGACAGAAAGGTCTCGATATCCTGCAGGCAGTCAAGGACAAATACCATGTTCCCGTCGTAACCGAAGTGGTCGGCATTCCGACGATCGACGCCGTCGCAAAAGTGGCGGACTGCATTCAGATCGGCGCGCGCAACTGCCAGAACTACAACCTCCTCGAGAACGTCGCCAAAGCCGGACGCCCCGTCCTGCTCAAACGCGGCATGTCCGCAACAGTCGAAGAGTGGCTGAACGCGGCGGAATATCTCCTCGTTCACGGCTGCACAGACGTGATTCTCTGCGAACGCGGAATCCGCACCTTTGAAACCTCCACGCGCAACACGCTCGACATCAGCGCGGTTGCCGTTGCGAAAAAGGAATCGCACCTCCCCGTCATCGTCGACCCGAGCCATGCGGCCGGCAAGCTCGAATACGTCCTTCCGCTTGCGAAAGCCGCGGCGGCAATCGGAGCCGACGGCATCATCGTCGAATCGCATCCGACCCCCGTCAAGGCGCTCAGCGACGCGGCCCAGCAGATTCCCTGTGCCGACTTCAAGGCGTTCATGGAAGCCCTGCGTCCCTTCGTGGAAGCCGCCGGCAGAACGTTATGACCTGCGACCCGAAGAGTCAATGGATCTCCCTGGAATCCCCCAGGGAGATCTTCAAGTCACGCGTCATCACTCTGTGCGCGGAAAACTACAAGTGTCTGCGCACGGGCGCCGTACACGAATTCATCACCTGCCGCTCCTGCGACTGGGTGAACATCGTCGCCGTCACAAAACAGCATGAACTCGTTCTCATCCGCCAGTTCCGTCACGGTACGCGGGAAACCGAGTGGGAAATTCCCGGCGGCTGCATTGACCGCACCGATCCATCCCCCGTGGAAGCCGGAATCCGCGAACTCATGGAAGAGACCGGATTCGCAGGAAAGAACGCACGGATCATCGGACGCGTCCATCCCAACCCCGCACTTCAGGGCAACTACTGCTACACCGTTTTCGTTGAAGAGGCGGTGCGCGTTTCAGAACCGCATCTCGAACCGACCGAATGCATCTTCACCGAACTTGTCCCGGAACAGAAGGTGCGCGAAATGATGCGCAGCGGAACAATTGAACACGGACTCGTCCTCAACGCCCTCATGTTTTACTTTATGGAGAAATCGAAATGAAAAGCGCATACGAACTTGCTCTCGAACGGAGCGGCGGAATCCTGAACCGGGTTTCCGATGAAGTCAAGCAGAAACTCGCCGAAATCGAGCAGATCCGCAAAGCCAAAGTCGCGGAAGCCGAACTCTCCGCTCAGCAGCGTCTCGCCCGCGAAGAAGATCCCGCGAAAATCGAAGAGATCAAATCCGGTCTCATCACGGAAATCGCCTCGATCAACGACCGTTACGAGCATGAAAAGGAAAAAGCCCGCAAGCAGGGCTGAATCTTCGGCAAATTTTGATTTTTTTTCAAAAAGAACTTGACTTTTTCCTTTTTACTGCTATCGTTGTAATCAATCCGGAACGCACTACGCGTTCCAACAACAAACATAAAGAGAAAGGTTCAGAAAATGAACGAAAAACAGGAAATCTTTGCGGACGGCATCGGACAGATTCACTTTGCGGGCGGCATGGTCAGATTTGACTTCGTCACCCTCCAGCCGACCGAAGACGGCAAGGCTCCGGTTCCCCAGGGCAACATCCGCGTGATCATGCCCCCGAACGGCTTCCTCGCAGCCTTCAACTCCATGCAGCAGCTCATCGACAAGCTCGTCGAAAACGGCGTTCTCCAGAAAAACGAGAAATAATCTCGGCACAACGGAAACCGGAAGCAATCAGCAATGACAGAGAATCTGACATTTTCTGACAAGATACACGAATTTTACTGTTCGTGCTCTTCCGGCATCTCCGCAACCGGGGATTTCTCTCTGGTCGATCCCCGTCCGGGCAGCTTCGACGGCTGCATCCGGAACGTTTCGGCAAACTGGATTCAGGAGGCAGGCGCATTCGTGCTCTCCTTCCGCATCCCGCTCGAAAACTATTACGACCGCTGCAAATCGTTTTTTGTGGAATCGCCGTTTGTGAAAACATGCAGACGCGCAATCCGGAAAGTCCGGACTTTCGCAAAAAACAGATTCCGCCGTTTCGCGGAAAACGCATTCCCCCGCGGGAATGTCGTGTGTGCAAATCTCTGCCATTTCAATTTGTGATCTCCCGTTCACATTTTGAGTCAGTTTTTGCACAGGCGGAACACACGGATTTTGCAGGGTTCATGGAACCGGAGTAACGGGTGTTTCGCCTTTTTGCGTACCTTTCTCATACATAACAAAAAACGCACCTCCGTCCGGGTGCGTTTTTTGTTTTAAAATCTGCGGAAAACTCAAAGACCGGCTTTTTTCGCCTCATTCCAAAGGGCGTCCATCTCCGCAAGAGAGCTTTCCTCCAACGTTTTGCCCTGCGCGGCAAGATGCGTTTCAATATAACGGAAACGATCCGCGAATTTGCGGTTCGCCGACGCCAGAAGCTCTTCCGCACTTGCACGCTTGCGAAAACGAGAAAGATTCGCCGTTGCAAACAGAAGATCGCCCAGCTCCTCATCGGTATGCGCTTCATCGCCGGAAGCGAGCGCGGCTTTCACCTCGTCCAGTTCCTCCTGAATCTTATCGACAATCTGGCGCTGGTCGCTCCAGTCAAAACCGTACTTCGAGACGCGTTTCTGAATCTTCTCCGCCTGAAGAAGCGCGGGACAGTGGTACGCGATGCCGTCCAGAACGGACTTGCGGTCCTTCTTCTCCTCCTTTTTCACCCTCTCCCAGAGACCGAGAACTTCGGAAGAGGATTCCACGTGTTCCGAACCGAAAACATGCGGGTGCCGGCGGATCATCTTCTCCGCGATCTCATGAACGACATCATGGAATGTAAACGCGCCGCGCTCCTCCGCAATGACCGCCTGCAGAGCAATGTTCATCAGCAGATCGCCCATCTCCTCGCGCATGCCGCAGTCGTCTTCCGCCTCAATGGCGTCCATCAGCTCGGCACACTCCTCCATCAGACTTTTCTTGAGAGATTTGTGCGTCTGCTCGCGATCCCACGGGCAGCCGTCGGGTGCGCGCAGACGGCGCATAATCGCGAGAAGGTCATCCATTGTTTCCGTTTTGTATTCAGCACTCATTTGAATTGCTCCTTTTTAGATTCCAGGTCTTCCCAGCGGGCGTAAAAACCGTCAAGTGCGGCGCGTTTGTCTTCCAGCTCCTTCTGAAGCGCGGGAGATTCCTTGCCGTGAAGCGTGAAGAAATCGGGGGCGGAAAACAACGCCTCAATCTCGCCGATGCGAGCTTCGGTTTCCGCAATCTTCGCCTCCAGAGATTCCAGTTCGCGCTCCTCTTTGTAGCTCAGCTTTTTCGGAGGATTCTTCGGAGCGGCAGGCACGGATGCTTTCGGCTTCGCCGTCTCTTTTTTCTCCGTTTTCTGCTGAGCGGCAAGACGTTCCGCGCGTTTCGACGCGTAGTATTCGTAATCGCCGACCGTTGTCGTCACCGAGCCGTCGGGCTCAAATGCGATGATATGGTTGCAGACGCGGTTCAGGAAATAACGGTCGTGGCTGACGACAACCAGACAGCCGTCGTAGTCGATCAGCGCCTCTTCCAGAATGCGCAGTGTGATGAGGTCCAGATCGTTGGTCGGCTCGTCGAGAATCAGGAAGTTTCCGCCGCCCTTGAGGATTTTCGCGAGAGTCAGACGCGCCCGTTCGCCGCCCGAAAGCTGCTTAACCTGCGTGTTGATCCGCTCGTCTTCAAACATGAAGCGCTTGAGATACCCCCAGATGGAAATCCGTTCATCGCCGAGATTGATGAACTGGTGCCCCTCCCCGATCTCTTCGCAGACCGTGCGTTCCGGATTGAGCGCGACACGCGCCTGGTCGATGTAATTGAATTCAACAGTCGGAGCAACGAAGACTTCGCCCGAATCCGGCTGCAGCTGCTGCGTCATAAGTTTGAGAAGCGTCGTTTTTCCCGCGCCGTTCGGTCCGACCACACCGATTTTATGCGCCGCGGTGAACTCAAACGAAAAGTCGCGCAGAACCGTCCGTCCCCCACGCGAAAAAGTGACATTTTTCATATCGACAACCTTGTTGCCGAGGTGCGACGCTTTCGGAATAATCAGCTCAATCTGTCCTGTGCGGACGGGTGCGCTCTGCGCGGCGATTTCATCATAGCGTTTCAAGCGTCCGAGATTGCGGCGCAGACGCGCCTTCGGGGAGCGGCGGACCCATTCGATTTCCCGGCGCAGAAAACTGCGCCGCCGCGCCTCCGCCTGGTCTTCGGCATATTCGCGCTCCTCCTTCGCGGCGAGAAAGTCGGCATAGGAGCCTTCGCAGGAAAAGAATTTGCCGTTGTCAAGCTCAATGATGCGGGTTGCGATGCGGTCGAGAAAGTAGCGGTCGTGAGTGACGAACAGGCACGCCCCGCGGTAACCGGCGAGAAACTCTTCGATTCCGGCAATCGTCTCCACATCAAGATGGTTTGTGGGCTCGTCGAGCAGCAGCAGATCCGGCTCGCCGATGATGGTGCGGGCCAGCATGACGCGGCGGAGTTCGCCTCCTGAAAGCTCCGAGCAGAGACGGTTCAGGTCGGGGACATGGAGTTTTGCAAGCGTGATTTCCAGTTTCTTCTCCGGATGCCATGCGTCATGAAGAGTCAGCAGATGTTCGAGCGACTCGTGTTCCGGCGACTCCGGCGGAAGTGTTTCGTAGCGTTTGAGAAGCGAATCGAACCAGGCGAGCCCCTCGCGAACCGCCTGCTCGATGGTGAGCCCTTCCGGCGGAGCAAAATCCTGCGGCATATAGGCGATGCGGATTCCGCGCGCAACGCTGATGTCGCCGCTCGACGGCTGTTCCAGTCCCGCGATGATTTTCAGCAAGGTTGACTTTCCGCAGCCGTTGCGTCCGACCAGAGCGACGCGCTCTTCATCGCGGACCGACATTGCGGCGTCCTGAAACAGCACCTGCCGTCCGATCTCCAAATTCAAATGTTCCACATTCCAAAGCACTCTGCCGGCCATAGAAACTCCTCCGTTCGTTTTATTCGCGGTAATATACAGCAGGAAAACGGATGTTTCAAAAGCCTGCACGTCGAAAAAACTTGATTTTTTGCAAAAGCATATTATATTAA
>URNX01000055.1 GCA_900549415.1 uncultured bacterium
TAACTTCTAACAAACAAAAACTCGGACGGTTCACCGTCTGAAAGGAAAGGTTCAGAAAATGTCGAAAGTTTACAAGATTGCGACTCTTCCGGGCGACGGAACGGGTCCCGAAGTCGTGGCGGAAGGCGTCAAGGTCCTTCAGGCTGTCTCCAAGAAGTACGGATTTGAAATGACTTTCACCAACTTCGAGTGGGGCGGTGAAAACTATCTCAAGACCGGCGTGGTTCTTCCCGACGATGCAATTGACCAGCTGAAGAAGTTCGATGCGATCTTCCTCGGCGCAATCGGCACGCCCAAAGTCGCTCCCGGAATCCTTGAGAAGGGCATCCTCCTCAAGCTCCGCTTCGCTCTCGACCAGTACATCAACCTGCGCCCCGTGAAGCTGTTCCCCGGCGTCGTCTCCCCGCTCGCCAACAAGGGCCCCGAGGACATTGACTACGTCGTCGTCCGCGAGAACTCCGGCGACGTCTACACCGGCATGGGCGGCGTTTCCATGAAGGGAACCAAAGACGAAGTCGCGATTCAGGAAATGGTCTACAACCGCTTCCAGGTCGACCGCTGCCTGAAGTTCGCTTTCGAACTCGCCGCAAAGCGTCACACGAAAGAGAATCCGTGGCGCGGACTTTCCGAAGAGGACAAGAAGGCCGGCTACACTTCCCAGCTCACCCTCTGCGGAAAAACCAACGTCCTGACCTACTGCTTCGATCTCTGGGAACGCGCTTTCCATGAGATGGCAAAGAACTATCCGACCGTCAAGCTCAACTACTGCCATGTTGACGCCACCTGCATGTGGATGGTCAAGAACCCGGAATGGTTCGACGTCATTGTCACCTCGAACATGTTCGGTGACATCATCACCGACCTCGCCGCCATGACCTCCGGCGGAATGGGCATCTCCGCGGGCGGAAACCTCAATCCCGAAGGCGTCAGCATGTTCGAACCGATCGGCGGATCCGCTCCGAAGTACACCGGTCTCGGCGTGATCAACCCCTGCGCGGCAATTCTTTCCGCCGCCATGATGCTGGAATACCTCGGCGAACACGAGGCGTCCAGGGACATCGAGAAGGCGGTTGCCTATATCACCGAACACAAGCTCAAATCGCTCTCCGCGGGCAAGATGGGCTACTCCACCAGCGAAGTCGGCGACCTCGTCGTTGCCAACCTCTGATCCGGTTTTTCTCACTTCCGGGAACCCTGTGTTCCCGGAAGTCCAAATCGACTAAACCTGCCAGCTCGTTTGACAGGTTCAGTCGCTTCGGTATGAAAAGCCCTCTTCATCAATCTTCATATGAAAGAGTGCTCCATGTACGATTTTCAGAAAGCCCAGCGGCTGATCGGCTACACCTTCAACAACCCGGACCTCCTCAAAGAGGCTCTGATGCACCGATCGTTCGCCACCGAACACAACATCAAATATGACAACCAGAGACTGGAGTTCCTCGGTGACGCCGTGCTCCAGATCATTCTGACCGAATACATTTTCAAGCGTTATCCGGAGCTTGCGGAAGGGGATCTGACGAAGATCCGCTCCGCTCTCGCCAACCAGAGCGCGCTTGCACAGCTTGCGGTTCGTCTCGATCTCGGCAACGCGCTGATGCTCGGACACGGCGAGCAGGAGACGGGCGGCAGAACGCGCGAATCCACTCTCTCCGACACGATGGAGGCGGTTCTCGGGGCGATCATGCTCGATTCCGATCTGGAAACCGCACGTCAGTTCTACCTCAAACTCCTTGCGGAAACCGTTCCGGATCCTGCGCGGATGCTGCGGGATCTGAATCCGAAAGGCGCGCTCCAGGAGTTCACCCAGAGCCGTTACGGCTGTCAGCCCGAATATCACTTGCTCTCTGTCTCCGGCCCCGACCACAACCCCGTGTTCCGCGTAGAAGTCCGTGTGCTGGGAAAGGTGATCACAACCGCATCCGCGAACAAGCGCAAAACCGCTGAAGGAATTGCCGCCCACGAAGCGCTCAACATTCTCCACGAACGGGAAAATGGTGAATTGCAGAGCTGAACGCGCCTTTTGTACGTTTGCCGGGGATGAAAAAGAACCGTTACTTTGCAGCGCACAATTTTCAAAGATTCATTTCGGGATGATTTGACATTTCGGGAAATTCATGTAGATTATGGAGATAGCCGTTCCTATGAGCGGCTCCCCGAAATTATCGAACAAACCGTAAGGAGGAAAAAATGGCTGCAAAAGTGAACCCTGAAAAATGTGTCGGATGTGAATCCTGCGTCGGCGCCTGCCCGGTGGAAGCAATCTCCATGGCGGACGGCCATGCTCAGGTCAATGCGGATTCCTGCGTTGACTGCGGCGCTTGCGTCGGCACCTGCCCCGCGGAAGCCATCACACAGGAATAATTTTTCTTATTCCTCATTCCATAAAGGGATAATTTTTCTTATTCCGAAAACCTGAATTTCAGATTTTTGCCGGGACTCAGCATCCCGGCTTTTTCATTTTAAATGTTTTTTGCCGGAACCTGTAAATTCTTATTAACGCGCGCCTGCTTGGTCAGCGATCTGATTTTATTGTTGAATCCCTCCGGTCCGTTTCGCGCGGTATTGGCGCATCGAGGTCTTGAAAACAGTCCGGAAACGCTTTGAAAGATAAAACAAACTCGAAAATCCGCACAGCTCCGCTATTTCTGAAAACGAACGGTCCGTCGTTGCAAGCATTGAACAGACATTCTGGAATTTGATCTTCTCATGATACTTCTGCGGCGTCGTTCCGTAGGCTTTCCTGAAGTCCCGGAAAAATTTTGCGCGCGACATGCCGAACTGTTTGGCGACGGTGTCAAAGTTGTGAATCTGAAGCGTGGATGCGATGAAATTTTTCGCGGCTTCCAGCTGCGTGTTCGCCTTGATGAACGTATCCGCATTTCCGCGCAGAAGAATGCTCTCCAGGAGCGTTTCAACCAACGGGAATATATTGCCGGTTTGAGCGGCCAGAAGGGAACAGGCCTCCTCCGCATCGCTCAGAATCCGTGCCATGGTGTCGCTGTGCGGATGCACAACGTACATTTCCCGGATCGGCTGATTCCAGTTGATGTGAATATGGAGGTTGAATGCGAACCAGAAACAGCCCCAGCATCCGTCCATGGCAAAAAAACGCTCGTGTGAGGGCGGAGACAGCAGAATGTCGCCCGGCGCCAGCTGCAGTTCCCCGAAACGGTTGCGGATAAGGCAGTTCCCTCTTGTTGTGATTACAAGGTTCCAGAAGTTCAGGTCATGAGACATCCAGCGGCGTTTTTCCCACGCAAAAAACATCTTTTCCCCGAATATGCTCGCCTCTCTGTTTGCCGCCGCTGAATCCATGCCGGAATTCTCCTTTCCCTGAAACTATATCACGGAAAATGGAAAAAGCAAATTTTTACTTTTTTCAAGAAATAGACGATGTGGTAAAAAGTATAGACTTTAAGGCGTTGACAAATTCGTTTTTTTGAGATATAATTATAAAACAAAAGAAAGGAATGTGCATGATGACGATGAAAACAGGGGAATGGACCATCTCCCGGAAGGAGTACCGCGACAAAGTTCTCGGCTGCTGGTACGGTAAAACAATCGGTGGAACGCTCGGCGCTCCATGGGAAAACAACCGGGCAATGAACGATGTTGAGTTTTATCCGCCCGAGATCAACGGAGAATCTCTTCCGAACGACGATCTTGATCTTCAGCTTGTCTGGCTTGCCGCGGTGGAGCGCGAGGGCGTGCGCAAGCTGAATGAACGCCGTCTTGCCGAATACTGGGACAATTACATTACGGGTCCGTGGAACGAATACGGAGTTTGCCGCAACAACATCCGCATGGGGATTCTGCCGCCGATGTCGGGACGCGTCGGCAACGGCGACTGGAAGTGGAGCAACGGCGCATGGATACGGTCGGAAATCTGGGCGTGTCTCTTTCCCGCTTCTCCGCACCGGGCGGTCCGGCTTGCGTACTGCGACGCCTGCTGCGATCATGAGGGGGAAGGCATTTATGCGGAGCTCTTCACCGCCGCGCTGGAATCCGCAGCGTTTGCGGAGCGCGACATTCAGAAGCTGCTTGACGTGGCGCTCGCGTTTATTCCGTCCGGTTGCCGGGTCGCCCGTGCGGTCGGACTCGCCCGCACGTGTTATGCGGAACATCTGCCGTTTGCGGAGGCCAGGAACCGGATTGTGGAGGACAGCTCGGATATCGGCTGGTTCCAGGCTCCCGGAAATCTCGGATTCGCGGTGCTCGGTCTGCTCTATGGCGAAGGCGATTTCGGGCGTTCCGTTGCTTTGGCGGTGAACTGCGGCGATGATACCGACTGCACTGCGGGAACGGTCGGCGCAATTCTGGGAATCATCAACGGACGGAGCGGGATTCCGGAAAAGTGGTGTGCGCCGATCGGGGACGGCATCAGAACCTGTTCCATTGAGAATGTCGGACGGACCTGTCTTTTGAATGTCCCGGCGACTCTGACGGAGCTGACGGACCGTGTCGTCTGCTGTGCGGAGCTCGCCGCATTTGAAGATCCCGAACTGCTTGCTTTTTCCGACCGGACGACTCTTCCGGATTCGCCGGAACTCCTGAATGAGGAAATCCTTCGCAATACCCGCGATGCGCTTGGGCACAAGAAGAGCAATGAACTCATTTATGATTTGCCGTATGGAACGCTTCATTTTGAATTTGAAGACGGCTCCTGCGTTGTGGAAGAGGGAAAACCAGTCCGGCTGAAAATTCATGGATTTATGGATTTTGCGGAACTGGAACTTCTCTCGGTTGTCCCTTCGCTTCCGGAAGGATGGCAGGGGGCTCCGGTGATGTTCAGTCCGTTCCACAGCACGGTTTCCATGACGCTTCTTCCCGGTTCGCTCCGGGAGCCGCTGACACTGGTTCCGGTTTCGATTACCCGTGCGGGACATCTCTGCCCGGATGTTATCCAGCTTCCGTTCGTGAAAAAGGGAAGCGCGGTTCTGAACACTTCGCACTGGAACGAAGAGGGCAACTATCTGTTCTGGGAAGAAAAACGGAGATGTAAAAATCTACTTGCAAAGTTTGCAAGCAACATAAAACAATAAAAAAGGAGAAACGGAAAATGAAAAACTGGAAACGGAGATTTACCCTTATAGAGCTCCTCGTTACGATTGCGATCATCGCGATACTGGCCGGAATGCTGCTGCCGGCTTTGAATGCAGCGCGGGAAAAGGCGCGGGCGATTACCTGCGTCAATGGATTCAAACAGCTTTCGCTTGCGGTCATGGGATACATGAACGACAACGACGACAACATCCGGATCATGAATGCCGGCAACTGGGCGACTTTATATTGTTACACGGCGGGATGGAGCAATGATACGACAGGAGAAATTTCCTATATTTTCGAAGCGACCGGACTGAAGCTTCCTCCGGGCAAAGGGAATCCCGTCTGCTCCTGGGCGAGCCCGCGGGTTCCGGTTTCCAAAGTCTGCAGTTCCGCTTACGGCAAAAAACAGGCGGCTCAGGCCACAAGCCTGCTCTGCAGTTGTCCGAACAACGCGCAGACGCCGCATCTGGATTTCTTCGATGTCTACGGTATGATCTTTACTGACAATTCCGCAGGTGCGGTGCAAAGCGGGAATTGCTGGGTTCACCGGCTGACCAAAGTGAAGAATCCTTCCAGCAAGGGGTTCTGGACGGAAGGCGTCAAACAGTTCAAGAAAGATTCGACGATCGGAAACCCGACGGCTTCCCAAGGGGGGGCGTGGGGGCACCAGCTCCACAACAACGTGCTCTATTTCGACGGGCATGCGGGGAGCATCGGATTCGGTTCCGTCACGTGCTCGCATAATGTCAACAGCATCGACGGCGGATGCGCATCCTGCCGTTTCTGGTATACATACCGGTAATTCAACCCGAAAAAAAGGAAAGGGATTCATCATGAAGAAACTTTTGACTGCACTGCTGTGCGGAGCGGCGGTTCTGCTCTCCGCGGATGTTCTGAAAGAATGGAATTTCAAGGAGGCGAAAGTCCCGGGGCTTCAGTATCCGTACGGGAACATCACATACCGCATATCTCCGGAAGTGAAGACCCCGGAAGGGGATCCCGCGGGGGAATTCGTCATCAAAAAAGTGGCGAAAGATCCGGTTGCATGGAGCCTGATGATCGGTTTTGTTTCGGACCAGAATCTTACGCCCGGAATGAAATGCCGCTACAGTTTCCAGATTCGCGCGGATCGCGAAGGCAAGGCAATGTCGAGCTGCATTCAGCAGGAATCTCCGTGGAAGACCATCGGGAACTCTCCGAAGGAGTTCAGCGTTTCGAAAGAGTGGCGGACCGTCACACGCGAATTCACGGTGAACGGAGATTTCAACTGTGCGGTGCGTACCCCGACAATCATGGTCGGCGCGCTGCCGGAGGGTACAACCGTTTATATCGGTTCGGTTAAAATGGAACGTATTTCAGCGGAGAAATAAGCATGAAGAAATTTTTGACTGCACTGCTGTGCGGAGCGGCGGTTCTGCTCTCCGCGGATGTTCTGAAAGAATGGAATTTCAAGGAGGCGAAAGTTCCGGGGCTTCAGTATCCGCGGGAAAATATTGAGTATCGTGTGTCTCCTGAAGAGAAGACTCCGGAAGGGGATCCCGCAGGGGAATTCGTCATCAAAAAACTGGCGAAAGATCCGGTTGCATGGAGCCTGATGATCGGTTTTGTTTCGGAGCAGAATCTTACGCCCGGAATGAAATGCCGCTACAGTTTCCAGATTCGCGCGGATCGCGAGGGCAAGGCAATGTCGAGCTGCATTCAGCAGGATTCTCCGTGGAAGACCATCGGGAACTCTCTGAAGGAGTTCAGCGTTTCGAAAGAGTGGTGGACCGTCACACGCGAATTCACGGTGAACGGAGATTTCAATTGTGCGGTGCGTACCCCGACAATCATGGTCGGCGCGCTGCCGGAAGGTACGACGGTATATCTCGGTCCGGTCAAATTCGAGAAGCTGGAGAACTTTCTTCCGCTTGCCCTGAATTCCAAATGGACGCTGTTCCGGTCGCCGGATCTGAGAAATGTGAAACTCGGCGGGCTGACTTCGGTTCCGCAGAGTCTGGGCGGCGTCGCCGGAGAAACTGCGGTATTCAAGGAGAATGCTTTTGTTCTTGCGGAAGCCGGAAAAGCAACCAAGCCGAAGATGGAAGCCGTTTTCTTCAATGAATTTGAATCGGCGGAAGCCGGAACCATGCAGGTCGGCTGCGCGGCGGACTACTGGTTTGAATTCATTGTCAACGGGAAAACCGTTTACGATACGCTGGTGACGGGAAACCGCGAAAAGACGTTTCTTCCGACCGACCACGTCTTCAATTTTCCTGTTAAAAAAGGGAAGAACATCATCGCGGTCCGCGTTCTGAGCGGTTCCGCCGGATGGAAATTCGTCTGCGGCAAAGTTCCGTTCCGCGAAAAACTCAGCCGGATTACGCAGATTGTCCGCGGCAGGGAGTGGCGTCCGGTGAAGACGGACAAGAGCGCGGTGTGGGTCAGAAGGGATCTGCGCGGAAAGCGCATCGACCAGTGGAAGCGGATTCCCGGCTCCGCGCTGGATCTTTCGCAGTATGTGAAGAAGTATGACGTCGACAAATGCGGGCGTCTCAAGGCGGACGGCAAGGGACGGCTCTATTTTGAAAATGCTCCGGGCGAACCGGTGCGCCTGCGCGGGTTCAACTTCGTACCGGGCGACTGGACCCTCGGCTTTGTCACCGCAAGCAAAGCGGAACTGGAGGATTACGCGGAGCAGATCGCTCTTTCCGGGATGAATATTCTGCGTTTTCACTTCCTGGACGGAATGCTTGTCGGCAACGGCGGGCTTCCGAAGCAGGGGAAGGACAGAAAGTACGTTACGGAAGTCCCGATGGCGCAGAGCGTCGCCGAGCTTCCGATCAACAAAGGCGCAGCGGACCGCTACTGGTATTTTCTGAAGTGTCTGCGCGACCGCGGTGTCTATGTGATGCTGGATGTCTTCACCTCGAGCGGTATGTTTACGGAAGCGGTGATGAATACGAACGGAGCGGAAAGCTACGGACGTTTCCGCATGTTCTTCGACCCGCGGTACCGCAATCACTGGAAAGCCGGGTTCGATTATCTGCTGAAAACGCCGAACCCGTATACGGGAAAGGCGCTGGTCGACGATCCGCAGCTGATCGGCATCACCTGCTACAACGAGCAGGAGCATCTTTTCAACTTCAACAGGCGTCAGATTACGTTCTTTACACCGGACTGGCGGAAGCACCGCAATCCGCAGAATCCCGCGTCGGTTCCGGAGTTCAACGGAGAGCTTCTCAAGTCCGCGACTCCGGACGGCGAGGCGGCGCGGAAGTATCTGCGCGGAAAAATCCGCGAGATGAACGCGTTCTACCTGAACGCGGTGAAGGAGTCCGGATTCAAGGGGTTTGTTACGAACTGGGATATGTACATGCGCAATCTGGAAGGCGACGCCCGCGCGGATTTCAATGCTGTCGCCATGCACACCTATCATGCGCATCCGGGCATGACACAGCTCTATCCGCCGACCTATAAACAGCGTCTGACGTTCGGCGGCTGGCTGCGCAACACCATGACCACGGTGGGACAGGATTCCTCGATCGTCCAGAACAACTACATCGGGCGCGCGGCGGCGGCGCGCGTGTTAGGAAAGCCGTTCTTCATGACGGAGTATTCGCACAACGGGTTCAACCGTTATTCGCACGAGGCCGCGCCGATGTGGGCGGCATACGCAAGTCTGCAGGACTGGCAGATTCTGGCACCGCACGCGAACCTTGTGCGGATGCTCCATGTGCCGTTCCAGCCGTGGGATTTCGACGGCGGCGAGAATCTGGCGGCGGTGATGAATTCGCTCTTCTGCGCATTCGGCTGGCAGCGCGGGGACATTCAGAGCGCGAAACATGCCGTATCGTTCCATGTCCCGGAAAAGGTTTTGAAATCCATCGAGTACACGGGGGCGATCGGGAGCGGCTACAATCTGCTGAGTATGCTGACGCGTATCGGTTCGGATTACCGGAACGCTGAGAATCCGGTTGCGGATTTCAATGTCGAACCGCAGGCGTTTGTCGGAGCGAAAGGCATGGGAATGTATGTGGAACTGAGCGAGGAATCGGATCAGAATATGCGGATTCTGAGCGAACAGGTTGCGAATCTCCGTAAAAAAGGAATTCTCGCGGCGGGAAACCGCACGGATGTGAAGGCGGGTATTCTTGAGAGTGAAACGGGGGAAATCCGCATGAACATCAGAAAGAACACTCTGACGGTGGACGCTCCGAAGTTTCAGTCCGCCGTTCTGAAGAAGAGCGAGCCTGTGAAACTCTCCGCTCTCTCGGTGATGTCGGTCAGCACGCCGTGCACGATTGCGGCGATTTCTCTTGAAAACGAAAAGAGCCTTGCGGATTCCAGGCGGATCCTGGTGGTTGTCGGAACCATGTTTATGGCGGAAAACGCGGTTTTTTCGACGGAGAAATTCGATGCGGAGCTGGATGTCGGCGACATTCAGCAGGTGATGCGCGCCGGACAGTTCCGTTTCTCGCTGAAGAACGGAAGCAAAGGGCTTCCGTCCGTTTACGCGCTGAACATGAGCGGTTCCCGGGAATGCAGAATTCCGGTGACGCTCAAAGACGGTCGATTGCAGTTTGCGCTTGATACGGGCAAGCTCGAATACGGGACACCGTATTTTGAAGTTGTGTATCCGTGATATGCGGCGTCGCCGGTGTTCATGAAAAAATCCCGCAGCTTCCATGAAGGAAAACTGCGGGAAAACAGTTATTTCCGTTTCTTTTTGAATTCGCCGTCGATTCCGGTGCGGTGACGGACGATTGCGCCGTTGACCATGTAGATGACGTCTTCATCAATGTTGGTGGCGTAGTCGCCGATGCGTTCCAGGTGACGCGAGACATTCAGGAGATTGAGGTAGCGTTCGACGTTTTCGGGGTGCTGATGCATAAGTCCGAGGAGCTTGGCGTGGTTCTCCCGGTTCATCTCGTCGATGACGTCGTCGTAGGCGAGTCCGGCGGCGGCAAGATCGGCGTCGAGCCGGATGAGGGCGTCGAGGCTCTTGCCGAGCGCGTTTTTCGTGCACTCGCAGAGGGGACGCAGGTTGACGGGCATCTCCGCCGTAGGGATGGAGTAGAAGGAGAGCGCGCGTTTTGCGATGTTCACGGCGAGGTCGCCGATGCGCTCCAGGTCGTTGTTCATCTTGAGGCAGGCGATGACGTACCGGAGGTCTCCGGCGACGGGCTGGTGAAGGGCGAGGATTTTGAGGCATTCCTCTTCCACATCGAGCTCGAAATGGTCGATTTCAATATCGTTGTCGATAACCGCTTCGGCTTTTTTGCGGTCGGAGGTCATGACGGCGTCGACGGCGTCGGCGACTGCGTTTTCGACCATGCCGCAAAGGGTGAGAATGCTCTTTTTGAGTTTGGAAATTTCATTGTTGAGAATGACGGACATGTTGAAAGTCTCCTTTCTGAATCCGGATCAGCCGAAGCGTCCGGTGATGTAATCTTCGGTTTTCTTTTCACGCGGTTTGGTGAACATCCGGCGGGTGTCGCCGTATTCCACGATGACGCCTTTGTAGAAGAATGCGGTGTAATCGGAAACGCGGGCGGCCTGCTGCATGTTGTGCGTGACGATGACGATGGTGAAGGATTTTTTGAGTTCACCGATGAGGTCTTCGATCTTGGATGTTCCGATGGGGTCGATTGCGGAGGTCGGTTCATCCATGAGCAGGACGTCGGGCTGGATCGCGATGGCGCGTGCGATGCAGAGACGCTGCTGCTGTCCGCCGGAGAGCGCGGTTCCGGGCTTTTTGAGTTTGTCCTTGACTTCGTCCCAGATTGCGGCGCCGCGGAGGCTCTGTTCGACGCGGTCGGCGATTTCGGAGCGCTTGAGGTTGTAGTGAAGACGCATTCCGTATGCGACGTTGTCGAAGACGGACATGGGGAAGGGGGTCGGTTTCTGGAAGATCATGCCGACTTTGCGGCGGAGTTCGAGGATATCGGTGCCCGGGGCGAGGATGTTTTCGCCGTCGATGCGGATTTCTCCTTCGGCGTGCTGTTCGCGGTAAAGTTCGTAGATGCGGTTGTAGATGCGCAGGTGCGTGGATTTTCCGCATCCGGATGGGCCGATGACGGCGGTGACGCGGTTTTTGTAGATCTCGATGTTGTTGTCAAAGAGCGCCTGATGCGCTCCGTAGTAGAAGTTGAGGTTCCGGACGGAGATTTTGACCTCTTCGCCCTGAGGAACCGCGGGGGTGTCAGTCATGATTTTTTCTCCCTGAATATGGTTCTGCAAAGAATGTTGAGTGCGAGGACGGCGGCTGTGATGATGAGTGCGGCGCCCCATGCGCGGATGTGCATGGTCTGAAACGGCGAGTTCGTCGCATATTCCGTCATGGTGACCGTGAGGTTGGCGGTCGGCTGGGTGAAGAAGCCGGTCGGCCAGGCGTCGCTGGTGAGCGCGGTGAAGAGCAGCGGCGCGGTTTCGCCGGCGACACGCGCCACGGCGAGCAGAACGCCCGTCATGAGTCCGCTTTTCGCCGAGCGGAAGACGACTGCGAGGGTGATGCGCCAGCGCGGAGCGCCGATCGCCAGCGCGGATTCGCGGAGCGCGTTCGGAACCATGCACAGCATGTCTTCGGTTGTGCGCAGAATGACGGGGAACATGATGATCGCCAGAGCGACTGAACCGGCAAAGCCGGAGAACCGCCCTGTCGTCATGACAATCAGCGTGTAGATGAAGAGTCCGACGATGATGGCAGGCATGCCCATCATGACGTTTGCGGAGAAACGGACGGCGTTTCCGAATCTGGAGCTTCGTGCGAATTCGGAGAGGCAGACTCCGCCGAGCATGCCCGCGGGGACGGCGAGCAAGGTTGCGACGAGCGTGATGAGCGCGGTTCCGAGGATCGCATTGAGCATGCCGCCGCCCGGAACGCCATAGGGTTTCGTCGGCTGGGTGAGGAATTCAACGGAGAGCGATTCCGCGCCGTTGCGGAGAATCGTCCAGAGAATCCAGATGAGGAACACCGCCGCGATCACGGTTCCGAACGCGGAGACGCCGATGACCGTGAAATTTTTTAGTTTGCGCAGGAAAAGTCCGCGCGGTTTCAGAGCAGTTTCGGTTGTCATAATCCGCCTCCCGCGTTTCTGCGGACTTTATTGAGCCAGATCTGAGCGAAAATCTGAATGGAGAAAGTGATGCAGAGCAGGATCAGCCCGAGCGCGAAGAGCGAACTCTTGGCGAGTCCTTCCGCTTCCGCGAATTTGTTGGCGAGAACCGAGGCGATTGTCGCGCCCGATTCGTAGAGCGATGCGGAGATCGTTTCGCTGTTGCCGATGATGAAGAGCACCGCCATGGTTTCGCCGACTGCGCGGCCGAGTCCGAGGAAGACCGCGCCGAGCAGGCCCTGCATTCCGTAGCGCATGGTGACGTCTTTTGCGACCTCCCAGGTCGTCGCGCCGATTCCGTAAGCGGATTCCTTGACGACGGGGGGAACCATGCGGAAGACGTCGCGCATGATGGCGGACATGAACGGCAGCGACATGAGTGCGAGCACGATGCCGGCGGTCAGGAACCCGAATCCGGTCATAGGACCGTCAAACAGGGGAATGACTCCGAGATGCAGCGTATCGGTCAGGAACGGCTGCACACGGTTCTGCATGAACGGCACGAAGACGAAGAGTCCCCACATGCCGTAGATGACGCTGGGGATTGCCGCGAGCAGGTCGAGCGCGCATCCGAAGACGCGCGAGATTGCGGGCGGAGCGATCTCCACGAGAAACAGAGCTGTGAGAAACGCTGTCGGGACGGCGATCAGCAGAGCGATGACGGTTGTGATCAGCGTTCCGTAGATTGCGCATGCCGCGCCGAACTTCATTTCCGCCGAATCCCATTCGGTGGAGCAGAAGAAGCGGAGTCCGAATTCCCGGAATGCCGGCACGGAGTGCCACGCCAGCTGAACAAAGAACGCGAGCGTCAGCAGAATCGCGAGTCCCGCCGCCGCGATCGCCGCGATACGGAAAATCCGGTCGGGGAGGGAAGCCCTCCCCGCCGTTTCCGGGAGAAACGGACCGTTTTTCGTTTTTACGGTCGTCTGGTTCATGCGTGCCTCACTTGACTGCTTTCCAGCTTTCCCGGACAAGCTTGACAACGTCTTCCGGCATCGGGACGTAGTGCATGTCGGAAGCCTGTCTGCGTCCGTCGCTGTAGCACCAGTTGAAGTAGCCGAAGAGCTTTTCCGCCGTGGCTTTGTTCAGGTTCTTCTTGAGGACGATGTAGGTGACTCCGGTGATCGGCCACGCATCGGCGCCCTTCTGGTTGTTGAGTTCGACGCGGAAGTCTTTTGCGCCTTTCCAGTCGGCGTTCGCGGTCGCGGCGGCGAAGGTCGCGGAGTTGGGGCTGACATAGCTGCCGTCGGCGTTCTTCAGCTGAACCGTCGCAAGTCCGGCCTCTTTGGCATAGGCGTATTCAACGTAACCGATGGAACCGCGGGTCTTGGCGACGTTGTTTGCAATGCCGGGGTTGCCCTTTGCGCCGAGGGTTCCGCGGAACCACTTGACGTCTTTCGCGTTGCCCGGTCCCTTCGCCCACTTCTCGGAGACTTTGCAGAGGTAGTTGGTGAAGATCCAGGTGGTTCCGGAACCGTCGGAACGGCGGACCACGGTGATGCGCTGGTTCGGAAGCTTGAGGCCGGGGTTCTGGCTTGCAATCGCGGGATCGTTCCACTTTCTGATGTTGCCGAGGAAGATCGCCGCAAGCGTGGCTCCGTCGAGTTTCAGTTCATCGCTTTTGATTCCGGGGATGTTGACGACCGGCACAATTCCGCCCACGAGCATGGGAAACTGGAGCAGATTGTGCTGCCTGAGGTCTTTCTCCTTGACCGGGTCGTCCGAGCCCGCGAAATCGATGGTTCCGGATTTGAGTTGTGAGACGCCCGCTCCGGAGCCGATGGACTGATAGTTGAATTGATCTTTGGCTTCGTTGACTTTGTTGTAGGAGTAGGTCCATGCCGCATAGACCGGAGCGGGGAAACTGGCGCCGGCTCCATTGATGGTTTCTGCGTTTGCGGCGGCGCATCCGAGCAGGACGGCTGCGAGGAGAGCGGTTCTTTTCAAGAGACGTTTCATAAAATCCTCCTTTTCAGGGTTGTTACCGATAAGATAACCCCTGATTGTTAGAGGATTGTTAGCACCGGATTAATTCTTGAAAAACTTGCGGGCTCCGGAACCATGTGGATTCCGGAGCCCGCTTGAAATCTGTCCGTTCCCGTTATTTGAGTCTGAATTCAACTTCATCCAGATACGCTTCCGCCGCGTCCGGAGAGTTCTTGAGTCCGAGTCTCAGACGGCAGGTTCCCGCCTTGAGCCCGGTATACGCGTCGGTATCGGCCGGAACGGCGTATTCGAAGGTGAATTCCTTCCATTCCGGTCCGATCTGGAAGTTGAACGTCTTGTAGAGATGTCGGTTCTGATTCGGCTGCGCGAAATCAAGCGTCGCGCTTCCCGGAACGTTTCCGCCGGCGGATTTCATCCAGAATTTGAGTTCAATCGTTTTGCCGGGGATGATCGGAAGCGGATTCCTCGTCTGAACGGCAATCCAGGCGTTTGCATCCTTGACGATCTTCAGACTCTTTTCCCCGCTGAAGAAATCGGGAGAGGGGACGACGGACAGGCCGTTCATGCGCCACGTTTTGTAATTGATGAATTGGTTTCCCTTCTCGAAATCTCCGTTTGCAAGCAGGTTCGTGTCGAGTTCAACGGCGGAGACCGTTGCGGCTGCGGCGATCGCCGCGAGTGTGAAAAGATGTTTCATGCTTTCATTCCTTATTTTACAATGCTGAAGTTGCAGCGGTTGCGGTAAAGTTCTTTGCCTTTCCCGAGAGTCGTTTCGCGGATTTTTCCGTTCCCCGCATCGTCGATTTTCACGTCGAATCCGAGCATCTTTCCGGTCGCCGCGCGGATTTCGAGTTTGAAGGAATAGCCGTCCGCGCTCTGCTTCACATCAAGTTTGCAGTCGTCGGGTTTGACTGCGCCCATGACGTGAAGTTTTTCCGTTCCGCGCGGAGTGACGAACAGCCGGAAGGTCTGCGGCGTGTATGCCTGTGCGTGAGCCGCCGGAAGATATTCCGGCGCGAGGTCGAAGAACAGTTCCGTGCAGTCGGTCTCCCACGGGGAACGCCTGCCGGTTGCGCCTGCGTCGGTCGTGTCCTTCACCGACATCTCGAGTTTGATTTTTCCGTTTTCGAATTCGATCCTTCCCTCTGCGTTCTGCATTTTGAAATTGCGCGGGACGATTTCATTCACCGCGAGCTGCAGCGGCATGCGGAAGAGATTTTTGTTGACATGCAGCATCAGCGTGAGCGGTTTCCCGTTCGGCGCAATGTCCTTGACCGGGATTTCAAACGTCTGCTTCGCTTTCGGCGCGAGCGTGAAGTTCAGCGGTTTGAGCGCGGAGAGTCCCCCGCCCGTAACGCCTGCGGTTCCGCTCCGCACAACGTCGGAATCGTTGTGGAGCATGACGAAGAGCGAATTGCCGATTCTGCGCGCGATTTCTCCCGCTGAAATCGGCTGATCCAGACGGATCGGCAGTTTTTCCAGCTTCGCGAGGAATTCCGAATCGGAAAGCTTGCCGGGCCGCAGATAGAACGGCGCTTCCCCGAGTTCCTTCTCGTCCGCCGTCTCCGGATTCGCGAAGAGGTCCGTCACCTCGAATGCGGAGAGATCGGCGCACACGCCTTTTTTCTTCTGATACTGCCAGACTGCGGCTATGAGGTTTCCCCCTTTGCGGTAGACGTAGCAGATGACGCCGTTGTCATGGCGGATTTTCTTCACCGGTTCCGCCGCCTCGAACAGACGCGCCAGAGCATTGTATGCAACCATGTTTTCGGACGGCACGAGTTCATGGTAGTTGGAAATTCCGTGGTTGTTCGGCGTCAGAAGGCGTTTCCAGAGCTGATTCTCATGGACGGAGATTGACTGCACCACGCCCTCGCCGAGATCGATGAGAAAACGCATCGCGATATGATGCGGACGGATCAGCCCCTCTTCATAGGAGTCGTGTTTTACCTGCTGGTCGATCAGATAGTAAAGTTCCGTGTTCCAGAGCGGAAAATCCGGCTTGCCGTAGCGTTTCATGTCGGCGCGCAGGCTGGCGATATACTTGTCCGCCGGGTACAGCGCTCCGAGCTGGCGCCCCCCATAGGGATGAAAACCGACCGCATCCACGTAGTTGAGACCGCCCAGTTTGACGCACTGATCCATCCACGGCGTTGCGGATGCGCTGAAATCGCTGCTCAGGCAGAATCCGGAGATTTTCGCCGCCGGGTCGGCTTCGCGGATTGCCGAGTTCGCCTCCTTCAGATAGGCGACGTATGCTTCCGGCGCGAGATAGAGATTCGGCTCGTTCGTGACTTCATACACCGGAACGCGTCCTTTGATGTGCTTCACGGTCTGATAGATGTAATTGCGGTAGAGATCTCGCGGCGGGAGCAGGACTTTTCCGCGCACGCCTGCCATGCAGTTCGGCGGATTGTCTTTGACGCGCTCGCTGAGCGGAACCACCCATTTCGGCCAGCGCTGTTCGCGGTCGGGACGGTTCTCGATGAATCCGCATCCGATCACCGGAAAGAGCGTGATGTTGTTGGCTCCGTAGATTGCAAGCTGGCGGTCGAGGTGCGAGAAATCGAACACGCCGCGTTTTTCTTCAACCGCGTTCCAGTTGACGCCGCGCTGTCCTCCGTCGTGGTCGCGCAGAATGCGGCAGCCCGCGGCCGCATAGAATTCGAATCTCTTTTCGAGCGGCGCGTTGTAGACCCGGTAGGAGAGCTTGCGCGAGTTCGGCGGCATCCGGTATTCGAGTCCGCCGTTGAACGCCACAACGAAATCCTTTGTGATGTCAATCGGCTTCGCTTCGTACTTCCCGAAAACGGAGAAAAAGCTGTCATGCGTCCGCAGACTGTTTCCTTTTACCGAAACGCGGAAGCCGCCGGACCGCTCGAGTTTCCGCGGTTTCAGCGGAATGTTTTTTGTTTCGCCAGGAGCGAGCCGGAGATTGATCTGTTCGGAGAACAGCGGCTTCCCGGAATAATCGTCCGTCACATTCACGGTCGCGCTTTCCGCGAGCGCAGTCGCGCCGGGGTTGGTGAGCTTCAGGGCGATTTTCGCGGTTTCTCCGTTCAAATAGAGATGCTTGTCCGGAGCGGCGATGGCGTCGATGGAAAACGTCTCTTTTTTTCCGGTCTCTTCGAGCTTCAAGTCGTCGATATAAAAATCTCCGGGCTTGGCGTCCTCGCGGTTGACGGGAAAGATCTGAATATGAAGCCAGGATTCCTCCTTGAAATCATCGGTCGAAAAAACGTATTCGAAATCACTCCATTCCGTGGTCGCATCCGCGGCTTTTGTGTATGCGAGCCATTGGTCGTAGGCCTTGATGACGCGGAAATTGAGTTTCTCTCCCTTCATGCTTGCGCGGACTTTTGCGGAAAGCCTGTATTCGGTCGCCGGTTTGAGCTTGAATTCCTTGCTGTAGAGCACAAAATGCTCCGAATACGGATTTTCGATTTTGAGTGAATTCTTTCCCGCTCCGGGCGCTCCCTGCGCCGTTTTGAGCGGAAGAAATGTCATGCCCGGGTTCGTGTCCGGCCGCAGCTCTTTTTCAAGCGCGAAACCGTCCGTTCCGAGTTCAAACGACGGATTGAAGATGGCGTTTGCCGCCAGAGCGAACGGCAGAAACAGGAGAATGGAAGTTTTGTTCATATACAGTTCCTTTGGGTTGTGTGTTCAGTCGAGTTCCGCGGTCCAATGCCCGTCGATCCAATTGCTGTCCTTGTGTCCTTTCCAGAATCCGACTGTGCGTACTTTTTTGGAAACGACGGAACCGTTTACTTTGAAAAAGGAGGCGCGTTTCTGATGAACGAAGATAGTTTTGAGTTCCGTTTCAATGCCTCTCTGGTTGATGTCGTGAACGCCGACAGGGTCTGGCATGAGAATGTCTGTATCCTGAAGTTTAGGCTGATAGCTGGTCAGTAAGTATACGTTCGGCTTCAGTGTTGCTATTTTTGCGGTTCGGAAAACGATAAGACCGGGATCGGTCGATCCGGAGCCGTACCAGCTGTATCCCTGCGCGGCATTGTTTCCAATTACAATCGGCATATAGGAGTTGTAGTATTTTCCCTCCGTTCCCGCCGCCGGAGCAACCTGTTCATGCGAGGGACAGAACCAGAGGCCGCTCTGTTTGTCGGTGTAAGTTTTCGTTCCCGCATAGCTTGCAAGAAAAACGGTGATTCTGCGTGTGCCGTGGTTGGAGTTGTTGATCGGCGGCAGATAGTCCTGATTGTCGGAAGTGTAGCTGAGCGACGCCATTCCGATCTGCCGCAGGTTTCCCGTGCAGGTGATCTCTTTTGCTTTTTCGCGGGCCTTGTTCAGCGTCGGCAGCAGCATTCCTGCCAGAATTGCAATGATTGCAATTGTTATCAGGAGCTCTATGAGTGTGAATCCATTGCATTTTCTCTTGAAATGTGAAATGCCTCTTCCTGTCGAATGGAATTCCATGCTGTGTCCAGCCTTTTCTGTTGATTTGTGTTTCATGATGTAGCCTCTCTTCCTGATTGTTTCCTGCGTTTTTCGTCCGCGGGAGAATTGTGAAATAAGAAATGCCCGTTTCATACTTCATATTTTATTCTTGAACAGTCTCCTTTCCGTTGAGTGCGGTTAAAATGGCGTTGAGCGTGCGACGGTAAGGCATCGGAATTCCTTTCCGAATTTGCGGCGTTCCTCCTCTGTTTCGGTCGGTCGGACCGCACAGTAGAAGTGATAGAGCGTGCCGTTGTGATAGATGACGCACGGCTTGTGCGCATGTGTGCTGTCGAGGGAGCCCGGCGCACCGTTGCGGATCAGCGGTTCGGGCGAGCGCCGCCAGTGAATGCCGTCGTCGCTGATGGAAACTCCCTCCTGCGCATGACAGCCGTCGAAACCGCAGAAGAAGAGAACCCAGCGGTTGTTGCGGCTGTCCCGCAGAACATGTTGTCCGCACGCGAAAACACTGTCCCATCCGCTTGCGGAAACGGGATGCACGGGGTTGTGTTCATACCGCCGCCAGCGAGTGAGTGTGTCGTCTTCGGGGAGGGCGAGTCCGCTCTGTTCCTTCCAGGGCCAGTGGAGATTGTTTTTGCCGTTGTAGTACATGCGCCAGGAATTTTCAAACGGAACGACCCAGACGCTGTAGAGTCCGCCGCCGTCCCATTCGCCTTCCGCCGCTTTTTCAAAAACGGGCTTGTCGAGAAAATGCCAGTCGTGAAAGGTGTCGTCTTCGGTCCATGCGAGCCCGTTTGCCGCTGAGCCGCCTTCATACCCCTCGTCCGGATAGGCGTGATAGAACATCCAGTATTTTCCGTCTTTGGCGATAAGTTCCCGGTTCCCGTAGAGATCGACGTCGTGGAGCCAGCAGGAGACGGCGCGCCCGACGCGGTCCCATGCGTTTGCGGAACCGCGCGGAAAGATGACGCCGAGTTTCTGCCACTCGATCAGGTCGTCGGAGACGGCGAGCGCGGTCTGATATCCGACTCCGTCGAATCCGATGTAAGTTGCATAGAACCGGCCTTTGTGGCGGAAAATACGCATGTTGTCGACGCCGAGCGCGTCAAAATCCCCGGGCTCTCCGGACGGCGCAAGGATTGGACGGTTGAGTTTGTACGGCGTCTGATAATCCGCAAACAGTTCCGCGTTTTTTTCATATTGAACGGTCGGTTGTGACATTGCAAAATCCTCTGTTTTTTGTTTCTGCTCTTAAAATAGCACTTGAAAATTGTTCTGCAAGGAGATATTTTACGAGAGAAAGATGACAATTCCTGGATAAGGAGAATTTTGTTTTATGGAATTCCTGAATGGCGGCAAACTTGTTTCGCGCGGCAAAGGCGGACGCCCGGATCCGCATGTTTCGCGCATGCGAACGCTGATTTTCATCAGCAGCGGCCGTCTTGTGATGCTTGAGGACCGGAACCGTTATGAGCTGAAAACGGGCGACTGGCTTTTTATGGATTCGGGGACGGTCCGCCGCTGTCCGGAGCCGTATCCGTTGACCCTGAACTATTATTGGCTCCATTTCAGCGCCGTTCCGGAGGAGATCCCGGAAAAGAGCGGACACGCGCGGAATCCGGAGCTGGTGAATGCCTATTGCGAGCTTCTTCTGGCGGAAGTCGCCGCGGGGGCTGATTCGGAGAGCACTTCCGCGCTGTTCTTTCTGTTGTGCAAAGCGCTTTGGCGCGGTGCGAAACCTGTTCCGGTTTCTGGTGTTCCCTATCCGGTTGAAGCCTGCCGGAACCTGATAGCGACGCATTTCCCGGAGAATCTGAATACATCGGAGCTTGCGCATCGCTTAGGTTACCACCCGGATTACCTGGGCAACCTGTTCCGCCGCTGTTGCGGAATGACGATTACGGATGCTCTGAATGAGAAGCGCATCATGCACGCTTCGGAGCTTCTTGCACGGGGAATGAGCATCAAGGAAGCCGCGTTTGCGAGCGGCTTTAACGACCTCGGTTATTTTCGCCGTCAGTTTGTCCGCAGTCATGGGATTCTGCCGTCCCTGTATCGGAAACGTGTTCTCTCCGGTTACCGCAACACCGAATGACGGCTGACATTGTTTTCCTTCCCTCAATTGTCCTCCCCGAAATTCCATCCTCTGGGAGGGCTGCAAAAAGTCCGCAACGTCGACAGAGCCCATTGTTCGTTTTTCCGGTTTTTTGTTTTCCCCGTTTGCATTTTTGAGGGGCTGTGCTATATTACACACCATTCGCTCCGGATGCGGGACGAGGTACTGGAAGTCAAGGTCAATAAAATCTGAAAAATCTTCAAACAGAGATTTGACAAAATTGAATTTGATGCTATATTAAACCTCGCGCCGCAAAACGGCGATGATCATTAAGCTCAAGATTGAAACAGGTGAATCCGGAAACGCAAAATTCCGAATGAAAGAAAAATGAAAAATCTTTCGAATCCCGCTTGAAAAATCGGAAAGCTGTGATATGTTAAGAACTCGTTGCTCCGCTCCGGAAGGAGATGAAGCGATTGAAATACAGCGGATTGCAAAATCCGGTGTTCCTTGAAAAATTGAATAGTGCGAATGGCCCGAGTCAAATTCAAACAGTGATGCAAACACTGTTGAGTTTTGATAAGGAAAATTTGAATCGAACGTGAATTCAACTTTTTGAAAAAGTAAAAAAAGCACAGACAAACTTGTCTGTTACAAAATAATTTTTTGTACGGA
>URNX01000056.1 GCA_900549415.1 uncultured bacterium
AAACAAAAGAAATACGCGAGAATCGCTTTCTTCTTGAATACGCAAAAAGCAATTGACAATGTTAAATTAAAAAAGCATTTATTTGAAGCGAAAAGAAAGGATTCCGCGATTTTATGGAAAAACAATGTTGCAATTTTTCCGCGGAGAACTATATTGTCGGAAAAGAAGGTGCGGCATGGCGGACGAATTTTCTCATCGGAAAACACATCGGGGAGACTGGGAAATCATTTCCAGCAATCTGCGCTGGCAGCTCAGAGTCTTCAATCTGACAAAACCGGACTGGCATGGAACCGACGCCCGGAGAGGAAACCGTCTCTTCTGCATCCGCGCCGGAAACGGATTCCTCCGGCAAGTCGAAAACGGAAAGAAACTTGACCTTATCCCCGGATACGCTTACTTCATTCCGAAAGACGTTTCCGTTGAACAGAACTTCCCAGCAGACTTGGAACTCTATGCAATGGAATTCCAGATCGATCTGCTGCCAGGGCTTGATCTCTTTGCACCAAACAGAAACCTTGTTGAATTCAAGCCCTCTCCGCAGTTCTTCCAGATGCTCGCGGACGCCTACTCGGGGGAGCCGTCATGGGAAAATTTCTTTCAGTTTGAATCGCTGCGCCAGCAAATTCTCATCCGGCTGCTGCACGAAATGAAACCGAGTCTCTCCTACATGGATTTCTGCGGAGGACTCATCAAATACGCAAGACTCATCGACTACATCCGGAACGAGGCGACCGCGCAGACCACGATGGAAGAGATTGCCCGTGTTCAGAACTGTTCGTACGACAAACTCAGCCGGATGTTCCGCGCGGATTTCAAAATGACTCTGCGCGATATGCTCAACGCGGAACTCTCCATGCGCGCGAAAAATCTGCTGACCTCCACAAACTTTTCGATCAAGGAAATCGCGGAACGGCTCGAATTCTCCAATGAGTACAATTTTTCCCGCTTCTTCCGCCGTCTCAACGCATGTTCGCCGAGTGCATGGCGCCAGCACCGTTACTGCGCAGGATTCGAACTGAAATTCTGAAAAACAAATCCCTTTAAAACTCAAAAACCACCGGAAATTCCGGTGGTTTCGAGTATCGGGAAAAGCAATCGGATGATTACTTCTGTCCGCGGATGCCGAGCTCTGCAGAGATGGCAACGAACTTCTCATGATTCTCGGTGCTGAGATACTTGAGGAGGCGTTTGCGCTTGCTGACCATTGCGAGCAGTCCTTTACGGGTGCTGTGGTCTTTCTTGTGGGAGCGCATGTGCTCCGTGATTTCAGCGATGCGCTTCGAGAGAAGTGCAATCTGGACTTCCGGGGATCCGGTATCGCCTTCTTTGCGGGCGAACTTTCCGATGATTTCGGTCTTTACAGCTTTTTCCATCTTGTTTTTATCTTTCCTGAAGTTTGGTTAAAACTCTAATTTTATGAGAGCCTTAATTTAGCACGTCTTTCGTGAAATGCAAGCTCTTTTTCCGCTTTTATAGCGTTTTTGTCGTCCCGCCCGGGATTTCCACCGGAACGCCATCCGCAAGAAGCCACACGGAAAGCGCCGACGGGTTCGTCACACGATCCTTGTCCACGGAGAAATAAAGACTCCGCTGCGCCATGACGTAGTCGTAAATCTCAATATTCGTGGCATACCAGATGGCGTCGTTGCCGGACATCTTTTCGCAGAACTCTTCGATCAGATTCCAAGTTGCCGGGGCGGATTCACGGTCATATTCAAAGCTGTGCCCCCAGAGATAGAAGAGATCCAGCGGATGATTCCGCCCGAGAAACTGATCCGCAAGCTCCAGAATCCCGTGCGACTGGTGCGCCGTCGGATGCCACCGCAGAAAATCCTGCGGGAGAGCAAAATTGCGCGTCGCCTCCACAGTTCTGGAATACACAATGCCGGATGCACGGAGCGCGGTCAGGACATCTTCGTTGTAAGTTCCCATCGGATAGGACATGCCGCGGACGGAACAGCCGCAGAGACGCTCCAGATTGCGGCGGTCCTCAAGAACCTCCGTCAGCATAACATCTTTCGGACAGCGGTCGAGAAACGGATGAGTCAGCGAGTGAACCGCGACTTCATGCCCTGCATAAAGATCTTTGACCTCATGTCTGGAAATGCGCCAGCTCTCCTCGTCCAGCATCAGCCCGGAATTCAGATGAAAGGTCGCCTTGAGATTGTTCTTGTTGAAGATCTGAACCAGACGGCGGTCGGCAATGTTGCCGTCATCGTAGCTGAGCGTAAGAGCTTTCTTTTTCCCCTGCGGCCAGCAGTTGCTGATACCTTTGAACATGTTACAATCCTTTTTTTATCTGTGCGAGTGCATCGATGAAACGCTCCACATCTTCGCGGGTATGCGAGGCGTTGAGCGAAACACGCAGACGCGATGTGCCTTCCGGAACGGTCGGCGGGCGCACGGCAAGCGCAAGAAAACCGGCATTGTACAGAGCCTTCGAGACCTCCACCGTCGCCAGCGGATCGCCGATAATGACCGGTATAATCATCGTTTCCGAATTGCCGCACGCATAACCGAGATCGTGAACCGCCTGTCGCGCATAGGCGGAAATTTCGTGCAGATGCGCCCGCGCCTCATCCATTTCAGCGGAACGGAGCAGATCAACCGCAGCCGAAATCGCGCCGAGCGTGGAAGGCGGCATCGCCGTACTGAAAATAAACGGGGAACAGGTGTTGATCAGATACTCGCGCACCTCATTCGTCGAAAGCAGACAGCCTCCGGAAGAACCGACGGCCTTGCTGAACGTCGCAAGCGAAACATCGCAGTTCTCCGGCGACGCATACCCCTTGCCCCCGCGCCCGGTGACTCCGGTTCCGTGGGCGTCGTCAAGGAATATCATGGCGTTTGCTTCCCGCGCGATCTTGTGCAGTTCCTCAAGCGGAGCAACATCGCCGTCCATGCTGAACACGGTATCCGAAGCGAGAAGTTTCATTTCATTCGGCGTGTTCGCAATCAGGCGGCGCAGATGATTCATGTCGGAATGACGGTAACGCTTGAATTCCGCCTGAGAAAGCAGACAGCCGGTATTGATGCTCGCATGATTGAGCTTGTCTGCGAAAATGGCGGTGTTCTTGTTCGCAAGCGCGGAAATGACTCCGAGATTAGCCGAATAGCCGGAGCTCAGAATCAGCGCGCTCTCAAAACCTTTCCACTCCGCGATCTTCGCTTCGAGTTCCAGAGCGGCTCCGCTGGTTCCGGAAATCAGACGCGATGCACCCGATCCGGTGCCGAAGCGGCGGGTCCACTCAATCGCTCCCGCCATAAGCTCGGGGCGCATGGAAAGCCCCATGTAGTCATTGGAAGAGAAGTCAATCAGACGCTTTCCGTCGATTTCGCACTCGCGCGGAGAAATGCGGTTCACCGCGCGGAGTGTGCGCAGACGCCCTTTGGCGCGGATATCGTCCATCCGCGCCCGGATCATATCGAGAACCGGCGTGCTCATTCGGTCAGAATATCCTTGTAGGTCTTGCCCGGAGGAATCATCGGCAGCACATGGTCATGATAGAAGGTGTGGCAGTCGAGAATGAACGGTCCCTTCGCTTCGAGCATCTCGCGGATGGCGTCAGGGAGTTCCTCCTCGGACCAGACTTCGCGTCCGGGGATCTCGTAGCCCTTCGCAATGGTCACGAAATCGGGATACGGACGGTTGTTCTTGATCGTGAGATCCGTGTTGCCGCGTCTGCTTCCGTAGAAGCGATCCTCCCACTGGGCGACCATGCCGAGATGCTGGTTGTTCAACACAACCATCTTGACCGGGATCTCCTCCGCAAAGAGGGTTCCGAGCTCCTGAATGTTCATCTGGAACGAACCGTCGCCGTCGATATTGATGACGGTTTTATCGGGAGCGGCGAGCTTTGCACCCATCGCGGCGGGAAGCCCGAATCCCATCGAACCGAGACCGCCGGAGGTGAGGAGCTGACGCGGATATTTGAACGTGTAGAACTGCGCCGCCCACATCTGATGCTGACCGACGCCCGGGACAATCACCGCTTCGCCGTTGGTCTGGCGGCAGATTTCCTCCACGACGCTCTGCGGCTTGAGGAATCCCTCCTCCTTCCTGTAGGAAAGCGGATGCTGTTTCTTCCACATGCGGATCGCCGTCTTCCACGCCGGACGCTCCTTTTTCACGGGCTCCTTGTTGAGCTCAACCAGAACGTCGCGGATGTTGGCGACAACGCCGATATCCGCGCGGACGTTTTTGTTGATTTCGGAGATGTCAATATCGACGTGAACGATTTTCGCGTCTTTCGCGAACGAAGCGACGGGACCGGTGACGCGGTCGTCGAAGCGGGCGCCGAACGCCAGCAGCAAATCGCTTTCGTTTGCCGCGTAGTTTGCATAGAAGGTTCCGTGCATTCCGAGCCATTTGAGGGAGAGCGGATGATCCTCGGGGATTGCACCGACGCCCATCAGAGTGGTGACAACGGGAATGTCATATTTTTCCGCGAATTCGGTGAGTTCCTTCGCCGCGCCGGCAGCGATGATTCCGCCGCCCGCATAGATGCACGGACGCTCGGATTTCGCGATTGCCGCACGGATGGCTTCGATCTCCTCCGGCTTCGGAGCGCCCGGAACGGAGTATGCCTTCACCGTCGGCTTCGGGTCGAAGACGAACGGCAGTTTCGCCTGCTGAACATCTTTCGGAATGTCGATGAGAACCGGACCCGGACGACCGGAGTTCGCAAGGTAGAACGCATTCACAATCGAAGGAACAATGTCCTCAGGCTTGAGAACGAGATAGCTGTGTTTCACAATCGGGCGGGTCATGCCGATGATGTCGGTCTCCTGGAAGGCGTTTTTGCCGATGTACTGGGTTCCGACCTGACCGGTGATGATGACCATCGGAATGGAATCCATATATGCGTCGGCAATGCCGGTGAGGAGGTTCGTCGCTCCCGGTCCGCTGGTTGCCATGCAGACTCCGGTCTTGCCGCTGACGCGTGCATAGCCGTCCGCGCCGAATGCGCCGCCCTGCTCATGACGGGGCAGAATCACGCGAATGGAGGAATCCTTCAAAGCCTGGTGGAATTCAATTGCCTGACCGCCCGGATAGGCGAAAATGAGATCGACGCCGAGTTTTTCCAGTGTCTTGATTGCGATTTGAGCACCCTTGATCGGGGTATTGTCCTGAGAAGCTGTCATAATTTTTATCTTTCAAAAAAGTTTTGTTTTGGGTTGAAGAGGAATCCCGTATGGTGCATTCCGCACACGATTTGCCCGGCCGCGGTCGAGATCAGAACAGTGCGACCGGGCGAATAAGCGTCCGGAGCTCAAGCTGCCGCAATGTTTTGTCAAATGCCTTCATACTGTTCCCTTAAATCTTCCGAAAAATTTCTCTCTCCAATCTCGTCAGGCGCATTCTGCGCATTCCGCCCGGCCGCAGTCGAGATCAATACAGCGCGACCGGGCTGATAACAGAGACTTTTTTCGCAAGAACCCAAATTTTTCCGCAGGTCATCTCTTGTACCGCCTTTTTGTTATATTGCCGTATAATATACCGCCTTTTTTTATTTTTTAAAGTTTTCCCGCAAAAATTTTCTGAAAAAGAAGAATTTTTCTTGTTTTTCCGCATTCCTATGATATAGTATCAGGATTTTCAGAAGGATTCAGATATGGCATTCAGAATAGAAGACAAACTGGTGATCGGAGTCGCCTCCAGCGCGCTCTTTGAACTCGACGAGGCGGACGCCGTGTTCCGCGAAAAAGGTCTTGCCGCATACCGAGCCTACCAGCTGGAACACCAGCACGATATCTTCCGGAAAGGCGTGGCGTTCCCGTTCATCAAACGCCTGCTCGCCATGAACAAGTACTATCCCGACAGCCAGCCGGTCGAAGTCGTCCTGCTCAGCCACAACGACCCCGACACCGGACAACGGGTCTTCAACTCCATTCAGCATTACAATCTCAATATTACGCGCGCCGCGTTCACAACCGGCGACTCCCCGTTCAAATACATTCCCGCGTACAATGTTTCCCTGTTTCTCTCCGCAAACGCCACGGACGTCAAACAGGCGAATATCGAGGGATACGCCGCCGGACAGGTTCTCGCCAGCACGGCGGAGGACGATGAGAACGACGAGGAACTCCGCATCTCCTTCGACTTTGACGGAGTCATTGCCGACGACAGCGCGGAATATGTCTACAAGAACGCCGGAATCGACCGTTTTTACGAAACCGAAAAAGCGCGCGCCGCAATTCCGCATTCCCCCGGTCCCCTCGCCGACCTCTTCGCAAAGCTCGCCAAGCTCCGCGACCTGGAAGACGAACGGGAACAGAACGAGCCTGGCTACAAACGCCACCTAAAAACCGCAATCGTCACAGCCCGCTCCGCGCCCGCGCAGGAACGCGTCGTCACCACGCTCCGCGCATGGAACATCAAGGTTGACCAGACCTTCTTCCTCGGCGGAATGGACAAGGGGCGCATTCTCGCGATTCTGAAACCGCACATATTCTTCGATGATCAGGTCGATCCGCATCTGACTTCGGCAAGCCACTACACTCCGTCGGTCTACATTCCGATCAACGGCGGAAGAGCAAACTGACCATTTTCCATGACGAAAAAAGTATTCAAAGCAGCATTCATTGCCTCCCTGCCTGTCCTCGCGGGATACCTCGCGATGGGCTGTGCATTCGGCATTCTGCTCGACGCCCAAGCCGGACTCGGCGCGTTCTGGAGTCTGCTGATGAGCGTAACCATCTACTCCGGAAGCATGCAGTTCGCCGCAGTCGACATTCTGAACGCGGGACTTCCCCTGCTCAAAGTCGCCCTGCTGACCATCTTCATCAACATCCGCTACGCCATGTACGGCTTCGCGCTGATCGAACGTTTTGAAGGCAAAGGCTGGAAAAAACTCTACATGATTACCGCGCTGACGGATGAAACCTATGCGCTCCAGGTTGAAAACAAGGTTCCGAAAGGCGAAGATTCAACCGCATACTGTCTTGCAATCGCCATGCTCAACCACTGCTACTGGATCACAGGCTGTCTGGTCGGCAGCATCGCGGGACACTGGATGACATTCAACAAAAAGGGAATCGACTTTGCCATGACGGCGCTCTTCCTTGTAATTCTGACGGATCAGTGCCTGGACAAGCGCAACCGCATTCCCTCTCTGATCGGCGGCGGAGCAACGCTTCTCTGCCGCATCATTTTCGGTGCGGACAACATGCTGATTCCCGCAATGATTCTGATGCTGACAGGCTTCCTGCTTCTCCGCAGGCGTCTGGATGAAAAGGAGGCTGCAGCATGAGCGGCGCGTGGTATCTTTTCTGGGCGGTGATGGTGATGTCCGCCGTGACGATTCTTCTGCGTGCGGTTCCGTTCATTCTGTTCGGCGGCCGCAAGCCTCCGGAGATTGTGCTTTATCTTGGTCGTGTCGTCTCGCCCGGGGCGATTGCGATGCTGGTGGTTTATTGCTTCAAATCGGTGAATCCGCTTCAAGCCCCGTTTGCACTTCCGGAGCTTCTGGCGTCTGCTGCGGTTGTGCTGCTGCATCTGAAATTCCGCAATCCGCTGCTTTCCATCATCGTCGGCACCGTGCTGTACATGGTGCTCGTGCAGTTTGTGTTCGTTTAAAATACGGTGCACTCCGGAAGAAACTGCCGTCAAAGACTTCAATGCCCATCCACCCTTTATCTGCGCAGAACAGGAATAGAGATTGCGCACACCATTAAAATAATTTTTAATTTTCTGCATTTTTAAACTTGTAATTTCGGAAAAGAGCGGTTATACTATCTTCAAAAACAAGGAGCGGATCATGGCTCGCGGAAATATTTACAAGGCTCTGCTCGGGAAACTCGAAAAACAGCTCGGATTCCTGCCCGAAGGAGCTAAACTGCCATCGGAACAGGAACTCGCGGAACAATTCGGCGTCAGCAAACCGACCCTGCGCAGAGCGCTCGCCGAACTCGCAGTGCGCGGGATCATCGTCAAACAGAACGGCATCGGAAGCGTCGTCGCGGGAAGCTCGAAAGTCATCGCAAAAGAACTCGTCTTCCTCTGCCACGACATTGTCTTTTTCGCCGACAGCCTCAAAACATTCAGTCTTGCGGCAAGCGCGGCAAACTATCTTCCCTCCATCATCCCGCTCACGGGCGACGCCGCCGGACAGGAGCGCATCATAGCCACCGCCATCGCACGGAAACCAGCCGGGATCGTTCTTTACGCAGACCCCGGAATTGCGTACCTCAACGCCTATCGCCAGCTGGAAGAGTGCGGAATTCCGGTGCTCTTCCTCATCCGCATGCCCGACGGCGTCAAAGGGAATCTGCTCACTTTCGAGAATGCGGGGAACATGACGGGCATTGTACGCGATTTCTACAAGGAAGGATGCCGCAGATTCGCGCTTTTCGGAATCGGCGCAATCAATCCGCTCGCGGCGAAAGAACGTTCTCTCGGTTTCCTCGAAGGACTTAAAAAATGCCGTCTCATCCCGCATCCGGAGTGGTATATCTCCAATCAGAATACAGAAAAGGAAACAGAGGAATTTTATGATCTTTTCCGCACGCCGGAGAAAGCTCCCGATGCGGTGTGCTGCCTCAACGACTTCTGCGCCGGCGTGCTGATCCGCGCATTTCAGACGCGCGGGATTGATATTTCGCATCTGCGCATTTCAGGGTTCGACCATTCGCTTCTGACCGCGTTTCTGCCGCATCCGCTCCTGACCGTTGAACCGCCGATGGGAGAACTCGGAAACGAAGCCGCCGCGCTTCTGATCCGGCAGATTGAAAACCCGGAATTCGGCTTCACCGTGCGCAAGCTCACCTCGAAACTCATTCAGACAACACCTTAAAATAAGGATCAGAACATGCAGAACTCCAGTTCGAAAACCTGGCTCAAGCCGGGTACACGCCAGTGTCTGCTCCGCCGCGCCCTCATCAAATCCATGGGCTATACGGATGCCGACCTCGAAAAACCCATCGTCGGAATCGTCAACACCTGGGCGGAAACCAACCCGGGACACTACAACTTCCGCCAGCTTGCCGACGCCGTCAAGCGCGGAGTCTGGGCGGCGGGCGGCTTCCCGCTCGAAGTCAACACGATGTCGATCTGCGAAGTCTTTTTCGACATTTCAAGCCTGATCTACCGCAACCTCCTCTCCATCACTACCGAAGAGCTGATTGCGCGTCATCCGTTCGACGGCGTAATTCTTCTCGGTTCGTGCGACAAAAACGTTCCCGCGCAGCTCATGGCAGCTGTCTCCGCCGACAAACCGATGATCTTCCTCCCCGGCGGTCCCATGCTCCCGGGAAACTACAAGGGAGAATCGCTCGCCTGCGGAACCGACAGTTTCAAGCTCTGGACCCGTTATCTTGCCGGAGAGCTTGGCGAAGATGACCTCAAACAGGCGGAAGGCTGTCTCTATGGAAGCGTCGGAGCATGTCCGATCATGGGAACCGCAAACAGCATGCAGTGCGCCACCGAATCGCTCGGCCTCTCCCTCCCCGGAAGCGCTTCCGCCCTCGCCGTCTCCGCAGAAAAAATGCGTTATGCGGAAGAAACCGGACGGCAGATCATGGAGCTGATCCGCCGCGACATCAAACCGACCGACATCGTCACCAAAGAGGCGATCGAGAACTGCATTACCGTTCTTATGAGTTCCGGAGGTTCCACCAATCTCATCATTCACCTCACCGCAATCGCGCGACGTGCGGGAATCGAACTCAAACTCGATGAATTCCAGAAAATCAGCGAACGCACCCGCGTCCTCGTCGACGTCAAGCCATCCGGCAAGGGAACGGTCGGAATCGAATTCCATCAGGCGGGCGGAGTTCCGGCTCTCATGAAGGAACTCGAACCGCTGCTCCACACAGATGTGCTGACTGTTACCGGCAAGACCTTGAAAGAAAATCTTAAAAACGTGCAGTCTCCATATCTTCCGGAAGTGATAGCCCCGTTTGACAAACCGCTGAAACCGGAAGGCGGGATTGCCGTTCTTCACGGCAATCTTGCGCCGCGCGGCGCGGTAATCAAACGCTCCGCGGCCTCCATCATGAAGTTCCGCGGAGAGGCGCGCGTCTTCGACACCCTCGCCGACGCGGAAAAATATCTGCTCGATCCGGAGTCCGACATGGACGAAAACAAAGCTGTCGTTCTGCGCGGATACGGTCCGAAAGGCGCGCCCGGAATGCCCGAATTCGGAAACTACATGCCGATTCCCCCGAAAATGCACAAGCGCGGAATCAACGACTATGTCCGAATCACCGACTCACGCATGAGCGGCGGCGCATTCGGAACCGTCGTCCTCCACGTCTGCCCGGAAGCGTGCGACGGCGGTCCCCTCGGCGCAGTGCGGAACGGCGACATCATCGAACTGGACGTCGACCGCGGCATTCTCAACGTCGAACTCACGCCGGAGCAGATCGAGGCGCGTCTGAAAGAGACGAAGTTTGAACCGAAAGAAAAATTCGAGCGCGGATTTGTACGCCATTACATCGACAACGTCATGCAGGCCGACAAAGGCTGCGACTTCCCCTACCTCTGATGAAAGGAAAATATAATGAACTTCCCTTCTCCATTTCGAGTGCTTGACGGGCAGCTCTGCGACCGCTTCCGCCTTCCCCTGGCTTTGAGCGGGCGGGATTTCACACCGGTTTCCGACTCCCGAACCGACGCCGATCTAAACCGCTTCCAGCAGGAGGGCTGCAACCTCATCCGCCTGAAATATTGCGATAAATCCCTCTCCGGAACGGAAAACTTCCGGCAGATCATCCGCCTTTACGATTATGCGGTTGAACAGATATACCGTCGCGGCATGTTCCTCTGGCTCGTCCCCGTTACACAGGGGAAAAACTACACGCCGGAGGAGATAACCCGTCAGCAGCTGTACCTGAGCGAGCTGTTCAACCATGAAAACCCGTTCAGCGGAAAGACTCTTCCGGAATATGGAAATACGGTCTGCATTGAAACGCTTTTCCCTCAGGATCATTTCAGCGACGAACAGTTCAATCTCTATGTAACACGCGTGCTGCACCAGGTTTACATTGAACACAGTTTTTCCGGAGAAATTCCGCGCGTCTGCGACATGAACCACAACGCCGTCTCACCGGAACGGATCCGCATGTTCGAAGAGGGAGGAGGAAAAATCATAACCGCCGAATACTTTGCGGAGCAGAGCAAAAATCCGTCAGTTCAATGTGAAATAGACCTCCCCGGAATTCCCGCATCGCCGATCGCAGCCCACATCCGCTCCGCGACGGGGAATCGCTGGCATTACGCGGCCACGGGACGCACGACTTCAATATCACTTGAACCGCACAAAAACGGCGGAGCCGAAGCGTTTCTCTCCTTTGCAACGAACAATCCATGCGTCGTGCATTTGACCTTTCCGAGCCGCGTTCTTACCGCAAAATTCCGTCCGTCGCTCGAAGAAAAAGCTGCTGTTGCAATTCATGAAAATTCCGCAGAACTGACTCTGCCATCCCCCCGTTACGGTGTGCTGGAAATCAATTATGAGGCAGAAAACGCCCCCGCCTATACCGTTTATATTCTTGCCGACACCATCATGCCGGAACCGGATCTCTCGAATGCAAAGTGGATGGAACCCGGCGTTCATGCGAAAGACGATCTGCGTTGCGGAACCGCCGATGTTCTGGCCTTCCGTCCCGGACTTCATGACATTGCCGGTCGCTTGTTTCGTCCGGAATCCGGAAAAATCGTCTGGCTTCCCCGCGGAGCTGTCCTCCGGGCAGGCATCCGAACCGAAGAAAATGAAAATGTCAAAATTCTTGGACAGGGCATCATCGACGGTTCACGCAATCCGCGCGACGCCGGAGAAAACAAAGGCGCGCGCATGGGCGAAAAATGGATCGGCGACGCCGGATATGAAGGATGCATCTGTTTTCACAAAGGACAGAATCTGCTTTATGACGGCCCGCTCCTCTACAATCCGCAATTCTGGAACTTCGTCATCAGCGGCGTGCAGAACTGCACCGTCCGGAGCTACAAGTGCATTTCCTGGATTCAGAACAACGACGGCATTCAGCCCCGCTCCTGCCAAAATCTGCTTGTGGAACACGCTTTCATGAAATGCAATGACGACTGTGTGGCGATCAAAACCCGCCGCTCCTTCGACATGGTTTCGGGGAATCTCCTTTTCCGCGATCTCGTGCTCTGGAACGACTGCGCAGGCGGCGCTCTGCAGATCGGACACACCTCACAGGGAGACCTCCTCCATGACGTCCGCTTTGAAAATATCCGCATTATCAGAAGCAGCAACTACACCCTCGGCATCTGCATCATCGACCACTCCACCGTGGACGGAGTCTCATACGAAAACATCTATGTCGAAGGCTGTACACCCGGACACGATTTTGCGTTCATCATCCAGCCGGGATACTACTCTACGGACAAGGAACGCGGTCACATCCGCAACGTCTCCGTGAAAAACTTCTTCAGCGAACACCTCCCCTCCCCAGGCTTCGTGCAGGGATTCGATGAAAAGCACAAAGTCGAAAATGTCCATTTTGAAAACATCAATTTCCGGGTCGGTTCTCCGAAACAGTTCACAACAGACAAAATTCTGTTTTGGGATTCCCGTTTCTCGGAAAACATCACCGTAACAAAAGGAAACTGAATCATGGAAATCAAAGGCATCTGTCCCATTGCCCCCGCCGTCTACAACGCAAACGGCGAAGTTGACTGTCAGGAATACGAATCCTGCTGTTCCGAACTCATCAAGCGCGGCGCACAGGCGCTCACCCTCTTCGGTATTGCGGGCGAATACTACAAAATGGATTACGAAGAGGAGTGCGGCCTCATCGAAAGCACGGTCCGGGTCTGTCACGCGAACGGAGTTCCCGCAATCGTCTCCAACACGCGTCATTCGACCGAAGTCGCAGTGAAGTGGGCGAAACGCATCGAAGCCTCCGGCGCGGACTGCATGATGGTTCTCCCGCCGTTCTTCCTCAAGCCCGGCGGAGCGGCGCTGTTCGCGCACATCGACGCAGTCTGTTCGAGCGTGAAAATTCCGGTTATGTTCCAGTACGCGCCGGAACAGACCGGGGTTGCGATCGCTCCCGAAATTCTTGCCGGACTCGCCGCGAAACATCAGAATCTTGCGTATTTCAAGATTGAGTGCAAACCGCCGGGAGCCTACATTGCGGCACTCTCGAAACTGCTGCCAGCCGACCGCAAAATCTTCGTCGGAAATGCCGGGTTCCAGATGATCGAGGGCTTCCGCCGGGGCGCATACGGCGTCATGCCGGGACCCTCCATGCCGGACGTCTACCGCAAAATCTGGGACGCGCTTCTCGCAGGCGACGACGCCGAAGCCCAGCGCGTCCACGACAAGCTCAACGCCCTGCTCAACCATATCCGCCAGAACGTGGAAATGATCATCCATTATGAAAAAGAGATTCTGCATCGCCGCGGCTTCATCACTTCCGCGTACTGCCGTCATCCGGGCTACGTCGCCGATCCCGTCGCCGACCGTCTGTTCGATGAACTTTACCGGATGATTGAAACGGAGTTTGTAAAATGAAAGAATTCGAAGGCAAACGCGTGCTGATCACCGGCTCCGCAAAAGGAATCGGCGTCGGCATTGCGGAGGTGTTCGCGGAAAACGGGGCGGAACTTCTGCTCCATTACCGCACCTCTCCAGAAGAAGGCGAGGCGCTCCGGAAGCGTCTCGCGGATCGCGGAGGAAATGTCCGTATCTTCCGTGCCGACCTCGGAACAAAAGAAGGAATTGACGCGCTGTTTGCCGAAGTCGACCGCGTGCTCGGCGGGCTCGACGCCGCCGTCAACAACGCCGGATGGGATCCCGGATTCATGCCGCTCGACGAGGTAACATTCGAATCCTATGAAAAGCTCACGGACATGAACATCCGCGGCACCCTGTTCTGCTGTCTGAATGAAATCAAACGGATGCGGAACAACGCCTCCGGGGGCAGCATCATCAACCTCGGTTCGGTTCAGATGGACACCACGGTTCCGGGGAGAACGCTCTACGCGATGAGCAAGGGCGCTATCCATTCCATGACCGGCGAGCTGGCTCTGGAGTGCGGCAAAGACCGGATCCGGCTGAACACGATTGCGCCGGGGTACATTGAAGTCCCGCGCATGTCGAACTCTCCGGGATACAACCGGGAGGAAATCGCCGCCGGCATCCCGCTCGGGCGCATCGGCGAACCGCGCGACATCGGCGAACTCGCTCTGTTTCTCGCAAGCGAACGCTCCTCGTTCATCACCGGGCAGACCCTGATCGCGGACGGCGGCGTCTCACGCAAACTGGCCAGAACGGCTAAATGAAAATTATGAAATACAGGATATGAAATATGAAATTTCATTTTCCTGTTTCACGGGGCAAAAGAAGATAAACAAAAAAGGAAAAACGAAAGAAAGGTGTCATTATGAAAAACAAACCCACAACAGGGATCCTGAAGTATAAATTCAAGAGGTTCACCCTCATAGAGCTCCTCGTAACGATTGCGATTATCGCGATTCTCGCAGGGATTCTTCTGCCGTCGCTGAACAAAGCCCGGGCGGCGGCGCGGCGGATCTCATGCACGGCGAATCTCTCGCAGATTACCAAGGCGCAGATCGGGTACATGGACGACAACAACGGATATGTTCTCATCAGAGACGAACGCCGCGAAGACAGCATGTTTTCAGCGGCAAGCCGCTACTGGCCGACCGCGCTTATGATGGGCGGTTATCTCGGCGTAAAACCGCAGCAGCTCGACGCCTGTCTCAAGCTGATGATCTGTCCGGAACAGACGGCCCGCTATGAACGGCATTCGACCTATCCGGACATCTACAGACCATCCATCGCATACGGGATGTTCACTTTGATCGACCCGCAGTACAACAGCTCTTTCCCGCAATACATCGGCAAGTTCGGCTCCAGCTTTATTACCTACGGAACGGAAAGCGGAACCACTTATCAGTATATCCGCATCTCCGCGATGAAAAGCCCCAGCGAATACATGTTCCTGCTGGACAACGAAAACGTCTCCGATACCCATATTCCGCTGCGCGCGCCAAACTGGACACTGTATCCGCGATCTTCCATCAAGACGGTCTCCCCGAGTCTGCATCATGTCGGCACAGGAAGCGCTTCCTTTGCGGACGGACACTGCGCGACGCCGGGACTCGGCGCATTCCGCACCATTCACGGAGGAATCATTCAGCATGTTGTCGTAAACGGAACTCAGATGGTATTTTAAGCCAAAGGAAAACTTATGGACAAAATCTCTTACAAAACGCCGTTCCACGTCAAAGACGGAAAAATCTTTGACGCCGAAAACCGTTACGTCACCCTCTGGGGCGTGAACTACTATGCGCCCTTCAACCACAATTTCTGCAACCTCGCCGAACTCGGCAAAGATCACTGCCGCGCAATCGACCGCGATCTGGACGATCTCCAGCTGCTCGGCGCCGACTTCATCCGGATGCACATGTTCGAACGAGAAATTTCCGATCCCGCCGGGAACCTCGTGGAAAATGAAAACCTGCGGGTCTTCGACTATCTGCTCGACCAGTGTGAAAAACGCGGAATCTATCTCATGCTTTCCGCTATGACCTACTGGAATACGGTCATGAACCAGATCGAACAGAACCGTCTTTACGCCTATTGGAACATCGGATCCCAAAGCGCATTCGGCTTCACAAACTTCTATTCGATAGACTCGCTGATCTGGCATCCGGATGCAATCGCATGTCAGGAACGCTACTTCAAGACTCTTTTCGAACATCGCAACGCATTCAACGGAAAGCGTCTTTGCGAATTCAAAAACCTCGTGGTCTGGGAACTTATGAACGAAATGCAGTTCCCCGATTCGCGTCTGCTTCAGCCCGATCCGGAGCTCACCCCCCGCAATATGATTCAGGGAATCTATTCGCGCGGACCGATGCGCAGGGAGTTTCAGTGCAGATTCGCAGAATTCCGCAAAACCATTCCGGAACAGGATGAAGAAAAAGCGTTTTCCGAATTCCGCAAAAAGCTCATCGGCGACTATCTCCGGAAATTCTGGAAACTCTCCAACGACTACTTCAAGGGGTCCGTTCTCAACAGCCAGTTCTATTCCTACAGCGGCATTCCCCCGGAGGATTTGAAAGAGCTCCTCGAAAATCTCCCCTGCATCGACGCCCAGAGCCTCGGGACCTACCTCAACGCCCACGGATTCGACAGCGTCAACACCGACGACGCCGACCACGTCGCTCTTGCCGATTACAAGCTCGACCAAATCGAACATCTGGAACATAAACATCCGCTCATCGCATACGAATTCGACGCCAGCTGCACGCAGAACGGCTATCCGCTCGCCCTGCTCGCGGCGCTCTATGCACACAACGGCGTTCAGTTGGCGGCATACTTCACCTACACTCCGTACGACGTCGCCGCATGGAACCCGGGCTGGCTCGTGCATTACCTGAATATTGCGCACACGCCCGACAAAGCGGCTTCGTTCGCAGCCTCCGGACGCATCTTCCGCGCCGTTCAGAACCGGAAGTTCGAACAGAAGCCCGGCGAATGGAGCGGGGAAAACTTTCTCATCCGGCGCGAAGGCGACCGCGTGCTCTGGAACACGGCGGAGAACTACTGCCACGTCTCCGCCGCGGACGAAGCGCCGGTCAATCCGGATTCGCTGAAACTTGTCTGCGGGACCGGCAATTCTCCGCTGGTTTCCTGCGACGGCAACGGGTTTTATCAGCTCGAAAAACTTGCGGACGGCAAGTGGCGTTTCACTCTTTTCCCCGCTCAGCGTTATCTCATGGAACCCGCGCGCGGACGCGCCTTCACTTCCATGGCGAACCGCTATGTGAACTGCCTGAAAGAGCTCCCCGTCTCCCAGCTGATCGAACGCAAGGTGAATGTCCGTTTTCCCATGTTCCTGAAATTCCGCTGCACGGACGCGGCAAGCGGAGCGGCAGTCGCCGCGAACGGCGACGCCCTCTCTCTTGAACCGGGATCTTATCTGATTGAAACTCTAAACTGAGAAGGATTCAGCATGAAAAATGTTTTAACACTCGCAGCTCTCACGCTTTTCTGCGCACTCCAGGCGGCGCCGGTCCGTCTTCCCGCCCGTGATTCGGAGTGGAAGATACCCGCCGGAGCGGAGACAAAAGAAAAATCCTTCCTCATCCGCAGCACCGCACCGGAAACCAATCGCTGGACGTTTGCGCGGCTCCCGCTCCATGCGGACGAATACGCAGGACAAATCATCCGTCTTGAGGCGGAAATCCGCGCAGACGGCATCCGACCGGTCAGCGGGAAAAAGAGCGCAGGCGCAAAGCTGATGTTTGTCCTTTCGAACGGACAGAAACAGGACTGGCCCGGCATCATCATCCCCTCCGGAACGTTCAACTGGGAAAAATTCGGAAAAACCGTTGTTTTCCCGACGGATCTCAAACAGGCGGAACTCGTTTTCGGTCTGCAGGACGCGGCGGGAGAAATTGAAATCCGCAATCTGAAAATCTCCTCCGGCTGGATTCCGCTCGAACTCAATTCCATCGCCAACGCGGATCTGCGCGACCGGACCGCCGGAGACGGCAAAGGCGGCTGGTCCGATCAGGGACCGAAAAACGACGGGCGCATTTTCGTTATGGAACTGAACAAGCGCGCCCCCGGCGGAATTCCGATGAACATCGGCACACGCGGAAAAACCGTCCTTGCGCTCAAGTCGAAACATCTGCCGTCCGGTGCGGAATCCGGAACTGCGAAACCGGCAAAAACCGCAAAAGCAAAAACACTCTTCGTCGCCCATGCCATCTGCTGGGCAGGAAAGAAACGCGAAACGTTCGGCAAAATCGTCGTGAACGGCAAAAACGGTTCGCAGACTTTTACCCTTGAAACCGGACGCGATGGCGGCAACTGGTTCAATCCGGCGCATTACGACAACGCAGTCTGCGCAATCGAAGTGGAAAGCGGAGACAATTCAAAGGGGATTCATCTCTCCCGTTTTCCTCTCAAAGACTCGCTGGGGGAAATCGAATCGGTCCGTTTTGAAAGCGTCGGCGGCAACCCCGTGTGGCTTGTTCTCGGGGCGACCCTTTCAGCCGAAGACCGCCCGCTTCCCCGGAAGGAAACCTTTGCGATCCGCGCCGGAAAGGAGTGGCAAACGCCTCTCCGGACCGTCAATTATCACTGGCGCAAACCCGGCTCTCCGCTCGATGTTTCCTCCTTCACGCCCCGCCGTCCGATCGGAGCGGACGACTGGCTGAAAGTCAATGCGGACGGACATCTTGTTCTTGCCAGGGAGCCGGACAAACCGCTGCGCTTCTTCTGTTCGCCCGATGAAATCAATCTCGGATATCCGAAACGCCTTGCGAACCGCGAACAGATCGACGTCTACGTCGGCGACCTCGTCACTCACGGATTCAACATGATCCGCATCCACATCAACAAAGCTCTGATGAAGGATGCAAAAGCGGAAGCGGATTTCAACAGGGATACGCTGGACGCCTTTGATTATCTTGTCAGTCTCTGCCGCAAAAACGGCATCTACATCATGATGAATCTGCAGGAAATCCAGTACGGGTTCTACCCGTATGAACAGTATTCCTGGGGCAACCCGAAACCGTTCAGCAACAAAACGCACACCGATATGCGTACGGCGCTCTACTTTTCCGCCGCCGCGCGCGAAAACTGGAAAAAAGGCGTCGTCAAACTTCTGACCCGCGTCAATCCCCTCACCGGGCTTGCGCCGAAGGACGATCCGGTCTTCGCCATGCTCCTCGGCTACAACGAACAGGAATTCGCCTTCCATTACCGTCCGGTGACTCCGCAGAACCGCGCGCTCGCCATCGGACCCTGGCGCGAATTCATGAAAAAACGCTACGGCACAATCGCCACGCTCAACAGCAAAAAAGGAACATCGTACAAATCCTTCGATGAACTCCCCTGCTACAATATTTTCAAAAAGGATGCGGACACCAACGAATTCATCTATCAGACCTCGCTGGATCTGCTGCATTTCTATCAGGGCGTGCTGAAAGAAATCGGCTACAAGGGGCTCTTCAGCAACTACGATTTTGTCAAGTCGCTCCTCTATCATTTTGTCCGCAGTGAGACCGACTATGTGGGAATGCACGTCTACTGCGATCATCCGCTCGGTAAAAGTCTTGTCGAAAAAGGCGCATACAACCGCCAGTACAGCTCCATCGGACGCGGCAATTATTTTGCCCGCGAGCTCGCCGGATGCCGCATCTTCCGCAAACCCGTCGTCTGCTCCGAATACGATATGCCGTTCTGGAACCGTTACCGCTATGAACGTTCCTTTACCTTCGGGGCGTACGCGGCATTTCAGGACGCGGACGTTCTGACGCCCTGGGGCTCTCCGGTGCAACGCCAGCCGCTCGATCATCCGCGCGTCTGGGTCGGAGGAAGAATGGCCCCGTTCGCGCTCTGCCGCGACCCCCTGAGCGACGCTTCTCTGCTGCTGACCTACTTCATGTTCATCCGCGGCGATGTCGCCCCGGCAAAACACGGAGTCCGCATCATCGCCGACCGCGATTCCGTCTTTGCGAACGATCCGAACTCCCAGCCGGCCCTGGAACAAACCGCGCTCGCTCTGCTCACCGGGTATTCTCAGCAATCCGTTTTCTCAAAACAGCAGATCGTCCCCCAAGGGAAAAATGAAATTCTGCTTCCCTCGCTCGGAGGCGGCAGAAGCCATGTCGACGGCTGGTTCACGGAAACCCTCGGCACAACCGGAAACATTGCGGACGCCGTCGCCCAGCTGAAGAAAAAAGGTTTCCTGACCGCAGACAACCGTTCCGACGGGCTCCATGTTTACGAGAATGAAACAAAGGAGCTTTATCTGGATTCCGGACGCAAATTCATGTCCGTTTCCACGCCGCGTCTTCAGGGAGTGTGCATGACCGCAGGCGATACCGCAAAGCTGCCCGATTTCGAAGTGATCTCGCATAACTCGGACGGCAATCTGTCGCTGGTTTCCATCGACGGACGGAAGCCGATCCGCGACGCCTCGCGCCTCCTCCTGATCCGTCTGACAAATGCGCTGAACTCGGATATGGTGTTCGAGGATTCCTCAATGCGGAAAATCGTCTCCCCCGGCGTTCCGCCCGGACTTCTGAAGAACTCCGCTTTCAAAGTCAGCATCAGCCATGACCATGCCTCCTCGCTCAAACTTTATCCGCTGACGATGGAGGGCATCCGCACCGGAAAAGTCATTGCCCCGGTCAGAGTCAGCTGCAATACCGCGACCTTTGCAGTGGATACAACCAAAGACGGCAACACCGTTTATTTTGAAATCTCTGCGGAATGACCGCTCCGCCGCGCCCGGCTGAACCCGGACGCGGCGGGTCTTTTTCAAAAAAGTAAAAAATCCTGCTTGCTTTTTCCGGAAAACGGATTAAATTACTGAATCATAATGACGCCCTGGTAGCTCAGAGGATAGAGCAACTGCCTTCTAAGCAGTGGGTCGTGGGTTCGATCCCCGCCCGGGG
>URNX01000057.1 GCA_900549415.1 uncultured bacterium
GCCCCTATCGTCTAGAGGCCTAGGACACCAGGTTTTCATCCTGGCGACACGGGTTCGAATCCCGTTGGGGGTGCCACTTTTTCCCGCACCTTGTTGTTCAGACTTTCGCTTCTTCGCCGGTCTTTGCCATTGTTCTTAATTCAGTGTTTCCTCGGCGAGCTTTATTCAGCGATGAAAAGCGATTCTGGCATGATAAGATGTCTGGATTCTTGAATAAATTGTCCGCAAAGCCTCTTTGAACATATACGCATCACCAAGCTCCTGGAATTCTCCTCGCATATTACGCAGAATGATTTTGGCATCCTCCGGCAAATTTTCATTATTCTTCAGGAAGATAAAGCGCAAGCCCTTCAGCAGCTTTTGTTGAGTTATGTTTAATTTTGCAGTAATTCACCTTCTGACTTTATCAAGTTTATCATTCATTAACTTGATCACATGAAAATGATAAAAAACAATTTTTACATTCGGAAACTCTTGAGAGATCCAGCCGTAATAAGCATTCGCCATATCCATCGTTACAATTTTTAACTTTCTTCGTTTTAATTTGTTAAATACTCCGGAAAGAGCTGAAACACCTTTCCCTTCTCCGACGTGAATACTGCTCCGGATTGCAAAAGCACAAAGACTGCTTCGCGGCAATTTCCCATTGGTTCCCCATGTACTTGCCGCTTGCTGATTGGCCTGATCGTCACTTGCCTGGAACCGCATCGTGGACACTCAAACTTTGTCCGTGTCAGCGAAAAATGTCACTATTTTCCGTATATTTGACTTTCTGCTGTTGAAATCCGCGGATTTTCTGTGTATATAAAGATTGACCGACATTATAATCTCCTATCGTTTTTTGTGGTTATTAAACAATAGTGGCAATGTCGGTCACTTTCCACTTCATCGCTGATTTTTTCTGTTTTTGCCCTCATCTATGGCAAATAGCACCGATGAACCGATTTTAAGCGCCCTCTCATGCGGCTTTCTCAGAAGCTCATAAGAGGGCGTTTTCATTTAGAAGTGACGTTATTCAATCACAGCCATTGTGTGGCAGGTGAACTCCGGTACGGTGAACGTCGTTTTGCCGTCTTCAAGCGCAAACGGAAGTTCTCGGTTTTCGGGCTGGAGGACAACCCGGCGGACAGGATCGGCGGTCTTCACCGAAACTTTTACGTTGTACAACGGCACAAGATCCTCGATGATCTCTGTCGTGTTCAGCTCGCGCTGATTGCCGCCAAGCTCCAGTTTGCCGCCGCGCAGAACCGTCGGCGCATAGAGAATATGGCAGACTGTGCGGTTCAGCGCATCCTGGCGCATCAGAGTGACGCGTCCGGTCGAAGGCAGATTTTCCGTCTCCACCTGGATATCCTTGCCGAGGAAGGCGCGGAGCGCATTCACAAAGAGCTGTTTGTGCATCACTGCGCCCGTTGCACGGTAAAGAGAGAGAACCGGATGCGCAAAGCAGAGAATTCTGGCGTCAAACACAACCGCATCAAATCCGGAGGGTTCCGGCTTGTTCGGCGTGTGCTGGTGGGAACAGAAATGCTCGACCGTACGGTTGAAGTACGGGTCGTAAATCTTTGCAGCTGAACGGCCCGTTGTCGCCCTCATCCGGCGCGAGGGCAGGTGCATGAGGAACGGAGTTTTGAAGTTTCCGGCAAATTCGCTTTCCATACAGGCATAATCGGGATTGAAGGGAGAGACTTCGCCGAATTCCGCACCGAACGCAAAACGAGGTTCCGTCGATCCGGGTTTCAGCAGAGCATCTGCAGAGATTACAAGTTTTCCTCCGTTCTTCAGGAACGTCTCGAGCTTCGCCGCGGCCGTTTCCGAAAGAGATTTTTCGTTGGCGGCAACAATGACTTTGTAGCGTTCGAAATCCATAGTCTCATCGATGAAATCGAAGGGAAGATGGGCTTCAAGGAGGAGACGCGAAGCGCCGGCGGAGGCGTCTTTCACCGATTCTTCGGCGAGGACGGCTATTTCCGCGAGGGAGCGGGCATCGCGGCACCACTCCTCCTTCTTTTCTACTTCGGAGTAGGCCGCGCCGATGATTTCATATGTGGTCTGATCCAGTTCGCCGTCCGGGTGAAGCTGGTCGCCGATGCTGCATTTGGAATTGTTGGCAAGCATTGCGGCGCACTCGTAGCGCAGCGCGTTCGGGTGCTTGAACCCGCCGAATTCTCCCCAGGTGCGGTGGAACTTGCCGGTCATGCCGAGAAAATCGAGTCCGAGGTTGCGGCTGTATGCGGCGGACATCGGGTAATGGTCGTAACCCCAGCCGCCCGTCGGGAGCGATTCGAGCTCCAGGTGGCTGAAATACGGCAGAATCTCCTGGCACCCCACGGGGACGTGTCCGCTGTTGTGGAAAATCGGCATTTTCGAATCAATTGAACGAACCGTTTCAAAGGTGCGGCGGTAGTAGTTCATCAGAACTTTGTGCGCAAACGCGGCGCGGTCTTCAGGCTTCTGCGGGTCATATCCCTCCTTGTACATTCCTTTCATGCAGGCGGGACAGCAGCACGGAGCCTGATTGATGATGTCAAGGAAAATGCCGTCCGCATCGGGGAACATCCGCATGGTTTCCGCAATGTGGTCACAGAGATAGTCGAGGTACGGCGTGTTGAAGCAGAGCGTCCGGAAGCCGGGCTTGAGCGGGCTCGGTTCCCAGCCGACGTAACGGCCGTCTTCGTTGATTTCACGCCATTCGGGGTGATTCTCCGCCGCGTAGCTGTTGATTCCGGCGGTCAGGTAAACAGGGACATTGACGCCGATTTCCTTGCAGGCGTCAAGCTGGGCGCGCAGGAGGTTGAACTTGAGATTCGGGTGCATCATGCCGACTTTGGTCGGATGGTAGCTCATGCCGTGGTGACAGAGCGAAAAGCAGGTGATGGAATCGACATGTGCGGCTTTCAGGCGTTCCTGCCAAACCTTTTTATCGAACTTCTCCCCGATCCCGGGAATCTCCGGTGAAGTGTGAAAGTCCAGATGAACCTGTCTGAAACGAAGTTTGTACATAAGCGCCTCCTTAAAATTTTTATCGGTTGTTTAAGATGTAATATAGTCATAAAAAGAAGAGCTTGCAACACCTCTTTCCGGAAAAAACATGAAGAAACGCCACAAATTCCATGAAAAAAAGCATTTTTGCAGAGAAATACGCTATTTTTTATCGCGGAAAGGTTGTAAAATGCCGGAAGATGTGGTATGCTATCTGAAATAATGGAGGATTGTTTATGAGACTGATGTGGATCATGCTTTTTGCGGCCCTCGGACTCGCAGCGCAGACGAAAATGCCGAATCTGGCTCTCAACTGCCCGGCCGAAGCAAGTTCTGTTGAAAATCAGAACCTGCTCCCCGAATTTGCCGTCGACGGCAAAACGAAAACCCGCTGGTCCTCCGCACACAGAGACGATCCGCAATGGTTCAAAGTTGACCTCGGAGCCGTCAAAACTGTCGGACGAGTCGTCATTCTCTGGGAAAATTCCGCGGCGCTTGATTACAAAATCCAGCTCTCCAGCGACGGTGAAAACTGGATCGACGCCATTCACAAAAACGATGGAAAGGGCGGAGAAGAAAATCTCTCCTTCTCCCCTCAGCCCGCCCGCTTCGTACGCTTCACCGGACAGTTCCGCATCCAGCAGTACAGCGGTTACTCGTTCCGCGAATTCCAGGTCTTTGAAAAATGATGAAAGCCATGCTCATTCTCCTTTTGCTTTCCGGGACGCTTTCCGTGTTCCATGCGGAGGCGGAAGAGAATCTGGCTCTCAACCGGAAAGTCTCTGCAAGCTCGATTCAGTATCTCGGGGTCGATGCGCACTGGGCATGTGACGGCAAATCCCGCACCCGCTGGGCGAGCCGCTTCTCCGATCCGCAGTGGCTGACGGTGGATCTGACATCCGTCAAAACTGTCGGACGCGTTGTTGTTTTCTGGGAGACTGCCGCGGCGAAAGCGTACCGGATTCAGCTCTCTCTGAATGGGAAAGACTGGACGGATGCATCCGTCAAAAGTGACGGATCGGGCGGAATTGAGGAGTTGAAGTTCGCTCCCGTTCAGGCGCGGTTCGTTCGCCTCTATTGCGAAAAACGTCTTACCAAAGCCGGATATTCCGTCTTTGAGTTTGAAGTATACAGTGAATAACAAATTTAGAAAGAAGGAGTTGGAAAATGATGAAGAAAGCAATTCTCGCAGCAATCGCAGTCGCGGCAATCGGCGTTTCCGCAGAGGACGCCAACCTGGCCCTGAACAAAACTGCCACAGCAAGTTCCATCCAGATGAAAGGTGTGGAAGCGGCAAAGGCTGTTGACGGCAAGCTCAACACCCGCTGGTCTTCCAGCTTCCGCGACAACCAGTGGATCATGATCGACCTCGGTTCCGCTCAGGAAGTCGGCAAAGTCGTTCTCCGCTGGGAAAACGCCTATGCAAAGGAATACAAAGTTCAGCTTTCCATGGACGGCAAGGAGTTCAAGACCGTTTCCGAACAGAAGGACGGCAAGGGCAAGACAGAAACAATCACCTTCCCCGCCGAAAAAGCACAGTTTGTCCGCATTCAGTGCGACAAACGCGGAACGGGTTACGGCAACTCCCTTTGGGAAATTCAGGTTTTCGCAAAGTAACCGCGTATTCCCATGCTCGCCTCACTTCAAACGGCAATACTCGACTGGCTCGCCCTGTACGGCGCCGCGGCGACGACTCTGTGGCTTGTTTACAGCTTCATCCTCGGCGCCTGCTTCGGGAGCTTTACGACGGCCTGTGTGTGGCGTATTCCGCGCGGAATCTCCATTGTCTGGCCGCCGAGCTCATGCCCGAAATGCGGACACAAGCTCGGACCGCTGGAAAACATCCCCATCCTGGGCTGGCTGATTCTGCGCGGAAAATGCAAAGGCTGCGGTCTGCCCATCTCGCCGCGTTACATTCTCATTGAGCTGGCAACTGCAATTCTGTTCACTCTCACCTCGTACCTTGCGCTCCGGGCGGGAGAACCATTAGCCGTCCTGATCCCGTGGACTCTGATTGTGCTTTCAGTCGGGAGCACCTGCACCGACTGTGAGCTGCGGATCATTCCGGACAAGTTCACTTACACCGCGATGATTCTTGCGCTTCTCTGGAGCTTTCTTGTGCCGTCGAAGACGATGCCGCCGTTCCATTCGTTTCTCTTCACCTTGGCTTCGATTGCGGCAATCGGACTTTTCTGCAGCTGCGCCGCGTGGGCGGGCAAACTGCTGTTCAAACGCGACGCTCTCGGCTGGGGCGATGTGAAATTTCTCATGGCCGCGGCAGGGTTCATCGGCGTTTTCGGAGCGCTTTTTGCGATGTTTGCGGGAAGCCTCTTCGCATTGCTCTGGCTGCTTTTCGACGCGTGGAAACGCGGACGTCTCCGCCGCAAATTTGCCTTTGGTCCCTTCCTTGCCGCCGGAGCAATTCTATGGCTGCTGATCGGCCCCTTCGTGCTTCCTCTGTTCCCGAAACGGTGAATTGCAGATCTGGGGAAGGGAGTGCTTAACTTTTCAACGCACACCTGCAGGATAATTTCATTGACAGCATTTGACATTTACTGAAACGGCGACTATATTAAAGATGGAAGTCAATCGTTTGAGCAAATTATCCGGAGCGGGACGTGAAACCAACGTTAAAAGATGTGGCGAAACTTGCCGGAGTGAATTTCACTCTGGTTTCAAAGTATCTGAATCACAGTTCGCAGGCGCGCATGACGCCGGAGACGCGGGCGCGCATCGATTCCGCTCTGAAGGAACTGAACTACCGTCCTTCCGCTTCCGCGCGCACGCTCCGCAGTGGAAAGAGCCGCACGATCGGGCTTGTCTGCGGTGATTTGACGAACGCCTACAGTGCGCATTTCGCGAACCTGATTCTGAATTTTCTGCGCGAACACGGCTATCAGCTCCTCATCGCGGTGCGTGGATCGGAAGCCGACTGCGCCGCTCTGGATTTTCTCACCGACCGCGATGTGGACGGGCTCATTCTCTCCGGCGCCGACCTTCCGGAGAACTATTTCCCGAAACTCCCGACTGCCGTCTATGATACTTCCGTGAACCGCGGTTCGGTGATGAATCCCGACCTCGGACGCTCTCTCGACGCCGCGCTTGCCGCAGTCAACGGGCGGATCGCAGGACTTTTCTTCCGCAACTCCGCATGGAACGGCGCGTTCCAGCTTGCAGCACACCGGCGCGGACTCGATGCGGAAGCGCGCATTCTTCCGTTCGATTTGGAAACGCGTGCCACGGAGCTTCGCAAAGTCTGCCAGGAAAAGCCGGAATGGATTCTCACCAGCGGCTGGCAGACCCTTCTCATGCTTCAGGATTTGCTCGGTGACGAGTTTCCCGGTTATCATCCGCATCTGCTTGTTCATGCAAACTGCCGCGGACCTTTCATGAACGCGCCGGAGATTGCCGGCGTGATTCACTCGAACACCGGCGACATGGTCCGGGAGCTCTGCACCATGCTTCTCGGACAGATTGAAAACAGCGGATCCGTCCCTGAAAGCCGTCTCTTCCCGACCGTGTTCCGCCCCGCCGGCTCCCCGGAGTTTGAAGCCTTGAAAACAAGACATTTCCAGCTTACATGAAAATTTTTTGAATTGCATGGTCAAACGATAGAGCAAACATGCTTTACAACAGGAGGAAAAGCAGAATGCTGACAAGTGAAATGGTGAAAGCGGCGGCGCTTGCCGCCGGAGCCGACGTCTGCGGAATCGGCGACATGGCGCGTTTTGAAGGTGCGCCGCCGGAGATGGATCCGCGATACATCTTCCCCGAAGCGACCCGCGTCATCGGCATGGTCTTCCGGATTCCGCGCGGAGTGCAGCGCGGAATCGAAGAGGGAACCCAGTTCTACCAGTACCCTTCGATGGCGTACGGCGGAATCAATGAAATTTTTGCGCCCGCCGTTCTCTACCACGTCGGAAAACTGATCGAGGATCACGGCTACGAGGCGGCGGTCTACCGCAACACCGGCGCGCGCGGATGCGTTTCGGATATGGACGCCTCTCCCGGCAACACGCTTTCGCCGGAAGAGCAGATCAATGTCATGAATCAGGAGAAGAACAAGACGGCGCATCACCGTTCCGTGCAGTTTACCCGCGCGGTCAGCCCGAATCAGATGCCGCCCGACCTCCAGTTCCATTTCCGTCTTGCTGCGGTTGCCTGCGGACTCGGCGAGATGGGCTGGAGCAAAATGTTCCTGACTCCGCAGTTCGGTCCGCTTCAGCGCGTGGCGTTCATCTTTACGGATGCGCCGCTGGAACCCGACCCGATGTATTCGGGGCCCGCACTCTGCCGCCGCTGCATGGCGTGCGTCCGCGAGTGTCCGGGGGGCTGCCTCAGCGCAAAAGAGAGCGTCAAGGTCAATCTCGGCGGAAAGATCTGCGAATGGGGCAAGCTCGACGAGTGGAAGTGTTACGCCTTTTACACGCACGGCGGACGCCACTACAACCCGTTTGTCCCGAAAGCCGTCTGGGACAAAAATGAGAACGGCGATCTGAATCTGCTCGAAGGCAAATGCGCCGCAAGCGAGGCTGAAATTATGAAGGTCTACACCGCGCTCGAAAAATATTTCCCGACCTGGGTTGGCTACAATATGGCGAAGTGCGGCGGCTGCATCCGCGCGTGCGTCAGCATGCTCGAAAAGAAGGGCGGCTGCATGAACGGACGCTTTGAAAAACCGCTGCGCCGCACCGGGAAAGCCTGGAAAATGGATCGCTGAGGAGAACTCTTATGCTGAATGCAAAAATCATCAGGGAAAAAGCTCTTGAATACGGCGCGTCGCTGGTCGGAATCGGCGACATCGCGCATTTTGCGGGAACGGATCCCCAGCGGGATCCGAAGATGATTCTGCCCTGCGCGACCTGTGTCATCGGGTTCGCCTTCCGCGTTCCGCGTGCGCTCTACCGCACGATGAACGACCGTTCCCAGTACAACAACTACACGCAGATAGGCGTCAAATTCATTGACGAGGATCTTTCGGAAATCTTCCTGCTGAAAATGGGCGCGCTGATCGAAAACGAAGGCTACGATGCGTGTCTTCAGCGCAACATCTCGAATCTGCGCATCAAGGGCGACCACTCCACCAATCCGGAACTCGTGGATACCTACGAACTCGTTCATGCGGAAGCTGTGGAGCCGGGCAAGCCGGTTCCGGACATCATCATGGACTTCAATCAGGCGGCGCAGATCTGCGGGCTCGGCGCAGTCGGCGAATCCGGACACATCATCGTTCCGGGGCTCGGTCCCTTCGTCCGTCTCGTTTTCATTGTCACCGATGCCCCGCTGGAGTGCGACGAGCCCTTCAAAGGAACACTCTGCGACCGCTGCGGCGAATGCATCCGGGCGTGTCCCGGACATGCCGTTTCCGAACACGGAACGGATACCTGGCAGTGCGCGGTTTACTATCGCGGCGCGCATAAATCCAATCCGTTCATGACGGATGAATATCTGAAAGACGAACCCGACCGGGAAGCCATTCTGAACGGCGAAAAGCGGTTTGACCGCGAATCCGCGCGCGCCATCTATCCGAAGCTCGATTTCCTGCCCAGCCGCCCGACCGGATACGTGGCGTGTCTCTGCGGCAAAGCCTGCGACACCGCATGCTATAAACATCTGAAGGAGAAGAATCTCTTATGAAAACGCTCAAGGAACAGATTGCCGGCATCATGAAAGCCGAGGGCGCCGATCTCGTCCGTTTCGGCAACATCGAACGGTTCCGCGACCGCACTGCGCTGAAGCTCATGCCGGAGGTTCGCACGGTCATCTGCGCGGCGTTCCGCCAGCTGCGCGGTTCCCGCCGCGGAATCGAGGAAGGCTCCACCTACTACCAATACACCACAACCGCCGTCGAAACGCTGGAGGAAGTCATCATGCCCGCCGCTCTTCTGCGCGGATGCTGCGTGCTTGAGGAGAACGGTTTTGAAGCGCTTCCCCAGAAGCGCAGCCAGCTGATCATGCAGACGGAAAACGACACGAATCCCGAAGTCGACTATACGGAGATCTACCGCGGGAAATCTGCCGAAAACCAGCTCGACTTCGAACTCTGCGCCGTCGATTGCGGACTCGGCGAAAAGGGGCTTTCCGGTTCCATCCTGACCGATGATTTCGGTCCGTTCATCCGCTGGTGTTTCATCCTGACCGATGCCGTGATTGAGCCGGATCCGGTGATTGAACCGCATCTTTGCGACCGTTGCGGCGAGTGTGTCAGGGCGTGTCCCGGACATGCCATTTCAGAGAATGGCGCGCTCAACCGCTGGCAGTGCGCCGCCTACTACATGGGCGCGAACCGCAGCAAAAATCCCTTCATGCCGCCGGATGCATTCGCCGGTGACCCGGATCGTCTCGCGATTATCGCAGGCGAGGCGCAGCTTACGCCGGAGCGGGCGCGGGAGGTGATTGACCAGATTCATTTCTACCCGCCGATCAAACATGCCTATCCCGCGAGCATCTGCGGGCGTGCCTGCGATACCGCGTGCTACATTCACCTGGAGGCGAAGAACGCGCTGAAACGCAAATTCGTCTCCCCGTTCCGCAAGCGTCCGGAGTGGAAGCTCCCGAACGATGATCTGAAGTAAAAATGAAAAGGAGCCAGTCATGAAATTCTCGGTCGGTTACCAGCCGGATGAACTGTTCCGGCAAAGCGTGCTCCGTCATGCTGATACGGTTCGTGAACTCTATTTCCCGTGGGGCGGATTTTCCACGGGACGCGGCGTTTCCACCGGTTCCGCGTTCCAGCGGAAGTTGGAAGAGGAGCTGACGGAGTATGCCGCCGCCGGGCTTTCGATGAACTGGCTCCTGAACGGCAACTGTTACGGCCGTTACGCGCAGTCCCGCGCTTTCTTCCAGAGGGTCGGCGACTGCGCGGATGAACTGACGGCGCGGTTCGGTCTGCGCACCGTCACAACCGCGTCGCCGCTGATTGCCCGGTTTCTGAAAACCAATTTCCCGGAACTGGAAATCCGCGCATCGGTGAACATGGAGACAGGCACGCCGGAGGCGGTTGAATATCTGCTCCCGTGGTTCGATTCGTTCTATCTCAAGCGCGAATACAATTACGACTTTGCGCATCTGAAGCGGATGCGTGAATTCACCAGGTCGCGGGGAAAGAAACTGTTCCTGCTTGCGAACAGCGGTTGTCTGAACTTCTGTTCCGCGCGCACCTTCCATGATAATCTGGTGGCGCATCAGCACGAGATCGCGGAAATGGACAATGCACTCGACTTTCACGGAGTCTGCCATTTGTTCCTCAAGGATGAGGAACACAGAAAGAATTTTCTTTCCCGCACGAATTTCATCCGTCCGGAGGATGTCTCACGGTTTGAGCCGTGGTGCGACGGCATGAAGCTTGCAACCCGCACGAGCCGGAATCCTTCGCTGATTGTGGAAGCGTACACCTCCGGCTCTGCACACGGGAATCTGCTGGATCTGACGGAACCCGCGCACGCCGGGCATTTTCATCCGCGCATTCTGTTGAGCGGACGCATTCCGGCGGACTGGCTGGACCGCCGCTGGAAGTGCGGAAAAAATTGTGAAATCTGCGGTTTCTGCGCGGAGATCCAGGCTCGGGCAACGGTTTCTCTGAATCCGGAATTCTGAATTCAGCGTGCGATCCGTTCCAGCGTTTTGCGGATGTGCGGTGTTCCGTTGCTGAACTCCCGGTCGGCGGTCTGAATGAGTTCATACGGACGCACCCGAAGTATGAATTTCCCCTTTTCGGTTTTTAGGCTGATGACGCCTGCACGGACTGCTTTTTCGGCAGAAGAGCCGCGGTACTCTTTGTCCAGCTGTTTTTCCAGAACATTCTGAACGGCGGTGCGCGGAACCGGAAATGCGCCTGCATGACAGGAGACAATCTGCACATTCAGTTCGCCGTTTGTCACTTCCGCATAAAAACGGATGCGGAGATTGATGAAGCGTCCGAATGGAGTGTTTCTGCCGAGATCATACGGATAGAGCAGAGTGAAGATGCCTTTTGAAAGTTCAAGTCTGCAGTTTTTCAGTTCCTGCGGAGCTTGGGTCGCGGTTGCGGAGAGCATGCTGGTGTTGGCGAGCAGGGCATTCACTTCAGCTTCGGTCAGCTCCAGAACGGTTTCGCTTCCAGCGGGTTTGCGCGCCGCCTCCTGAACGCTCCGGTTGAGCGACTGCATTGCGGTCATGGTCGACATGAAATCAAGCGGAGCCGGATTCTGCGAAGTGACGGCTGTTTCATCAATCAGCTTTGCCGCGCAGAAAGTTACTCCCATGAGGAACAGAAACAGCACGAAGAGCGGAAGCAGAACACACAAAAACAGTTTGCGAAGCTTCATCAGCAGATCTTTCTCGGGATGCGTGCTTCCACGAACACTGCGGCGCGCAGATAGATCAGATCGGTCGGCGATGCGCTGAAGTTTCGCGGATCATTGAAAATCAGCTCTTCCGCATTGATGGAGGGCGCGAAGCGAATGTCGTCAACAAGTTCGGAAGCGAATTTCGCAATCGCGGCGCGGTCTTTCTCCAAAGCCGCGGCGGAGCGTCCGGCGAGAATTCCGGCGAGCTCTTCAGGCTTCTGCAGAACGGCGGTGAAGCCGTCGTGTTGATATGAACCGTTTTTGAGCTCCATGCCGTAGACAAGCAGTTCGGAGCGGCGTCCGTCGAAGATTGCCGCGACCTTTTCAGGGAAGTTTCCCGCAAACGCAGTGCGGAGGAGTCCGGCTGCGGAGGGAACGCCGCGGACTTTGACTTCCGGGTGTCCGTAGGTGAGTCCGCTGACGAGCGCTGCGGCAACGCGAAGTCCGGTGAATCCTCCGGGACCTGTTCCGACGCTCCATTCGGTAATTCCGGCGAGGGGCGTTCCCGCATGTTTCGCGGCGAGCTCAAGACGCTCCGGAAGCGCGGAGGCGTCATGTCCGTTCAGCATGATTTTTTCGGTAAAGAGGATATTATTCTGTTCATCGGCAAGCGCGAGGGATGCTTCGTTCCAAGAGAAATCCAGTGCCGCCCGAATTGTTTTCTGTTCCATGATAAAAATCTCCGTTTCCGGTAAAGATAGCTCTTTTTTGCGGAAATTCAACTGCCGAAGTTCAGAAAACGACGACTTTCAGCAGCCAGCTGAGCGGGACGACGACCATAGCGAATGCGGTTGATTCGGGCCATGTGCGCGCGTTTGTCATAACAGCGGTGAAACGCAGAAGGAATATGGTTGCGAGAATCCAGCCTGCGTACGGGATGAGAAAGAGCGCGGTGAAAATCAGAGCAAACGGAGCCAATGCTCCGAGCGGGAATTTGATCTTCATCTGCTCCGCCGTAAATTTGGAAAGCATGAGTTCAATGATGAAGAAGACCAGCGCTTTCAGAATAAAAAGAACAACTGTCATGAGACACCCCGTTTGTTTCCTGATAAAAGTTACATCAAAAAAACAGAAAATCAAGCAGAGAAAATAAAAAAACGCCGCGAAAAGAAATCTTTTTCAGAATTCTTTTCGCGGCGAGCCGTTCTTCCACCCCCGCAGAAGAACGACACTCCCCCCTGAAAAAACAGGCAGTGTTTCCGAGCGGCTCTGAAGAGCAGAGCTCCCAGAGCCGCCGTCCGTGTTCAAAGCCCCCCCGACCCGTCATCCGTCCCCCCGAATGGATGGCTGGCCATTCATCTTTGAACCGGGCGTTTTATCGGAACCCCTCGCGCATCCCCCCTTTGAATTCCGTTCCCCCCGGATGGAATCCCATGCGCGTATTGCCTCCGTAGTCTGCGGGGAATCATCCCCCCGAATCATTCCCCGCAGTTTTCCGGAAAACTTTCACAGACAGATTCGCGGAAAAATCGCGAATTATGCAGCCGGAAAGATTTTTTTTGATTTTTTATGAGCACCCGCCGTTTTTGTGCGGCGGTTGATTGTTCTTTTGCCAACAGATTCGCAGGAAAAAGTGAAATTATGCATGAAAAGAAAATTTTTCTGTTTTTTTTGTTTGATGCTTGACAAACCGTGTTTTTCATGTATATTAAGCGACATATTGGAAATGCCGACGTGGCGGAATGGCAGACGCGCTGCGTTCAGGTCGCAGTCCGTGTACGCGGGTGAAGGTTCAAGTCCTTTCGTCGGCACCAATTCTTTCCTTGATTTTCCTTTTTATCACAACCTTTCCTGAAACAGTTGTTGATTGTTTTTTCAGCCGGCAGCGTCTGCACTTTTTCTGCGAGTTTCTGCGCCCTCAACGGGCTTGTTGGATTCGGCACGCGCCGCAAGCGCGTCCAGATTGTTGATCGCCGGAATGTTGGTCATCGCGACCGACGTCACCCGCAGCGGTCCTTTTTCGATTCCCCGCAATACCGGAGAATAATACTTGTAAATCTTCTCTTTCAGCATCTCGTATGCCGCCGGAGTCCACTGCACTTTCACGCGCAGCTCTTCGCCCTTCAATGCAAGTTCGCCATATCCCATCGCCGCGACTCCGCCCGGAAACAGACGCGCCGTCTCCGCCTCGTCCAGCTTCTTGCGGTTGGCAAGCTCGTAAAGATAATGTTCCGAATCAATCGGAATCAGCTCACCCTTCTTGCGGTGATACTCCATGATCTGCCGCATCTCCTCGCCCGAGAGCCGGATCGCCCCGTCCTGACCTTCCTGACAGATCGGGTTGTCGCCCGTCCGCAGCAGTGTCCATTCAACCGGAACTCCGTTTTTATCCCGCACAACTCCCCGCGTCTCCGCGGATAATGCCATCCAGTTCATCTGCGCAAACCTCTTCTTTCTCTCTTCTTCGTCCGACCCGTCCGACCCGTCAGACTTGTCCGACAAAAAAAACTTGACTTTTGAAAAAACAGTGCTATTGTAATTCCAAAGCGGATTCTCCGAGTGTGTGTAGAAACCTCACGATTGAGGCGGCCTGCGGAAAATAAGAATCCGCTTTATTATTTCAGTGCCCATTCGGTATTGCCGTAATTATCTCCGGCGTTGTTCCAGCTTACCAGCTTCAATTCCTTACCGTCCCACACCAGCACGCAGTAAGCCTGCGTCTCCGGATTGTGCAGCACGATCCGCTTCAGGCAAATCGGAACTTTTACTCTCTGATTCTTTTTTAAGACAGTCGCAACCGCCCGTTTCAGGCTCACAACAACTCTGCAGTTCTGATTGCCGAGCGTTTCCTGCAGCAGTTTGATTGCCGCATCCGGATCCACAAACAACTCTTTGTGGTTTCGCCAAAGATGCTCAATCCCATTGTACGGATTACCGCGACCCAGCATAACCGAGACATCTTCCGGCAATCCGGCAGACACTGCTGCCCGCCGATTCAGCTTTGCCACCTCAAACGGTTCCTTCAGAAACTTGTCTGCAACTGCCCCCGGAATGTTTTTCCCTTGTTTTCCGGCATCTTCAAATGCCTTGTTTACAGTCAAATAATCGGGCAGATTGTCCGGATCCAGGCCGACAGCTTTTATCTCCTGACGTGCGGCTTCTTTCATTGCTTCAAATCCAGATTTGACCCGGTTCAAATTAGGCAAATCAACCAGACGTTCTCCGCTGATGGGTGGAGCTGTAATCAATCCGACGCTTCCAAGACGTTTGTCTTTTACCGCCTCTTCCGCTTGTTTTACGATATTGGCACGGCTCATCGGTTCCAATCGTCCGAGGTCAAACTCCTCGAACACCGTCGCCGGATCGAACACAAATCCGCTCCGGCTGTCGACCGTCACTTTTTCCGGCGGCGTCGGCTTCTGAATCAGCTCCGGAGTTTTCCCGGCTGCTTTCGCAGTGATCTCCTCCAGCCAGCAGCGGCAGTTGAACTCCCACGGAGGCGTGTGCGTCCGCAGAAACGGGTCGTCCTTGCGGAAGATCTTTCCATCCAGATGTGTGTGCTCACTGCGCGTCCGGCGGGGTGGCGGGAATTTCTTCAGAAAGTGAAGATGTTTTTCTACGGTTCAAGGGGCGAATTACCATTTCACGGAAGTGTCCGGGACAGAGAATACTTTAAATTAAAAATCTATCAGTTACCTGAAATTTCGAGTGTAAAATAGTTGCAGTTTATGGCAAAGACCGTCGAAGAGGAGTCTTTTCTGCGGATGATTCGACAAAACGAATACAAAACAACGTCTTAGACATTTATTTTTGCAAGAATAATAATGGTAAGGAAGGGGAAAATGGTGCGCCCACAGGGACTCGAACCCGGGACCCAATGATTAAGAGTCATTTGCTCTACCAACTGAGCTATGGGCGCATTTGCGATGGCTTATCGCTTGGTATGCGATTAATATATACCGGTTCGTGAAAAATGCAAATGACTTTTGCAAAAAAATCTGATTTTTTTGTTTCTTGTGGTTTTCAGAACGCTGAAACAGACGAAAAACGGTTCATCGACAATATCGGGTATAGGTTGAGCAAAAAATATGGAAGAGGCTTTTGCCGATATGGAATTTATGGTCGGAGCAGTGGGATTCGAACCCACGACTTTCTGGTCCCAAACCAGACGCGCTACCGGGCTGCGCTATGCTCCGTCTCATGTCTACAATATATCCGCTGAAGCAGGAAAATCAAGTGCAGAAATAATTTTTTTGACGAGATGCTCTTGAAAGGGTTGTATTCGTAAATATATATGCTATATTAGTTATTGATTATTTGAAAAAAAAGAATAACGGCTTCTGAGCAACCCGGTCCGGCTCGTCTTTTTGGAGGGTTCTCTGCACGAATTCTCCCTGTGCAGAGAGGTTTTCAAACAGATACACCATTCCGGCTGCCGGATTCCTGCATTGCATTTTTTCAAGAAATCAATACGCGGCAGAACGGAGATTTCCCGTCAGCACTGGAGAGTGTTTGTGCAAGGGCAAAATCCGCAAAGCCGGATGTTCCGTCCCGGTGCCCCGGGCGGTGTTATCAATAGTTTGAACGAAAGAAGGAAAAAATGACTTGGATCGACTGGTGTATCACGATCATCCCGATGGCCGCGCTCATCTGGATGGCGTTTTACTCACGCAGGTACGCACGAGGGGTTGTCGACTATTTGGCAGCCGGACGAATCGCTGGACGTTACGTAATCTCTGTCGGTGACCTCACCGCCGGACTTTCCGTCATCACCCTGGTCGCAGGATGCGAACAGAACTATCAGACCGGCTTTGCCGTCGGTTTCTGGGGAGCCGTCACCGCGCCTGTCGGCGTGTTCATCGCTCTTACCGGATACTGCATGTACCGCTGGCGTGAAACCCGCTGTCTTTCCATGGGTCAGTTCCTTGAAATGCGCTACGGCAGCAAATTCTTCCGTGTTTTCTGCGCAACACTGCGGACCATTGCGGAAATGGTGACCAACGCCATCGGTCCCGCAATCGCAACCAACTTCTTTATCTATTACCTCGGTCTTCCGCACAAAATCATGATCTGCGGCGTCAATCTGCCCTGCTACGCTATCATTGTCGCCCTCTGCCTGATTCTGGCGCTGATGTTCATTCTCCCCGGCGGTCGAATTTCCCTTCTGATCACCGACTGTGTGCAGGGACTTCTCTGCTACCCGGTGTTCGTCGTTATCGTCGGCTACATCATTCTGAACTTCTCCTGGACCTACGATATCGCCCCGGTCATGTGGAACCGTGTTCCCGGACAGAGCTTCATGAATCCGTATGATGTTTCCGAGCTCCGCGACTTCAATATTTTCGCTCTGATCGTTTCTCTCTGCGGTTCGATTCTGAACCGTGCCGGATGGATCGGCAACGACACAAGCGGAGCGGCAAAGACTCCGCACGAACAGAAAATGGCGGGCGTGCTCGGCTCCTGGCGCAACGGCTTCTCATGGATGATGATTCTCCTTCTCGCAATCGTCGTTATCGTCTTCATGACCAGCCCGCACTTCGTCGGCAAAAACCGCTTCAACACCAACAGCACGGAAGTCCGTCAGGAGCTCTCCGCAAAGGTTCTGGAAGAGGCTATTCCGGATGACGAAGCTCTCCGCGCGAAGATCATCGCGAAGGTCAAAGAGGTCCCGTCGCGGGTCACCCAGGAATATATTGATTCCCCGAACTCCCAGCAGAAGAACCTCGATACGCCGTACTTCGATACGGTTCGTCAGGAACTCGGCGATACTCCGGAAGGACGTTACCAGTTCCAAAAGTTCCGTTCGCTTTACCAGCAGATGATGATGCCGACCGTCGTCGCGAAGATTTTCCCCGTGGGTATGCTCGGTCTCTTCTGTCTGCTGATGGTCATGCTCCTGATCTCCACGGACGACAGCCGAATCTTCAACGCTTCCTCGACTCTGATGCAGGACGTTATTCTGCCGATGTTCAAGGGACACCTTCCGCAGGCGAAGCATCTGCTCTACCTCCGCCTTATGACGATCGGCGTGGCGGTCTTCTTCCTGATCGTGTCGCTGTTCTTCGCCCAGCTGGACTACATCAACATGTTCACCACGATCATGTGTTCGCTGTGGCTCGGCGGTGCCGGCCCGATCATGGTGTTCGGCCTCTACAGCCGTTTCGGAAACCTGACCGGCGCATGGTGCGCCATCATCTTCGGTTCCGGAACTTCGCTCGCCGGACTCATCCTTCAGCGCACCTGGGCGCTCACCGTCTATCCGTTCCTTGAAAGAATGGGCTGGGTGGAAGGACTCAACAACTTCCTCGTTGCGGTTTCCTCCCCGTTCAATCCCTGGATCGAGTGGTCGATGGATCCGGTGAAGTTCCCGATCAACTCGTTTGAAATCTACTTCATCTCCATGATCCTCTCGGTCGGCGGCTACGTCATCGGCTCCTATCTAACCTACAAGCCGTACGATCTCGACAAGCTTCTGCACCGCGGCAAGTACGCGGACGGGCCGGAGCCGGTCAAGGAAAAATGGACTCTGCGGAACATCTTCAGCAAGATTATCGGCATCACTCCGGAATACACCCGCGGCGACAGAATCATTGCCTACTCGGTGTTCTTCTACTCGGTCGTGTACAGCGTCGGCATCATATTCTTCGGTATCGTGATCTGGAATGCGATCTGGCCGTGGCCGCACTCCTGGTGGACGGTGAAGTTCTTCATCACCACGCTGCTGATCCCGGGTATCGTCGGCGTCATCTCGACCATCTGGTTCATGATCGGCGGTTCGATTGACGCGATTCAGCTCTTCCGGGATCTGAAGAAGCGCGTTGAGGACCCGAACGACAACGGTCAGATTCTCGACGACCACAAATAATCCGGAATTTCCGTTTCGGATATGAAAAGGGGCTGTTGCAAAACCTAGTGTTTTGTGACGGTCCCTTTTCTGTACTTATATTTAGTTTTTCCTCCATTCTTCTTTTTCGACAGCTTCTTTATCAGCCTTTCCATATTTGGCTCTTTGGGAATTTCCGGTTCAAGTCCATCCGGAGCCGTCCAATAGTCTGTTTTTCCCTTGCCTTCGATGAAGGTGAACAACTTCCGTATGTTGTATCCAAGACAGACCAGCATACATTCCATGCTGACATTGTCAAGCCCTTTGCGGCGCACTCTGTCGTAGTTCATGTCCTGCTTCATCACGCCAAAGACCCCTTCAACCTGCGACGAACGGTTGATGCGCATTTCTATTCCCTTCGGCGACAGGAGGTTTGTCGTCGCCTCACTCTTGAACACCCATAGGTCGTAGCTGGCCTCGAACACCCTTTCCTGACGATTCCCGTTCTTCAGCATTCTCATGCAATAGGGCTTGAACTTGCATCGCCAGCACTTTTCAATGCGGTAGAAATGAGTTTCTCGCCCTCTGTGATGAGTGCCGCTGTTTTCGCATACGACAGCCTTCCGTCCGTTCAGGCAGACCAGATTTCTCTCCTCGTCAAAATGGTATAGCTCGACATACTCGCCGCCAACCATCCTCTGCCATGTCTGCGGCTTCACATAGTTTTCCATGCCAGCCGCAGACATGTATCTGTAGTTTTCCAGTGAACTGTATCCGCTGTCTGCACACACTCTTTTCGGATAGCTGCCGTAGTCGGCATGGTAGTTGTCGAGCAGCGGGATAAAAGCCCTGGAATTGGCCCTCTCCTGCGACACGAGGAAGTCCAGCACAAGTCCCTTGGAAACCAGAATCTGAAGAGAATACGCTGCATGCATGTTGCTTCCGAGACCGGAATAGTAGTCTTCCTTCAGACACATGACCGTCGCGTCCCTATCTGTCTTGTAGTAAGAATTCCGCCCCGGCCCACAGATGGCTTCTATCTCCTCGTATTTCAAAGTCTTGAGCAGCATTTTCTCAAGAGAGTGGAAGTCCCTGACTATCTGCTCCTGCCGATGTCCTGACCCGCTGGCGATGACCAGCCTCGCATCCGCTATCTTCTGTCTGAGCATCGAGAGGTAGCCGCCCACTTCCTTCGATATGAATGCCCTCTTCCCCTCAGGCAAAGGAAAATAGACCGAAATTACTGTCCTAAGTCCTTCATTCAGCTTGTCGTGTCTTTTTCCGGGTCTCCAAACAAACTTGTATTTGTTGGCGTTCGCCTCGAGTTTCGTGCCATCGACGAAGGCATCTGAAACGTCCACACAGTATTTCCCGACTATTTCCTTCATGATACAGGGGAATATTTCCCGCCATCGTGCAACAACTACGTTGTTGCAAAAACTGGAAATAGTGGAATAGGACGGGACCTTCTGATCCATCAGATACATGAAGCGCGTATCGAATCTCATGCTCTCCTCTATCTGCCGGAGACTGCCGGTATGTCGAGAGAAGACATACAGGAGGGTCGCGAACAGTCGATAAGGGTTGTAAGATGGACGACCGCCAGTTTCCTGTCTTCTGCCGACTGCATCCTCGATTATTCTGCCCACCCCGGATTCTTCCAGAATAAAAAGAAAATCGTTCAATTTTTGTTTTTGCTCAGACGAAATGTCTGAGCAAAGGAAAAAATAATCCTGCTGAGTTGTAAAATAGGCCATCTCGTTCTCCTGAACATGGCCATAAGATAGATGATTTGAGCATGAAAAGCAAAAAGGAGCTGTCGCTTCCTCTTAATGAGGTTTTGCAACAGCCCCT
>URNX01000058.1 GCA_900549415.1 uncultured bacterium
CTGAGGCTCGGCACTCGTCATCGCTGCCGCCTGCATCGCCATCATATAATTCATCCCGTTCGCAAGGACCATTATTATACATCAATGCATATGTTTGCTGATGCAGAAGTCAAAGGACAGCCGTTATCGCGCGCCGAATTCGAAAAAGCAAATGATTTTTTAATATTCTCTGATGCGCAAGATAACGTATTTATATATAACAAAATCAGCAATACGTTCTACCCAAAACTTAACGGAAGGCAGGAATGATGCCCGCCTCAGATAATTCTTCAGCCAGTTCCCTTAGCGAAACGGGTATGGAATTTGCTGTGCAATAAAACATAAAGCCCCTCCGTTCTGAACTCAAAACGAAGGGGTTGAAACAAAAACGGACATTCTCCGGTTCCATGCAAAAATATTGCGAAACTTACCGTAATCTGCGTCCGAGGAAACGGATCAGGGCTTCAAGAAGCGTCGCCGGATGCGGGGGACAGCCGGGAACGTAAAGGTCGGGCTTCAGAATCTCTTCCACTCCGCTGCACGTCTCCGGTTTCTCCGCATAAAGACCGCCGGAAATCACGCATGTGCCGCATGCAATCACAAAAGAAGGCTTCGGCACGGCTTCATATGTCTTCTTCAGCGCAAGAAGCATGTTCCGGCTTACGGGACCCGTCACCAGCACGCAATCGGCATGCCGCGGCGACGCAACCACCTGGATGCTGAAACGCCCCATATCCCACGCAAGTGTGTTCAGAACATTGAAATCGAGTTCGCATGCGGCGCATCCGCCCGCCGAAACCTGACGGATCTTCAGGGAGCGTCTGCACAGATCCGCAATCTGGCGGTTCGGCTGAAGCTCATACTCGTACCCCGAATCCTTCGTCCGGATCAGCGACTCGCGACGGAATGCGGCCAGGTCGTGCTGCTTCGTAAACGCAATCGTTTTCGACGGACACGCCTTCGCGCATGCGGAACAGAACAGGCATTTGCCCATGTCCAGTGCAACGGATTCTCCGGAACGCGTAACGGCATCGGTCGGGCATGCCTCCGCGCAGAGCGAACACTCCGGCGGACATGCTGTGCCGGCGATTTCGGGCAGACCGGCAAAGCGGTCCGGCATCTGCGGAGCGGCATACGGAAACTTGTTCGTGCGATATCCCTGCATCAGTCTGGCTTTCAACGTTTTCAGCATGGGAACCTCCTCACAGATCGTGTCCGCAATAGGACAGGTTGAAACTTTTGTTGCAGATCGGGAAATTGGAAATCTGTTCGCCGCGCAGCGCCATCGCCAGCCCGAACCAGTTGTGGAACGAGGGATCAACAATCTTATACGCCGCAAACGAACCGTCGTGCGCCGTCACCGCCGTATGGCAGAGCGCGCCGCGCCACGCTTCGGAAAGCGAAACCGCGATCGTATCCGGCAGGCGTTTCCGCACCGGACGGGTCCCCTCTTCCGTCGGCAGATTTTCTATCAGATTGCGTACAAAGCGGAGCGATTCGGTCAGTTCGCGGCGTCGGATTTCCGCACGGGCAAACACATCGCCGGAACCGACGCAGCACGCAACCGGAGCAGCCGTGCGGTACCAGCCGTAGGGCAGATTCATGCGGACATCTCGGCGGATGCCGCTTGCGCGTGCCGCAACACCGACCAGCCCGATCTCCCGCGCAGTCTCCGCGGAAACAACACCGGTGTTCTCCAGTCGATCGAGCACAGAGGGAGAATCAAACATGATCGCCAGAGCGTTTTCAAGCTCCTGAGTAACGCGATCCATCCAGTCGCGGATCTTCAGCACGCGTCCCATTTCAATATCGAAGCCGACGCCGCCGGGAACGATGAGTCCGCGGCCGAAGCGGTTGCCGCAAATTGTCGCGGTCATGTTCAGGAACTCTCCGCGGATTCGTCCGCAGTAGGATGCCGTGGGCAGATAAGCGACGTCGCCCGCGAGCGCGCCGAGGTCGCCGATGTGGTTTGCGATGCGCTCCAGCTCCCACGCAATCGCGCGGATCGCTTCGGAACGGGCGGAAACGCGGCTCTCCGGGTCGAGCGCTTCAAGAATGCGGCAGTATGCCCCGGCGGAAGCGGTAGAGGTGTCGCCCGCAACGGTTTCCATCACATGCAGAGTCTTTTTATCCGGACCGCCGCGCAGCATTTTTTCGATTCCGCGATGCTGGTAGCCAAGTGAAATTTCCAGCGTGTAAACGTCTTCGCCCATGCACTGGAAACGGAAATGTCCCGGCTCAATGACTCCGGCGTGAACGGGACCGACAGCGACTTCATGCGCGGCGGAGCCGTGGAGATGAAAGTAATCGGTTACGCCCGGTTTTGCCTCCGGGTCAGTGAAACGGATCGGTTTCAGCCAGGGATGCCCCTCCGGAATGATGCCCGTCTGTTCGAAAATCTCGCGTTCGAACCAGTGAAACTGCGCACACTCCGGAGTCAGTGCGGCATACGAGCCGGAAACATATGAGGAGAGCAGACGGAGGCAGGCGGAGGCATCGTCAGTCAGAACCGCGATCAGACGCGTGCGATCCTCCTCCTTCGGCATGGCAAAGAACGAGGCGACGTGCCAGCCGCGCGTGCGGACGGCGTCGATCAGCATCTTGCGGAATTCCGCAAAGGGCGGACACGGCAGGGAGGTCATCGGCGCGGAGCCGGCGTTGTTCAGTTTCAGAAATCCGGTATCCATATCAAAGTTCTCCCTGATTGAGAATGAAAGTCAGAACGAGTCCGCCGATCAGCGCAACAGCGACTGCGGCGGCGGGAACCAGCCAGAGGCGCTCCGTATCGCGCGCCCGGGCGTCGGACGGATTGACTTCGCCCGGCGTTCCCATGCACATTTTCAGACATGCCATCGACATTCCCGCGAACACCGCGAACAGCAGCAGAAGCACAACCGCGCCGAGCAGGAATCCCGATTCGCGCACAAGCAGATACTCCGTCACAAACAGCGGCGACGGCGGAGTTCCGCAGATCAGCAGAATTGCCAGCATCCAGAGCACCGCCGTGCGCGGAAGACGTCCGAACATTCCCCCCACCGCCGAAACCGAACGGGTTCCGTACGCAAGCAGAATGTTGCCGGCAACAAGGAAAAGCGTCATTTTGATGACCGAATGTCCGCAAAGATGAATCAGACTGTAATCCTCCAGCCCGCGTCCCCAGAGCAGCGCGGCAAGCCCCATGTGCTCCACGCTCGAATATGCGAGCATCCGCTTGAAATCGCTCTGGCGGATGATGAAGAACGCCGCAATCACCAGCGAAAGAATTCCGAGCGCAGTCAGCAGATTTCCGCAGAACGGCTTCAGCGCTTCCGGCGTAATCTGCCAGAACCGGATGATGCCGAGGAACGAGCAGTTCAGCAGGGAACCGGAGAGCAGAGCGGAAATCGTTCCGGGCGCTTCGCTGTGCGCATCCGGAAGCCACGTGTGGAACGGGGCAAGCCCCATCTTCGTTCCGTAGCCCGCCAGGATGAAGATAAATGCCCCCTTGAACCAGCCGAGATCGAACTTCTCCGCATGTTCCGCAAGGACGTCCATGTTCATGCCGATATGTCCGAGCGACTGCGCGGAAACCGCCATCAGCATGGTTCCGAACAGGGCAAGACCGATGCCGACCGAACAGATCAGCAGATATTTCCACATTGCTTCAAGCGAGCGGTCCGAACGGTGAAAGCAGATCAGCGGAGCGCTCACCAGCGTCGTTGCCTCAACTGCAACCCAAAGCAGACCGAAGTTGCGCGAGGTTATGACCAGCGTCATGGTCGCCAGGAATGCGAGCATGCAGGGAATGAAGATGTGTTCGCTCTGAAGTCCGGCGAAATGACCGGGCGCAGCGGGCTTTGTCTCCGCACGGTATTCGGCGGGAAGCCACAGCAGCGTATGCACCGTCACAAAGAGGAACAACAGCGAGGTGATGACAAGGAACAGCGAACCGGTTCGGTCAAGCCCGATCCATTCCTGTCCATTCCAGACACATGAAGTCATCTCGCGCGGAAGCTGAAGACAGCAGAACGTGAGTCCCGCGTGCAGCAGAGCGGTGAGCGCGAGGCAGACGCGGATGATGATCCGGTTGTTTCCCGCGAGATACGCCGCGAGAGCCGCCGCGAGCGGGAAAAAGACAAGGAGAAGAGTAATCATAAATCGGGATCCTCCGCAGGTTCGTTTTTCTCTTCCGTTTCGTTCCAGTCGCCGAGTTTGTTCAGACGGTCGGAGTCGATATGATCGAATTCGCGGCTGATCTGGAACACCGCAATACCCATGACGAAGACGAGGACAAAGACGTCGAGCAGAATTCCGAGTTCAACGATCAGCCCGTACTCCAGCGTCATTCCGGTTCCGAAAATCGTAATGCCGTTTTCAAAAACCAGGAACCCGATCGCCTGGGTGATCGCCTTGCGGCGCGCAATGACGATGAACAGCCCAATCAGAATCGTCGAGAACGCAACCGGAGCGGAAAGCAGCGACGCCGAGTGTCCGGTCCAGTCAATGTTCCGGCAGAAGAGGAACGAGCCGCCCGTAATCAGCAGCGCAATCAGAATCGAGAACGAATAGCCGATCATCGGCTCAAGTTCGCGGCAGACATGCGCCGAGCGCATCGTCCGCGCCAGCAGCCACGGCAGAACCAGACATTTGAGTCCGATATTCACCGCTGCGATGAAAACCAGCTCCGCATGCGGCGGCGCATCGTTCCAGTTCCACATCACCAGCGGCAGAATTCCGAGGAGGAATCCCTGTATCGCCACCAGACGGATGCAGTGCAGAAGCCGGCTCGCCGCCACCAGCAGCAGGTCGACTCCGAGAATCGCGACAAAAAGGATTTCAGTCAGTTCGGTCATTTCACGCTCCCTTCAAAAATCAGCATCAGAACAATCGCGATAACGGCGAGACAGAGCGCCGTCATAAGCATCTGCGGAACCTTCAGGAACCGGAAGCGCGCCATCACCGATTCCGCCACGCCGATCACAGCGGCGGTTGCGAACACGGCTCCGAAATAGAGCGGAATCGAACTCAGGACGGAGAACACTCCGAACGGCATGACAGCGGTCACAAAGAACGACGCCAGCAGCCAGAGTTTCAGCGCCGCGCCGTAGTGAATCAGCGCAAGATCGGGTCCGCCGTTGTCCAGAATCATCGCTTCATGAATCATCGTCAGCTCCAGATGTGTTTCGGGGTCGTCGAACGGCACGCGGCAGCATTCGGAAAGCATCACAATGAAAATTGCGCCGCCGACCAGCAGCAGAGAAGTTCCGCTCACAGTCCATGCCGCAAGCCCCATGCTGTTGAGCATCCCGCTGAGCGAAATCGACCCGGTAAGCATGATGAAGAAAACCACAATGCAGAGGAACACCGCCTCCGCCAGAGCGGAGAAGTGAACCTCGCGGCTCGCGCCCATTCCCTCAAAACTCGACCCGGTGTCCAGCGCGCCAAGCACCGTCGTCACCCGGGCGAATCCGAGAAAATAGAGAAACAGCAGAACGTCTCCGCCGAATGCGAGCGGGGAATTGCAGAACGCATACGGCAGGAACAGCATCGCGCAGAATGTCGCCGCCAGCCCGCAGAGCGGAGCCAGACGCACAAAACCGCACGACGTGGAACTGTAAACACTCTCCTTGCGCAGCAGCTTCGCCATGTCGTAATAGAGCTGCAGAACGCGAGGTCCCCTGCGTCCGGCGAAAAACGCCTTGACTTTGTTGATGATTCCGGGGAGCAGCGGACAGAGCGCAAGCGAAAGCACGAGCGCGCCGCCCCAGATGAAATTGTTGAGATAAGAGAGATCTTCCATCATTTCACCGCCTTCACAAGTTGAGAGCCATCCTGCACGGGGACTTCCGGCGCAGGCGCACGATCAAGCAGAAATCCCCACGCAAGCATCGCAAGCAGAGCAAGCACCATAACCAGAATATAAAGATGCAGATACCCGGACTGCAGGTGATGAAAGCGATCCGCCAGCTTCGCCGTAAACGAAAACAGCGGACGCCAGATTCCGCGATCCGCCGCGTCCTCCGTCGCCACGGCAATCTCCGCATGGGCGGGGAACAGACCATCCGGCTTGTGAATCTTTTTCTTCGGACGCAGGAAGCAGGCGAAGAAATCGACAAGCGGCTGAACGAATGCCGTTCCGGTGTATTCCATCCGCGCAGTGGGTTCGGCAAATCCGCAGTCCCATGTTCCGCGCACTTCCTCCTTGCGCCCGTTCACAAGCAGAATGCGGTGAATCAGGAGCGCAATGAAGAAAATCAGCGCAAGACCGGAGAAAACCGCAATCTGGAAAATGTATTCGCTGAGACGGAACATCTCCGTTGCAACGGTATCCTGCGGGAATCCCGTGAAATGCTGAATAACGGGCGTGAATGCGCGGCAGATCACCGGCGCGCCAGCTGTCATCGCGAGCGTCAGCAGAAATGCGGCGACGAGCGGGAAGTACATCACCTGCGGAGTCTCCTTCGCCTTTGCCGCATTCTCCGACCGCGGTTCGCCGAGGAACACAGCACCGATCGCCTTCGTGAACGCGGCAGCCGCAAGCCCGCCGATCAGCGCCAGAGCAATCACGCTCAGCACCGAGACGGCAAACACAGCTCCGCGCTCCGTCATGATTCCGGCAAACGCAGCCATGTAAATCAGAAATTCTCCGAGGAAGCCGTTGAACGGCGGAAGTCCGCTGATTGAAATCGAGGAGAATGTAAATACCGTTCCCGTCCACGGCATCCGCTTGAAAAGTCCGCCGAGACGGTCCATGTTCAGCAGTCCGGTCGCCTTCAGCACCGAACCTGCGGCGAGGAAGAGCGCGCTTTTGAGCACCGCGTGGTTGAGCATGTGGAGGAATGCGCCGGCACAGCCGAAGATCGCCATCACATGATCGCCCTTGTCAACCCCGAGGAAGCCGAGACCGAAGCCGATGCTGATGATTCCCATATTTTCCACACTCGAATATGCAAGCAGGCGTTTCAGATTGCGCTGGGCAAGAGCGAAAAGCACGCCGCCGAACGCGCCGACGAGTCCGAGAATCACAAAACTCCAGCCGAAAATATCAAGCGGGCCGTCGGAATTCACAAGCATTCTCAGAATTCCGTAGAAACCGAGATTGATCATGGAAGCGGACATCACCGCCGATACAGGCGCGGGCGCTGCAGGGTGCGCCTCCGGAAGCCAGACATGCAGCGCTGGAAAGCCGATTTTGAGTCCGAATCCGATCATGCCGAGCGCAATCACCGCCGCCATGAACGCCGGCGGAACATTGTCCGCCCCGCCGTAAACGAACATCAGGATCAGGAACGCCGCGCCTGCATGACACGCCAGCAGGTAGACCCATGCCGCACGGAGCGTTTCGTGCGCTTTGTACTCAAAAGCGACAAGTGCGAAGCTCATCATGCCCATCAGTTCCCACGCAAGCAGGAACTCAATCGGAGTCACGGCGACCGTCACCCAGGTCATCGCACCGAGCGTTGCGTTGAAGAAGAACCAGAAATACCCCTGGCGTCCGTCCGCATGCCCCTCAAGATAACCGACCGCATGAGTCGCGGCGAGAATGCCGACCGTGTAGACCGGCAGGAGGAAGAGCGCGGAAAGACGGTCAAACGAGAACGAGACCGTCTGAATGACGCACTGCGTTTCCCCCTGCGTACCGAAGATGAGAGGTACTGCACCGAAGAGTCCGCAAATGCATGCGGCGATGCATGAGAAGTATCCGAACCGAACCGCCGAACGGTCTTTCCGGTTCGCGAGCAGGGCCGCCGTTCCGCCGACGGCGAAGAGCAGCAAAGTTGTAAGAATCTGTAACAAGGAACGCTCCCGGTTTTAATAAATAAGATGGCTTTTAAAATACACCTTATTTGAATTTTTTCAAGCCGGAGAGCTTTAAAAGATGCGTTTGCATGCGACTTCCGGAATTTCTGCACGGCTGCCGGGAAATGGCACAAAATTCATGGGTCGTTTGTCATAAAAGGCTCTTGTAAAAAAATAGTTTTATGGTATAATAAATACCGTAACCCAAACAAAAAAAGGAGATTTGAAATGAATTACACGGATCCGTCGGTAAAAAACGAGTTTAAGAAAAGATGCAGATTCACTCTTATAGAACTCCTGGTTGTAATTGCTATAATCGCAATTCTTGCCGGAATGCTTCTGCCGGCGCTCAACAAGGCACGGATGCGGGCTCATGCGATTCAATGCAAAAGCAATCTGAAACAGATCGGACTCCTCGTGCACGGATACGCCGCGGAAAATGACGGTGTATGGGGCATCGACTACGTAAACGGAATCGGCGTTCAATGGATTTTCCCGCTCGGATACACAGCAAAAAATCTGCCGAAATTCTTCAGCTGTCCCGCGCTTCCTCCAATGAATCTGCCCTTCCCGGAAGCGGCGATCTCAACAACCTACGGTGTGCAGAATGAACGGCACTGGGGAACCTATGAAAAAGAGTTCAATAATCCGCGTCTGACCGGGAAAACAGATGAGAACAAAGACTGGGTGGCCGTCTCGCTGAACCGCATGAAAAACAGCACGGCGTACACCATTTTCGGAGATTCCGTTTTCTTCGGAGGAACATATGAAGGGAATCAGTCGTACCGTCTCTACGGCGCTCAGAACGGCGTGCATCTCCGTCACCTCGGACGCGCAAATCTGCTGTTCGCCGACGGCCATGCAGGAGATTCGGATTTCAACGGAATGGCAAACGGACTGTTCCAGAAAGCGGATCCCTCTTCCTACGCTCGCAATCCGCAATCGTACCGTCTCGAAAACTATAAAATTTCCTACTGAAAGAGATTCACATGAAATTACGGAAAAACATTTTCGGTCTCTTCGTCATCACGCTGGCGTTCGGGTTGGCCGCTGAAGAGAATCTGCTGAAAAACGGGGATTTTTCCAAAGGGAACACGGCATGGACATTTTCAGGGCTTTCATTCCGCGGCACGGAAAAGGGTGCTGTTGTCGAAGCTCCCGCCGGAGCGCAGAAATTCTCATCTCTCATGATGCAGGAACTGAATCTGAAAGAGGGAACCGGATACCGTCTTTCCATACGGATGAAGTGCGGCGGAAAGGGCATCTTCCGCGCAGTCTATCAGCAGAAACAGAAACCGTGGACGGCGGCGGGACTCGTGAAGGAATGGAAGCTCGAACCTGGAACTCATGAGCTTGAGACCGCCTTCACCGCCCTTCCCAGGAACGGAGCTCCGGCCCACCTGACTCTCAATTTCAGCCGGATGTCCGGTCCCGTCGAGCTCTCCTCCGTACGGATTTGCAGAATCGACGATCTGCCGTTTGCAGTTTCATCCGAATGGAGCATTGTCTGGGATAAAAGCAAACCGGACTTCCGTTCAGTCCCGCCCGGTTCCGCAAAAGCGGTCATGGGAAAAACGGGAATCGACCTGCGCCGGATGAATCCGGAAAAATTCAGAAAAGAGACTTCGACTGCAATCCTTTACAACCGTTTCCATTCGGACAAAGAGGGGCTGATGCGGATCGGATTCGCCGCAGACTGGAGCTTTGACATTTATCTCAATGGAACGCATTGTCTGAAAGCGCAGGGCCCGACGCCTCTGAATGCGGACAGCAATTTTCATAAATTCCATATCCGTAAAGGCGAAAACATCCTCGTTGCAGTTGTCCGTGCGGGCTCCCGCGGCTGGGGATTTCTCTGCGCGGAACCGCGCGACCCGGTTGTTTTCCGCGAAGGGAAAAACTGGAAGGCGTACCGCAGTTCCAATCTTGAAATCATCCCGGGAAGCGCGCTGGATCTCTCCGCGCAAAACGATGCTCCTGCGGGAAAGTACGGTCCCGCGGTTCTTTCGCCGGACGGCAGAGTCGTGTTTGAAAACGCACCGGAACAGCCCGTCCGTCTGCTGGGGTTCAACACTTTCGCGATGAACGGCATAATGGCAATCAAAGACAACGACGAATTCAAAGCCGCTGTCCGGAGATTTGCACAGGCGGCGAAACGCCAGGGCTACAATCTGTTCCGCACACAGTCTTTCGACCGCTGGCTTGTTCTTGATTCAAAGCAGGAATATCAGCTCAATCCGTTCTATCTGGACCGCACGGATTTCCTGATCGCGGAATTGAAAAAACAGGGAATTTACACACATCTCCCCATTTTCAATTTCAACCTTTTCAGCAGAGAGCGCAACACGTTTCGCGACCGCACGCTTCACAAATTCATGATGTATTTCGACGGCGAATGGGAAATGAAACATTTCCGCTTCGGCGTCAAATCCCTGCTTGAACATGTCAATCCCTACACCGGCGTTGCGTGGAAAGACGAACCGGCGATTTTCTGCATCGAATATTACAACGAACAGTCTCTCGGACTCGGCGACCGCATGGTTTCGCTGTTCCGCACGCATCCGGAAGCGGAAAAACATATTTTGAAATTCTGGCGCGCATGGCTCGAAAAGAAATACGGCAGACCGATGCCCGATGCACAGATTCCCCGTTCCGGGCAGGCGAAACATGCCAACGATTTCGCACTTTTCTGCATGGACCGCGCGAAAGCAAGCGCGGAACAGTGCGAAAAAATCATCCGTGAAGCCGGATTCCGCGGTCTCGTGACAAACTACAGCTACTCCAAACAGCTCGGACACTCCGCCGCGCGGTGGCGAACTTCACAGATTACGGATGTCCATTCCTATTTCAATCATCCCACAGCAAGCCTCAGGAAAGGCTCGGTCGTCAAGGCGAACAGCTCCATCGAAGCGAAAACCGGATACTGGAAAGACGCCAATGCGACAAAGCTTCTGGGACGCCCCTTCATCAGCGGAGAATACAATCACTGCTTCTGGAACCCGTACCGCTATGAAGCCGGGATGGTCTTCGGAGCATACTCCGCTCTGCAGGGCTATGCGGCAATCACGGTACATCAGCAGCCCGTCGTTCTGAACAGCGAACGCAGACTCCCGCTCGACAACTTCACCGCGGGCTTCTCTCCGCTGAGCCGCGCCGCACAGTTTCTGTCCGCGAACCTGTTTCAGCGCGGAGATGTGAAGGAATCTCCGCACGCAGTCGCGCTGAATGTCCCGCGGGAATTTCTGGAGAAAAACCTGCATGCGGATAAAGCGGTCAGCTCTGCGCAGTCAATCCTGAGCCTGCTTTCCGGATTCGGACTCGTCTTCCCGGATGAAAATGCCGCAGAGGGAACCGTCCGGAATCCTCGTGCGGATCTTTCGTTCCCGGTTTCCAACGTTGCCCAGATCTATTCGCACGACTGGTTTTCCGATGTTATTCAGTCGGCGGATAACAGCTTCTCTCTTCCCGAAGCCGTAAACCTGATGAAGCGGAAGGGGATTCTGCCCTCCGGGAACATCACGGATCCCGCACGCGGGATTTTCCAGAGCGACACGGGAGAAATCCTCCTGAATGCGCCCGAAAAGAGAATGACCGTTGTCACCCCGCGCACCGAAGCGGTCTGCATGACCGCCGGAAACGCTCAGAACCTGAAAATTATGGAACTGAAAAACAGCTCCGCCGACAGCTGTACCGCTCTGACCTCAGTTGACGGAATGCCGCTCGAAAAGAGCCGCCGCATGGTTCTGCTCTACATGACCGAAGAGGCCAATTCCGGCATGACGCTTGCCGCCGACCGCGCAACCATGCTCGATTGCGGCAAATCCCCCGTTCTTGCCCGCACCGGAACGCTGAACATAACCGTTCGCCGCAGGGGAAACTGGAAACTCCATGCGCTCGCTCCCGACGGAAGCCGCTGCGAAGAGATTCCCGTTGCCCGTTCCGCAAACGGTCTGGAAATTCAGATTGACACCGCCGCGCTCCGGAACGGACCGACTCCGTTTTTCGAACTCGAAGAAACCCTCTAAAAAGAAGGATAACGATCATGAAAGAATTCAAAGTTGAAAATCATGCGGACAGCTTTCTGCCCGAAGACAAAAACTGGAAACTCGTCTGGAGCGACGAGTTTGACGGGACCGAACTCGATCGCAGCAAATGGGGCTTCCGCCTCAACTTCTGGGGAAAACCCTTCCCCGCATTCACAGATGAAGGTGTCGTGCTCGACGGCAAAAGCCATCTTCAGCTGCACCTTGTCAAGAAGAACGGAATCTACTGCTCCCCGCATCTCCAGACCGGTTCCCTGACCTATGACATTCCGAAGGACACCGAGGGCTTCTGGCCGTTCGGCAAATTCGAAGAGCCGCGCTTCATGCACAGATACGGCTACTATGAAATCCGCTGCCGTCTGCCGAAATGCGACGGATGGCACTCCGCCTTCTGGCTTCAGGCTCCCGGAATAGGTTCCTCTCCCGATCCGCGCCGCGCCGGAGTCGAATGCGATATCATGGAGAACATGTTCCAGTACTCCTCCGGAAAAATGATCGGCGGAAACTACTGGGGCGGCTACGGGAAAGACTATCAGCGTTCCCATCACTTCGCCTGGAAATTCGAAGAAACTGAGGATGGATGGCACTATTACGGCGTCGACTGGAGCCCAGACGGCTACCGTTTCTATGCCGACCGCAAACTCATCGGCACCGTCGTTCCTCCCGAAAAAGCACACCTCGCACACATGGTCAACGACACAGAAAGAACCTATCTCCTGCAGGAGGGCTGCGTCTCCGTCGGTCCGGTCTCCGAAACGGAACAGTTCATTCTGATCTCGACCGAATGCCACGGCTACCGCGAGAAAGGAAAATACGATCCGCTGCTTGACAAAGCCGTTTTGCCGGATTATTTTGAAATAGATCATGTCCGCGTCTTCGACCGGATCTGAAACGCGCAGTTTTCAAGGGAGCTTCCGCAAAACGTCCGGAAGCTCTCCGTTCAATATTTTAAGGGAGAGTGAAATGGAAGCGAACCGCAGCGATGAATGCTGGTATGTCCGGCTCGACGATGTGCCGCGCGCAGTGAAGTTTCCCTTTCCGCTCAAGGAACTCGGCTTTTTCTGGAACAAGGTCGGACCGGAGGCCAGTTTCGACTGGAAACTGGAATTCACAATCCGTCTTTCCTCGCTCGAACGGTACGCCGTCGATGAAATCGGAGGCGTCACCTACCGCACGGAATATCCGAATGCGGTATTGAAACTTCCCGGCGTCGTGCACCGGTACGCTATCCCCGAACCGCGCGACGCCGTCTACTTTGCCTATTCCATTGATCTTGCCGATGCGATGACCGCCGCAAAACTCTTCCAGATGCCGCCCGTCTGGAAAATCGAACTTACCCCGAAGATATGTGAAATGCTGGAGCGTGCAAAACAGCTGATGGAGCATTCCCGCGAATACGGCGTTGCCGATCGGCTTGATCTGCTCGCATTTCAGCTTTACGAAGAGCTTCTGTTTTCCCGTCGCGAAAACTCCGGCTCGCGCGACCGCTTCATGGAATCGCGCATACAGCGCATCGCCTCCTATTTTCAACTCAACTGCAAAGAAAATATCGATCTGGAAGCGCTCTGCCGCAAAAACGGTCTTTCCAAACGCACTTTCTTCCGTCACTGGAAACTCTATTTTGATCTTTCGCCCGGACGTTATCTTCTCGACCTCCGGTTATGCGACGCCGCGCGTCAGCTGCGCGAAACGCGGAAACGGATCAGTGAAATTGCTGAATCGCTGAATTTTCAGGACACGCTTTATTTCAGTTCCCGCTTCCGCAGGAAATTCGGGATGACCCCGCTGCAGTACCGCAAGCAGGTGCACGCCGGCCTCTCAAAGCTCTGAATCTCCCGGAAAAATCATCCACCGCTCCAGTTTTTTCCGCTTGCCGCTTGCGATTTGCGCGTTTGCGTGGTAAATTATCGGGAATATCAATAAAGGAGCTTTTCAATGGACAGACGTTTCTTCGCCGCGCTGTTTTCCGCTTTCTGCATCCTCATGCTCGTTACAGGATGCTCCGACAACAGCCCGCTCTCCGTTTCCAGAGTCAAAGTCGAATCCGGCGACAACCAGTGCGCTCTCCCGGGGGAGGAATTTGAAAAAGAACTCCGCATCGAAGTTCTCGGTCTCCCGAAAGGACAGCTCATCGGCGGAAAAGCAAAGCCGCGTCCCGTCCCGAACCTCGACCTTCTCTTCGTCCCCGTCGACGGCTCATCCATAAAACCTGAAAAGACCTCCGCAAAAACCGACATCACCGGAATCGCTTCCGTTAAAATCCGCGCGGGGAAAGAGATCGGCGACAATTACCTCAAAATCATTCCCGTCGGCGCCGAAGATAAAAGCCTCACCATCCGCTATGTTGTCGGAGCAAAACTCTCCGGCGGCGAACAGGAGGGCAAAGCCCAGAAACTCCTCGCCGATCCCGTCTCCATTCAGCTTGTCAATGCGGACGGGAAACCCGCAGCAAACGTCCCCGTCTACTTCTCCATTCTCTCCTCTCCCGAATCGAAAAACTCCGCCGCCGTGCTCACCCCGGACGTCCTCACCGACTCCCGCGGTGTAGCCTCCACCCAGGTTCGTCTCGGAAAAGATACCGGTGAATACCGCGTCGGCATCGAAGTCGCCGATCCGAAAACCGGACACTATCTCCGCACAAGCCAGGTCCGTGTGCTCGGACTCGACCTCACAACCGTCATCATTTCCGTTGTCGGCGGACTCGCCTTCTTCGTTTTCGGCATGAAACTCATGGCGGATGGACTGCTCAAGATCGCCGGAGAAAACATGAAGCGTATCCTCCAGTTCTTCTCCCGCAACGGCATTGTCGCCGTGCTCGCGGGGACTGTGGTAACGGCGGTCATTCAGTCGAGCTCGGCAACAACAGTCATGGTCGTCGGCTTCATCAACGCAGGGCTCCTCACACTTCAGCAGGCCGTTGGTATCATCTTCGGTGCGAATATCGGAACGACCGTGACCGCGCAGCTGATTTCGTTCAACCTCGGCGGAATCGCTCTGCCGTGTGTGGCGATCGGCTTCCTGATGATGATCGCGAAAAAATCCGCAGTCCGCGGATGGGGCGAAACGGTTCTCGGATTCGGTCTGCTCTTCTTCGGCATGGGACTGATGAGTTCCGAGCTCAAAGCGCTCGGCGGCTTCCCGACTTTCATCAACCTGTTCCGTTCGTTTGACTGCGCCCCCGTCACCCCGGGCGGCTTCATGCCGATCGGCGCAGTGCTCGGAGCAACCCTGATCGGAGTCATCGGAACCTTCCTGATCCAGTCCAGCGCAGCGGTGATCGGTATCATGCTTGCGCTTGCTTCCGGCGGACTGCTCAACTTCTATACCGCGCTTCCGCTGCTGCTCGGAACCAACATCGGAACAACGATCACCATGTTCCTCGCCTCCCTCACCGCAAACCGCGTGGCGAAACAGGCGACCATTGCGCACTTCCTGTTCAACTGTTTCGGCTCGCTTCTTCTCATCATCAGCTTCTATATTCCCTACGGACCCGAACGGATTCCGATTTTCCTCTATTTCATCAACTCGATCACACCCGGCAACGTCTTCCTGCCGATCCCCCAGGGACTCGAACGGCATATTGCCATGGCGCACACCTTCTTCAACATCTTCACCGTGCTGATCCTGATGCCGCTGCTGAAACCGTTCTCGCGTCTCTGCGAACGCCTTCTTCCCGTCCGCGACGATACGAACAATGAGATTCACGCTCTCGAACCGAATCTGCTCGCCACGCCGTCAGTCGCGCTCGAACAGGTCGTTCTTGAAATCCGCCGCATGGTGCAGGACTCCTGGACCATGATCGACCGCGCCGTCAACGCCCACTTCCTCCAGTCCAGCTACGACGCCGATTCCCACAAAGCGCTCAAGGAGGACGAGAAACTTGTCGATACCATGCAGACCGACATTACGAACTATCTTGTCCAGATCACCCGCAAGCACCTGACGCGTCCGCAGTCCGCGCTGATCCCGCTGCTCATGCACTGCACCAACGATGCGGAGCGCATCGCCGATCACGCGGAGACCATCATGAAGCTGACAAAGCGTCTTGCGAAGAGCGGCATTCAGCTCTCCGATGTTGCCCGCGCCGACCTGAAAGAGCTTTGGGATCTGCTTGATTTCCAGGCGAAAAACGTCACACAGGCGCTCGGAGGAACCGACCGCGAACTCGTCGAATCCGCCCTCGCCAGCGAACGCCGGATCAACAAGCTCACCAAAAAATACGAAAAAGATTACACCCGCAAAGACGTTCCCGCGCTTCAGTCCGCGATGAACGAAACCGACAACGAAATGCCCTACACCGGCGAAACCCCGCCCGAAGTCCCGGAAATCGTCATGGAAAACGAGCGGGAAATCAACAACCTCACGCGCCAGTACGAAATGGAACACGTCTCCCGCCGCAACGAGGGCAAATGCTCGGTTGAAGGCAGCGTCATCTTCATCGAACTGCTCTGGGAACTCGAACGGATCGGCGACCACCTTGCGAACATCGCAGTCCGCACGCCGGAAATCCAGAAACATTACATTTCCCTGAAAAAGTGAGAACGGCAATGAACGATTCCGAATTCACCACGCCACCCGCACACATTCACTTCAAGGCGAAGAAATTTCCCGAACTCGCCGGAACATTCCGCGATGGCGCACTCGCCTTCCTGGAGCCCGGCGGAGGCGGTCCGCTCGGCAAACATTCGCATCCGCACGACCACCTTTTTCTCGTCGTCTCCGGCGAAGCGCGTGTGGAATACGAAAATGAAACCGTTGTCATTCCTGCAGGCACAACCTGCCGGGTGACAGGCCGCCGTCCTCATGCCGTCTGGAACAACACAAACCAGCAGACCGTCATGCTCGGTCTGACAATTTAAGGAGCTGATCATGGTCAAACACATTATTCTCTGGAAGCTGAAAGATGAACTGAGCCCCGAACAGAAGGAATCAGTCAAGCAGGGCATCAAAGCCGGACTCGAAGGTCTGCGCGGTGTTGTCCCGGGACTCGTTGACATCCACGTCCGCACAAACGGACTTCCGAGTTCGAATGCCGATGTCATGCTCGACTCGACCCTTGCGGATGCGGACGCGCTGAAAGGCTATGCGGTGCATCCCGCGCACGTCGAAGTTGCCAACACGAAGGTTCGTCCCTTCACCCAGATCCGCATGTGCCTCGATTTTGAGGAATAACCGGATACGGTCGGTTGCGCCCGCTGCTCCGTGCGGCGGACGCGACGCACAATACAGGAGTGATTCCGAATGGAAGAATTCTGTCACAGATGCCATTGCAAATTAAATCCGAAGAATAAAGTCCAGATCCGGTACAAGAATTTTTACGTCTGCAAAAAATGCGCGGAAGAAAAGTATTCCAAATGTGAAATATGTCATCAGTATGCCTGCGAAGAGGATCTTGTTTACACGGATACAAAACCTGTCTGCATCTCATGTCTTTGCGAAAAATATGTTCTCTGTCCGCACTGCGAAACGTTCATCAAAGCCGCGGCGGCCATTGATTTTCACGGTCATCTGATGTGCAGGAAATGCAAAGCGGAGTACTTCGGCACCTGCGGCGGCTGCAACCGGAAGGTTGAAAAAGAGGAACTCGAAGAAGTCCGTCTGAACCGGAAAACGCTCTCGCTGTGTCCCGACTGTTTAAACGGAAAATATATTTTCTGCGAGGAGTGCCGTGACTGGAAACCTGCGGAGAAGTCCTGTCGCTGGAACGGACATGTTTATTGTGCAGAATGTGCGGAATTTCATTGCAAGCCTTGCGATTCCTGCAAAAAGCTGGTTGCAGAAAACAAGATTGAGTATCTTACCGTAAAAGGACGTTCTCTGGAAGTCTGCCCGGACTGTCTCCGCTCGAAGGATTGCGAATGTGATTTCTGTTATGAGTTTTTCCCGAAGAATGAGATTTATACAATCGATTCGGAACATTATTGTGCGGAATGCCTTCGTGAAGCCGCCGCGGAGTGGGATGAAGAGCAGCGTCTGGAAGCTCTTGAAACGCTCGGAGCCGTCGCGCTCGGCATCTGGGCCGGCAAGAAATTACACGATGCTCTTTTCAGCCCCGCCCCCTCCGATGACAAACCTCTCTTCAGCGAAGGCGATCCGGAAAATGAAAATGAAGAATTCTAAGAACAAATTCACGCGGACTTATATCTTTGATTCGGATGAGTTCTCGCAGGATAGTTTGCGAATAGAGACTTGAAAAACAGTTGAAGAATGATAAATTATCGTATGACCCAATGGCGGTTCGGTGCTGATTTAATAACATCATAAAAGACAGACAGGCAAAGCGGTTCGATGGAGATGCTGCAGTTCATGATGAAAAGTTGCTAAAAACGCGGAGAAAGTCTGTGTTTAAAAAGCCCCTTCACAAAACAGAGGACCTTACTTTAATGATGAGCAAAGAAGACATTATGACTATAAAAAGTAAATTTACATCTATGAAGAGATTACACAGCAGGAGAAGGATGATGTTCACAATACAGAGAAGGCCATC
>URNX01000059.1 GCA_900549415.1 uncultured bacterium
TTTTATTGCTTCTTGAGCTAATTTATCGTGGAGACGATCTGTTTCCCACTTTTGAACTCTGTCATATTCTCCCTCACTTGATCGTCCATTATTCAATGCCGCAAGTGCATCTTTTGCTGTTTTATATACAAGGTCTTTTTGATTCCCGACGGTGTATCCTCCACCATCTCCACCAAAATTATATGCTCTATAGCCATCCGCTTCATTTCCAACAATCACAGCAGAATGTCCCGTTGAGCTGTCGGTGTCTATGACATGATAAATGTCTCTTCCGAGTAGATCAATAGAGGTCATAACCCAATTATTGACATATGCGAAATTATTCCATCCATCAGGATAGCCTATAGGATCTGTCGTCTGCCATTTGCCTTGATCAGCTCGATAATTTCGGTAAAGGAACGTATAACCAAGCCCGCCAATGTAGGGCTTACCTGTAAACATGGCCTCGACACTTTCTGTTTCTCCGAAAGCGGTGATAGCAATATCCCTCCCTCCGATATTCAGGGAATTTCCAAGCATATCATTGAACATCACCCCGTCTTTGCTCGACAAAATCGGATTGCCGCCCGTGACATAAGGTTCATTTATAAAATTTGTTGCCCCGCGATGAATCAGAGCGAGTCCATCCCAAAGAAAATCCTCGCTCTTGTCGCCATACATTGCGGATGCGATTTGACCATCCATATGATAATCGAATGCGGCGACCTGCCGACCGTTTTCCTGAATCTCAAGAATTTTATCCAAATAGCCATAACGATAGGATTTTTCACCCTCTTTCACCATGCGCCCGGCCGCATCATATTGGTATTTGGTGACTTTCCCTTCGCAGGTTGAAGAAATCAGCTGATTCGCTTTATCGTAAATATAAGTAGTTGTTTTTTCATTGACTGTCTTACTCAAAATATTTCCGGCTGGATCGTAAACATAATGCTCCACCATTCTGCGGCTGAGCGCATCCACGACTGCAACAAGCTGACCTTTCTTGTCATATTGATACTGCTGCAGTTTTCCGTTGACCGCTCGACCAGTCAGCGTACCGTCCGCAGCATAGAAATATTCCAGCGATGCAATTGGCTTCGCATTTGCTTCCGCAAGCAGAAAAACAACACTTACACTCGCCAGCAATAATTTTAGATCTTTTCCGTTCATATGCCTCCCTTATTTTTTTTAAAGTATCACACATCAAAGAAATATCAAGCAAAACTTTAAAGAAAAAACATATTTTTCGAATATTGCCATAATTCCTGCAGGTTACTCGCAATAAGAAGGCTCAGGACTTCAATAAGAGAATGAAAATTTGTCAAGATTCGAAACACTTGCAAACTTTACAAAACGGTATAAATTAACGAAGGAACAATAATCCGTCAAAAACAAATGTGCGCAAAAATCCGGACACTACCGTTCTTTTGTTAACCCTAAAATGGTCGACGGTTTCTTGTTGAATGAAACGTGCGTCTGCCGGGCCGCGTCTTGTTCAGGCGTCGTTCGACATTCATCCGCCGCAGTTTTCAGTGGACCTGAAGCGAATTGGAAACATCATTTTCCGGAGTCGGCATTGACTCGGAGACTTCGTCGGTAGGTTCCGGGAGACTGATGGAACGCGGCTTTGAAACGATGCGAAAAATAGTACGGATCCGAAAAACCCGTTCGGGAGGCGATTTCATTTAAAGTCAAATCCGAAGCCTCCAGAAGTGCGGTTGCAAGACGCAGCATGCGGCTCTCGCGGTAACGCTGAGGCGTCGTTCCCGTGTGCTCGCGGAATAAACGGAAAAATACGGAACGGGACAGACCTGTCAGATGCGCGATTTCTTCAAAATCTTCATAATGGAAGTTCAAATCGTTCAGAAGCCGTTGCGCATGAAGGATTTGCGGCGGAACCGCATTCAGATCCGGACGGGAATTCCCTCGAAGGACGATTTCCTCCAGCAGGTGCCGTGTCAGAATGTGCCATCCGGGCGAGCGGGAAAGGTAAAGTTCGTACGCTTCGGTGATGCTGTCGCAGATGCGGGCAAAAACCGTTTCCTCCGGACAGCATCTGTAACAGTTTCCGGAACACCGCTTCCAGTCGGGCGTGTGCTCCGGGACGAAATGACACCAGATTCCCGTCCAGGTCGTCTTTACCTCGTAGCTGCGCGGGCGACCGGGCGAAAAGAGAAAAACGCTTCCCTGCGTCAGCTCGCACAGACGTCTGTTTTCTGAAAACACGGAACACGAGCCTTCCGGCGTCACGATCATATTCCAGTCGAACGCGCGCGGTCCGAACCACTTGAAGCCCGGCTGCACCCGGCTGTCTTTCCCCATAATAATACCGGATTCCGATTTCATTGAGTTCTCCTTGTTTCCCCCATACTGTAACAGCTCCCCGGCGGCATGTCAAGACGCATTTAAGAAAAATAGAGACGATATTGCAAAAAATAAGGACGATCTCTCATTTTCAAAACGGGGAACGTCGAGTATATTTAAATGCAGGGACAGGGAAACCGTAAAGCAAAACGTGAGGATACGATGAAGACAGTTGTGCTGACAGGGGCGTCATCCGGGATCGGATATGCCGCAGCGAAGAGATTTGCAGCCGAAGGATGGCGGGCGGTGCTCATGGCCAGGCGCGGAGCGCTGCTGCGCGAGATCGCGGAAGGTCTTCCCGGCGGAGAGGCGCGCCATCCGGTTGTCGCCGGGGATTATGCGGAAGAGGAAACGATGCGGCGTTTGAATGAAGAACTGGAGAAGAGGGGGATTGTGTCCGTTGATGCGCTTGTCAACTGCGCCGGCGTTTCGATGACGGATCCGGTTCTTGATTCTCCGTTCGAGCGGTGGAGAAAACCGCTCGACGTCATGCTCGACGGCGCAATCCGGGTTACGCGGGCGGTTGCGCCGCGAATGAGGGAGGGCGGCCGCATCGTTCATGTGACTTCAATTCACGCCCGGCGCGCCGAACGCGGCTCCTCCGCATACGGGATCGCAAAAGCCGCGATCGAACAGTTCTGTCGTGGGCTCGCGCTCGAACTTGCGGACCGCGGAATTCTCGCGAACTCTGTTGCGCCCGGATTCGTCGACACGCCGATGAGCTCCGCTGCGGGAAGTTCCGAACTGGAAACCGAGTGGTTCAGACAGAATTATGTCGCCGGGCGTCATCTCCCGCTTCGGCGCGCGGGAAAAGTCGAAGGGTTGAACAGGAAAATAAATCTGACTATCAGAAAATCATTCGGATTTCGGACGCTCAAAATTGCAAAAGTGTGCTTATATCACCAGCTTGGCGAACTCCCAGAACCGGATTTCGCCCACAAATTCTGGTGAAGAGGCGAATTTCAAAACAAGGAGTTGAAAAAACGGACAAGGTGTATTAGAGTATTCCCCAACAAGGAATCTTTGCTCAGGATCGCCACGGCGCTCCTGATCGAACTGGACGAAAAATGGCTTGCCAATGGGAAGGTCTATCTGAAAGGTTGACGGCAGAGATTCGGAGAATTTACAGAAAAAACGTTACGTAGCCAAAACTCAAACAAGGAGGATAAAAAATGAATCGGAACGGTTGGACCGGACATGAGAACAGAAGAAGCCGCCATTCCCGCCGGGGAATAGGATTCACCCTGGTGGAACTTCTGATCACGATTGCGATTATCGCGATTCTATGCGCCATTCTTCTGCCGGCTCTGAGCAAGGTTCGGGAGAAAGGACGCTCCATCTCCTGCCTCAACAACCTCAAACAGCTGGGTCTGCACATGCACATGTACGCCGACGACAATGGTGATTTTCTCCCCTCTCCGGAGTGTCCGAACACCCCGACCGCCTGGACTCCCAACTACAACTGGGCGGCGCGGCTGAACGTCTATGCCAACCCCGGCAACGAGAGAGGAATCACCACCGGAACCCAGGCGGAACGAGTGAAATATTTTCAGCAGTTCCGCTGTCCGTCCCTGCCTTTCAGCGGGATACTTACCGCCAAGGAGGAGGTCTACGGAATGAATCCCTATCTGACCGGCATCTGGAGTAGCCGGCAACCAGCCTGCCGGAGCAAAATCGGCCAGACCGGAACCGCCTATGTGCCGGAGGGTTCCCCTTCCAACACGGCTATCCTTGCCGACAGCATCTACGTTTCGACCTCGTCACCGGCGGGGTTTAAAGCGCAGCTGAGCCGTCTGGCCTGCTCCGACAGCGAAGCGGTGCTTCGTCACAGCAACAACTGCAACACGTTGATGGGGGACGGCGCCGCCCGGAGCAACAGCCGCGCCGATTTGACCGTCAAGCTCAAATTCAAAACCGTCTACACGCCGGACGGCGTTAAACTGAATTGAACCAAACCAGAAATCGGGAGGATAATATGTCTTTGTATTGGAAGCCTTTTGTATTCATAATTATGCTCGGCGCTGCGGCCGGAGCCGTCGCCGCACCGTGGAAAGCGGTTCCGGAAGATGACGGTTCCTTCCGGATCGGAGAACAGCAATTCCGGCTCTGCCACTACAATCCCCGCTGGCAGGGCTCAGAACAGTCCGCACGGACTATTTCGGCGACATTCCGGCAAAAAACCGCGGAACGTTTCCAGCTGGAGGCGCAGTGGAAACTTGCTGACGGCAAAACCGTTCCGCTCCGGGAGGAGATTCGACAGGAGCCGGGGGGGACGTTCCATTACCGGGCCTCGATCTCCGTTCCGGAACCGGTTCCGACCGCTACGCTGATTCTGACCACCCACTTCCCCTGTGACACGCCGAACCTCGCCATCCATGTCGACGGAAAAACAATATCCCTGCCGGCGAAGTACCAGCGGCTCTCGCTCTTCGGCGGACCGGCCCGCCGTCTGGAACTTTTCTGGGAGGGGGGGAGCTGCCGTTTTGACGGCGACTTTCAGGTGATCGTGCAGGATAACCGGCGTTACAAGAGTAACGGTTTTTCCGTACGAATTTTCCGGGATCCGCTCAACACGCCGGTCAAGACCTGGGAACTCTCCTTTCGCGGCACACCGGATCACCCCATCACACCGGCGGAGCTGAAAACCTTCCCGGTCCGTCTTACCGTCGCCAACCGTGCCTTCCGGGATGAGCAGCCCGGTGACGGCAAGGGCGGCTGGACCGATCAGGGACCGGAAAACGATCTGCGCGCCTTCGAACTGGCCCCCCGGAAATTCCGGAACGTCGCGTTCGACATTCCCGCTTCCGGGAACGGCTGCCTGGTACTCTCCGGGCGCCGTCCGGATTCGCTTCGGGAGGCGGAGCTGCCCGTTTCCGTTCCGCCGGAATACGCAAGAAACCTCTATCTGCTGCATGCGGCAGCCTGGACCGGAACCACCTCCGACAAGACTGTTGCCACAATCCGGATCGGTTATGCCGACGGTTCCACTCAGGAGCTGAAGGTCGTCGACGGCCGCGATGTGGGCAACTGGTGGGGACCACTGCCGCTGCAGAACGCAGCAGTGGCCTGGGAGACGGATAACGCCAGGACGAAAGTCGGGCTCTACCTTTCCTGCTTCCGGCTCGACCGGCCGGATCCGGTCAAACTCACCTTTCTGAACTCATCGGGACAGGTCTGGCTGCTGGCCGGGATTTCCTTCGGAAACGGCGGACTCCGGCTCGCTCCCGGTCCGGAGGATAAGGTGACGCTTCGGGCCGGCAAAGAGTATCTACCGCTGGCACCCTTCGAACGGATCGCCGCCGGGTCTCCTCTCGACCTCTCCAGTACGCTTGAAGCTCCCGCCGGAAAGTTCGGCAGGGTGATCTGCACGCCGTCCGGAGCATTCGGATTCGAGAAGCGGCCCGGTAAAACCATCCGCTTTCTCGGAATCAATCTGGTCAAGCACTGCAACTACCTCGACAAAGCGGAGGTCGACCGGCTGGTTGATTATCTGGCGGTCAACGGCTACAACTCGGTGCGGTTCCACCACTTCGAAAACGGCCTGCTCGACCCGAAAGCGGAAAATTCCACAACCTTCGACCCGGCCCGGCTCGACCAGCTCGACTACCTCTTCGCCCGGCTCAAGGAGCGCGGCATCTACTGCTGTCTTGATCTCTACGCCAGCCGGGCGATCCGCCCGGGCGACAAGGTCGAGGAGATTCCGGCTTTCCGGGGATATGAGTTGAAAATGCTGCTCTCGATCAGTCCGTCGGCAATGCGGACCTGGAAGGCGTTTGTCCGGCAGCTGCTCACCCACCGCAACCCCTACACCGGGTTGACCTGGGGGGAGGATCCGGCTCTCTACAGCTTCAACCTGATCAACGAGCAGACGCTGGTGGTCGAATGGAACCGCCTCTACCCGGAACTGGCCCCGCTTTTCGAGAAACGGTATGTCCAGTACCTCAAGGAACGCGGGCTCGACACTCCTGAGCGGATCAAGGCGCGCAACGGAGAATTCATCCGTTTTCTGAACGAGCTTGAGGGAGCGCGAATGGATGAGCAGATCCGTTTCCTCCGCGAAGAGCTCGGGGTCCGGACGCTGATCACCGACCACAACTACGTAAACAAGTTCACGATGCAGCCTCTCCGGGAGAGACTCGACTTCGTCGACAACCACCAGTACTGGGACCACCCGGAATTCGTCGAGCAGCGCTGGAGACTGCCGAATCGCTACCATCAGCGTTCCGCCCTCGCCCGGATGGCGGAGTTTCCCCGCGCAATGATGCCGACGCGCATCTTCGGGAAACCTTTCACAGTAACGGAATACAACTACTGCAATCCCAACCGGTTCCGCCGGGAGGCCGGTCCGCTGGCGGGAGCCTGGGCCGGATTCCAGAAGTGGAACGGGCTCTACCGTTTCGCCTGGAGCCACGCCCGTCCTCAGCCGGCAGGTAAGGGACGGGCGCCGGCGGGATTCGACATCGCCAACGATCCGCAGGAGCTGCTCTCCGAACGGATTGTCCACGCCCTGTTCGTGCGGGGAGATGTCGCGCCGGGCCGGGAGGCCATCGCCTTCACCGTCGACGATGCCCTGATCAGCAAACTCCCGAACCTCGACTGGGGGACCACCGACTACCCGACCGATTTCAACCGGCTCGGCCTCTTTCACCGGATCGGAACGCTGACCGCGGGGAAACAGGTGCCCGGCGTCCAGGCGCTCCCGGTCGGAGACTGGTATCGCGGACTCTCCCAAACCGAACGCGCGGAAATCCGGCAGGCGGCGGATGAGAAACGCGCCGTGACCGACACCGGTGAAATCGAAATCGACGGAAAGAGCGGCCACTTCCGCTGTCTGACGCCCCGCTCCGAAGTGCTGGTCCTTCCCGGCGGAGACGCTGCCGGCAGGCTGCTCCGGGTCTCCGGCGCCACCGTCGCCCAGACCGTCGCCCTGATCTCAAAGGAGAAGCAACCGATCACGGCCGGCGGCGACCTGCTGCTTTTCCAGCTGACCCGGACCGGAAATACCGGCATGCGGTTCCGAGACCGGAAGGAACGGATTCTCGAAAGCTGGGGGACCCTCCCGGTCCTGCTTCAGCGCGGCTCTGCGCAAATTGAGATTGGAACGCTCCCGCCGGGAGCATGGCACGTGGTCGCGCTCTCGCCGGACGGAACCGAACGCGGCACGGTCCCCTCGGAATTCACAGGGGGGAAACTGCGCTTCACCGCCGCCAACGATGCGTTTCCACAAGGTGTCATGGCCTATTTCATTACCCGGAAGCAGCCCAATAACGTAGTCCCACAGAAACAGGAGCAATAAATGTACACACTTGAAAACAACCGGATCCGGTTCCGCCTCGACGATGCCGGGAAAGTCGTCTCGCTCGCCAATGCGGAAACCGGCCGGGAGTACGCCGGAGGATGCTCTCTCTGGAGAATCATCCGTCAGAACGGAGCACAACTGGAGGAGGAGGTCTGCGCCGACACCTGCGCAATCGCAATCTCGCAACCCGGACCGGACCGGCTCATGCTGCACTACACGCGGCCGCGGGCCGCCTCGGGAGAGGCGCACTTCGAAGTCGACGTCGAAATCCGGCTCGCAGCGGATGAACTGGAGTTCGACGCGGAGCTCCGCCACACCGGGGACGATCCCGGCGAGGTGCTCCGGGAATTTCAGTTTCCGCTGCTCGGCAACCTTCAGTGCCGCCCGGAAACCGGATTGATCTGGGGGGCGAACGGCGGTCAGCACCATCCGGATCTTCTCCGCAAAATTGCATCCTGCCACTCGAATTACATGGCAAAGGACAACAAGGCGGTCGAATGTTCCACCCTCTACCCCGGACTCTCTTCGGTCAACTGCTATCTGATCACGGAACCGGAACAGAGCCTCTATATCGCCAGTTGTGACCCGGCCTTCTCCTACACGCTCCATCTGCTCCGCAAACGGAAAGAGGCTGTCGACGCCACCCTGGTCAAATATCCCTTCCTGAATCCCGGGGAACGTTGCAGAATCACCGGCTACCGGGTCGCCCCGGTCTCCGGCTCCTGGCACCGAGCCGCCGATCATTACCGCTGCTGGTGCGACACCTGGATGAAAATTCCGGAAAAGCCGGAATCGGTCCGCACCCTCACCGGCTGGCACCGGCTGATTATGCGCCACCAATACGGGGAAACCCTCTTCCACTATCGGGAATTGCCGCGCATCCTCGCCTCCGGACTGGCGGCGGGGATCGACACACTGTTCCTCTTCGGCTGGCATGAAGCCGGACACGACGCCGGATATCCCGAATACCGTTGCGATCCCGCCCAGGGCGGCAGTGAGGAACTCAAACGTCAGGTCGCGGCATTCCAGCGGGGCGGCGGCAAGGTGATCCTCTACTTCAACGGTCAGTTGATCGACACCGCAACGGAGTTCTACCTGTCGGAGGGAAGGAAGCTCTCCACGAAGCTTCCCGGCGGCCAGGAGCACCGGGAGTTCTACCGTTTCGGCGGAGACGGCACCGCGCTGCGCCAGTTCGGCAACAAGGTGTTCGCCACCGCCTGTCCCGCCTGCGAACAGTGGCATGCCCGCCTGAAGCAGCTGGCCGATTTTGCGATCGAACTCGGTTGCGCCGGTGTATTTTTCGACCAGATGGGATATGTGAGCACTCCCTGCTGCGACCCATCGCACGGCCACCGGGTTCCTTTTATGGAGGTCATGCGCGCCAAAGCCGAACTGCTCGGAGAGCTGCGTGAATACATCAAAAGCCGCCGTCCGGAGATGAGCTTTGGAATCGAATGGAACAACGATCTGACTTCCCAGCACGTCGACTATATCCACAGCATCACCGGCGGAACTGAAATTGCCAACCCCGGCTGGCGCGAACGGGGCGAACGGCCGCAATGGCTGGGATTCTCCGAATTTGTCCGCTACCTGTTTCCGGAGCAGATCACGACCGACCGCGACATCCGGGACGATCAGGAGATCGAATGGCGCGTCAATCACGCCGTACGGCTCGGCCTCCGCAGTGACGTCGAAATCTACCGCTGCCGGGCGCTGATCGACGCAACGCCCCGCTACAAAGCGTATCTGAAAGAGGTCAATGATTTCCGTCGCCGCAACCGCGATCTTCTCTTTGACGGTCTCTTCCGCGACACCGACGGGGTCTGGTGCGACAGCCGGGAACCCGATTACGCACTTTTCCGTGCTGGAAGCCGTGCCGGAGTCCTTCTGACCCAGAGCCATCGCGACCGGATCACCGCAACCGTGAAGGTTCCCGGCGGAAGATACACTGGATTTGACGCGCTCGGCGCGGCCGAAGTCAGGGAGGAGGCAGGGAGCGTCACTGTGGAGATTCCCCGGGATGGAATGGTGCTTCTGCGCTACGACTGCTGAAGCGGAACTCCCAGCTGGACAGGCTGCCGGCGCACTGCTGGAAAACTGTTGTTCACGGTGAAGGCGGGATACTCCCGCCGGATCCGGTCGTCAAAGCGGATGTCACAGCTGCGCCAAATCGCATCGCACAGCCGTTCCCGGTTCCGGTAGTGCCCTGCCAAAAAATCGGGCAATCTGCCGTGCCGGTGAACTGACTTCCTTGATCTGAATTAAAAATCTCCGTTTTTCCATTCACAAATGCCCGATGTCCGGCTGGTGCCGTGTAAGTGATATTTGTGCTTCAGAGCTGATTCGGACGCGCGGTCTTGCATTTGCGCAGAAAATACGGGAATTTCTCATGCTTCGGATGTGGTTCCAAGGTAGTGAAATGCGGACGAGGACAGACCATCAGCCAATACAACGCTTTCTGTAATCAGCGTACCTGTTTATGATTTCCCCTGTGACCGCGGCGCTTCAATTCCGCAGCAGCCGGAGAACTCCGTAAAATGGGCTCTCCCTATAAATCTCCAGCACTTCGTCCTTGACCCGGTCGTCGGAAGCTGCCCGGAAAATCTCTCGCCGGCTTTTATAATAAAAACTCGCAAGAGGAATCTGAAACAATTTTAACTGACGATTTACGTTTAAATCCGGTCGTCCTCGGTTTACGGCTTACTTTCTTTTCGCTCTGTCTTGGACTGGTATTTTCCCGCGATCTCAGCGACAGTCAAATCCCCACGCAGTGCTTTCAGCGTCACATCGCTTTTAAATTTGGAGTCACACGACTTTTCCATAAAACGCCCTCCCTTTCCTGGTTAATTTAACGGGCATTTTAAACCAAGTCAAGTTTTCAGCTTTCGGGACCAACCGCAGTCTCACGGTAAAACATAAAACGGTAAGCGCCCAGCGAGCCCCATGGTGAGGGGGATCAAGGGAATTTTTTTTAAAGGGGAAATGGCCACAAAATGAATGCCGTCAGACGACGATAACCGCCTGACGGCATTTCCTCTTCATAATAATGAGCCCGAGCTTATTGACTACTTTGCTTCTCCCTTGGGGATCAGCGAATCAACCTGCCCTGCCGGAGTGGAACTCAAACGAGGGAGAACGTCTTCGAGCCACTTGCGAAAGCAGATGCCGTTCGCTTTGCATGTCGCGGCGAACGAATACAAGATAGCGAGACGCTGCCCACCTGCTTCACTGCCAGCAAAGAGGCAGTTCTTTCGTATACGCCCAGCGAACCCCATGGTGAGGGAGGAATAGTGGGAGATTTTTTTGAAGGAAAGTAAGCTCCTAAAAGATGAATGCCGTCGGGCTACGATGACCGCCCGACGGCATTCCCCTCTTCATAATAATTAGCCCGAGCTCATTGACTACTTTGTTTCGCCTCTGGGATCAGCGAATCAATCAACCCCGCCGGAGTGGTTGTGAGGCGTGGGAGAACCTCTTCGAGCCACGTGCGAAAACAGATGCCGTTCGCTTTGCATGTTGCGGCGAATGAATACAAGATAGCAAGCCGCTGCCCACCGGCTTCACTTCCGGCAAAGAGGCAGTTCTTTCGGATGATCGCAATTCCTCGGTTGAGCCGCTCGGCCGGATTGTTGTCGATGTTTAACCGGGCATCCTTCAGGAATTTCTTGAGTTCTTCTTCAATGTTCAACGCATAAGAGACGGCTTGCGCGACCGGAGATGACGGACGTTCCGACTCTTTGAGAGCTCGGCACTGTTCAAAAAATTCCCGGACAAGCTTCTGAGATTGCCGGCGTGCCTCCTTGTGCGCATGAAAGAGAGCCGTATCCGTTCCCTTCTTTTCCGCCCTCTCTTTTGCACCCCGCTCAATTTTGTACAGGGCTTGTATCATTTTCAGCGGAACCTCAGCTTTCGTATATCCGCATTCGACGGCCTGCAGAAAGCGTCTGCGGACATGCGCCCAGCAACAGGCAACCTCGCAGTCCAGTTTTTCATAGGCTGTGTAAGAGTCTCTGATGATTGTTCCTGAGTAATTTCCGAGCAGACTTTCTGCAACATTCCGGGATAGGGATGGCGAAAAGTGAAAAGCAATCATTGGCGGCCCAACTCCAGTCAATCGGTACCACAAGTAAGCCTGTTTGCATTTCTTTGTCCCCTTGATCATCAATTTGATGAATGTCTCATCAGCATGGAGGATGTCACACTGCATAATCTGCTCAATCATCCGCTCATATAGGGGGTGCAAAGCGTCCGCCGTACGTTTGTAGAGATCTTCCAGCGTAGACGGAGCCACCGGAAGTCCCTCGTTGCCGAACATCCGCGCCTGACGTTCCAGGGGGATGGCATTCTCCACTTTATCCGCAACTACTTTGGCAACAAAAGAGGCGTCATAACGAGTTCTGCCGCTGACCGAATCAAACACATCTCCCGGGGCGGGAGCCGTAACAACGCCGCGCAGCGCGTCCGAGGGATCGGCATATTTGGCGCGTTTGAAATGAATCACATACAACCCGGTTCGGAACGCGATCCGCTCGCTTTCATCATAACCGATCAGAATCATTCCTTCCCGTTCCTCTTCCGGAACATCTATTACGCGTTCTTCACGCGGCAGGTCGGCGGGAATCTCGGAAAGTGCGTTCGGCTGACGAACTTTCCGTTCATGTTCGGCTACCGTAGCTGTTTGAACTTCTTTCGATGGTTCAGGAGATTCCTCTTCGGGAAAAAGCGATGGGGTGTTATCCTCTGGAATATAATGTTCCGTTTTGGAACCGAACATCTGGCGTTTGAACCATGCCAGCTCATTGCTGAGTTTTTCGATTTCCTCAGCTTGCTCCCGAATAATTTGCCGGGCTTCGTCAAATGTTGTAACTTCCGGTAATACCATAATGAAAATATACCGGAAACTTCCTCAAATTCAAGCTTTGTCAAGACTTTTTCGAGTATCTTTTGTAATAGCGATGCGGTTTGATTCCAGATAAAATCGCCGCAAGTTCTCGACTGGTCAATTCAATCCGTCCATCGGCTGATTGCGGGATATGAAAGCCGCCTTGTTCCAGTCGTTTCATCCAGATCACAAAGCCGCCGTCCTCCCATTGCAGTAACTTTACCAGTTTTTTATTACGGCTGAAGAAGGCGAACACATGTCCTGATTCCGGATCCTGTTTGATATACTCTTCCACCGCCCCTGCGAGACCTTCGAACGATTTTCGCAGGTTTATCGGAGTGGGACAGTAGTAGATCCTTACCGAGCCGCCGATGCCGAACATGACTGCCTCTTGAGCAGATTCAACACTTCGGACAGCGTAGTGCCATCGAAACCTTTTGCCACTGCAATTTCTATGCCGTCAATCAGCAGCCGAATCCCTGAGTTATCACTCGCATTGGTCTGCAAAGGCTTGATCTCTACCAGCTCCAGCGATTCCGGATCGCTCACATCATCCTGGCGTGCCTTTTGCAACACTCGGATCCAGCGACGGGTACTTTCGTAAGGCAGCTCCTTCAGCTCGCTGTATTCTTGAATCGTCAGACCGGTGTCCCAATATTCTGACAGTTGCGCCTCCCAATAATCTCGTCCTTCGCGTCCCATGCCGTTCTCCCATTATTCCGGTTTGTGGAAGAACATACCACACTGTCTGACTCAAATCCAGATGGCCCTCACTGGGCGCATACCTTAAAATTGCGGGCATTGCCATAAGATCAATGCTGTTTCAAATATCTTTCCCATTGGATAAGTCGTTAATGGATCGGAATGGAATGTTTTTTACATTCCTCTAAAAAGCACTGATATCTTCCTGTCCAAAAAAGAATAAACTCTGGAAGATCATTTAAGCGATGCCTGATTAATATTCCTTGGCACACAATGCCCTTTTTCAAAGAAACACCAAGGATATCATGATATGGAAGCAAATACCTTTTTTTCAGGAAAAGGAAACCTGTTGAAAGTCGTAATGACTTCTCTGTAAAAATCGCTTCCGCAAAAGGATAGGAATAGTTCATTGCATCGCAATATGAATTGCCGATTCGAATTCCTCCTCGAAATTCACGCATTTTCATTACTCCTTCAGGGAAGTTACAGTTCCACCATTACCAATGATTTGTTGTATAAAGGTCTGAGTGACATAGGTATGCATTTCAGCAGGAGTTCCTGCTCCGAACCCAATGGAAAACGAAGCACTACTATTTTCTATCTGTGTAATATCAGTCGGGATATTCACGTCTCCACCAATAACCACACCTTCGCCACCGGACCCTCCAATAACAATCGCCGTTCCGGCTAGCGCATCAACTGCTCCTGCTCCAGAAATACTAAGCGTCCCTGTTACGCTCCCTCCTGCACCAACTTCAGATCCACCTCCAGCACTTTGATAAAAGCCTGCACTGAAACCAGAATCAGAACTATAGCCCAAAGCAATACCAACACTGGTAGTTCCACCAACAGCTCCACCTCCACTAAAAGTTATCCCAATTTGGATTGTCCATAAGCCATTATAATCAATAGCATAACTCGTCCAGTTGTTGCAATACGCGAAATTATTCCATCCATCGGGATAGCCAAGGGGGTCGGCTGTTTGCCATTTGCCATACTCAGAACGATAGTTTCTAAACAGAAAGGCATAACCAAGTTCACCGATATAGGGTTTCCCGGTGTACATGATGTTGGTATCGGCACTTTCGCCGAACGAGGTCATACTGATGGCTTTGCCGCCGATATTAAGCGTGGAACCGAGCATATCATTAAACATTACCCCGTTTTTGCTGCTTAAAATGGGATTGCCGCCAGTGACATAGGGTTCGTTGATAAATGAGTTTTCGCCGCGATGAATCAGGGCAAGTTCATCCCAGAGGAATTTTTCAGACTTACCATCGTGGATTGCCTGGGCAATTTGTCCATCGTTGTGATAATTAAAACTTGCGATCTGCAGCCCATTTTCAGTTACGCTCAAAACTTTATCCAGCCAACCGTAGACGTAGGATTTGTCGCCCTCTTTAATCAATCGTCCGGCAGCATCATACGCGTATTCAGTTACTTTGCCATCTGTTGTGGATGAGACCAACTGATTGGCTTTATCATATGCATAAGATGTTGTCTTGCCGTTAACCGTCTTACTCAATATATTTCCGGCAGGATCATAAACATATCTTTCCGCCACATTGCCCTGCATATCCGAAACTTGCAAAAGCTGTCCGCGCCGGTCATATAAATACATCTGATACTTGTCATCCACCACACGCCCGATAATCATTCCGTCTGGCGAATAGATATATTTCAACATTGAAACCGGCGATGCTTTCCCTCCAAGTATCTTGCTTTTCAGCTGACCATATTTGGTATATTCAAAGTAAATCGGACAACCGTCGACAATCTGCATCATAAGCTGGTTTTTATCGTTGTAAATATACTTGACTTCTTTTCCGCCCGACTTGATTTCAATCAAACGCCCGAATTTGTCATAAGCTTTGGTCTCCGCCAAAATCAAAGTCCCATTTTTGAGAATGCGCTCTATGCGCTGCCCATAACGATTATAACGATACGTAGTTTCAGCATCTCCGTCAGTTTTTCGTATCAGACGGCCGAAATAATCATACTGGAAGGTCGCTTTACGGTCTCCACGCGTAGAAGCGATGAGTTTTCCCCAGCTGTTGTATGAAAAGGTTTCAACCTGATTATCCGCATACGTAATCTTTACAAGACGATCCAGTTTATCGTATTCATATTTGATGGAACGATCGGTTTTACCCTTCCATTTAGAGTCCATCCGGGAGAGCATTCCATACTTGTCGTGAACATAATCTGTAAGTTGACCGACACCCGTGCGACGAGAATCCAATCCGAAACGGTTCCAGTCAAATGTGATTGTGTGGCGGTTCTGATCCAGGACCTTGTGGAGCTGACCAGCCGCATTGTAAGAATATTCTACGCTGGTTTCATCGGGAAAAAGTTCTTTGATTACGCGGCCGAATGCATCGCGTTCAAATTTTTTGACTCGTCCCGCCTGGTCACGGTAACTGACAGGCTGTCCGTTGCCGTTATACGTGATTTCAATTGAATTCAAAAGTTCCGCACCATCTTTGCGTTCAATTTTTGAAATCAATCCGGCCGACGTATAGTAACAGGTCGTCTGAACGCCATAAATATCCGTTGTCGTTTTCTGACGGTTGAAAGCGTCAAATTCCCGCTTAACAGTCTGATCGAATGAATTGGTTACCGCAACGGGATACCCAAAGCTGTTATAGTGAATAAAAGCCTGCGTCTGCCCATTGGAAACCGAAACGGGTTGATTGTTTTGATTGTAGTGAATTTGAGTGGCAACAGCAGGTTTTCCATCGGCATTCAGCCGGAAGATCTGCGTGGGATAAGGCGCACGACCATAAGAAAAAGCCGTTACCGGTTCCGGCTCTGTTTGATCTGCTGCACGACGAGTGATCAGTTTCAGATTGCCATCAGTATTGTATTCAAAGTTAATGTCGTTATCAGCCATGTCGCGAACACGGATCACATTGCCGGTCAATTTATCATAACGATAATTGACAACATCGCGTCCACGACCGTCTACAATTTTACGAACTTTTCCTAAATATGCCACATCCATTCGCATAAAATAGTAAACGGTATAACTTTTCCCGGAAAACTCCGTGATTTTAAAAACACCGGTATTCTCCGCAAAATCATAAGATGCATGTTGGCGAAGACGGTTGGTCAAGCGCACTTTTCCCGGTTCACGATCCGGATATGAATAATTGAATTGCAGATCGGAAAGCAACCGCCCGTTGATTGCTCCGGAATATTTGACTTTCCGATCTTTTTTTGCCTGAAGTTCCTGCTGACGTTCTTCCTGTTTTTGGTGCTGAACCAGCAAAGACTCCGCAAATTCCCCCTGCCGGATTTTTGCGAGGAATCCATAATCGTCATATGAAAATTCAAAAGGATTCAAATCACCAGTCTGAATAGAGACCAAACCTGGACGCGTTGTCTTAACTTCTGCAGCACCGATCTCCTTTGGAAGGATTGTCAGAGAAAGAGTCTCATATGCAATTTTATGTACAACTCCGTTAATTTTAAGCTCAGAAACTTGCGAGTTTTCATAGTTCAGCTCAACGAATACGCAGTCGTCCTGAGAAATAGAAATTAACTTGCCCTTATTATAATTAAATGTAATACTGCGTCCTGCAGAGGAGGAAATCCGTTGAAGCCGTCCATTTTTATAGACAAATTTCCAACCCTGATAATTGCGTTTTCCTGTAAAGGTCCAATTCCCAGATTGACGCACTTTTTTATCAGAAGCCGAGGTATTTGCTTCCCATTCCGAATAGGGCGCATAAAAACCGCGTCCTTTTTTCGCCGCTTCATAAAGCTCAATCTTGATGGCATCTTTGGGCATTTTTTTCTTTTTCGGGAAAAATTTTATCTTTTCGCCCCAAGGAGTTGTCCAAAGGACTCCGTCCTTATCGTAATATGCAGAGGATTCCAACTGCGGCGAGGACCAAGCAAAACCGAAAGCCCCCGTTTTTTCCCTGGCAGAATTATAAACCAGCTGAATCGGATAGCGAAGCTCCGGAGAAAAATTTGCAATTCCAAGAGTTCGGGTATATAAGAACCCGTTCTCTGTCAACGAGGCTTTTCCTGCAGTCAACGGTTTTGAAATAAAATTCACATTTTAGATCGGAAGAGCGTCGTGTAGGGAAAGAGTGTAGATCTCGGTGGTCGCCGTATCATTAAAAAAAAAACAAAAAAA
>URNX01000060.1 GCA_900549415.1 uncultured bacterium
AACAGAATATCGCGAAGCTGTCTTTTACGACGCTCTCTCCGCCATTCTGAAAACGGAGAAGATTTTCCATTAAACTGCATGAAGAAGGGGGTTGACGGAAGGAAAATCCCGTTTTTTTGTGTTTTTTTATCTTTTCGCGCTGTAAAAAACACGAAAGAAGGTGTATAGTACCTCGAATAAAAGTTTTTAACCGTAATGTAAGGACAGTATTATGTTTAAACCGGCAGGACAGGCAAACTTCCCGCAGATGGAGCAGGAAACGCTCGCATACTGGGAAGAAAACAAAACGTTTGACAAATCCAAAGAGAACCGCAAAGGCTCACCGGAATTCATTTTCTACGATGGACCTCCGTTCGCAACAGGATTGCCGCACTATGGACACCTCCTTGCCGGCACAATCAAGGACGTCGTTCCCCGCTATCAGACCATGCGCGGGAAATACTGCGAACGCGGATTCGGATGGGACTGCCACGGACTCCCCGTCGAATATGAAATGGAGAAAATGCTGCATCTCTCCGGAAAGCGCGAAATCGAAACCTACGGCATCGACAAGTTCAACGAAGCCTGCCGCGGAATCGTGCTCCGCTATACCAAAGAGTGGGAGCAGATCGTCAAACGCATGGGTCGCTGGGTCGACTTCAAAAACGGATACCGCACCATGGACCGCAATTATATGGAATCCATCTGGTGGGTCTTCAAACAGCTCTGGGATCAGGGGCTGATCTACGAAGGTCACAAGATTCTCCCGTACTGCGCCCGCTGCGCAACCCCGCTCTCCAACTTCGAAGCGAATCAGGGATACATGGAAGTTGACGACCCCGCCATCACCATCCGCTTCAAAGTCGACGGTGAAAAGAACACCTATTTCCTCGCGTGGACGACCACTCCGTGGACTCTGCCCTCCAACATGGCGCTCGCTTCCGGGCCCGATATCGACTACGTCAAAGTCAATGATGAAGGAACGTTCTACATCCTCGCTGAATCGCGTCTGCACGCCTACTACAAGAAGGATGCCGTCCCCCCGGTCGTCGCCCGCTATAAAGGCAAAGACCTCAACGGCATGACCTACACGCCGCTCTTCGACTACTTTGCAAACAAGAAAGCCGAAGGCGCATTCCGCATGATCAACGCCGAATATGTCAGCACCGAAGACGGTACCGGCATCGTTCATATCGCCCCGGGATTCGGTGAAGACGACGCGATCGCCGGAAAAGCGAACGGCATCCCCGAAGTCTGCCCTCTTGATGAAGAGTGCAAATTCACAAAAGAGGTTCCCGATTACCAGGGCATCTATGTCAAGGACGCCGACAAAGACATCATCAAGCGTCTGAAAGACGAAGGCAAACTCGTCCACCGCGGCACGATCAAGCACAACTACCCGCACTGCTGGCGCGATGACTCTCCGCTGATCTACAAGGCGATCTCCACCTGGTTCGTCCGCATCGACCGCATCAAGGAAAAGATGCTCCAGTCCAACGCCCAGATGTCCTGGGTTCCGGAACACATCAAGGAAGGACGTTTCGGAAAGTGGCTCGAAAACGCCCGCGACTGGGCGATCAGCCGCAACCGTTACTGGGGCTGCCCGCTCCCGATCTGGCGCAACAAAGAGACCGGAGAAGCAATCTGCGTCGGCTCCGTTGCCGAACTCGAAGAACTCACCGGACAGAAAGTCGACGATATCCACAAGCATTTCGTCGACAAGCTCACGATCAAGTCGAAATCCGGCGCAGTTCTGACCCGTGTTCCGGAAGTGCTCGACTGCTGGTTCGAAAGCGGCTCCATGCCCTACGCGCAGAAGCATTATCCGTTTGAAAACAAAGCCCACTTCGACGACCATTTCCCCGCCGATTTCATCGCGGAAGGGCTCGACCAGACCCGAGGATGGTTCTACACGCTCGTCGTGCTCTCTTCCGCGCTGTTCGGACAGCCGCCGGCACGCAATGTTGTCGTCAACGGACTCATCCTCGCGGAAGACGGACAGAAAATGTCCAAGCGCAAAAAGAACTATCCGGACCCGCTGTACGTCATCAACACGTACGGAGCGGACGCGCTGCGTCTGTTCCTGCTCGGCTCGCCGGTCGTCCGCGCCGAAGACCTCAAGTTCTCCGAAGAGGGAATCAAGGAAGTCCTCCGCGGCGTCATGCTTCCGATCTGGAACGCATACAGCTTCTTCACGACTTATGCGAACGTCGACTGCTGGGAACCGCCGAAGGGTGAACTCAAAGCGCCGGAAAACCCGGCAAACCCGCTCGACCGCTGGATTCTCTCCTCGCTCGCCGATATGATCAAGGAAATCCGCGAGGCGATGGACACCTATCATCTCCAGCGCGCAGCGAACCGCTTCGAAAAATTCGTGGAAGATCTTACAAACTGGTATATCCGCCGCAGCCGCCGCCGCTTCTGGAAGAGCCAGAACGACACCGACAAGCTCGACGCCTATTCCACGCTCTATTACGTGCTCATCACCTTCGCGAAATGCGCCGCGCCGTTCATTCCCTACATCACCGAGGAAATCTACCGCGCACTCCGCACCGAAGACATGCCGGAATCCGTCCACCTCTGCGACTACCCGGAAGTCTCCACCGTTCGCGACACCCGTCTGGAAAAACAGATGGAAAGCACGATGAACGCGGTCTCCCTCGGACGCTTCCTGCGCACCCAGCGCAATCTGAAGATCCGCCAGCCGCTCGCGAAAGCGATCCTCGTGGCGGCAGATCCGGAAGTCCGCGAACTGCTCTCCGAAACAAAGGACATCATCGCGGAAGAGCTGAACGTCAAGGATATTCTCGTTCAGGACTCCGATGCAAGCCTCGTCGATCTCTCCGCGAAGGCGAACTTCAAAGCTCTCGGACCGAAGCTCGGACCGAAGATGAAGATGGCGGCCGCCGCAATCGCCAAACTCACGGCGGAACAGATTGCCGGACTTGAGAAGGGCGCATCGCTCGATCTCGACCTCGGTGACGGAACAAGCATTGCGCTCACAGCCGCCGACCTCAGCATCAAACGCGCGGAAAAACCGGGCGTCACGGTTGCGACCGAAAACGGCATCACTCTTGCGCTCGACACAGAACTCACGCACGAACTGATCCTTGAAGGTATCGCCCGTGAATTCGTCAGCAAAGTGCAGAACATGCGCAAGGAAGCCGGACTCGAAGTTTCCGACCGCATAACCCTGACCTATCAGGCTCAGGATCCGATCGTGGAAGAGGCTGTCAAGGCGTTCGCCGACTACATCTCCAACGAAACGCTCGCAACCTCCATCGTCATCGGAGAAAACGCCTCGGCTCTCAAGGTTGAGGATGAAGATTTGAATGGACACGCGACAAAGATCGCGCTTGCCAAGTAAGGAGCAGAAAACATGAAACGCATTCTTACCGGAATTCAGCCCTCGGGCATTCCGCACATCGGAAACTATTTCGGCGCCATGAAGCAGTGCATCGACCTGCAGAATGAAAACGCCGGCGAATGTTTCCTCTTCATTGCGGATTATCATTCCATGACCACCAATCCGAAGCCGGAAGACCTCAGAAGCCGCATCGAACGGCTTGCTGTCGACTTCCTCGCATGCGGCATCGACCCGGAAAAGACGGTTTTCTTCCGCCAGTCCGACGTTCCCGAAGTCTGCGAACTGACCTGGATTCTCAACTGTCTCACAGGTCTCGGCTTCCTCGAACGCGCGCACAGCTACAAGGATAAAATCGCCAAAGGCTTCCAGCCCAACAACGGGCTCTTTTCCTACCCCGTCCTCATGGCGTCCGACATTCTGATCTATCAGTCCGACCTTGTCCCCGTCGGAAAGGATCAGAAACAGCATTTGGAAATGACCCGCGACATCGCGATCAAATTCAACCAGACCTACGGCGACACCTTCAAGATTCCCGATGAAAAAATCAGCAGCTCGGTCGCAGTCATCCCCGGACTCGACGGACAGAAAATGTCCAAGAGCTACAACAATACCATCGAAATTTTCGGTGACGAGAAGCCGATGCGCAAAAAGTTCATGTCCATCAAGACCGATTCCAAAGGCATGGAGGAGCCGAAAGATCCCGACACCTGTTCGATCTTCCAGCTCTACAAGCTCTTTGCCTCTCCGGAACAGGTCGAAGAGATGCGTCAGAAGTACATTGCCGGCGGTTACGGTTACGGACACGCCAAGCAGGCGCTGTTCGAGGCGTATCTTGAGTTCTTCGCTCCGATGCGCAAACGCCGTGAAGAACTGCTTGCCAACATGGATTATGTTCACGCGATACTGAAATCCGGCGGCGAACGCGCCCGTGCGGAAGCTGTCAAGACGATGGACACCGTCCGCAAGCGCGTCGGTCTGCGCTGACCCGCATCTGAATCCGAAATCTCCGGTTTTCCCGCCGGAGATTCTTATAGCTCCGCAAATTTCGCAGTGTTTCCCCCGCTGCGGAAAACGCGGACAACCAAGAGGAAACTCTAAAACAAGGAGAAAAAAGATGAAACTGTCATCGCTTTTGAATCAAAGCCTGATCTTTTTCAATCTGGAAGGAAACAATCGCTCCGAGCTCTACACAGACCTTCTGACACGCATGTCGAAAGCCGTCCGACTGCCGATCACCCCCGCAAAGGCGGCACAGGAAATGATTGAGCGCGAAGACACTTACGGCATCACCTACGACGCCGGACTTGCATTCCCGCATATCCGTCACAGCGACCTGCACGACCTCGACATCGGAATCGGCATTCTCAAGACCCCGGTCAAACTCAAAGAAAACGACAAAGCCGAAACACGCCTCATCATCTGCTGCCTGATTTCGGAAACCACATCCGTCATCTACCTCAAGGCGCTTGCGGCATTCACGAAATACCTGCTGACCAACCGCGACGGTCTTGACAAGCTCGTCTTCTCGCAGACTCCGCAGGGCTTCATCAAGGTCCTGAACGAAGACGGCGTGGAAGTCAAGCACACCCTCACCGCCGAAGACGTGATGCTGAAGGATCCGCGCGTGGTGCACCCCGACGACACGATCAGCTCCGCGCTCGACGCCTTCTCCGAAGAGCGCCGCCGCGAACTCCCCGTAGTCGACAAGAACGGCATTGTCCAGGGCGTAATCTCCTGTGAAGACATCATCCGCCGCGCAATTCCCGACTACATCATGATGCTGGAAAACCTCTCGTTCATCAACCAGTTCGAACCGTTTGAAAACCTCCTGAAAGAGGAACGCAAGATGCTGGTCAAAGACGTTATGGCGGAAGCCAAGCACACCGTCTCCCCCGGTATGCCGCTCTTCCAGCTGACCGTCAACATCGTGAAAAACTCCCTTCCCTCTCTGCTCGTGGTTGGACCCGACCGCAAACTGCTCGGCGTCATCACCTACATCGAGCTTGTAACAAATGTTCTCCGAGGCTGATTCGTTATGCTGAACTTGTTTTGTATGTCCGTTCCCGTTCTGGCAACCGCTGCGGAGGCGCCCTCCGCATTCAAATTCTGGGCGGCGGCGGCAATCTTCGTCATCACTTTCGTTGTCATCGCAACGGAAAAAATCCACAAGACCGCATGCGTCCTCGTGGGTTCCGCACTGATGCTTCTCTTCGTCCTCCCCGCAGGACATGAAGCTCCCGCACCGCAGGATCACAAACCGGCGATCGTCAAACAGGCCGACGGCAAAGTTTCCAAAGCTCCCGCACAAAAAGCGGAAGTTCAGCGGAAAAAAGCACCGGCGGGAAATCCGGAAATCATCAAGGCCGCAAAAAAATACGCCGCTCTTGACAACTATTCCAAGTATGTCAATTTCGACGTCATCTTCACCCTCGCCGGAATGATGGTGCTTGTGAATATCCTCAGTAAAACCGGACTCTTCCAGTTCATTGCGATCAAGGCTGTGAAACTTGCACACGGCTATCCCGCGCGCACGATGATTCTGCTCGTTCTCGCGACAGCAATTCTCTCCGCATTCCTCGACAACGTCACCACGGTTCTGCTGGTCATCCCGGTGACCTTCGTCGTTGCCTCGCAGATGAAAGTTTCGCCTGTTCCGTTCATCATGGCGGAAACCCTGGCTTCCAACATCGGCGGCACGGCGACTCTGATCGGTGACCCGCCGAACCTTATCATCGGTTCGATGGTCGGACTCAACTTCATGGCGTTCCTCGTCAACCTCGCTCCGTTTGTTCTCGGAATCCTGCTCGTCTACTGCGCGATTCTCTACTTCTACTACGGACGCAAAATGACCGTCACGGTTGAACAGCGCGCCCGTATCATGGAAATGGATGAAAGCCTCTCCATCACCGATCCGGCAACGCTGAAGAAGGCGGGAATCATCATGCTCCTGACGATCGTCGGCTTCCTGATTCACGGCGTTTTCGGCATCCAGCCGTCCGTCGTCGCCATGACCGGCGCGGCGGTCTGCCTTGCGGTCTGCAAAGTCAACGTCGACCAGATGCTTGAAAAAATCGAGTGGGGAACCCTGTTCTTCTTCCTCGGACTTTTCATCATCGTGGAAGGTGCGGATTACGCAGGTGTGATGGCGAAAGTCGGAAGCTACCTTCACTTCACGGCAAGCTGGCATCCGCTGGCGATCATCCTGCTGCTGATGTGGATCTGCGGACTCGCTGTCGCCGTCATCAACAACGTTTCGTTCACGGCAGTCGCAGTGACGATCATCCTGGCATTCCTCCAGACGGTTCCCGTGTTTCAGAGCAATATTCCGCTTCAGCACCTGCTGTGGTGGGGCGTTGCGCTGGCGCTCTGCCTGGGCGGAAACTTCACACTCTACGGCGCTGCGGCGAACCTGGTTACAGCCGGACTCGCTCATCAGGCCGGACACAAGATCAACTTCAAGGTCTTCGCCTCCTATGGCGTTCCGGTCACAGTCGGAGCCCTGCTGGCATCCTCGGCTTACATCATAATCCGTTATTTCTGTCTCTGAGCAGAAATTCCCAGGCCCGCCGTTTTTCAGAAACGACGGGCTTTTTTTCTATTTTGAACTTGAACTTTTCCATTATATGCGGTATATTTCCTGATTATCGCATGAAACAGAAAACTTAAGGAAATCTCTTTCAGGGGTTCCCATAACCGAATCGAAGCAACCGTGTTTAAGAAACTGATCGAATTCATCAAAAACGTGTTCGCCCCGGCAAAGCCCGCAAAGGCGTCTCACAAATCCTCTCCCCGAACAGCAGCCGGAAAAGGCGGAAATCAGCCGCGCAAACAAAAAAACAACCGGAACCGCGCAAAAAATCCGCAGCAAGCCCCGAAACCGCAGCCGAAAAAAGCGAAGAACGAACCGAAAAACAAGCAGCCGAAGGCTCCGAAGCCGCAGCCGCAGAAAACAGTCAACGCCCCCCAGCCTGCTCTCCCGATGCCCGAACTGATCGACATCGAACCCGCGGAAGGCAAAAAACGCTTCTGTGACATCGACCTTGCAAAAGAGGTTCTCGCCGGAACCCAGCAGCTCGGATTCAAATACTGTTCCGTCATCCAGGAAAAATGTCTCCCCTACGCCGTCGAAGGACGCGACCTCGCCGCTAAGGCGCAGACCGGAACCGGAAAAACAGCGGCATTCCTCGCCTCCTCCATGACGCGTCTTCTCCGCAATCCGAAAACCGACCGCAAGCCCAGAACCTGCCGGGTTCTCGTCCTCGAACCCACCCGTGAACTCGCCATGCAGATCGAAAAAGACGCCCAGGCGCTCGGCAAATACACCGGTCTCTACTGCAAAGCCATCTTCGGCGGAATGGATTACAAGGAACAGCGCGACGCCATCAATTATCCCGTCGACATCCTCGCCGGAACTCCCGGCCGCATCATCGACTACAGCCGCAGCGGCGCCCTCGACCTCTCCCAGACCGAAGTGCTCGTTATCGACGAAGCCGACCGCATGCTTGACATGGGCTTCATTCCGGACGTCCGCCGCATCGTCTCCAAACTTCCGCCCGCCGGACAGCGCCAGACCATGCTCTTCAGCGCCACGCTCGACCCGGAAATCCTGCGTCTCGTCGACAGCTGGCTCGTCAACCCGGTCTCCGTCGAAGCCGAACCGGAACATGTTGTCACCGACCTCATCGACCAGCACTTCTACGCGGTCTCCGGCGACAAGAAACTTGCTCTTCTCCTCTGGCTCATCAAACATGAACCGATCGAACGCATGATTATCTTCGGAAACTGGAAACACAAAAACGCCGAGCTCGCCGAACAGCTCATTTCCTACGGAGTCGACTGCGAACAGCTCTCCGGTGACATTGCCCAGAACAAACGTATCCGCATCCTCGACCGCTTCAAGAGCGGCGAATGCAAAATTGTCGTCGCCACCGACGTCGCCGCCCGCGGCATCCATGTTGACGGCATCTCGCATGTCGTCAATTACGATCTCCCCGAACAGGCGGAGGATTACGTCCACCGCATCGGACGCACCGGGCGCGCCGGCAAAAAGGGAAAAGCAATCTCCTTTGTCTGCGAATTCGGAGCTTATTATCTCCCCGCCATCGAGGAATATGCAGGGATCAAGGCTGTCACGGTTCAGCCGGAAGAAGAGGCGCTCGTCCTCCCAGAACGCGTAAAACCGCTCAGACACGCCGCCCGCCCGCATCACTCCGACCATTCGGGATCGCATCACAGCGGTTTCCGCAGACGGTGACGCCATGCCGCGACCGGAAATCCACATCGTTCTGGACCGTCTCCGCAGCGCCCACAACGTCGGCAACATCTTCCGTCTTGCCGATGCCGTCGGTGCAAAAGAAGTCGTCTGCTGCGGCTACACAGCCGCGCCGCCGCATCCGAAGCTCGTGAAGACGGCGATGGGAGCGGACAAAACCGTGCCTTTCCGTTCATTCCCCACCGCCGCCGATGCGCTCCGCGAGCTCAAAGCGGAAGGCTGCAAAGCGGTCGCCGTTGAAACGCTCGAAACGGCGTGCGATGCCTGGAAGTTCGATTATCCGGAAAAAATTGCGCTTGTTCTCGGCAATGAAGCGCTCGGCATATCGCCCGACGCACTGGAGCTCTGCGACGCCGCAGTCTCCCTGCCGATGTTCGGAACCAAAGTCTCCATCAACGTCGGCAACTGCGCCGCCGTTGTTCTCTACATGATCGTTGCGAAAGGAGAGTGACGCATGAAACTCGCCGTTGTCGGTCAGAATTCCCCCGCCCTCGCGGAACAGCTCAAAGCCCGCGGCATCGCACTCTGCGCCCCTGCAGACTCCGATCTGCTGATTCCATACGGCGGCGACGGCACACTTCTCGGAGCCGAGCGCGATTTTCCCGGCATCCGTAAATACCCGATCCGCGACGAGGAAACCGCCCCGCTCTGCGCAAAACACAAACTCGCTATTCAGCTCGACGCCCTCTTCGCCGGTCAGCTCAAGCTCTCTCAGATCAAACGCCTCAAAGCCGAATTCGGCTCCGCGGAAATCTATGCGATGAACGATATTTTCATCCACAACAAAAATAACGCCTCCGCCCTCCGCTACAAAATCTGGATCGACGGCGAACTTTACTCCCACGAAATTGTCGGTGACGGCGTGGGCGTTGCGACGGTTCACGGCTCAACCGCCTACTTCCGGAGCATTACACACAGCGTCTTCCGTGTCGGCATCGGACTCGCCTTCAGCAACAGCACGGAACTTGTCAATCACATGATCCTTCCCGAAACCTCCGAAGTCCGCGTCAAAATCAACCGCGGTCCCGGCGAAATGGTTGCGGACAATTACACGCATCCTGTCCTCATGCAGGTCGGTGATGAATGCCGCATCAGCCTTTCCAAAGAGGCGTCGGAATTTCTCGGCATGGACATCTTCATGTGTCCCGAATGCCGTCACCTGCGCCACGAATACCGTCACTCGTTCTTCAAACCGGAGGGTACAAAATGAGAGTCGTCATCAGCGCCGGTCCAACCCGCGAAGCGATTGACCCCGTTCGCTTCATCACCAACCGCTCAACCGGAAAGATGGGCTATGCACTTGCGGCGGCCACCGTTGCGCGCGGACTCGAAACCGTTCTTGTATCGGGTCCCGTCGCCCTGACACCGCCCGCCGGACTCTTCCGTTTTGACGGCGTTGAAACCGCCGCCCAGATGTCCGAAACCATGAAGCGGGAAGCCGCCGAAGCGGATCTGATCATCATGTGCGCCGCCGTTGCCGATTTCCGCCCGAAACGCATTGCTCCGCTCAAAATCAAAAAACACTCCGCGGAAATGATTCTGGAGCTCGAACCGACCGAAGACGTTCTGCTCGCCCTCGGTTCCATGAAGCGTCCGGAACAGACGCTCGTCGGGTTCGCCGCGGAAACGGATTCCATCGAACAGAACGCGCTCGACAAGATGCGCCGCAAGAATCTCGACTGGATTGCCGCGAACAAAGTCGGCGTACCCGGACAGGGCTTCGAATCGGAAAACAACGCCGTTGTCCTCTATTCAAAAAACGGAGACAAACACGTCCTTCCGCTTGATTCCAAATCCCGGATAGCGGAACAGATACTGCAAATTATTTTATGAGGTGAAGCATGAAACTGCGCAGGATTCTTCTGATCACCGGCGCAAGCGCCCTGCTCCTGCTGCTCGGCGCATGCGCGACGAAACCCGACTACAGCACGCCCTGCCAGGCGGATTTTTCCGGCAACGCCTGGACTCTCTCCGATGCAGAGGAACAGCTCGGCGGAAACGATCCCATCGAAGGATTCAACCGTTCGATGTTCTGCGTCAACGACGTCTTCATGCAGTATCTGGTCTGGCCAGTTTCATGGGTCTACGGTTCCATCCTTCCCGAACAGGTGATCCGCCGCATCGACATGGCGTCCGACAACCTTGCCTTCCCCGGCCGCATGGTCAGCTGTTTCCTTCAGGCGAAATTCAAACACGGCGGAACTGAATTTCTGCGTTTCCTGACCAACTCCACCATCGGTATTGCCGGCTTCTTCGATCCCGCCGACGCCTGGTTCAACCTCAAACGCCGCCACGAAAACATGGGTCATGCCTTCGCCTCCTGGGGAATCGGTCCCGGCTGTCTCCTCGTTCTTCCGGGCTCCATGGCGACAAACCCGCGCGACCAGATCGGACTTCTCTTCGACTCCGCGCTTGACATCAAAATCGTCATTCCGTATGCGGGAACCATCAGCAGTGTAAACCGCATCATCCGCAGCTACGACTCCTACAACGCGCTCACCGAAAGCAGCGCGGACGTCTACGAAACCTTCAAACTCGCCATGCTTGCCATGCGCTACGGCCAGCTCCGCGATCTCGCCGACCTCACTCCTCCGGAACACAAGCCCGGTCCCTATCGCCCCTCTGTCCGCGAAAACGCCATCCGGACCGCCCGTTACTTCCATCCGGAAAACGAATACAACGACACCCTCCGTGTCGCGCTTTTCACCATGCAGAACAACGATCAGAGCTGGTGGATCAAAACGTCGCTTTGGAACACAGATTTCATTATGAAGAGCTCCAAACGCTCCATCCGCTTCTCCGACAATCTGCCGCGGATGCGCTACCGGCTCTGGGACAAGACGACGAACAACACGCTCGCCGTCATCATCCCCGGCGTGGGCACGCACTACACAGGCACAACCATCAGCGCGCTCGCCGAACTGCTGAACGACAACGGGTACGCCGTCGCCGCCATGAGCAACTCCATGAACTGGGCGTTTGCGGACTCCGCCGGACTCAAAGCCCCCGGCTACGCGCCGGAAGACGCCGCAAAGGTGCGCGAAGCCATTCAGAAGATGCTCGCGGACATCCGCGACAATACGGAACTGCGCGACTTCGACGTTGTCCTTGTCGGCTACTCGCTTGGAGCTCTTCACACACTCAAAATTGCGGAAATGGAACAGAAAGCCTCTCTGCTCGGTGCGAAGCGTTACCTTGCGATCAACCCGCCGGTCGATATACTCAAATCCATGAACCGTTTCGATGCGCTCGCGAATCTCTCCAAAGACTGGAACCGCACGGAATTTTTCCGGAACACGGAAGATGTGATGATGCGTTTTCTTCCGCTCGTCATGCAGCGCCGCACGTTTGCCCCCCTGCTCTCCCCCGAAGCGCTGGCAGCGGAAAACGAACGCCGCGCCGGACTTGAGAAACCGCTTCCTCCGCTTGTCCAGCCGGAGATGCGGACAGGGCTGACGAAGCTTCAGTCTTCCATTCTGATCGGGCTTTCCTTCCGCATGACGATGCGCGAGCTCATGATGACGCTTGTCCGCAACGGCCGGGCCCCGCGCGGCGCGGTTTACACGCCGTGGTCGTGGTTCAACCGCACGGGACTTTACAGCGAGCTTGACGACATCAGCGGCATGCAGTATGTCCGCCGCTTCATACTTCCTTATTACAAAGACAAAACAGTAGAACAGCTTCAATATGAATCGAGTCTTTATTCAAGCGTCCCCGCTCTCAAATCCGAACCGAAAATCCGCGTCCTGCACAACGCGGACGATCTGATTCTGGACTCCTCCGAGCGCGATTTTCTGGACTCTCTTTTCGGTTCCCGTCTCACCTGGTTTGACTGCGGCGGTCACATGGGCAATCTCTACCTGAAAGAATATCAGGACACCCTGCTTAAGCAGCTGGAATAATCAGAACTCCACCGGCGGGGGAACCGGGGTATCATCCTCTTCCGGCGGCAGGGGCGGCTCGGGACCAAGTGGATTGCGGATGGAACAGGCACACGCACGGCGGCGGCTCAGTTCAAAAAGCTCTTTCACCAGCTCCATACGGCGGGGATCCTGCGGCGACGCCAGACGCAGAGCTTCCGTTTTCTCACGGATCAGCACATTCAGTCGATACAGATTGATGGCCCGCAGACAATCCTTCAAAGTCCGGTGCACATAACGTTTCGGGAGCGGCTCGGCAAGAGGCTCGCGCATTAACAGAGCGGAAAGATCGTTGTCAATCGGCCGCTCCGCGTACCGGGCAAGAATACGGTTCGGGGCATCACTCCATTCATCCAGCATTTTCGACTGAATCACATCGTCGATTGCGCGCGCATATTCGGAGGAATCCAGCAGATCCGGCTGGACTTCGCGCGAAACAATTTCCGCGGCATACTCATCCGCAAGTATGCAGTCGAGCATCGCATACAACGCTTTGCGGTAACGTTCTGCATCCGGATCCTTCTTCGGTTCGGGCGGACGGATCACCTGCTCCGCCGGTGTCGGACGCGGATACATGCTTTCCCGGTTCTGCTCACGGTTCCGCCTGGAAATCACGCGCGACATCTCGTGCTGAAGCGCCCCCTGATCCAGATTCATTTGGCGCGACAGCCACTCGATATACGCCGCCTTCGCCGCATCGCTCTCCAGTACGGAAATAAACTGGAGCATCTGCTCCGCCGTCGCCGCCTTGCCGGCGGGCGAATCTCCGTTCTCTCCGTTCAGATACGCAAGAGAAAAATCAAAAAAATCGCGGGCGTTTTCAACTGCTCCGTCAATTGCTTCCGCTCCGGAATTGCGCATCAGTTCATCCGGGTCTTTCCCGCCCGGGAAGCGGATGACTTTCAGCGCGAATCCGCGGGGAAGCGCAAGTTCCGCCGCACGGAACACCGCCTTCGTTCCGGCCCCGTCGGAGTCGAACGCCAGATAAAGCGTGTCCGTATAGCGTTTGAGCATTGTCGCCTGCTCCTCGGTGAATGCGGTTCCCTGCGGAGCAACTGCATTGGTGTGTCCGGCGCGATGCATCGCAATGACATCCAGCTGACCTTCACAAAGAATGGCGAACCCTTTTTTCCCCATCTCCTGACGCGCGAAGTGAAGCGCATAGAGAATGCGCCCTTTTTTGAAAACGGGGGTTTCCGGGCTGTTGACATATTTCGCCCCCTTGAAATCCTTTTCAATCGTGCGGGCGCTGAAACCGACGACCCGCCCCTGCTCGTTCCAGATCGGAAACATCAAACGGTTGCGGAAACGGTCATAAATTTTCGGAGGGCTGTCATCGGTCCGGATCGCGATTCCGGCGGTGACGATTTCCTCTTCGGAAAACCCTTCGCGGCGGGCGTAATTCATCCCGGCGTCCCAGCTGTCCGGCGCGGCTCCGATTCCGAATTTCGCCACAATTTCAGGCGGAAGCTGGCGGGTCTTGAGGTACTCCGCGACCGGCGACGAGGAGCTTTCGTTCAGACGCGCGGCGTACCATGCCTGCATTTTTTCGTGCAGGATGTAAAGACGCTCTTTGTAGCTTGTGCGCGGTTCGGGAGAGCGTCCATCACGCGGACGGCTCCGCCACGCATCGTCTTCCGGAATGTAAATCTGATACTTGTTTGCAAGTATCATGACGGCGTTCGGAAAATCGACGTTCTCGCGCTCCATGATGAACGTGATCACATTCCCGTGTTTGCCGCAGCCGAAGCAGTGATACCATTGCCGCTGCGGATTGACGACGAACGACGGCGTTTTCTCGTTATGGAACGGGCAGCACGCCTTGAAGTCGCGTCCCATCTTCTTGAGGGGAATATAAGAATTGATCACATCCACAATGTCGGCCTGAAGGCGGACCTGGTCAATGACCTCCTGTGGAATGTGCGGCATTTTATTTCAATACCTTGAGTCTCTTTTCCACGGCGGAGCGGGTCGGGCTCATGGAGGAGTTCTGCTGCGTCATATTGAGAAAACGCGTGTAGAGCCTGCGAGCTTCCGCTTTGTTGTGCATATGGACATCAAAATAGATCGCAAGATTCAGCAGCAGGGTCGGGTTGTCGCGACGCAGAGTGTAGGCATAGTTGAGGTAATCTTTCGCTCTGGGTGCATTGCGTTCAGAAAAGAGATAATACATTCCGAGTTCGCTCCACGGAACCGGATTCTTGGCAAACTGCGGATTTCTTGCAAGACGAGAATAGTAGATCCGGACATCCTGTCCGTTCTGCAGCATAACGGCGGCCTGGGCGAGGAGAATCAGCGGATCGGAAGCGTTCGGGCGCAGTGTCAATGCCGCACGGAGCGGAGCAACGCAGGAATCGTATTTTTTCTTTTCGTAAAGCAGACGCCCCTTGGTGTACTGCGCAAAATAGTTTGCTTCATCGATGCTGACCGCTTTTGAGATTTCATCGAGTGCGCCATCCGAATCGCCGGTATTTTCGAGTGTAAGGGCATTGAGAATCAGCGCATTGACATTGGAGGGAACGAGTTTGACTGCGCGTTTTGCATATTCGCGGGCTTTCTCCCAGTCGCCATTCTGAGCGGCAGTGGTCCCGCGATCCAGCAGTTCATCAATGGAAAGTTTTTCCCCGCGGCATGCAGAGAGGATCAGCACGGCTGAAAACGCCAGCACCAGACAAAAAGACTTCTTCATAAACCGTTCTCCCGGTGAGAGTTTTTCTGGACAATAAGTGTTATTCGCGGCCCGTCCATAGATTTAAGTAAAATACCACGTTTTCGGAAAAAATCAAATTCATTTTGTTATACAAAATGAATTATTTGCGTGAAAAGACCTGCAGAGGGGGAAATTGGTGCACTCGGCGAGGTTCGAACTCACGACCTATTGCTCCGGAGGCAATCGCTCTATCCAACTGAGCTACGAGTGCTTATATCAGGTACTATACAACACTTTTGAGATTTCGCAAACCGCAAATTCACTTTTTTTGAAGAAAAATCTGCAGAGCCGGGACATCGCAACCGTAAACCTGATCGCAGATAAAGGCATCGAGCGCGACCATGATCACAGCATTCAATCCGACCGCAGCGGACATTGACAAAACCATGTAAACGGCAAACACGCTGCCCGATCTTCGATGTTTCGTGCCTTGAATTGCAGGCAGAACAATTCAAAACACGATTTTCTGCCTGCAATCAACCCAAATCTTGATGATCCGCAATAGGTACATTGTAATGGTTGACCGGGTTCCCCTTCTGGAAAGTGTTAATTTCTCTTTGCGCGCTGATAGATTTCCATCAACGCATTCGATGCTTTATCGTTTTCCTGCATGAGTCGCCGTTCTTCTGCAGACAAAGAACCAGTGCGCATCATTTTTTCACCGATTTTTATACAGCGGAAGAGGGTCGAGGAATACGTTTGCCATGCCTGGCGAAAATCCGCAGGACAATTGCTTGAAAGAATTCTTAGGTTTCCTTCATTGATCCATGCTTCAAACGCCTCCATTTTAACCTTCACGGAAGCTCCGCTCAGATTCCGGTTCATGTTTTTTAATTTTTCCGTCATACTCTCCCAGAAAGAGCAGACAAAACGTTTTTCTGCGAAGCTGTAAGTCTGCGCATTCATTTCAACCGCCTGCAATGGAGCAAGGAACACTGGAGTTCCAACCAAAGCAACCGCCGCCAGGGAAGACATTAAAATCTTTCTCATTTTGATTCTCCTTCGTTACATTTTTCATGAATAATCCGCAATGTATTTGCAGATTTCATCGCTTCAATCATCGCATTCTGTATTTTATCCGGCATGTCCTTTGCGCCAGGGTTTGTCCGGCAATAGTCCATACAAACCTGCAGGTTTGCAGAAAAGAGAAGCCATTCTTTTCTAAAATCTTCCGGACATTCCTTTTCCTGAACTCTTCGGTCCAACGCCTCTCTCTCTTCCGGTTTAGCATTGTCCAGATTCGCCATGATTTTTTCAAACTCTTTCCAAAAAGCACAGACGAACTTTTTTTGTTCAGCTGTATACTGCGCTTTTTTCGCCTCGGTACCTGCTGCCGAAGGGCTGAAGTTTTTCACAAACGTCTCTAAGCGTTCTTTTGCAGAATCTTTCGCGGCTGAAATCTGTTCACATCTTGCCAAATAGCGTTTCATGTTTTCGACATAGCCATTTGCTTTTGCCGGATCAGCAGCTGCACTCAACAGGAACAGGACAACCTCTTCTTTGTTCCTGGGAAGTTCCGGTGGAAGCGCCTTCGCATGTTCCGCAAAATCAGCCAAAGTTCTGATATATTCAACAGCAAGTTCTGTAAAATCAGGCGGACAATACCTAAAATCTTTCATTTTCAGAAAATCCAGTGCAGCGACTTGGAATGATTCTCCTATCTTGTCCATGGCGCCGAGCAATTCAAAAGGATCATCATACTTTTTTACAACAGGCAACTTGGAATCCATTTCTTTCAGAATGGCATTCATTGAGACTGCTGGATCACCCTTCTGTTTTTGTGGAGCAGGAATTGAGTAACTGATCAAAAGAGCATCGTACAACGCCAATATAGCGAGAACGGAAGAGCGTCGTGTAGGGAAAGAGTGTAGATCTCGGTGGTCGCCGTATCATTAAA
>URNX01000061.1 GCA_900549415.1 uncultured bacterium
TTCTGATACTGCCAGACCGCCGCGATGAGTTTTCCGTCCTTGCGGAACACATAGCAGATCACGCCGTTGGGATGGCGGATCTTCTTCACAAGTTTCGCCGCCTCGAACAGGCGCGCCATCGTGTTGTACGCGACAGCGTTTTCCGAAAGCACCAGCTGATGGAAGTTCTGTCCGCCATGCCAGAGATTCGGCGTCAGAAGACGCTTCCAAATCTGGTTTTCATGAATGGAAATCGACTGAACCGCGCCCTCCCCGAGGTCTACCAGGAAACGCTATACCGCATGATGCGGACGGATCAGAGATTCCTCGTGGGAATTGTGTTTGACCTGCTGATCGATCAGATAGTAAATCTCCGTGTTCCAGAGCGGCATTTCAGGCTTTCCGTACTTCTTCATCTCCGCGCGCAGATCCGCGATGTACTTGTCCGCAGGCCGGATCGAACCGAGCTCCCGCCCTGCATACGGATGAAAACCGACCGCATCGACGTAGTTCAAGCCGCCGAGCTCCGCGCATTTGTCCATCCACGGAGTCGACGCCGCCCCGTAATCGCTGGTCAGACAGAATCCGGCGATCTTCGCGGCGGGATCCGCCTTGCGGATTGCGGCGTTCGCCTCTTTCAGATACGTAACATACGCCTCCTGCGAAAGATAAAGATTCGGCTCGTTCGTAATCTCGTAAACCGGAACTCGCCCTTTCAGATGCTTCACGGTCTGATAGATGTAGTTGCGGTAAAGATCCTTCGGCGGGAGCAGAATGTGTCCGCGGGCACCTGCCATGCAGTTCGGCGGATCGTCCTTCACCCGCTCCGAAAGCGAATTCGCCCAGAGCGGCCAGCGCTGGCTCATCCACGATTTGTAATTCTCGATAAAACCGTCGCCCATCACCGGAAAGAGCGTTATGTTGTACTTCGCATACAACGCCATCTGACGGTCAAGGTGACTGAAATCAAACTTCCCGCGTTCCCATTCGACTGCAGGCCAGTCAACTCCGCGCACGCCGCCGTCATGGTCGCGCAGAATACGACAGCCGATTTTGGCGTAAAGGTCAAAGCGGTCCTCAAACTGAGAGTTGCGGACCGTGTAGGCAGGAGATTTCACATGCGGGAACATCCGGCAGCCGAGCCCGCCGTTGAAACCGACGACAAAGTCTTTCGTGATGTCAATCGGCTTCGCCTCGTACTTTCCGATGACGCTGAAATACTGCGTAAAAGTATCCAGCCCTTTTCCGTCCACCTTAAGACCGAAGCAGCCGAAGCGGTCCAGCTTCCGCGAATCCAGAGCAACTGTTTTCGCTTCACCGGGAGCGAGCTTGACCGGAACGGATTTGGAAAACACCGTTTTCCCCGTGTATTCATCCGCAATGCTCACGGAGACGTTCTGCGCAAACGCCGCATCGGAAGGATTGAAAACTTTCAGATTCAGCTTCGCCGTCTCGCCGCGCAGATAGAGAGTCTTGTCCGGTACTACCGTCGCATTAACCGGAGCGGAGGGGGCGCCGATTTCCTCAATCTTGAGATCGTCGATATAGAACGTATCCGCAATTTTACCGTCATGAGTTGCACTCGCAATCTGGATATGATGCCAGCCGTTGCCCTCGCGCTTTTCCGTGGTGAAGGTAAAGTCGAAATTCTGCCATTCACCGCCGGCGAAGTTGAACATTCGGGAATAGGCAAGCCATTTGTCGTCGACTTTGAAGACGGAAATCCGGACCGTTTCGCCGCCCTTTTCCGCTTTGAGTTTCGCAGTGAAGCGGTAAGTCGTCGCAGGTTTCAGTTTGAATTCGCGGGAGAAGAGATCGAAATATTCCGCGTACGGATTTTCAATCATCAGAGAGTTTTTCCCCGCGCCGGGCGCTCCGGCGGAGAGCTTCAGCGGAGTGAATTTCATTCCCGGATTCGTTGCCGGGCGCAGCTCTCTTTCAAGAGCAAATCCATCCGTTCCAAGTTCAAACGAACCGTTGAAGACGGTGTTTGCCGCCAATGCAAACGGCAGCATCAGGAGAAGAGGAGTTTTGTTCATGTCTGTTCCTTATTTTAATGAAGTTGAATTATTCAAAGAGAGCAACCCAGCCCGGACCGTATTTTTGACCGTCACCTCTGTGGATGTTCTTCAATGTTCCGGCTTTTCTGGATACGACGGAACCGTTCACCTTGTAGAATGTGGCTCGAAGCTGGTGAACATAAACCTGTTCCACACACTCCTCCATTGTCTTCCCTTCCGTAATACCGACAAATTTGCGGCTTACGGGATCAAAGCATCTCACTCCAAAGACTGTAGCAGAAGGTTGCTGACTGGTGAGCAGATACATATTCGGATCCATTCCAGTTATTTTAGCCGTCTGGTCATGAGAAGGCAAACTTGGAATTCCCCCTCCATACCACTGGGAAGCTTCTGTTATATTGAAAGTGTCAATCGGCATGTAAGAATTGAAATATCTCTTTGCAGCTGCACTGTCACTCAGCGGAGCAACCGCCTTGTGTGACGGACAGAACCAAAGTCCGCTCTGTTTATCCGAATATGGCTTTGTCCCCGTATACGAAGCCAAGAGAACAGGAAAGTAAGCATCATAGCCGCTGTTGTTCGTCAGCGGAAGCCGGTCGGCGTTATCTGTAGAATAGCTGATGGATGCCGTTCCGATCTGCCGCAGATTCCCCACGCATGTAATCTCCCTCGCTTTGTCCCGAGCCGAATTCAGCGCAGGCAGAAGCATGCCCGCAAGGATTGCAATGATTGCAATTACTACGAGGAGCTCTATAAGGGTAAATCTGCAGGATTTACCCTTCAGATATCTTATATCTGAACCCATACATGCCGTTAATCTGTTTTTCATAGTTCTGCCTTTCGTTTGTTTTTCACTCTTTGTTTTCATTACTTTGTTTTTTTGCGCAAGCATGCCGAAAAAAGACCGCTGTCATCCCCGACTGCTATAATTATAGCACAGAAACGGATTTTTGACAAGAGGGGAAAAGAATGAAAAAAGTTTACAAAATGACACATTAACAAATAAAATGAAACAATGTTCTTGATTTTCTCTGGAAACAGGTGTATTTTATAAAAACAAAGGAGAAAAGACATGCGGATCGGCATACAGAACATTGTAAAGGAGTCGGGATATTCCAGAACCACGGTTTCCCGTGCGCTGAACGGGTCGAGACAGGTCGCGGAAAATGCACGAAAAAAAATTCAGGAAATTGCACTGCGGCTCGGATACCGGCAGAACAGAAAGGTCATTGCAATTATCGTGCCATCCCTCGGAGGCGATTATTACTGGGGAAAATTTCTCAAAGAAACGACAAAAGCCCTGGAAATTTCCAATTATCATATTCTCTCCATCCGGGAAACGGAACTGAAACTTATTGAGAGTTACCCTCTCGCCGGAGCGATCGCGATTCTTCAGACCAACGCTCTTGTAAAATACTGGAATGAACATTTTGACATTCCCCTCGTCTGCATCAACACGACTTCGCGCCATCTGGACGGCATCTACTCCATCTACTCCAATGAAGAACAGGGAATGAGTGCGCTGCTCCGGCATCTGATTGCGCTCGGTCATCGCAGGATAGCAGTCACCTGCGAACATTTTCAGGAAAGTTCCGCAATTTCCCCCACACACATACAAAGATTGAATTTCTATCGGAAAATCATGCGTTCCTACGGGTTCCCGGACGATCTTCTGCTTTACTACAACTGGCAGCCGGAAAGTCTGCTCCCTGGGATTCGCGATATTCTGGACCGGAAAGCAACGGTAATCATATCCCTGGTCGAATCCCACTCTCAACGTCTGCTCTTCTATCTTCATGAACTCGGTTTGAAAGTTCCGGACGACATCTCCGTCTGCGGCTGGCTGACGGATTACGACAAGTTCTGCATTCCTCCGATAACCGGAGTGGAACAGAATTTTCCCCTCATGGCAAAGCATGCGGTTGTCACTCTGAACAAAATGCTGAACCATGAATCAGTTGCGGAAGACATCGTGATTGATTACAACATTTTCATCCGTCAGAGCACGGGGCCGGCGAAGGAGGAGTGACGGAACTCAGGCGGAAAAGCCCTCGTCGTCGAGCAGATTTTCGCCGTCGGCCGCGGCGGTGGCGAGTTCATCGCAGCGGTTGTTTTCGGGGGTCTCGGCGTGTCCCTTGACCCAGATGAATTTGCAGCGGTGGCGGATTTTCGCGACGAAGAGGCGCCGCCAGAGGTCGATGTTTTTCACCGCGTCGCCGGATTTGTTCTTCCATCCGTTTTTGCGCCAGCGGTCGAGCCATCCCTTCTCCATCGTGTCGATGAGATAGCGGGAATCGGAATAGATTGTGAGAATGCACGGCTCCTTCAGCGCCTCAAGCGCCGCGATGACGGCGAGCACTTCCATGCGGTTGTTCGTTGTCCGCCGGAATCCGGACGACATTTCCCTGCGGAACTCGCGGTATTTCAGCACCACGCCGAATCCTCCGCGCCCGGGGTTTCCGCGGCACGCGCCATCCGTGTAAACTTCAACTTGCTTCATAAAACGCCGATACAAAAAATGCGCGGAGAAAGCGAAAAAGCTCTCCGCGCAGATTTCACGCCGGTCAGGCGCGTTCCACAACGATCTCGGGATCAATTTCATCGCGCAGGATGCGCTCGATGCCGTCCTTGATGGTCATGGTTGCATGAGGACAGCCGCCGCAGGCGCCCTTGAGCGCGAGGGTGACGTTTTTGCCTTCGATCGAGACAATCTCAAGATCGCCGCCGTCAGCCTGGAGAAAGCCGCGGAGCTCTTCGAGTTTCGTTCTGATTTTCTCTTCCATCTTCGTAATCCTTCCGTTAGATGTTGATACCCTAACTATAGCCGCACTTAGTAATTTTTCAATGCCTGATTGAAAACGTTTTTGAAAACTTCCGCATCCGCCTCCGCCGTATCGTCCCAAAACGAAAGACGGAACGCGCCGAACGCGAGAGTCCGGCCGTATCCCATCGCGGTCAGAGTCTCCGAAGGCGACGGGGTTTCCGCCATGCACGCGGAGCCCGCGGCGGCGGAGATACCTTTGCTTTCCAGAATCCGCACAAGAACAGCCCCCTGGTGGTGCGGGAAAATCAGATGGAGGATATACGGAGACGCATGTTCCGGAGCGACCGTCTCAACCACATCGGTCTCCGCCGGAATCGACGCCCGGATGGAAGCGCGGATCGACGCGACGCGCGCCGCCCGTTCCGCGAGTTTCGGAATCAGCGTCTCGACGACCTCCGCAACCGTCACCGCCGCGGCCGGCTGACAGCGTCCGACCGCATGATGAATTCCGCGCAGAGCCTGAAACGTCTTCGAAACCGTCCGGTTCGGCGTGTCGCGCCACAGCAGAGCCGCCCCGCAGGGCGCACCGATCTTGCATCCGGAAAGGGTCATCATATCCAGCTTCGCCTCCTTCCACGGGACAGCGATTTTGCAGACCGACTGCGTGGTGTCGGCAAGAAACCGCGCTTTCGGAGCGTGCTGATCGAGCAGAGCGCGCAGTTCAACGAGGTTCTGAACCGCGCCCGTCTCCGCATTGACATGATGAACCGCCAGGAGCGAAGTGTGCGCATTGAGAAGCGGAATCAGCGAATCGGGGCGTATCAGCCCGTCCCTGCCGACGTCGGCAGCGCGGATGGTGAGTCCGAACGCTTTTCCGAAACGCAGAAGCGCCTGTTTGAGCGCGGGATGTTCGGCCTTCGTCGTCACGATCTCCGTTCCGGGATGCGCCATGCAATGAGCATGGATTGCGGCGGCGAGCGACTCCGTTCCGGTGTTGCACCAGAGCACGGATGCGCCCGGGGCGAGAGCGGAAGCGAGACGCGCCGAGGCGTTCTTCACCGCTTTCGCGGAGCGGAGTCCGAAGGCGCCGGCGGCCTCCTGATTGCCGAAGAATTCTTTGGCGGCAGAGACGAAACAGTCGAGCGCCCAGTCGAACGGGCGGGACGACGCGGCATTGTCAAGATAAAGCTGAACAGGCATGTCAACGCTTCCTGTCGATTTTCCGCGAGAACGTGATGTAACGGTATTTGCGCCCGTTCGGCTGCGCGGGAGTCCGCGGGACGTAGCGGTTTGCGGGCGCGGTTTTCTTTACAGGAAACGAACGGGAGGGTCCGGTCGCGGGCTTACGCGGCGTCTGACGCGTGACGGCGGGCTTTCCGGTCCGCGCCTCCTCGCGTTCCCGCTGTTTCTGAATCCAGCGCTGTTTCGCGAGCTGTTTCTGCTCGGCTTCGCGGGCGTCTGCATCGAAATCGGGTTTGACGTTCATGTATTTGAGCGTACGGGCTGCGATTTCGCGGAACGGGGGACCGGCGACCGAACCGCCGTAATAACTGCGCCCCTTCGGTTCATCGACGCTGACCAGCAAAACAAAGCGGGGTTTTGACGCGGGAACGAATCCGATAAAGTTCGCGACATATTTCGACCTGGAGTATCCGCCTTTTTCATACTTCTGCGCCGTTCCGGTTTTGCCCGCGGTGTAGAATCCGCGCACGGCGGCTTTGCAGGCGGTTCCGCCCGGCTCGGTGACGCTGACCAGAATGTCCACAATGTCTTTCGCCGTCTGCGGATTTTTGTACACGCTTTTTTCTATTTCAACCGGGAACTTTTTGATTTCGCCGTTCTGCGGATTCTCCAGACGGTCCACGAGACGCAGTTTCACCGGCCGTCCGCCGTTCGCAAGCATGCAGTAGGAGCGAACCATCTGAAGCGCGGAGGTTCCGACCCCCTGCCCGATCGGGAAACGGGTGATCGAAAGCGTATCCCAGCGTTTCAGCGGACGGTAGATTCCCGCCGTTTCCGGCTTGAGCGGAATGCCCGTGCGCTGTCCGAAACCGAAATCGCGCAAAGTCTGATCGACGAGTTTGTCACCCATTTTGAGCGCGACTTTCGCCGTTCCGATATTGCTGGAGTGCTTGATGATGTCCGCAACGCTCAGAATATCCATCGGATGCGAATCCTTGAGCCGCTTTCCGCCGTAATACCAGAACCCTTTTTCGCAATCGAAGCGAGTTTCCGGGGTGACGACTCCGGCATCGAGAGCGCCGGCGACGACGATCGGCTTCACAATGGATCCGGGCTCGAAAATATCCTCCGCAATACGGTTCCGCCATGCATCGGGCTGAATGTTGCGGCGGTCGTTCGGGTTGAAGGTCGGACGCTGCGCCGCCGCGATAATGTCGCCCGTATAGGGATCCGCCATCACCGCATAAACGACTCGCGCGTCCGTCTCCGCTTTCACCCGGTCGAGTTCCTCTTCCAGAATCGCCTGGATCGGCTCCTGAATGGTCAGATAGACATTCAAGCCGTCCTGGTCTTTCACCGACTCCGAGTTGCCGTATGCAAGCGGAAGCCCGTCGCGTCCGTGCTCGAAAACGTTCTTTCCGGCGGCCGACTGCATTTTTTTATCAAGCACCTTCTCCAGTCCGATGACGGCGACCATGCGGTCTTTGTCGAATGTGGTGAAGCCGAGAAAGTTTGCGAGAAGCTGGTTCTTCGGATAATTGCGCTTGGAGGTTTCGCGGAAGAAAACCGTTTTATAGCCGAGCATCTGCGCTTCGATTTTGAGGCGGACGGCGATTTCATAATCGACACGCGCCTTGACAATTGCGAACTTGCGCGCCTTGCGCACGACTGTGCCGTCCGGCTGCTTTGCCTCGAATTCCTTGTCCATGAGCTTTTCATAAACGCCCTGGGCGGGGACATCCAGACGCTTTGCAAGGAACAGGGCGATTTCGCGGCAGCGGGCGGCGTCGCCGGCGATCGAGGGATCGACGCAGACGTCCGAGCAGGGAATGTTGCCGACCAGAAGGTTGCCGTTCAGATCAAAGATTTCGCCGCGGTTTCCAACCGTTTTTTTGACTGTGGTGTATTTGGAACGGGCCTTCTGATAAAGTTCATCGTGGCGTCTGATCTGCACGTCGTAAAGCCAGTAAACCAGATAACCGCAGAAAAGCAGAAAGAGAACGAAGAGGACAAGCATCCGCCTGCCCATGGCAGAAAGTTTTGTCATGTTTCCCCCTTTTCCGTTTAAAGATCTGCACTTGCTGTGCGCCGCGCCGGATTTTTCCACGCCGCGCCGTTCCCCTGTTCGGCGGAAAGCAGTTCGCCGGGCAGTTCAATGCGGACAATCTGTCCGGGATCCGGTTCGCGCAGCCCAAGACGGTACAGCGCTATTTTATCGCGGATTTTCGGCCAGGAACTGAGCTCCTCCTTGCGGTTTTTGAGGTTGGAAATCTCGCGTTCCAGCTGATAGATTTTAACTTTGGCACGTGCGATTCCGCGCGTTGCAACTTCCGATTTTTGAGTAAATGAAATGCGCAGATTGAACGCCGTAAAAATCAGAGCAAACATCACCAGCACCGGCAAAGCCATGGCGATAAACCAGTTTCCCCGCTCGCTTGTCTGAGCATACCGGCGGTTCTCCGCCGTCTCTCCCATTGTTTTCACACTTCTCATTGACCGACGCTCTCCTCTTCGATTTTTTCCGCCGCTCTGAGTTTCGCGCACGCGGCTCTCGGATTATTTTTCAATTCATTCCCGTCCGCCGTAAGCGGATGACGGGTTACAAGTTTCAGCTTCGGCTTCCATCCGCAGACACAGACGGGCAGCCCCGGCGGGCATTTGCAGGTCTCCGCCATGTCGCGGAAGAAATTCTTCACAATCCGGTCTTCCAGCGAATGAAAGGTGATGACCGCGATTCTTCCGCCCGGATTCAGCAGGGGAAGCGCGGACTTCAGAGCCTGCTCCAGCTCCGCCAATTCGCCGTTGACTTCTATCCTCAATGCCTGAAAACAAAGGGTCGGCGCCGGCGGACCTTTGCGTTTGTGACGGGTCAGCACAGAATCGCAGAGCGCGGCAAGTTCCGAGGTGCGGGCGAACGGCTGTTTTTCACGCCAGCGGACAATCGCCTCCGCCAGACGCGCGGCGTCGCGCCCGTCCAGTTCGCCGTAATTGCGGAAAATGTTCCGCAGAGATTCTTCGTCATACTGATTGACCACCCGCGACGCAGAAAGCGGAGAAGTGCGGTCCATGCGCATATCAAGCGGACCGTCGTTCCGGAACGAAAAACCGCGTTTGGGATCGTCAATCTGGGGAGAGGAGACCCCGATGTCCATGAGGATTCCGTCCACTTTGTCCCATCCGAGTTCAGCGGCGAGCTCGGCGAGTTCGGAGAAACGCCCTTTTCTGAGATGCACTCGCTCTCCGAAGGGGGCAAGATGCTCTCCTGCGCGGCGGAGCGCCTCGTCATCGCGGTCGATTCCAAGAATTTCAAGTTCCGGATTGCGTTCGAGAAGCATTCCGCTGTGACCGCCGCAGCCGACGGTGCAGTCGATCAGGCGTTTCAGCGGACGCGGAGTTTCCGAGAGCACGGAAACGGTCTGCTCCGCGAGAACGGGAATGTGTGTGAAGTCGGGTGTGCTCATGAATCCGCCTCCGCATCAAGCCGGTCGAATATTTCATAGCAGTCATCCCCGGAATCGCGCATGGAGTTCCAGGTTTCGGGCGGATAGAGCAGGATCATGGAGACGGAGCCGACGAGCGCGACTTTGTCTTTGAGTCCGGCATGGGCGGCGAGCTGGGGAGAGAGCTGGATGCGTCCCTGTTTATCGCATGCGCATTCCTGCGCGCGTGAGCCGAGACGCGCGAGATTCCGGGCGTCGGAAACGTTTCCGAGGGAGAGTTTTTTGGTTTTATCAAGCACCATTTCGCGGAATGTATCAACTGTCATCATCTGAATTGCATGATCTTTAGCGGGCAGGAGCACGAAGCGGGAGCAGCCTCTCCACGCCGCCGGAATCGCGACGCGGCGCTGCGCATCGAGCGTATGCTCGAACTCGCCGAGAAAAAATGTGGGTTCGCTCCCTGTCGACATTCTGAATGCTCCGGATTGCAACTAACTTCACCTAACTGCCCCTATACTCCCCTAAAGATACTCTTTTTTCTTAAAGTTTCAAGAGGCGAATTAAAAAAATCCGGAAAAATTTTCCGGAACATCGGAGAAGATGCAACACCGGTTCTCCGGAGCCGTTGTTTTTTTTCAAAAAATTTTTCATTTCATCATTTACTTCTTGCCATTCCTGCGCTACATTACCCGGCTATGCGCATGCAATTTATGTGAGGTGATGAAAGATGGCACAGAGTTTCGAGGCAAATCTGATCCAGAGAGGATCCAAGGACGCTTTCAAAAAGGCAAAAACAATTCTGAGAAACGGAGAACTGCTCTGCTGCCATGAAAGTCAGCCGGGAGTGCTCCGCGCCGTCTGCCGCGATCATAAGGGAAATGTCTCCCGCGTCGAAGTCCACGGGTTCCCGGATGGACCTTACACGGCAAGCTGTTCGTGCGATCTCAGCGCGAACGGGTTCTGCTGCCATGCCATCGCGGCGTGCCTGCATCATGCGAAATACACCATCAAGCCGCAGGAACAGCTTGAGGCGGATCATCCGGCTCAATATGCCGGACTCAAATTCGCCGGACTGCCCGAACTGCTCCAGCAGGTGCTCGCGCCGCCCGACGCGACCGTCATCATCAACGCGGAATCCGAATTCCCCCACACGCCAAGCAAATGGGAACGGATCATGTTCACCGTCGTGCTGCACTGGAACAACCGCGACTATGCGGGAAATCTCAACAACCTCCGGCAGCTCCACTTCGGGAAAAACCTTGCGGTCTCGCTCCAGCTCAGCCATTTCCCGCAGCAGGACCGCCAGATCATCCGCTATCTTGCCATCAATGCCCAGCAGGACGGAACAAAGCTCTCCCTCGACGCCGAACAGACCGCGGAATTCTTCCACTGCCTGATCAACTTTCCCCGCTTCTTCCGCCTGAAGGAAAAAGTTGTGGTTCACAAGGAACAGGCGGAACCGGCTCTGCTCATCGAAGATGCCGGACGCGGCTCTCTGCTCCGCTCCGCCCTTATCGTCAAGGGCGTTCCGCTTCCGCTGAAGGATGTGAAAGTCATCGCCGGACGCGCCGGGTGCTGGGTCGGAATGCTCGGTGAATACTGGTGGATCTGCGCACAGGCGGATGTGCTCTGGATTCGCAATTTCCTCCGCACGACCGTTCTGCCCTGCGACCGCAAATCCGCAAAGATTCTCGCAGCTGCCGACTGGCTGCCCGTCAAAATCATCGCAACCGGAGACGTGCAGGTCAATCAGCGCAAATTCAAGCCGTTCTTCGACGGCGGACTGCGCGTCGACGGCGGACTAGAAATCGAAGTTCTGTTCGATTACGGCGGACACCTCTGCAAGGGAGATCAGCAGCGTTTCGCACAGAAAGACGACTCCTACTGGCGCCGCGATTCCGAAGGGGAAGCCGCCATTGTCAATGAACTCGTCAACTTCGGTTTTGAACTCATCAAAGGCGGAGAAAGCGGAGACCCCGAGACACGGCTTCTGCTCCGCGACCGCGAAGCGATCGGTGTGTTCGTCGATGAAGTAATCCCGCACTGGATGGGCGCGCGGCGCAGATTCGCGCTCTCCTCTTCGCTCGCCATGCTCTGCGGCGACGCCTCCGCGCTCCGCATTTCCACGGAAGTCGTTGCGGAAACGGAGGAGGGATTCGACCTCAAAGTCACGCTCTCCGGCGCGGGTGTGCCGGTTCGCTGGCGCGACCTTGTCAAAGCGGCAACACGCAACGAACTATTCCTTTCCGCCGGAGCGGCGCTGCTCATCAAGATTCCTCCGCAGCTGCGCCGCCTCGCGGCGTCTGTCGCAGATGTCGCCCACCCCGTCCCCGGACAAGAGCTGCGCAAAGACGACCTTGCAGAAGTCCTCCGCATGATCCGTCCGGCTGCGTATCACTGGGCGAAGACGGCGGACGGCATTCCGGGCGCAGTCCCGACCCGTTTCCTGCGCCTGAAACTGGATTTCGACGATGCGCTCGCCGAAAGTTCCGCGCAGGATCTGATCGTTCCCGCCGGACTCTTCCGCGGCGAACTGCGCAACTACCAGATGCAGGGCGTCCGCTGGCTCGCCGCAATGGGCAAACAGGGATGCAACCTCGTGCTCGCGGATGAGATGGGACTCGGAAAAACAATCCAGACTCTCGCGCTTCTCGCCTCCGACGTTGTGGAAAACCTGCCCGCCCTCATCATCTGCCCGACCAGTCTGATTGAAAACTGGGCGCGCGAAAGCGCAAAATTCACTCCGGAGCTGAAAGTGCTCGTCATTTCAGGCGGCGACCGCAAACCGCTGTGGGAAAAGGCAATGGCGCACGACATCTGCATCACCTCGTACAGTCTGATCCGCCGCGACACCGAACATTTCCGCGGACTCCGTTTCCGTTACGTGATTCTCGATGAAGCGCAGCACATCAAAAACCCGGCGACCGCAAACGCCCAGGCATGCAAGATGATTGAATCCGCGCACCGTCTGGTTCTGACCGGCACGCCGCTGGAAAATTCACCGGAAGACCTCTGGTCGATCTTCGATTTTCTGCACCACGGGCTGCTCGGAACGCTGAACTCCTTCCGCAGCCGCTATGTGGTCAATCCCGCGCCGGAAATCCTGCATGAGCTCGCCGACCGCATCGCCCCCTACATGCTCCGCCGCAAAAAAGAGGACGTCAGCCGAGAACTGCCCCCGAAACACGAACAGATTCTCTACTGCCAGATGGGCGCGGCACAACGGAAATTCTATGAGGAATTCCGTCTCCGCGGACGCGAAATCATGGAAAAACTCCACGACCCGGCGGAGAAAAAATCAAGGATCGAAATGCTCAGCGCCCTGCTGCGTCTGCGCCAGATCTGCTGCGATCCGGCTCTTCTGCCTGCAGATCAGAATCCGGGCGTGACGGAGTCGGCAAAAATGGAATTGCTAAAGGAACTCCTGCTCGAATCGGCGGACAGCGGACACAAAGTTCTGCTGTTCAGTCAGTTCACATCCCTCCTGCATAAAGTGCGCGGATGGATGGAAGAACAGGCAATCAGATATGAGTACCTCGACGGCACGACAACCGACCGCATGGCGCATGTCGACAACTTCAACAATTCGCCCGACATCCCGGTCTTCCTGCTGAGCCTGAAAGCCGGCGGAGTCGGACTCAACCTCACCTCGGCAGACACGGTCATCATCTACGACCCGTGGTGGAATCCGGCGGCGGAAGCGCAGGCGGAGGACCGTTCACACCGGATCGGCCAGACCCGCGCGGTCAACTGCATCAAACTGATCGTGGAAAATTCCGTGGAAGAAAAAGTTCTGGAACTTCAGAAGAAGAAAGCCGGACTCTTTGAAAACCTCGTCGAATCCCCGACTGAAGCGCTGCGCTCCGTTTCGATGGAAGATCTTGAGTTCCTCCTCAGCGAGAAATGAAAAAGGGAACGGCCGCTGCCGTTCCCCTGAAATCAATTTACTCTTTACGAAAGAGTTATTTTTTATTTGCCGGAACCGGCTTCTCCGCATCCGGTTTCGCATTTTTGTCTTTCGCCCCCTTCATGGAATACGCGGTGACGGGCGGGACTGCGGCGTCAAGTTCACGGAGTTTGCGTTTCAACTCTTCAAATTCGCGCTTGCCGAGATCTTCATGCAGACGCGCCGCAAGGCTGATGTAGGTGACCTCTTTGGACTCAAAACTCAGCACGGTTCCATCGGCAAGCAGGACGTTGATGAACCCGGGATGATTTCCGATACGCTCAACCGCAATCGGCATTCTCCCGCTGACCGGCTTTTTGTATCCGCCGAGAAATATGTACGGATAACGCTGTTTCGTATTCGCCTGGCAGATCAGATAGTTGATATGATTGTTGCTCTTCACCAGCTTCTGAAACTCCTCCGGCTTGTCGAGATCCAGATAACGTCCGCCGTTCTGAAGCGCGTACATCTGATACGTGGAGCCGATTTCATTGAGGTTGCCGACACAGTTTCTGAGATCGATTTTCTCCTGCGAATCCGAGAGCGCCGGAATCAGGAATACAACGACGCCGACCAGAGCCGCAATCACCGGAAGAACTACGAACCCGGCAAGCGTGAAACCGAAACGCAATCCGGCTTTGTCGTCGTTCATGGGGACATCAACCGAATCCGTCGTGCGGGTGAACGCATCCACCGCCGACCAGATGAACAGCAGAAAGTAACAGAAGAGTCCGAGCCACACATGCGCGAAAACGGTCAGCAGAATTGCAAGAATTCCGAAGATGAACAGAATCAGCGCTTTAATCTTGTTTCCGGCGTAATAGCAATGCACTCCAAGAAAGCCGAAGAAAAAAGCAAGAAGTGCGTAGACGAGTCTGTTTTTCTGTTCCATGTCGCAAGATACCCAGGTTAAGTTTAAATGTTATCTTTAAATTATAGCACAAGTGCGGGGAAAAGCAATATCCGGAATGAAAAATATTTCAGAAGAAAAACAAAAAACGGGAGGGAGGTTCCCTCCCGGGACCGCTGTCAACGGTTCAGCATTTCCCCGTTGTCGAAAAATTCCAGCATGAACTGCCAGCGGAAGACGAAAGTCGGCAGCAGAACTATCGTCCCGACAAACGGAATTGCAAGAAGCATTGCTCCCATGCAGCAGGTCAGACAGGAAAACACGCCGACGGCAAGCGAGACAAGCATTACGATCACAAACAAGCCGAGCAGATAGCGGACAAACACGCCAGGCTTCGAAAACAGCGCCCGGTTCAACGCCTGAATCGCCTCACTGCCCGAACAGCCGCTGCGGTACATCAGCACCGCGCCGTAATCCTGATACAGACGCAGGTAAATCCATGCAAGAATGCCGCAAAATCCGAAAACGATTCCAGCTCCAATCAAAAGACCGGCGCTGAATGCGCCGCGGTCCTCTCCCAGAGACATTGCGGCGGCGAATCCCATAAAAGCAACAAACGCAAATCCCAGAAAGAGCAGAAAGACAAAGAGCAGGATCTGTGTAAGAAAATAGGAATTCCCCTGCCGGGCAAACCTCGTCCACCGCGCGCCGAAAGAATCCGCTTCCACGCCGCGGAGCATCATGTCGAGCGTGACAAACCGCGCGCGGCTGCGCACCCACAGCAGGATCAGTCCGATCACAAGAGAAAACAGAAAAACAACAGAAAGCAAGATCAGCAGAAACATCGCAACCGTCGTGCCGATCGCATCCGCGGCGGATTGCACGCCGGTTGTCAGCCGCCCGGCGACATCTCCGCCGTCGCCGGGATTGAAAGGCATGCTTAAGCTCGCCCCCCCATCCCCCAGCTGAGCAAGCCAGAAACCCAGCGACAGCACCAGCCATGTTGACCAGTTGAACGGCCACAGCCTCTCTTTCATTTTCCGCCATGCGGCGGTAAAACCTTCTCCAATCGACGGAACCATAACTTTCTCCTTTGTTTCAGCGGAAATTTTCCGCAGTGTTTACAAGAATCCGAACCGCCTTGTCTATCTCCGCAAGGTCGATCCGTTCGCGCACCGAATGGGCGCACGCGACATCCCCTGGCCCGAACACGACAGACGGAATCCGGAAACCTCCGGTGTTGCCCGCTTCGGTCGAACAGTAAAGTCCGCGGATCGCAGCGTCCGGTTTAAGTTTCCGCGCCTCATCCACCACCAGGCGGACAAACGGGGCGTTCCCGTCGATTTCAAACGGGGCGGAATACATGATCCGCTCGCTGATTTCATAATCGACGACTCCGTCCAGAGCCGCGCAGACTTCGGCTTTCGCCTGCTCCGGCGTCTCGTGCGGAAGCAGACGGCGGTCTATGAGGAGCTCGCAGAAATCCGGAACGGAATTCGCCTGCGTTCCGCCGTTGATCGTGCCGACGCTCAAGGTCGGAAATTTCAGGATGCGGTGCTGCGGACGCGCGATGAGTTCCTCTGAAAGTTTTTCCAGTGCAAGAACCGCACGCGCCGCTTTGTAAATCGCATTCTCTCCGGCGGGAACAAGACTCGAGTGAACCGAAACGCCGCGCGTCGCAACACGCCAGCGCACAGTTCCCTTGTGTGCGGTGACGACATCCAGACTCGTTCCCTCCATGACAATCGCGGCGTCGGGATTCAGATGTTCCGTCAGAATGGATTCCGCGCCGATGAAGCCGGATTCCTCGTCGCTGGTGCAGGCGACTGCGAAACGGCAGGGCGCGCCGCCGCGTTTTTTCAGTTCCAGAGCGGCAAGCAGGGCGGCAGTAAGCGAACCTTTGTCGTCCGTCACACCGAGCCCGTGATAAAATCCGTCATCCTCAAGACGGACATGGAAGGGATCGGGCATTTCGGGAACCCAGACAGTATCAATATGAGCGAAACAGGCGAGAAGCGGCGCTCCGGGATCGCCGTTGTCCGCGGGCAGATCCCAGATCACGGTCGGCCGTCCGGCAACCGTTTCGATGCGCCGTGCTTCGATCCCGTTTTCCGCGGCGAGCGCGCAGAGAAAATCGGCAACGCGCGTCTCTCCGGTCAGATCATCGCGGTGCCTGATGCAGCGCGGATTGACGCTCGGAAGAGCTACAAGTTTTTTCAACAGGTCAAGTGTATCCATAAAAATCTCCGTTTCCTGTAAAAATAGCACGGGGGAACGGATTATGCAAGCGGATTTTCTGGAAAAGAAGCGGGAACCGCAAAGGGTTCCCGCCGGAATTCACCTTCTGTTCTATGGAACATTTACCGGATTTCAAAATAAACCGTGTCGCCGTCTTTCGCGGTGTCGACGGTGAAGGTCGCCACTCCGTCTTTCACGCTGACCGGAGCAAGGACTTTTCCGGTCGGAATGCCTTCCAGGCTGAGCGGATAGAGCTTCAGGGCGGCGGCGTTTGCGTTGCGGACGCGCACGGTAAATTTCGAATTCCGCAGAAGCGCAGGAATCGTTCCCATGTTCTCCAGCTGCGTCATATCCCTATCCGTAAACTCCATTCCGGTGTTCAGCGCGTTGGTCAGACGCACCAGGAGAAGACGTTTCGCCGAGCGGATCGGTTCCATGCTGTCAACCGCGGCAAGCGTAAGGTTGCCTTCGACATTGTGCGAAACAACCTCGAAATCCGACAGTTTCGCCGTCGCTCCGGCAAGTCCGCACATCCCCTGAAGACGCGGCGTGTTGACCGTCATGAAGGATTTTTCCATGTCCATGTAAAG
>URNX01000062.1 GCA_900549415.1 uncultured bacterium
GAGCGTTCAGAAGCTGCCTGATTCCGTTCACGGATCAGATTTTGGACTGGTGGTATGACGATCTCCTGACTGCCGCCAAAATCCAGCGCCGACTGAAAGCGGAAGGCTTGGATGTTGCGAGAACCACAGTCATGCGCTTCATCAAAGTCCGCGAACAGCGAGCCTCAAAGCGGAAACGCCCACCGGCATTGAGAAAGAAAAACACAATTTCAGCGGAACACCCCGTGCTCTCACCAACACCTCAAACTCAATTCCCCTGTTCAGGAACGGCGACACTCCCCGCATCTGAACCGACCAAGAGAATTTCTTCTGTGCAACAGAGAAAACCGCGGGCTGGAAATCGGCTCTTTCAGATACTGAAAAACACGTCAGCACAGGAGCTCGGACGAATGGCGGATGAAGCGTTGGAGCGAAAGAAAAGAAAATAGATATTCAAAACTATCATAAGTCAGTAACCGCCCAGCCAGGCTCATCTAGAAATTTCCGCTAATCAGGATTACTTTGCTTCCGAAACTCTAAATTTGGAGGAGTATATGAAACGAGAGAAGCGGAGCCGTGATTACTGGCGGGAACAGTTGTCGGAATAATATTGGGATGGAGGTTTAACGATTCAGAAGTATTGCGAGCTGAAAGATTTGCCGTATAAAAACACTCGTCGTTGGATCGCAGCTCTGAGCAGAGGATGTTGAAAAATTCAGCAACGAATTGCCTTGGTTAAGACGCCAAATGTTCGGTTCCAAAACGAAACATTATATTCCGGAGGATGATACCCCATCGCTTTTTCCTGAAGAAGAGGAAGTCCCAATAGAAAAGGCTCCTCAAAAGGTGTCGGAACACGAACGTAGAATCCGTCAGCCGAACGCTCTTTCTGAAATACCGTCTGACTTGCCGCGCAAGGAACGCATCATTGATGTTCCGGAAGAAAAGCGGCAGGGGATGACTTTAATCGGTTATGAGGAAAGCGAACGGATTGCTTACCATACCGGATTGTATGTGATTCATTTCAAGCGAGCCCAATATGCGATCCGTCTGATGCGTTGCGCGGTGTTGTCACAGCTCCTGCTCCGGGAGATGTTTTCGATTCGGTCAGCGGTAGAACTCGTTATGATGTCTCTTTCATCGTCAAGGTGGTTGCGGACAAGGAGGAGAATGCCATCTCTCCGGAACGCCAGGCACGGATGTTCAGCAACGATGAATTGCCGGAGGCTCCAATCTTACCTGGAAGCTCTCTACAAACGCACGGCAGAAGCCTTGCTGCCCCTTTATGAGCGGATGATTGAGCAGATTATGCAGTGTGACATCCTCCATGCTGATGAGACATTCATCAAATTGATGATCAAGGGGACAAAGAAATGCAAACAGGCTTACTTGTGGTACCGATTGACTGGAGTTGGGCCGCCAATGATTGCTTTTCACTTTTCGCCATCCCTATCCCGGAATGTTGCAGAAAGTCTGCTCGGAAATTACTCAGGAACAATCATCAGAGATTCTTACGCGGCCTATGAAAAACTGGACTGCGAGGTTGCCTGTTGCTGGGCGCATGTCCGGCGGCGCTTTCCACAAGGTGTTGAAAGCGGATATACAAAAGCAGAGCCTCCGTTGAAAATTATACACGCCCTCTACCAAATTGAGCGTGTTGCAAAAGAACGAGCGGAAAAGAAGGGTACGAAAACCGCACTCTATCAAGAGCGGAAAAATGCACGTCGGCAGTCGCAAAAGTTCATCCGGGAATTTTTCGAGCAGTGCCGGGTACTCAACGAGTCGGAACAACCGACCTCCCTTGTCGCCCAAGCCGTCTCTTATGCCCTGAATATCGAAGAGAAGCTCAAAAAGTTCCTGAAGGATTCCAGGCTGAATATCAATAACAACCCGGCCGAACGCCTCAACCGAGGAATTGCGATCATCCGAAAGAAATGCCTCTTTGCCGGAAGCGAAGCTGGTAGGCAACGTCTCGCAATCCTGTATTCATTCGCCGCAACATGCAAAGCGAACAGCATCTGCTTTCGCAAGTGGCTAAAAAACATTCTGCCTCGTTTGAATTCCACTCCGGCAGGGCAGATTGATTCGCTGATTCCAGAAGCAAAGTTGTCAATGAGTTCCTGCTCTAATCTTTTCAAAACTCTATCGCCGATATTTTCCTTTACCATGGGGCTGGCTGGGCGGTTACGATTGTCTGTTTCAAAATGTGCTCAAAACTTCGGGCACTACCATGCTGCCGGACAAAATAAAAGGACATTTAAGCTGAAACTGTTCTGAATCGCGGTCTGTTTGTTGATTTGTCTCTTGCCGTTTCTAGACAAAACATGGCGATTGTGGCGGGGGGGCGCCGGGTGCCGTAATATTCATGAGGGGAACACCTTTTTACTCGTCCCAGATGTCCGGTTTCCACAACGCCAAATCATCTGATTCAATCCTAGTTCTCTACTGTAATGGTTCTTTCTATTTGTTCCTGCTTTTGCTGCCGGACTGGCGTTCCTCGCTTTTCTCATCGTTCGAGTTGTCAGATGGTGGAGGCATGGGTGAAAGATACAAACAAATTATCGGGACCTCGAAAATCTCCGATGGGATACAGATGAGAACGAGATGTAGACGGATTTTCAGAATAGTCTGTCGGCTGCAGATCAATATAGTGATTGAAAAAATGTATAAATGGCGGAAATGGTTTATTTATTGTCTCTTTTGTGGCTTGGCAAGTCTGAAATTATATGCTATAATTATACAGAGAAAATAAACTCTAAAGGAGAATTTCAGATGAACATCTGGTTCGTAGGAGAACTTCTGTTAAGACTTGAATGTGAATCTCTTGAGCGCTTCGAACAGGCGGAACGGCTGCAGATTCGATACACAGGAGCGGAAGCAAATGCAGGAATCGCGATCTGTTCTCTTGGGGGAGACGGAGTGCATCTGCTTTCCGCCGTGCCGGATAATCCGATTGGCAGAAATTGTTTGAACTATTTGCGTAAATACGGACCGGATGTTTCTCCGGTGCTGCGCGGGGACAAGACTGGACGGCTTGGACTGTTTTTCCTGGAAACAGGATTCGGACTGCGTCCATCGCAAGTTGTTTATGATCGCCGGGGAAGCGTGTTTTCGCAGACTCCGGCAGATGCATACGAACTGTCAAAACTGTTTCAGCGTTATCCCGCGCCGGGCTGGCTTCATTTTTCCGGAACTTTGCCTGCTCTCAGTTCAACCTGCCGCGAATTGTCGTTTGCGCTGATTCAGGCGGCCAGCCATGCGGGGTATACAGTCAGTTTTGATTTGAACTACCGTTCTTCGCTGTGGAGTGAAAACGAGGCAAAAGAATGTTTCAAAGAAATTGCGAAACAGGTGGATGTGGTAATTGCCAATACTTCAGTGGCAGAAGCGTTTCTGGAAGTTCCGGCGGCGGAATTATGCCGAAGTTATTCGCTGTCAGCCGCAGCCTTGACCCGGCGTCGCGAAGTAGATGCGTCGCATACCGTGTTCGGGGGAACTCTGTTTCGGGCGGATGGAAAGTGTCAGCATTCTCCGGACTGGAGTTTTGAAGTGCTGGACCGGGTCGGCGGCGGCGACGCTTTTGCCGGGGCGATGATTTACGCGCTGCAGCAGCCCGACTGGGATGACGGGCGCCGGGTCCGGTTTGCCGCCGCCTGCGGAGCTTTGAAACATGCCACTCGCGGGGACTTCAGTCTTTCCACAAGGGAAGAAGTCGAAGCATTAATGAATAATAACAAACTGGACATCAAGAGATGAAAGAACAAAAGAATTTACAGGATGCCTTAACCTTGCCGGGCATTGTGCCGGTAATCCGGTTGAAATCCGGAGAAAAACTGCCCCGGCTGCTCGAAACATTTCAGCAGGCGGGAATTCGTGCGGTCGAGTTGACCATGACCATGCCGGACGCACCGGGGCTGCTGCGGGAAAACCGCCGCCGGTTCGGAGATTCTCTGGTGATCGGCATGGGAACTGTCACGGATGAAATCACCGCACAGCAGGCGCTGGACAGCAGAGCACAGTTTCTGGTTTCGCCGTTCCCGGTTCCTGCTGCGCTGACGCTGGCAAAGGCGCAGAACGTCCCGGTGGTCATGGGTGCATTTTCTCCGCTGGAAGTGTTTACGGTATACCGTCTGGGGGCGGATTTCGTCAAGGTGTTTCCGCTGAATGTTCTTGGATTGAATTATTTGAAGGATCTCAAAGGTCCGCTTCCGGGGGTGAAATTTTTCCCGACGGGCGGTATTACTCTGGAACAAATTCCGACATTGTTCAAACTGGGTGTAGCCGGTTGCGGCGTCGGCGGAGCGCTGGTGCGGTCCGACCTGATTGCCGAAGAGAAGTGGGATGAACTGCATTCATTGACCAGGCGCTTCATTGAAGTCGTTCCGGAAAGAGGGGGGAACAGATGAAACTGGGCATTGCAATGAAACCGGCGATGTGGTCGGACAGTCATCTGCGGCTGGCGCGTCAGCTCGGCTGTGAATCGGTGATTGCCTGGGTTCCGTTCCCTGCGGGAGACGGGGTCTGGCATGAAGCGCAGTTCGCCGCTCTGAAGCAGCAGGCGGAATCTCATGGGTTGGAACTGGAAGGCATTGAGAATTTCCACCCGGAGCATTGGGATCATATTGTTCTGGATGAGCCCGGCAAAGAAGAGCAGATGGAGAATATCTGTGAAACGATCCGCAATGCGGGGCGAGCGGGAATTCGCTGTTTCGGTTACAATTTCAGTGTTTGCGGCGTTCAGGGGTATTACACGGACTACACCAGCGGCAACCGTGACGGACGCGGACTGGCGGCGACCAAGAGTTTTGATGAATCGCGGATTCCGACTGAACCGCAGCATAACCCGAATTTCTGGTTCAATACGCAGATTGAACGGCGCGGAACAAGTGGAATTCAGCCGCCCTGTGATGCCGAAGAATTCTGGCGGAGACTGCGCTGGTTTCTGGAACGGGCTGTTCCGGTTGCGGAAGAAGCGGGGGTGAAGCTTTGTGCTCATCCCGATGATCCGCCGGTACCGTTCATGCGCGGGGTATACCGTCCTCTGCATTCGCCGGAAGGGCTCCGGAAACTGCTGGAGCTGGTGCCGAGTCCGAACAATTGTCTGGAATTCTGCCAGGGGACAATCTCCACCATGCGGGAGGTTGACATCTACCGCACGATTCAGGAGTTCGCCGCTTCCGGACGCATCGGCTATGTTCATTTCCGCAATACGAGCTCGCGTTTGCCGAAATATTCGGAAGTCTTTATCGACGAAGGATATGTGGATATGCCGCGGGCATTGAAAATCTATCGTGACTGCGGATTCAACGGAACTGTAATTCCGGATCATACGCCGCAGGTGGATGCCGCTATGCCCTGGGAAACGGGGATGGGATATGCTCTCGGCTATATTCGCGGTTTAATGCAATCAATGGAAGAGGGTAAATGATGGAAAACAGGAAAAAACTTGCTTTGGTCACGGGGGCGTCGCAGGGATTGGGAGCCTATATCGCTCACCGTCTTGCCGCAATCGGGTTCAAGGTGATCGTCAACTACGCTCATTCGGATGCCCGGGCGGAAGCGGTTGCGGCGGATATCCGCGCCAAAAACGGAGATGCAATCGCAATGAAATGCGACATCTCAGACGAATCTGCGGTTGTTGCGCTGTTCGCCAAAGTGGAAAAAGAGTTCGGCGGAGTGGACGTTCTGGTCAACAATGCCAGAATAGACCCGTTGTCCCGACGTCCGGAGGAAACGGACGGCATGTGGTGGGATCGGGTGCTTTCCGTTGGACTGCGCGGCGCTTATCTTTGTTCGAATGAGTTCACAAAGTATGCGGAATATCATAAAAACGGCCGTATCATCAATGTATCCAGCTGCCGCGCACATCGTCCGAATGAACTGGAAGCCATCGCCTATTCCACCAGCAAGCTGGCAGTGCATTGTCTGACCCGTTCCTATGCCGCCGCGCTGGCGAAGTACGGCATTACCGTGAATACGCTGGCTCCGGGAATGATTGAGACGGAGAACATGTACAAACGCATCGGCAAAGACGGCTATGAAGCTGAATGCAACAATATTCCGCTGCACCGTGCCGGCAGCTGCGATGAAATCGCCGACGGCGTGATCTGGGCGGTTCAGAACGGCTTCATGACGGGGGAAACCATCAATATCAACGGAGGTCAATCGTATGCGCCGTGAGGCATCATGGCAGCTTTTTGCGGATTCCCGATGCGAGGTCGGAGAAGGTCCGCGGTGGCATGAGACGGAACAGCGGCTTTACTGGGTCGATATTCCGCACGGCGTCCTGTACCGGAAATCTCCGGATACTCCGCCGGATGCTTTCGAATCTTTCGCGCCTGGAATCGGCAAAATCGGAGCGTTCATTTTTTATCAGGGAGAGCTGCTTCTGTTCGGCGAAAAGTGCCGGATCTGGAAGTGCCGGTTCGGTGAAAAACCGGAACACTTTGCGGTTCTTCCCGGACAGGAGGCTACACGCTTCAACGATGTTTTCGCGGATCGGAACGGACATGTCTATTGTGGCGTCGCCTGGAATCCGGAAAAAGGGATCAAAGGAAGTCTCTGGCGGTTTTCTCCGGCAGACCGGACGTTTCAGCTGCTTCTGGATGGTTTAAACGGCATGCCGAATGGGATGGGAGTTTCCCCGGACCGGAAAACTTTTTATTTTGCAGTATCAGAAGAGCATAGTCTTTATGCATTTGCATTTGATGAAATGGCGGGTACTTTGGCTAATCGGCGGACACTGCTTGATTTTGACCCGGAGATTGGAAATCCGGATGGAATGGCGGTTGATCCACGGAGCGGCAGAATTGCGATCGCGTTTTGGGATGGCGGACGAGTACGGATTTTTTTCTCTTCCGGCAAACTGAAAAAAGAATATCGCTTTCCCATTGCCAAAACAACCAGTGTTGAATATGCACCGAACGGCTTGTTCCTGACGACAGGAAACCGCCCATGGAATGAAGAGGAATTCATTCGGAATCATGCGGGCGGAGTCTGGCATCTGCCATTCGAAACATTGGAAACAATCTAAAAACGGCTGAGAACAGCCAAAAACAAACGAAGGAATCAAGCGGATTCCTTCACGGAATAAGGAAACATGAAATGGAGAAGCTGATGAAAAATGACTTTTGTCTCGGGACGATGTATTGGCTGAACCCCAATAACTCGGATGCTGATTTTGAGAAAGACTGCAGGAACATGGAGGACAACGGTTATTCGCTGATCCGGATCATCGTCTGGTGGGAACTTGTGGAGGAACGGAAGGGAGAGTACGATTTTTCCTTTGTCGACAGCTTCTTCCGGGCGGCTGAAAAAACCGGCTTGCAGGTTATGGTTACGGTTGGTTTTTATCTGCCGTATTGGCTGACCTGTGAACTGGATGCGGAAGGGAAAAATGACCCCGGCCGTTATCCGTCGCTGCAGCGCGAAGAAGTGCGCCGTCCGCTGGCCGCACTGATTGAGAAACTGGTATGCCGTTACCGCAATTCTCCGGCGTTGACCTATTGGAATATCTGGAATGAGCCGACTCTCAATACCAGTAAACACGAAACGACACTGCAGCAGTTTGCGGACTACCTCCTGCAGAAGTATCCAACCTGGGAAGAACTGAAGAAAAACTGGCAGGGCGAGTATCCGGTGCTGAGCCTGCTCATTCCTCCGTCCCGGGAGAAACTCACGGCGCAATGGCTTGAACAGGCGTTCCGGCTGGGCAGTCGCGGGCGCACTTCGGCGATGAATTATGATTTTCATATGTTCGCTGCCGATCTCCTGAATGAAGAAGTGATATGGCTGTGCGGTGAAATCAAGAAATACGATACGGTTCATCCGACTCATACTAATTTTCATGCCGTCAACGGCAACCCCGCGGTTCCCTGCCGGGATTTCTACAAAACCGCACCGCTGCTGGATTCCATCAGCAGTTCGGTTCATCAGAGCAACGACAATCCGGAAGCCCGCAACCTGGCGGACCGGATAAACTTCTACAGCTGCGCAGCAGACCGCACATGGAGCTGGCTGAAAGGCGGCGATGCCATGATCGGAGAACTGCAGGTAGGAACTTCCTGCGTGCATGTCTGCCACTACACCCCGACGCCGGATACCATTTTTTATGAATTGTGGCAGGCGTATGCAAGCGGTCTGCACGGTGTGATTCACTGGGAATGGCAGGCCTGGCGCAGCGGAACGTTTGAACCTGGAGAGTTCGGGCTGCGCGCTCCAGCCGACGGCGGCGAAACGGCACGTTCCCGCAAAGTTCGGGAGTTTGCAGAGATCTTCAATGCCCATCGGGACACTCTGCTGTCGGTGTGTCGGAAACCGGCCGCCGTTGCAATTCTTGATTCCTACTCCAATGGAGTTTACCAATTCCTGCAATGGCTTGACCATAAAGGTGTGCAAAATATCGGCTGGGAATACCAGATGGCCGTTCTGGGGTGTTACCGTGCGCTTCACGAGAAAAACTTCGCTGTTGATTTCATTTCCGATAAAGAACTGGAAAACGGGGCTCTTGCCGGATATAAAGTGTTGTATCTGCCGCATGTCAATCTGCTGGGATCGAAGTGCGCCCGTCAGATTCGGGAATTCATTCATGCCGGCGGAGCGGTCTGGGTGGACGGACGGTTTGCCTGGCTGGATGAGCACATGTTCGTCCGGAACGCCATTCCCGGACACGGTCTCGCTGAAGTTTTCGGCTGCCGCGAAAGTGATTATATCGCACAACCGCAGGACATTACCGCCGGAACGGAGAAAGGGCTCACGGTTCGCGGACGCCGGATGCAGCAGAGCTTTGAGCTCCTCGGAAATGCCGTGTGTCATGCAAAATATTCCGATGGAAGCATTGCCGCCGTGGATGCAAACTATGGAAAAGGGCATTGCCGGATTTGGGGGCTGGAACTCTGCCGGACTTTGCGGCATGAAAGTATAGCGGAAAACATTCAGGAGATTGCGGAGTTCGCTTTGAGTGCCGGAGTTGATCCGGAAGCGAATACGCCGTCCGGCGTGACCAGCCGGACTCTTGAAGGTGAAGATGTGCGGGTCAGTGTGCTTTTCAACAGTTCGGATTGTGCACAGGAAGTTGCCGTTTCTGAAAACGCCGAGACCCTCTGCGGAGCGGAACGCTCCGCAGGATCAGTCTTGCTTCTGCCCGGAAAAACGGAAGTCGTGATTCAAAAAAAGAGGTAAACGCATATCATGGTTACTCTGCATCCTCTATTTTCGCCGGATATGGTTCTGCAAAGCGGTTCTCCGGTGCGCTTTCATGGAACAGCTTCTCCGGAAGAACGTTTCAAGGCATTTTTTGCTGGAGAAAGCCGCGTTATTCAGGCGGACGCATCCGGTCTGTGGATGGCAGAATTTTCTCCTCTGGAAAAAGGATATACGCAATACCGACTGGTTTTGAAATATGAGAATGGAACGGAAATCTGCCATATTGACGGCATTGTCGCCGGGGAAGTCTGGCTCTGCGCCGGACAATCCAATATGGCGATGCCGGTTTATTCGGACAATCCGTATTTCCGGTTGTCTGACCGGGAGTATAAACAGGTATTCACGGAAGCGGATACGGTTGATTTGCGTTTTTTCAATGCGGCGGAACGTTCTTTGGATTATGATCTGCTGTCGGACGGCAAGGGTCCCGGCGGTTTTGTCGTTCTGGACGATCCGGAACGGCTGATCCGGGTTCCGGCAAAAATAGAGAATAACGGCGTGACCGTTTTCATTCCCCCGGACAACTCATCCGGTGGAACTGCGCTATTGCTATGCCGCGTATGATGCTGCGGCGAATTTATGTTCCCGCGACGGACTTCCGGTACTTCCGTTCCGCAGACGTTTCCGTTAAACCAAAGAGTGGGTTATGAAATATTTTCACAACCATTTCAAAGAGAGGAAAAAATGAAAACAGAAATAGAAACAAAAGGAAGAAAAATGAAAACAGACACAGAAACAGGAGGAAGACAAATGAAAACAGACACAGAAACAGAAGGAAGAAAGATGAAAAACCGCAAGAAAGGTTTCACCCTTATAGAGCTCCTGGTAACGATTGCGATCATTGCAATACTGGCAGGAATACTTCTCCCCGCATTGAACAAAGCACGGGCTAAGGCGCGTGATACCCTGTGTTTAAATAATCTTTCTCAAATCGGCAAAATGTTTGCACTCTATTGCGGAGGAGCATCGGACATGCTGCCGCTGGCTTCGAACTGGATGAGTTGCATCAATAACGGAACGCTTCCGGTCAAGCGGGATTGGCCGACTCAAACGATAGAATTCACTGGACCGTTTTCGTGCCCCTCCCAGGAAAAAAAAGTTGCGTACACGAATGTGCATTACGGTATTGTCGGAGCTGACAGCCCGCGCAGCAATGAATTTGACATTTACCCTTCCTTTGCATCAGGCAAAACCGAGTACGGCGGGAGCCCGCATACGCTTTCGAAGATCAAAAGACCCTCAAAGCGAGCTGCGGTTACGGATATTGACTGGGGATCGAATGCTGCAAAGATGGCAAATGACTGGAATTTCGAAATGTGTTTTACCACAACCCGTTGGCGTTCCGGCGGAAAGAGCCTTGTAGAAGAGAATCGCTGTCGTCACCGGGGAAAATCCGCGGTAAATGTCTTATGGGCCGATTTTCACGTGTCTCCGATATTTTTGGAACTGATTCCTTCGAATATGTGGGATTCCGCCCGAGGATATTTCTGGACCGATGCTTATAACGGTGCGGCGTATTGAGGAGACCAAAAAATGAAATTCAGCAGATTTTTCTTTCTGATACTTTGCTGTGGAGTTGTTCTCGCAAATGCGAGTGGACGGTCGATTGATTTCAAATTTGATGCGTCGCTTCGAGCGGAGTCACAATATTTTCAACCGTCCGGATTTGCGTCCGTCGATGTGTCTTCGGATAACACGCTGCAGTTATGTCAGAAATCTGAAGCAGGAACTCTTGAAACCTACAAGCTGATCGAAGAATTAGTCCGGATGCTTCCCTGGCAGGTCGCTGCGGTGGAAGTTTGCATGAAAGTCGATTCCTTCGCGGCAAGCCCGCTTGCACGCCTTCAATGGCGGTGGGGAAACGGCAAAACCGCTTCCCTTGAACAGCCGATCAAGGCGGACGGAAAATTTCAGGTTTACCGCTTTGAACTTTCCGGAAACCCCGCTTGGGATACCGGAGAAAGGGGAGTTGTCTTTTTATTCCAGCCCTGCAGATCAGCAGATGCGCCGGAAGCTGCGATTGAAATCAAGTCATTCCGCTTTGTGCTCAGCGCGCGGCAGGAATTACAGCGGGTCTCTGAAATCGGCGATCTGCGAATCACGGCGCTGGAAGGATATGCAAACAGCGCCGTCAGAAACAAGATAGAGCTTGGCGGACAGCTTCATGAGCAGCTTCGGTCGTTCCGGGCAGATTTTCTCCGGCTGCTCAACGATCCCCGGATGCCGGAGTCAGAAAAGTGTCTTCGTCTTCCCGCTCTGGAAGCACGTTATTCCAAACTGTATTTTGCTTTTTCCGCTTATCGGGATACTGTTGCCGCCTCCGAAGAACTTGAGGATTATCGTCGGGGAATGCTGTTTAATCAGATGGAAATCGCCTCCGATGAAGAACTGCAAACTTGCATTGAAAGGGCGCGAGAAGCGTTGAAAGAAGGCAATTGGCGAGCCGCATCCGCCGCAGCAAAGGAGTGCAGACAATTGCTGGAGACTCTTTGGGAGACCTCACCAGAACAGTGGCAATATGGAATCGGCATGAACTCTTCCGGGCGTTACGCTTTCGGTGAAAGCCGACCGGAACAGGGCTTGCTGTTTGCATACTTGGGACGCAGTCGCTATATCAATTATAATTGGAATACGTCAGGCGGTCATCCGTCGCTTACTTTTGAGCCGCTGGAGGCAGAGTTCGATGAGGATGGGGGCCGGCAGACGGAAACCAACTGGGTGTTCCGTAAAAAAAGCTACCGATGCCGCAGCCGGAGAAACGGTCGAAGCATACAATGGGAGACTCGGGCGGGACTGACCGCTCCCGGATTTCTGCTTGATACGGATGTCTCGGGAATCCGCTTTGAAAACCGCCCCAACCGAAATGGAAAACCCGGGCGCATATTGGCGGAACTTGATGGACGGCTGCAGATTCTCTCGCCCAATGAGTTTACCCGGATATCCGGAAGCCGCCTGACCAGGAACTGGCTGTTGCTTATTCCTGATTTTCCTGATGGGGCAATGCCGTTTCTGCTGACTTTGACGCGAAAACCGCTCTCAGTTTCCGCGTCGAATTCTGGAATCGAAATCCGCTGGAAGAAAGCGGCAGGGAGCATCGGGATTTCCACTCCGTGGGGATGCCGCACCTTCCGTGCCGAGCTTCCGGACGGACTGGAGAAAATGGCGGAACAATGTGAAAAAATCAACCGCATCATGCTGCGTTACCCGATCGCCTGCGATGAGTATTTCAAATTCTCCCCGGATCGGCGCAAAGTGACGGTTGCAAATGTTTACCGCTATGCGGAAATTTCCAACGAATGGGGTTTTTCCGGCGTTGAATGTGCGCCGCTCCCGCCTCCCGCCGCCATGCTGGGACTGGATAACATCTACGTTGAATTGCCGAAAAAATATGATAATCCGGGCATGCCTTCCATTGTCGGTCCCTATCTCTGGTGCGAGGGAAACCGCAGCGATTATACCTTGCAGGTTCCCGATCTGCGGACAGCTGTTCCAGTCAAGACCGGAGCAGAATCTCAACGGACCCGGGACGCCGTTCATTTCGTAGACACCTTTCCTTTCTCAAAAGCTCCGATGCGCGGAGTGTTCCGCCCGGATTGCAGTGGGGTGCTTTCTGCCTATTTCGATTTGTGGAATTTCATGAATCCCGAACAGCAAAAGGAACTTTGCGGCAATGCTCGGTTCGCGTTTCGGAAGCTGCTGGAGATCATCAACGGGCAGAAGGGGTTCGGCGCCTGGTTTTCAAGGCATACCGCGGCGGAACGCACCGATCCGTCGACCGGGAAACATTATTTCGCCTACGGATGGATTCGGCGCGGCTTCCCGCAGCCGCAATTCGGTGATATCACCAATTTCATCGGGTTCATACTGATGTATACGTCGCGCCTTGCGGAATTTTCCGGAGATATCTCTGAAATTCAGGCAAATTGGGACGGAGTCCGTCGTTTCTACAGTCCGTGCATCCGGCGGAACGATTGGGCGGTTATGGGACAGGATTGTATGGAAAACACCGTCAACCATACCATTGACATGGGACCCGATTCCTGGCTCGGAGGCGTCGGCATGTATAAGCTTGCCGGACTTGTCGGCGACCGGCGCATGAGGGATCTTGCGCTTTTTACGGCATCCAAAGGCGTTTGTCCGTTGCTTGCTGCGTTTCGTTACCGTCCGTATGCAAAGCAATACTTTAACAACTTTTCCGAAACGCGCAACTGCCTGGAGTCCGGTCTTTCGGAATGGGGTCCTTGCGGCGCAACACGGTGGGAAATGGGGGAAGTCTGCTGCAATTTCATCGCGGGATGTGTCACAGCTCCGGAAGCAATCCGCCTCTATTGCGATTTTATCGCCAAAGACGCGCATGTGTTTGAATACGAAACTCTGGAGCGTTATTTCCCAGATTGGATCAACTACAGATATCGCCGTCCGGGGTATAGCGGCATGGTGAATACTCCAGATATGATTGCACAGCATTTCCTGTTGCGGGAGGCGTTGGGTGAGGATACGGAAAAATTGCGGGAAATTCTCTCCCGCGGACTTTGTGACGACGATCAGAACCGGATATGGCATCATGCCAATCACGCCGGTTCGGGGCTGCTTTACCGCTGTGCGGCACAATTGGCCGGTCGAGAGGCTCCATGCAGCCCCTCCGCCTGGGCTCAGGCCTTATTGCTCGGTGCGGAATATCGCCGGAACGAGAAACGAATGCTAGTCCGGCTGCGTGCAGCAGGGGATTTTAAGATCGATTTCTTTGCCGAAGCAGCACCCTGCCGGGTTTGCATCAATGGTAAAGATGTTCCATTCCGGTTCAGTAAGGCGGAAAGATCGTTGCAGATCGAGGGGAATGTAAACGGTGATATCCAGCTGGAGTTGTTCTTTGAAACAGACGTTCCTTCCCGAAAATTCCTGTCGGCTGTCCGACAGGAAAATACGCTGCCGCTTAATCGGGAGACTGTTGCGTCCCCGTCTCTTGTCGCCGTTTCCGAAAAGAAATACGATGTAGGAGAGGTCCGGACAATTGACCTGGACCGGATTGCTGATGCAGAGATATCTGTTCCCGCCGACTCCGGCCGCATCGCCGGAGTGCCGTTTCGGGTGAACCGGCGCGGTAAAAACGGTATTTCCGGCAAGACGCAGGTTTCAGCGGCTTTGAATTTCGCTCCCGGTGCGCTCTATTTTCTGGTTGCCGTGCCGGAACTTCGGGACGAACCTGTGATGAAACTCGAAATTCAGACGAATTCCGGACGGAAATTTTTCTTCTCTCCGACACCGTCGGAAGGAATTTTATGGAAAAAAAGCGGAAATATCCACTTTTTTGTCTTTCGCTGGAACAATCAGAAAGAACCTCGCAACGACGGGGCTATTGATGAACGGCAACTGTCGTGGTACCAGATAAAGGAACTCAAATTTTCAAAACATCCCGGAGCTTCCCTGATTATGGGGGTTGTGGGTGAAGTGTCGTCCTTATGAACTTGCGGAATCGAAAGATGTGATGAGGATGATGTACGTTTTGGAAAACGAAAAAATCCGGGTTGAATATCCCGGTTCCGGAAGAGTGACCATAGATGATTTCCGATTCAGCGGCGTATGGATGCGGTTCCTGCTGGAAGCAAAGGGAATTTTTCGGTCAGTGGGCATACACAGTGAGCCCCATGATGAAGGAGATGTCGGCAGAGAAGTTTAGGTAAATCAGGTTTCAAGAAAGATTGCCGTCTGGCGGTTAAGCGCCAGACGGTCTTCCCTGCTTCATAATAATGGGAGGGGAAACTCATAGCGGCTTTGCTTCTCTCCAGTGGATCATGGAATCAACCAGCCCTGCCGGAGTAGAGCTCAAAAGTTTTTATCTGAGTCCATTCCTGAAATGGATGCGAAGCCGTCATGTTTTTTGCAGCAGGAATTGAAAAAAACAAAAAAGATATTATAGTTTCTTTCCAGACGATTCTTGCAAATGCGGCTTGTAAATAGAAGTTGCAGGAATGTCGAATTTCAGAGGTTTTTATTGAGAAATGCAAGCTGTAACCTTTTCAGAAACGGGGAAAGATGGAAAATAAAATTTTTCAGGAAGATTTTTTCGTACATACGGTGCTGCCTCCGAACAGGTCGCTTCATATGGGAGTTCCTGTCAAAGAAATTGGGTACTTGGATTCGGTCAAAGTCACCAAGGATGTTACATACGACAAATTTCTGGAAATTACAATCCGGTTGTCTTCGCAAGGAGAAGAAAAAGCTGTGGATGTTTTGAACGGCAAACGCTTTGAAACGCCGTTTCCGCATGTCCTGATTAAAAAGCCGGGAGTCCATCATTTTTACACAACCCAGTTTCCTCGTAAAGCCTTCTTTTTCCAGTATTCCATTGAGTCGTTTCAGAGGTTGCAGGAAATCGGAGTCTGTTTTGATCCGCTGGTCTGGCAGATAACCTTGACAGACTCTTTGCAGTACTATATCCAAAAGCTGACAACCTTGACCACGCTTCTCTCCTTGCCGTTGATGCGTGAAAAGGCAGATGCGTTCTGCTGGCTGCTTTTACTGGAACTTTTGGAAAGCAGAAATAAAAACGATGTTTATTCAGAACTCTATAAGAAAATTCAGGATATTGCAGTTTACATCCAGGCTCATTGTCTGGAAATTTCCAGTATTTCCGAATTGGCACGAACGCACGGATTCAGTGAGCGAAGTTTTCTGAGACACTGGATGACATTCTTTTCCGAAACTCCTCTGCAGATGATTATCCGATACAAATTGGAATATGCCTGCAGCCGTCTGCGCTATACAGATATGACTATAAGCAGTATTGCGGAGGCCTTGCAGTTCAGTGCAATTTATTTTGATCGTCTTTTTTACAAAAAGATAGGTATGACACCGCGGCAGTATCGCAATGTTTGCAACAAAAAATAATGGTGTTGAGGTCTGTAGCATGTTATTATGTTACATAAATTTAGATATATTTAGTGTCTGCTAAATAACTATTTATTTGATTATATCACTTGAAAATTATCTGTGAATGGGGTATATTATATGCAATGAAATATTGAGATATTCCAGATTTTGTCTGCATATAAGGAGGCTGCCGTGTAGATAACGTCCGATAAATTGCGCACATTTGATGGGCTAGAGGCTTGAAAAAGCCTGTTTCCATGATTGATTATTATTC
>URNX01000063.1 GCA_900549415.1 uncultured bacterium
ACGATCGATAAGAGGCCTCACGACGATGGTACTGCACAACAGAGTGTGGGAGAGTAGTTCGATGCCGGGATTTTTTTATTTTAAAACAAAGAGATTTTTGAGAAAGTTCGGGGAGGGATGGTAGTGAGGATGAGAAAAGCAAAAAGATGAATTTGATTTTCAAGAATCTTATATTATATTGTAAAATAAAACTGGAGGCGTTGATCCTATGGAAAATTTGCGTTTCTTGGATGAGGCGGAAAAACGTAAATATAAATTAAAACGATGGTTGGTTCGACCGCAGGCAATCGCAAAAGCTGCGCGTGATCCGGAGGCTTGGCAGGGATGGAAAATTATTCCGAAAAAAGACTCTGTATATAATTTTCTGAAAAAAACATTCCGGCGGGGTGACTGGTTTATCCTGGACTTCGGAGAAGAGTTCGTTGGACGGCTGAAGTTGAAGCTCTCAACTGCATCAAATTATAATGATGCCCCTGTTCGCTTGCGTTTGATTTTTGCTGAATTCCCGCTTGAGATCGGGGAACGCAACCGCAAATACGGATCTGCTCTTTCTGAGTCATGGCTTCAGGAAGAAATCGTGACGCTGGACGATTTGCCGCAGACTTACACGCTGCCGCGCACCTATGCAATGCGTTATCTTTATGTGGAAGTGATCGGCGCGCCGGAAAAACTTTTATTTCAGGATATCGCTTTTGTGGCTCAATCTGCTGTGCGAAAATTTATTCCGCCGCACGAAATATTTGATGCTGAGGCGGTTGAACTGGATCGTGCTGCTCAGCGAACTCTCCGGAATTGTCTGCAGGAGGTTGTCCTCGATGGACCGAAGCGCGACCGCCGTCTCTGGCTCGGCGATTTGAGGCTGGAGGCGCAGGTTAATTCCGTGACATTCCGTAATTTCGATTTGATCGAACGCTGCATTTATCTGCTTGCTGCATTCCCGCTTGAAAACGGGCAGATTCCTGCCTGCATTTTCGATAAGCCGCATCCATACGGAACAAGGTGCGCCATTTCCGATTATTCATTTCTTTTTGCCGATCTTCTGCTCTTTCACTATCAGCAGACCGGCAACCTCGCTTTGTTGAAAGATATGTATTCCCTTGCAGCTCAGCAATTTGCAATATTCCGTCCGTACTACCGCAACGGTATTGCGGAGCAGGAACTGCCCGGATGGAATTTTATCGATTGGTGCGAACTGGACCGCCGAACCGCCACCGAGGGAACTTATATTCTCGGACTGCGCGCTCTTGCGGAAATCGCGGGGATTCTTGGACTCAAAACGGATCAGAAAAATTTCAGTCAGGAAGCGGATTTCCTTTCATCCCGGTTGCGGGAAGAGGCTTTCGACCGGGAACTCGGATTGTTTACGAGCGGTCCGATGCGGGAAATTTCGTATGCGTCGCAAATCTGGATGATTCTTGCAGATGTTGTATCCGTCTCTGAAGCAAAGGAGATTCTGGAACGGCTGGAACAGACTCCGGAAGCGATCCGGCCGGTAACTCCGTATCTGCATCATCACCTGCTTTCTGCGTATGAACATGCCGGGGAAAAAGAGAAAATGGATCGTCATTTGCGCGCTTACTGGGGTGAAATGCTCCGGAAGGGAATGAATGTGTTCCCCGAAGTTTTTGTCCCGGAAAACGAACGTCTGACTCCGTACGGAACGGATCCGCGCATCAACAGCGCATGTCACGGTTGGAGCTGTGCTCCCGCGTATTTCCTGCGAAAGATGTAAAGCCGCCGGAATGCAATGAAAAAAAGTTTCCAGATCGGCTCCGCTCTTCTTGTCCTTTTCGGGATCTGCTGCTTTCTTGTGCCGTATATTCAGAAAAAGTATTCAAAATATTCGACCGAAGTGGCGAGAGCTGTTTTGCGCAGGCAGATGGGGGAGCTGAATCTCAAGTATAATGAGGATTGCGGAAGACTTTTATCTGCATTTTCCGAGGCGCTGGAAGAAAAAATTTCACCGGATTTTGACAGAGCAGCCGATTCGGTTCCTCAAGTCGTCGGGGAACTCTGCCGGTTCAAGGTCTGCATGAAACTCTGCTACAAGGCGGCAAAAGATAAACTGCGGGGAACGCATGATTTCGCGGATGCTTATATGAGTGTGCTGGACAAACCCGTCATCCAGCCCTGTCTCCATGCAAATGCGGTTGCGGAGGATATGCTGCAGAATCTTCAGCAACGGCTGAAGGAGAGACACGCGCAGTACGCAATGGAACTTGCGGCAGTGTGCAAAAACACTCAGGACGATGCCCGGCTGTCTGAAAGTCAGAAGGAGCTCCTGAATAAACTCTGTGAATTTTCCGGAAGCGTTCAGAGTGCGGCTTTGAAGACGACTCTGGCGGGTGTGGGAGTCGTCTTTGAGGTGATTTTCATCCGGGAAACCTGCAGGTATGCTGTAAAGTTTTTTGCGAAGCCCGTAGTTAGAATTTGTGCTTCTCTTGGAATCGGCGGGATTTGCGCCGCGGCCGACGGTCCGCTTCCGGTCGGCGATATTGCCGGGGCGGTGCTTGCGGTCGGCGGGCTGGCATGGACTGCGTGGGATGTTTATGATGTGAGCCGCATTATGCCGGAAAAACTGAAATCGGAACTGTACAGCAATATCAGCTCTGCAAAAATGAAGCTGGTGGAGGAATCTTGTGAAAGGGCGGGAACGTTGGTGTCGCTCTATCTGCAGGAAGGCAAGCGGCTGGATTCCGAATTGAAAAATTATCTGGAAACGGAGGAGATCAAATGATTTTGCGAAAAATTCTTTTTGCGGTGGCTCTTGGATTCATGTTTCTTTCGGCGGATGCCGCCGGAACGAAGCTTCTGGCAAAGGCGATCGATGAAACACTCGAATTCGCGGCCAAACGAAGCGGGCGGACTTTGGCGGAGGGAACAAAGATTACATTGAGCCGCGAGATGCTGAAAATCTCTGCGCGGTACGGCGATGATGTTCTGCCGCTGGTCAGGAACGGCGGGCTGGAGGTGCTGGAACAGGGAATCAAGCACGGGGATGATTTCTGGCTGCTCTGCAAAGCTGTCCCGGAAGCTTCACGGAGCCTCGCTCTGCATTCGGAGCAGTTGCTTCCGCTGGCGAAGAAGATGGGACCGGACATCCTGAAGATTGAGGCGCGGGCTCCCGGGCTTTCGGTCCGGTTTGCGGAGGAGTTCGGGGAGAGCGGCGTGCATTACATTGCTCAGCATTCGCCGGAAGAGGTGCCCCGCCTGCTCGGATATATGGCGAAAGCGGATTCGCCGGCGACGAAAAAGCTGTTTGTCGAAACGGTTATGAAATCGAAAGAGCCTTCCGTTTTTCTGCGCGCGCTGAACTGGAAGAACATTATGGCGGGCGGACTCACGACCGCCGCGATCATTTCCGCCTACAAGGTCTCGGACGGTCTGCAGGAGGGGTTGAAAAATCCGGAAGCGGCGGAGCATGTAACCAATACCGCGCTGGCGCCGTTCCGGTACGGATTGTATCTGCTGTTTGCGATTCTTCTGATTCCGCTTGGCGTCAAAAGCATCGGCTGGAGCATTGCAATCTGGAGAAAAAGCAAATCAAAAAATAAACCTGAATGAGGGGAATCAACGGTGTTGCGCACGCTGCATTCCCCCGTTATTGTCCTAAAGGGGACATAAAACCGCCCGGAACGGATCCGGGCGGGGTGTGTTACCACTGATGGAAGGCGTCTCCATCGTAGAAATCAAGATTGTCGATGTAGGGAGACCTCGAAGGGGCGGTCGCTTTTTTCGCCGTGATCTTCAGCGGTCCGACGATGCCTCCGCCGGACCAACGGTCGAATACGCGAATCTCAATGACATTCTTTTCTCCGAATTTCACAATTTCCTGCGGAATCGGATAATGACGTATCGCCGACCACGGAGCTTTGCTGTTACGGAGAGTCGTTTCACCGATGGCTTTTCCGTTGAACCAGGTCCAGTCGAAATCGTCGATCGGGCCGCCGTCCAGAGTGAGCGTGGCGCCTTTCCAGGATTCCGGAATGAAGATTTCCATGCGATACCACGCATAACCGTCGTATGGATTGTTGCGATACTGCTTCGGCGTCTCCTTCGGAAGCGTGTAGAACGGATTCTTCTGCGTGAATCCCTGTTCTTCCCACGATTTGCCGAGCAGAACCGGCTTGAAGCCGCCCGTTTGTCCGGGCTTGCCTTCGTTGCGGAAATCCAGTTTGAGCTTGACGTTTTCCGGAACGGCTTCCCCGAGGTGCGGAATGATCGTGTTGTGACGCATCCGTTCTCCGCCGAAGAGGAGGATTCCGCGGCTGAGTCCGATATTCAGATTGTTGAAGATTGTGGACCAGACGCGGGAGATTTTTTCCCCGTTCCAGAATCCTTCGACCATGCCGGGTGCGATATTGAAGATGATGTATGGCCGGGCATTGATTTTCACTTTTGCGAAAAGCGCCGGTTCCGTTGCAGCGGTCCACTGCGGTTTCGCGGTCAGAACGGGAAGTTTGCTGGCGTTGCGGAAGTAGAGATCTGCGTCCGGAATGCCTTCAAACAGCGGATCGTCTTTGGGGGCGGAAGCGCGGAAGATGTCCTGAACCGTATTGCGCAGTGTCACTCCGGAGAGCGTTTCGAGCGGGAAGCCGGGCAGGAGAATGACCGGTTTCCGTCCGGATATCAGATGCAGCGCATCCTTGCCGTCTGCGTCCAGAATGATTGCTTGCGCGGCATTGAGTCTGATTGCATCGTTCGGGGAGACCCGGGTGTATTCCACGCCCATGCGGTCGAGAATTTTTGCTCCGGAGTCGCTTCCGGCGAACGCGGTGCGGACTGGACCTGCGGGGATGTGCGGACTGCTCATCTGTTCCAGAATGTTGTCGGCAAGTCTGGTCGCCGCAGGGTCTTTCAGATAACGGCTCGTGACATCCAGCTGACAGAAGAGGATCGTTCCGTGCTGTTTCCGCAGTTCCATCAGCGAGGCGAAGCCGAGGTTGAAGCCTGAGTCGACGATGATTTTGAAGTTGCCGTAATCGGGTTTGCAGATAACGTTTCCGCTGACGATTCCGCCGTTGCCCCATTTCCATTTGGAGCGGGGATAGTGCGGAGTCTCTCCGGCGGAGTTCGAGTCCGCTTCCGTTTGCCCCTGGAACGAATTTGAGTTTCCCCTTGACAAATCCTTCCGCGCACTTTTCCCCTTTTTCATTCAGAATGTCCGTGTTCTTTTCAAACGGGATTTTGAATTCCGCGGCGGTTATGGTTCCGGCTGTCAGGGCGGCGATCATGGTGAGAAATGCTGTTTTCATTGCTGTTCCTTTATGTTATTGTGTTGGCAGTTCAGTTTTCATTTGTCCAGAAAATATTTCCGGAAAAACGCGGAATCGCTGTGAATTTCGCATAGCCGACGTGGTAGTCGAGATACAGCAGATTGGTTCCGTTTTCGTGCGGGATATTTGCCGGACTGGAGGCGTCGTGGTACATCCAGCTCTGCATGTTCGGGTTGCTGTAAAAGCACTCCATAACGAGACAGGTTTGCGAGATCGATTTTCCCGTTTTGCGTTTTTTGCTGATGAAATTGCTGTTGATGGCGTAACGGTAAGTGTCGTTTCCGGTGTTTTTCGGGTTCAGAGTCGTTCCGGACGGGATTGTTGCGATCGGGGCTTTGCACCAGAATACCGTTGATTCGCGCCAGGCTTTCCCCTGAGAGTATTTGTCTCTGCACAGATCGGGATTCAGCCCGATGTAGGCGGTAAGCGCCCATTGCCAGTCGAGAAATTCATAATTGCCTCCGCCGACGTCAACCGCACCTTTGCTCGGGGGAATATAACTGTCGAAATCCGCCTCGTATCCGGCGAACGCCAGCCCTTGCTGTTTGAGATTCGAGCGGCAGACTGCGGCCTGTCCGGCGGCTCTTGCCTTGTTCAGCGCCGGCAGGAGCATCGCCGCAAGGATTTCGATGATCACAATGACGACCAGAAGTTCTACAAGCGTAAATTCTCTGCCTTTGTGCTTTCCTGACCGGTTGGAACTCTGTTTTTCTTTTTTCATTGTGCTGATCCTTTCTTTTTTGGTTAAAGATTATTTGATAATCATTTTCATGGGGATTTTTCGAATGTCCATTCCGGCTTTATCTCCGGCAAACTGGAGGCGGAGCAGTTCCGCGGTCTCTTCCGCGATCTGCTCGAAGGGAATTTCATAACAGATTTCATGAAAGCCGGAATTCTGCGGCGCAGAGAAGGCGTTGTGTACGAGCGCGCAGGTTTTCACAAGTTCCGGATTGTCCGCCATGAGAATCTCCGCGACTTCGTTGTTTACCCAGAGCGTGTCGACAACGGCGTCGATCTGCACGCCGTAATGAACCATATTTTTCAGCTCGGTCAGAGAAGAGCGGTAATCTTTCAGGAAGAATTTTTCGTTCAGCGGAACTCCGGCTTCGCGGAATGCGCGGCGGAAGCCGTTGTAGGGAGCGTTCCACGGTTCTTCGTCGTGCAGGAACACGATGTTCCGGCGATTCTCTTTCAGAAGCTGCTTTCCGCAGAGATATCCCCATGCGTCATAGTCCGGAGAGACCGAGCCCGGTGCGAGCCGATGAGTTTCTGTGGTCGTGACCACTTTCAAACCCTTCTTGCGCAAGTCGCTGACAAATGAATTTCCATCGACGACAACCAGAGCGTTGAGTTGTTCATTCATAATATCGCAGATGATTTGCTTTTTATCGGAACCTCCGGTTGAAACGAGATGAACGATCGCAGGCATTGCGACGATTTTTTTCAGAAGTTCCGCAAGAATATTGCCGTAATACTTGTCCAGGTGAACCATCAGCCCGTTGCCGAGGGAAATTCCGATCAGCGGCAGTTGCCGTCCGAACGATGACGGGGATATTTTGGCGGGATTGGTGAACGATCCGATTCCGCGCCGGCCGATGATGTAGCCTTCCGACGTAAGTTCCTTCATGGCTTTGCTGACCGTCGGGCGGCTCACACCGAATTTTTCCGACAGTTCGTTTATCGTCGGTATCTGAACCGGGTCTTTCCCCGCACGGAGAATCAGGTTCATCACATGCCGCCGGATCTTCATGTATTCCGATGTTCCAATCGCTGACATAGACTCTTTCTTAGTATTTGTTTGTAAGGTTTTGCTTCTATTAACAGAGTCTCAAAAAGTTAAGTCCCTTTTCTGGAAGAAAAAGTTAAAAAACATTCATTTTTTGATTTGCGTTTTGAATATATTTTTATTATTTTGGTTTCTATATCTATTCGGTTTCTCGATTGCTTCTCTGGGTTGTGTTGGAGTTTTGGTAAATTGTTTTTGTTCGGAGGAATGGAGGTTATCTCTTCAATTCGCGTTTGGGAGAGCTGAACAGCGTTCCAAGTCCTTTATGCATCTTCCGTCAGTTTGCGCATGTCTTCGGGGAGGGGGGCGGTGATGCGGAGTTCGGTTCCGCGGCAAGGCATGCGAAGCTCCGAGGCGTGAAGCGCCTGATGGGGCAGGATAAGACGCGCACGGTCGGTGTCGGTCAGCTTGTCTTCAATGAATTTTGTGAAAAAAGAATCATCCAGCCCGTAAAGCTTGTCGCCGACCATCGGATAGCCGAGCGAGCAGAGCGTGGCGCGGATCTGGTGCAGCCGTCCCGTGCGCGGAAAAACTTCCACTTCGCTGAGTCCGTTCCGGCGACGGAGAAGACGGAAGGAGGTCTCCGAGCGTTCTCCGCCGGGAACCTGTTCAAAGGTGAAACGGCGTTTCTTGCGGATCGCCGCGGCGGGGTCATAGGAAAGCCAGCCGTCGGCCGTCAGTTCGTCGGGAAAATCGCCGTGGACGAACGCGATGTAACGTTTGTGTACGCCGGTTCCGGTCAGCGCGCGGGTGAATGCGGCGGCGGTCTCGGGATTCCGGGCGACAAGAACCACCCCTGAAGTTTCGCGGTCGAGACGCGTCGCGATGTGGATGTTTTCGCCGTACTGCTCGCGCAGAACGCTCCAGAGGGTGTTGCGGAAGAATGCGCCCGCGGGGTGACACGGCAGGTTTCCTGGCTTCGCAACCGCCAGCCAGTCCGGAGTCTCTTCCAGAAGTTCAAACGAGCGGTCGACGGGCGGCTCTTCGGCTGGCTTCGGAATGAACGCGACTTTTTCGCCCGTCTGAAGAATGCGCGAGGGACGCGTGCGGCGTCCGTTGAGCAGGATTTCACCCTCTTCGATGCTGCGCTGCCATTCGGTTCGGGAGCGGTAGGTGAAGCGTTTCCGCAGATACAAGTCGAGCCGGAGACCATTGGCTTCCGGCTCGACGAGCGTTTCCGCGATTCTAGTTTCGGAATTGCGGTCCATTATTTTCCGACGCGGAGGACTCCGCCTGTATCGGCGCTGGTTGCGAGGCTTGCATACTTCGCAAGGTAGCCGGTTTTGATTTTCGGTTCGCGCGGCTTCCAGGTTTTGCGGCGTTCCGCGAGAACGTCGTCGGAAACCTCAAGCGTGACGGAGCGGTTCGGAATGTCGATGGAGATGATGTCTCCCGGTTCCACGAGTCCGATGAGTCCGCCGGCGGCGGCTTCCGGGCTGACGTGTCCGATGCAGGCGCCGTGCGTCGCGCCGGAGAAACGGCCGTCGGTGATCAGCGCCACGGAGGAGCCGAGACCGCGTCCCATGATGTACGAGGTCGGGGCTAACATTTCCTGCATGCCGGGGCCGCCCTTCGGACCTTCATAACGGATGACGACCACATCGCCCTCTTTGACTTTTCCGCCGAGGATGCCTTCGCATGCCTCTTCCTGGCTTTCAAAGATGACTGCGGGGCCCTTGTGGACGAGCATTTTCGGGTCGACGCCCGCGGCCTTGACGACGCATCCGTTGGCTGCGAGGTTGCCGAAGAGAATGGCGAGTCCGCCGACTTTGCTGTAGGCGTTTTCAAGCGGGCGGATGACTGTGCCGTCCGGATCGGGGGCGGCGGAGTACTCTTCCGCGAGCGTCTTTCCGGAGATCGTGGGAGCGGAGCCGTCGATGAGTCCCGGAACCTTTGCGATTTCCTTGAGGATCGCCATGATTCCGCCGACTCTGCGGCAGTCTTCCGCGATGTGGAATTCGCCTTTGGAGGGGGCGAGCTTGCAGATGTTCGGGGTCATTCTGGAGATGCGGTCGAGCTCCTTCAGGTCAACCTTGAGACCGGCCTCGTTCGCGATGGCGAGGGTGTGGAGAACGGTGTTGGAAGAGCCGCCCATTGCCATGTCGAGCACGAGCACGTTCTGGAAAGATTTCGCGGTGACGAAATCTTTGGCGCGCGGCGGATTTTCCATTTTCGCGAGTTCGACGATGCGGAACGCCGCTTTGCGCCAGAGCTCGACGCGTGCGGGATCGTCGGCTGCGATGGTTCCGTTGCCGGGAAGCGCGATTCCGAGAGCTTCGCAGAGACAGTTCATGCTGTTTGCCGTGAACATGCCGGAGCAGGAGCCGGGGCCGGGGCAGGCGGTGCATTCGAGAGCTTCAAGCTGAGCGTCGTCAATCTTGTCGATGACGCGTGCGGCAACGCCTTCAAAGATGGAGTTGAGGTCGGTGTCGTGAGGAGCGCCCGGAGTTTTCCCTGCGCGCATCGGTCCGCCGGAAGCGAAGATTGTGGGGATGTTCAGACGCATGGCGCCCATGAGCATTCCCGGGACGATTTTGTCGCAGTTCGGGATGCAGATCATGGCGTCGAAGGGGTGTGCGGAACCCATGGTTTCCACGCTGTCCGCGATGATTTCACGGCTGGCGAGGGAGTATTTCATGCCGGTGTGTCCCATGGCGATGCCGTCGCAGACCGCGATGGTGTTGAATTCGTAGGGAACGCCGCCGGCTTCGCGGATGGCGTCGCAGACGATTTCACCGACTTTTTTGAGGTGGCAGTGTCCGGGGACGATGTTGGTGTAGGAGTTGCAGACTCCGATAAAGGGTTTTGAGATATCGGAGCGTTTGATGCCGGTGGCCATCATCAGCCCGCGGTGGGGTGCGCGCTCCAATCCTTTCTTCATAATGTCGCTTCTCATGGTGTTCCTCCCATCTTTTTTTAGAAAATTATTGAAACCATGGTTGAAATTTCGCGGTTCACTGCCATAATATAGGGGTAGCAAAACTGCGATTATCCGGTAATATAACACTGGAATTGCATTTACTCAAGCAGGAGAAGAATAAATATGTTCAATAATCTGACCGACAAGCTCCAGGAGGCGCTGCGGAAACTGCGCGGCGTCGCGTCCCTTTCGGAGTCGAATATCGCGGAGCCGATGAAGGAAGTGCTGAACGCGCTGCTCGAAGCGGACGTCAACTGGGAGGTCGCAGAGGAGTTCGTCGCAAACGTTTCAAAGGAATGTCTCGGCGAAAATGTGCTCAAGAGCGTTACGCCCGGACAGATGGCGATCAAGATCGTCAACGACAAACTCGCCGAATTCATGGGGGAGGCCGAAGCCCCGCTCGCATGGAATTCCTCAATCCGTCCGAATGTCATTATGATGGTCGGTCTGCACGGCGGCGGTAAAACAACTTCCAGCGCGAAACTTGCCGCCAACATCCGGAAGCGTGGAAAACGTGTCCTCCTCGCCGCGTGCGACGTTTACCGTCCCGCCGCGATTGATCAGCTCGAGATTCTCGGCAAAGAAGTCGGCGTTGAAGTCTATTCCGAACGCGGAAACATGGACGTCTGCGAAATCTCGCGCAATGCGGCGAAACGCGCGGTTGCGGACAACTGCGATTACCTTATCATTGACACCGCGGGTCGTCTCCAGATCGACACATCGATGGTACAGGAGCTTGTCCGCCTGAAAGAAGCCGTTTCCCCCGCTGAAATTCTGCTCGTTGCGGATGCCGCTCTCGGCCAGCAGGCTGTTTCGGTCGCGAAACACTTCCACGATGCGCTCGGAATCACCGGTGTCGTTCTGACGAAACTCGACGGCGATGCGCGCGGCGGCGCGGCTCTTTCGATCCGAAAAGTCACGGGCTGCCCGATCAAATTTGTCGGTGTCGGCGAAAAAGTGGAAGATCTGCAGGTATTTCATCCCGACCGCATGGCGTCGCGCATTCTCGGCATGGGCGATATCGTCTCCCTTGTTGAAAAGGCTGCGGAAGAGATCGACAAAGAAGAGGCTGAAAAGCTTCAGGAAAAGCTCAAAAAGAACAAATTCGACTTCAACGACTTTCTCAGCCAGCTCCGCCAGATGACGAAGATGGGCGGAGTTGAAGCGATTCTGAAAATGCTTCCGGGCGGCGGCAAGCTCGCCGAAATTCCCGGTTTCGACGCCAGCCAGTTCCGTCGCATGGAGGCGATTATCTGCTCCATGAACAAGAAGGAACGCGAGAATCCGGATATCATCGATATGTCCCGCCGCCGCCGTATCGCAAAGGGCAGCGGAACGACTGTGGAGCAGGTCAGCCAGCTGATCAAGCAGTTTGGCAATATGCGCAAGATGATGAAGAACGTCGGTCTGTTCGGACACGCTTTCCGCGGCGGCAAGCTCGGTTCGATGGATATGGGCGCGCTCTCCGCCGGAGCCCGGATGCCGAGCTTCGGACGCGGCTCCAACTATACTCCGCCGAAAAAGAAACGCAAGAAACGGTGACCTCTCATGAATCGCGGCAGAAAAGAGATCTGGATCATTGCGGGCGAGGCGTCCGGCGACCTTTACGGTGCGCGGATCGCCTCGGAAATCCGTCGCCGCCGTCCGGATGTTGTTGTCTGCGGAATGGGCGGCGTTGAGATGCGCAAGGCCGGAGTCGAGCTCCTGGTGGATTCCAGCGAGCTCGGCGTGATCGGTCTGATCGAGGTTCTGGAGAACATTTTCAAATTCATCCGGATCTTTCTGTACCTCATTCGCGAGGCGAAGAAGCGGCGTCCGCTGGAAGTGATTCTGATTGATTATCCCGGCTTCAACATCCGTTTTGCAAAAGCCATGTGGAAAGCCGGAATCCCTGTGGTCTGGTACATCAGTCCGCAGGTGTGGGTCTGGCGCCGCGGAAACATCAGGAAGCTTGCGAAATACTGCCGCAAACTCATGGTCATTTTCCCGTTTGAGCCGGAAGTCTACGAAGGTTCCGGGCTTGATGTGGAATTCGTCGGGCATCCGCTCGTGGATATCGTGAAGGGACGCGCCGATGCGACGATTGAGCGCGATCCGAATACGGTTCTTCTGCTTCCCGGCAGCCGCAAGAAAGAGATTGAGTTCCTGCTGGAACCCTTCCTGAAAACGGCGGCGATTCTGAAGTCTCGCAACCCGAAACTCCAGTTTGTCGTGGCGTCTCCGCGCGAACGGATTCTTCAGATGGTGCGGGACGGCATTCAGGCTTTCATGACGAAGCATCCCGATTATCCGCTTCCGAAGATTGAGCTGACGCGCGGCAAAACTGCATTCTGGATGCAGCGCTGCACTGCCGGACTCGCCGCTTCTGGAACGGTTACGGTGGAGTGTGCGATTGCTGGAATTCCGCTGGTTGTTGCGTACCGGTTGAATCAGATCACCTTCCTGCTGGCGCGTCTGATTATCGGCAGGCTGTTCCGCGGATTTTTCACCATGCCGAACATCATTCTGAACCGCTGTGCGTTTGAGGAATTCCTTCAGTTCCAGGTGGTTCCGGAGGATCTTGCGGATGCGATGGAGCGGATTCTGCCCGGCGGTTCTCGCCGTGCGCAGGTGGAACAGGATATGAACGACGTCGTTGTTCAGCTCAGCGGCGGTGCTTCCGGCGCGATTGTCAAAGCCGCAGCCTGTGCGCTCTCTGCGATTCCTGCGGAAAAATAATTTTACCGTCCGGCGATGAAACTCGTTCATCCGCCGGACGTTGCATTAAACAAAAACGCCCTCCGCCGTTTTGCGATGGCGGAAGGCGTTTCTGTTTCAGCGAAAATCCGATTCGGAATCAGTAGTTTTCCGCTTCGATCTGGAAGTAGGCTTTCGGATGCTTGCAGGTCGGACACATTTCCGGAGCTTTTTCGCCGATGTAGACGTGTCCGCAGTTCAGACAGATCCATTTCTGCGGAGCGACGCGGGCGAAAACTTCACCTTTTCTGATGTTTTCGACGAGCTTGCGGTAACGCTCTTCATGATGCTTTTCGATGGCGCCGACGCGTTCGAATTCGCGGGCGATGTCATCGTAGCCCTCTTCACGAGCCTCTTTTGCGAAATCCGCATACATGGAGGTCCACTCTTCGTGTTCGCCGGCGGCCGCGGCTTCGAGGTTTGCAACCGTATCGCCGATGCCGTTCAGATGTTTGAACCAGAGCTTGGCGTGCTCTTTTTCATTTCCGGCGGTTTCTTCAAAAATCGCGGCAATCTGGTTGTAGCCTTCCTTGCGCGCCACGCTTGCAAAGTAAGTGTACTTGTTGCGTGCCTGGGATTCTCCCGCAAATGCGAATGCGAGATTCTTTGCGGTCTTGCTTTCCATGAAATCAGCCATTGTTTTCCTCCTGATGTTTTAATGAATGTGAATCAAGCGTTTCCGCTTTTCTTCTTGAGAATTTCCTTCAGAAATGTCGCGAGCTGGTCGGGACACGAGGTAGGTTTTGCACCGCAGCGGACGCCTTCAAGCAGGTTTGCAACCTCTTCCGCCTTGCGTCCGCGGACGAGGCAGGAGATTCCGGCGGTGTTGCCGGGACAGCCTCCGTGGAACTGCACGGTCTTGATGGTGTCTCCGTCCATGGTGACGGTGATTCCGCGGCAGCAGACGAGCGGCGACGGTGTGAAATTATAGGTTTCCGGCATAGTTTTCCTCCTTGAAACTTGTTTCCCCTGTATCTTACCCCGCTTTTTGAAAAAATCAAGGGCTGTTTCTGTTTTTCAGCAGCTTTCGCGGAGAACGAAGCGGGTCGGGAAGGTCTTGTGGACTTTTTCCGCAGGGGGATTGGTGATGATGGAGACGATTTCCGTGTTGATTTCCGCGATCGGGTGTGCGACCGAGCTCAGGGCGGGGGCGGACATGCGGCAGATGAGGTCGTCGTCGAATCCCACAACTGCAACATCGCGCGGGATCGGCACGGCGTGTTCGGCGGCGTACTTGAGGAACCCGGCGGCCATGCGGTCGGTATCGAAAAACAGCGCATCCGGCGCATGGTTCAGAATGACCGGACCGAGCGAATAGCCGTCTTCGAATTCCGCGTTGCTTTCCAGAAACATCGGTTCCGCACCGAATTCCGTCCCGATCTCTTCAAACGCGCGCAGCACGCCGGTTTTTCGCGACGGGTTCATGCCGCAGTGCAGAATCCGGCGGCGTCCCGTGCGAATCAGGTGTTCGATGGCTTCGCAGACTCCGCTTGCACGGTCGATCATCAGACAGTGATGATCCGGGTGCAGTCCACGGTCGACAAGAATGAAATCAAGCGGAAAACTGCGTAAATCCAGTTCGCTGTGGTGCGGGGGCAGTTCGAAGACAACGACGTAGTCCATCACGCCCGACCAGTCCTGCATCATCCGGTGAAAATCGGAGGAAAAGTTGTCCGGCCGTCCGAGAATCGGATAGAATCCGGCGGAGAAAAGCCGCCGTTCCAGATCATTGACCTTCTGGAGGAAAACCTCCGTCTGGAAATTGGAGGAGAGAATGCCGACGAAACTTTTCTTCTGCAGTCGCAGATTCCGTGCGGCCATATTGGGCTGGTAGTGGTACTTCCTGGCAAGTTCGAGGACGAGTTCCCGTTTTTCCGGGATCACATTTGCCTGATCCTTGAGGACTCTGCTCACGGTGCGGATGGAGAGTCCGGAAAGCTCCGCCAGTTTTTTGAGTGTAATCTGCGCCATATTCCCGTTTCCTCTGAATCGGTAATTTAAATTCATTTTGCGATTTTTCAATAGCCGATGCCGTTTTTTCTGCGGAATTCGCGCGGAGAACAACCGTGCAGACGGCGGAATTCTTCGGAAAAATGGAGCGGATTGTTGTATCCGCAAAGGGCGGCAATTTCCTTGATTGAACCGGAACCGCTGCAAAGCAGGTTTTCCGCCTTGTGCATGCGCAGGGAGATGAGATGCTGGAAAACGGAGATATGCATGGTTTCGCGGAATTTGCGGTTGAGAGTCGGCTGGCTCATTCCGTGCATGGCGGCAATTTCCCGCATGGTCAGATGTTCCTGAAGATGTGTTTCCAGAAAATCAAGAAGATTTCGGATGTCCTCCGGCATCGGGTCCGAATGAATCAGATCGGACAGGGTCTGGAGAAATTGAAACGTCACTCCCGCGTTTTCCGCGCAGCTCCTCTGCGGAGAACCGTCGCGCAGAAGTTCGACAAGGCGGTCCAGCAGCGGTTCGAGCGGCGCAACGTCCGGCAGGTGCACGGCGCGGCACGATTCCAGCCCCAGCTGTTTCAGAAGCTCCGGAAGAAGGCGTCCGGCAATGATGAGTCCGAACTTCCGGCATTTCCCGTTCTCCGGAAGAAACAGCAGGTCATGGTCCATTCCGGGGTGCAGGAAGAAGAGGTCGCCGGGTTCGCCCTCGTAGCCTTCGGAACCGTTGCGGATGTGGAAGGTTCCGGAATAGATGTATTCAATGGAGAGGTTGCTCTGACCAAGGCGGCGCATAAGGAAAAATTTGCGCATTTCGCTGCGTCCCGCCCATCTTGTATAGAGCAGAACATCTCTGCCGACATCTCCGGAGAATGCGATTTCTGCCGGTGAGGGCGGCGTGCCGGATTCATAGGTGCTCTGTCCGAGATCGGAAGAGCGTCGTGTAGGGAAAGAGTGTAGATCTCGGTGGTCGCCGTATCATTAAAAAAAAAAAAA
>URNX01000064.1 GCA_900549415.1 uncultured bacterium
ACGATCGATAAGAGGCCTCACGACGATGGTACTGCACAACAGAGTGTGGGAGAGTAGTTCGATGCCGGGATTTTTTTCGTTTTAAAACAATGCCTCTGCAAAATTTTTTGCAACGGGCAACAAGGAAATACTTGATTTTCAGAGATATTGTACTAAATTATTGTAACAAAAAGGATTCTGTATGAGTTTTTCCGCCGGTTCTGTTTATCATGATTTGACGCTGCTTCAACTTTGCGGGAGCGGAGCGTTTGGCGAAGTGTGGCTTTGCCGCGATATTTCCAGAAAAAAACTTGCCGTGAAAATCATTTCGAAAGGCCGGCTCGGCGAATTCTGGAGACGCGAGCTGCAGGGCGTCATCAACTACCGCACGATTACAGAGCAGACTTCCGGACTCCTTCAGATTTATCACGTCGGCGAAGACGAAGATTTTTTCTACTATACTATGGAAGCTGCGGATTCGCTGTCGCAGGAAAATTATGTTCCGGATACTCTTTCGGCGCGGCTGGCGGCGAATGGTCCGTTGCCGCCGGAAACGCTTCAAGCGGTCCTCAAAGAGATTTTCAACGGAATCAAGGTGATTCATCAGGCTGGATTCGCGCACCGCGACATCAAGCCCGACAATATTATTTTCGTTCACGGAAAGCCGCGGATCGGCGATATCGGGCTGATTTCCGCGCTCTCCGCGACGATGAGTCAGCTTGCCGGAACGCTGGAGTTCCTGCCGCCGGAGCTGCGGTCGTCGGATTCGCCGGATCAAGTCGACCGCAAGTCGCGTCAGGGAAGCGATCTTTACGCGTTTGGAAAGGTCGTTTACTGTGCGGTGACGGGCGAAGAGCCGCAGAAGTGGCCTGCGATTCCAAGTGGCATTCCGCTTTCGCTGCCGCTGAAGTTTTATCTGCGTCTTTCCATGCAGCTTTGCGACCGGAATCCGGCGCGGAGACTGCATTCTCTGGATGAACTCGAACACGAAATGGGTGAAATCGAACGCAAGCTCCTGTTCGGCGAGACCTTCCGCGACAAAATCATTTATTTCCGCAAAACCGCGATCCGCGAGGTGATCGGTGCTACCTATCAGGTCCTCCGCTGGTTCCGCAGACACTGGTGCCTCGGCCCCGCGCTGATCTGCGCGTTTGTGTGTTCGATCATTCTTGCCTGGCCGAAGAAGCCGTTCGATCTGGCGGATCAGAAGACTCAGAAATATGTCAACACAAGAGCCGGCATCTCAATGACGATACCGAAGCAATGGAGCGTGTTGAGCCCTGAAACATTCCTGAGCATGCTTAAGGGCGCAAAAACAACCGACCTTCAGCAGCTGGAACAGCTAAAGGCGGCTGTGGAAAACGGAATGGAGATGATTATCTGTGATATCGATCGCATATATTTTGATAATATCACCGTGGTTCCCCAGCAGAAGGTGACAGAGAATCCGACAGATATCCCTCTTGATGAACTGCGGCTGAAAGTTCAAACGGATTTTGCAAGTTACGGTGTAAAATCGGAGATTCACGAGGTCAGGAAAACCGTTGTGCAGGGGAAAAACGCGCTTATGGTTGATGCGACTTTATTCAATTCGCCGAAATATAAGGAAGGATGCCGTGTCAATATATACAGGGTGATGAAGACTCCGGAGCTGGAGTTCTCTATAACGCTTTCTTCGCGGCACAAGACTTATCAGAAGCGGAAAGAGGAATTCGAGGCGGTTCTTAAAACGCTGGAGTTCCTGCCGGTCAAGGAAAATCAGATTCAGAAATAAAAAAATTCATTTTCTGCGGTTTCCCCTCTTGACAATAATGTATTAATACATTATAATAAAAAGTAATACGCACTACAGTCAAGAGGGAAAATGAAAATCTGGAAGAAACAGCTTGTCGAAAAACTGAGAGAGAAGGCGGCGGAATTGCCGCCGGATACCCGTTTTTATTCGATCCGGAGTCTGATGCAGGAGTATCATACCAGTCAGCGGACGATCGAAGAGGCGATGCAGGTTCTTTTTGAAGAGAAAGTTCTGCTGCACCGGGCGGGGAACGGTTATTTCACCCGCGGAAATCCGGCGAGCCGTCCGTTCCATATCCGGCTTTATTATCCGCAATGGCCGAGCGTGCTGTATCAAAACATGGAGAGAGCCTGTACAGCTTATGCAAAGTCGAAAGGTTTTGTGTTTTCAAGTCAGGCGATTGAGCAAAGCGAAGAATTTTTTGAGGGCGTTTCCTCCGATGACTGCGATGCACTGCTTCTTCTGCCGCCTTCTGAGCCGATATCCAGGAGGGGTGTTCAGATCATCAACCGACTTTCCGTTCCGGCGGTTGTTCTGGGACGCGAAGTCGGGGATATCGGACTTTCCCTGCTTTCCGACGACGGGTATTCCGCAGGGGCGATGGCGGCGGCGTATTTCATCAATCACGGACACAGAAAGCTGGCGGTTCTCATTTCGGAGCCGCACTGCTACTGCACGGAGATGCGCTGCCAGGGATTCCGGGAGTTCGCGCGTCTGAACGGGGTGTCGGTGAAGGTCATTGAAACCGGAGTTCAGAGCTGGGACGACGGAGTTCGCTATGCGTATGATGCGCTTGCGAAAACGCTGAAGGCGGACGGGCTGGATTTTTCCGCGCTGTTTCTGATCAATTCAAACTCGGCGCTGGAGGTCTACAAGGCTTTTGCGGATGCGGGCTGTTCCATTCCAGGAGACGTTTCAATCATCGGACATGATGAACTGCCGACAAACGAGTTCCTGCATCCGGCGCTGACCTGTGTCGCGATTGACTGGAGCGGAGCGATCGGGGCATGTGTGGAACAGCTGCTGGAGGTCGCGGAGGGGAAAAAGGAATTTTTTCATCAGCGCATATCTCCGGAACTGATTGTACGCCAGTCAGTTGCAGATTATGGAAACAAACAGAATTCTAATTGAAAACAAAGAATAAAAGGAGGTTGGAAATGAACTTGTCAGGAGCAGCAGGAAACGGAAGAACCGATTTCTCAAGGAAGAGGAAGTTTACGCTCATAGAACTCCTTGTCGTAATTGCTATCATTGCAATACTTGCGGGTCTTCTGTTGCCGGTTCTCGGGAAGGTCCGGGAGAAGGGGAGGTCGGTTACGTGCACGGCAAATCTGAAACAGCTGGGCACGGAGCAGATGCTTTACAGCAATGATTTCAACGACATGATGGTGGTTCTGACGCCGTATGTGGTCAACGGCGGAACGCTTGATGCGAACTGGAATGTAATATTTTCGAGTCTGCAGAGCAACGGCGGGCGTTTCAACAACAACTACAAGCTGTATGCTGAGCTGCCGAAAAAGGTGATGGGTTGTCCCTCCAATCTCTATTATGACCGCCCGGGATTCAATCCTGCGTGGATGGGATATGGAATGCTGAATCCGTTCAACCGCAACACGGCGATGCAGGAGGGGATCAACAGCAGCGAAGCGGTCGACGTCCGCCGGACGGGTCAGCTTGGCAAGGGTTTTATCATAAAGGACGGGGACTGGACGCATTATCAGCTGAAGAAGCTGAAACAGGCGAGCGGCTTCATCATCATTGCGGATTCGGTTCATGCAACCGATACGGCGAATCCGGGACGCGGGCATCATTTCATTGATCCGGCGAACGGAACGCATGGACAGGTTTACAACGCGTCCCTGCGTCATAACGGACGCGCGAATGCGGTGTTTGCGGACGGGCATGTTTCGTTGATGAGCGGACAGCAGCTTTTCGACTCTCCGACGGCGATTCAGTGTACAAATCTGGACGGCGTGATGAAAATGAGACAGTAATATCGAAGGAAAGAAACAGAATGAAACGGACAAGTCTTTTTCTCGGGGCACTGCTGACGGCGTTTGCGGTCGCGGCTGCCGAAGATGTGGTGGTTCCCGGTACGGAGTGGAATCTGAAGAACGGAATTGAATCGGTGAAACGGGCGGGAGACACGGTATCAGGCGTGATCATTCCGAACCGTCTGAATTCGGCGGTCGGCGCGGAGCTGAAAAAGAGCATTGACGCGAAGGAATACGACGGAGCCGTATTCAGTTTGAAGCTGGATCCCGGAGCGGCGGAGAACTGCAAACTCGTGTTTGCGAGCGAGGCGGATCCGCAGGTGCGGGTATCGTTCCCGTTCAAAGCGGGGACGAGCGGAGACTACAATCTGTATCCGCTGGAAATGGGACGCAATCCGCGCTGGAAAGGGAAATTCAAACGGGTTTATCTGGAATTCGGCGGAACGAAAGCTCCGGTTGCGTTTGCAGTGAAGGAGATGACGCTGCGTCCGAAACTTACAATGACTCCGCGCGAGGCATCGCGTCCGGTTCAGCTGCGGGAGTGGAGACTGCAGGCGTCCGGAGTGAAGGCGCAGATGAGCGATGAGTTCGAGAAGCGGAAGTTTGCGGTCAAGGTGGATTATGCGGGCGGGAAACCGGGGCGGCTGGCGCTTTCGTGTCATGCGGTGCACTGTCCGCTGGATTCGTGGATTCTGCCGTTCATCGGGTCGGATGCGCGGCAGTTCAAAGTTCTGGTGTATCCGGTTGCGAAGAGCGGCAATGCATCGGCGTTTGTGGAACTGCGTGTGCGCGGAAAGGATGCGCGTTCGCACACGTGGCTCAAGAAGAAAATTGATTTTTCGCGGAAAGGCTGGCAGGAGATTGCGATTGATGTGAAGGCGTCTCCGCTGAACCGTCTTGCCGACGTCAATTTTGCGGTGTACGGAAACAAAGCGAGCAGCTGTTCGTTCTGGTTTGCGGATGCGCGGATTATCCGGGCGGACGGTTCGGAGTATGAAGTTCTGAATGCGGAGGAGCCGAAACATACGGAGGGATTCAATTCCGGTTCGCCGACGGCTCCGCACAAAGCCTTGCCGAAGCGTCCGCAGATCGCGATCGGGCTTGGAACGTATAACTTTCTGTACGGCAGGGAATTCCTGAAAGAGATCGGGAAGATGGCGAAGGAGGAGTTCCCCGGCTGGGATTTCGTTCTCTCCGTCGGTCAGGCGCCGGAGCCCGAGAGCGCGAATATTCTGCGGGAACTGCCGGAGAACGTTTACGCGCAGTTCCAGATCGCGCGGCACGATCTGCGGTATCTGGCGCTGTTCGATCATTTGACGCGCAACCAGTTCGGGGAACCGCAGAAGGCGCGCAACAACGGCATGGTTCCGACGTCGCCGATTCTTCAGCGCGGATTCAAGGACATGTTCGACTATGCGGCGAAAATCGGATTCAACAACTTCGCAATCATCGACTATGTGTGGCTGGGAATCGGCGGTCTGTGGGGGTATGATCCCGTCACGGTTGCGGCGTTCCGCGATGATCTTTCGGGACGGGACGAGGGACTGGAACTGCAGCCGGGATCGGGCGAGAAACGCACGAAGATTCATTTCTGGGATTATTTCGAGGATTCGCACGCGCTCCGCTTCACGCCCGCGGAACTTGGAATCAAAAGCTATGATGAATATTTCCCGATTACGGAACGGGAGATGCCGAAGCGCGGAGTGACCGGACAGCGCAACTACAGCGTCTTCCTTGCACTCTGCAGTTACGAGTGGCTGCGTCAGGCGCAGCGGTTCAACCGGGTTGCGGCGGAACACAAAGGGAATTTCGATTATATTCTCAACGGTGAAAACTGGGCGAACGGAAACGATCATTATTATCTGCTGAAGCTCAAGGGAACCGGAATCGTTTCTCCGGAATACTTTTCGTCCGTTCCGCAGAAGAACGAATCGTATTACCGGACGGTCGGGATTTATCTTCGTCAGGCGGCGCGCAGCGGAACTCGCTACGGAGCGATTCTGGAGACGAGCCGCGGCGGCAACGGTCAGCCGTACTGGAGTCCGAAGACCGGATATTCGGTGGCGTATGCTCTCTCCGCAATGGGTTTGCAGGACATGCATTACGACCATATTCATGTGGAAAAATGGAAAGCCTCCAACACTCCCGGCGAGACGCAGGAGCGGGTGAACTATGCGCTGTTCCGCGCGGAAGCTCAGGCGTTCATTCAGGCGAAACACGAAAAATCCGCAAAACTTCCCGCGATGGATGTCCTGGACGTTTTCCCGCGCGGAACCGTTTTCCGCGCCTGGTCGTACAACATGCCGGGCGACAGGAGCGCGTGGGCTCCGTGGCTCAACGACGCGCAGATCAATTATGAACGGACGGATTTCATTGAACTCCCGCTTCTTCTGAATTCGGCGCGGGTGGTGTTCTGGTCTTCCCCGTTCACTCCGCAGAAAAGCGCGGATGCGGTCGAGAAGTGGCTTGCGACCGGAGGAAAGACGCTTGTCATTCATTCGGATCTTCCGTGGCGCGCGCCGAACGGATATGCGAATCTGCACCGGATGCTTCAGCAGGTGAAACCGGATTACAGCAAGCCGGTGTTCCGCGATTTCATTCAGAAGAATCCTGGAAAATGCGTGCTGAAAGATGCGCGGGGAAAGGCGCTCGTCAACCGCATCGACCGCAAGGACGGCAGCCGGATTTACCACATCGCCGGGAATCCGGAAAAACTTCCGGCGGGTGAGATTGACCGGATCTTCGCTTATCTGACAAAAGAGCTTCGGCTTCCGGTTGTCCAGAAAGCGCTTCCCGGACCGCTTCCGACGGTGCTCCGCTTCCGCAATCCGGACTGTCAGGTCGCGGTTCTCTGGAACAAACAGGAGGCGGACGCCGCTGAAGCGAAAATCGGCAACTGGTACCGGAACAAATGGGCGACGTTTGATACGCGCAACAACGGACAGATCCGGACCATGTCGAAGTTCCGCTACGACAATTATCTGTATCAGTTCCTGCTGCCGGGCAAACGGACGCAGGCTCTGCTGGATGACGTCAAGCCGGGCACGTACCGGGTCTACCGGTTCCTTGCGGACCGGGAGGACGTTGTGCCGGTTTCCGCGGAAGGTTTGAAGCTGGAACTCGCGGACGAGCTGACGGATGTTTTCTACTTCGCGCCCGATACGGAGCAGTTCCGCAAGTATATCGCGGAACTGCGGGTGCGGCGGAAGAAACTGGAACCGTTTTTTGCGGAAATCAAATAAGGAAAACAGATTGTCATGAGCAAGAAAGTTTTGGTGCTTGGCGCAACCGGAGCGATGGGACAGTATCTCGTTCCGGAGCTTGCCGGAATGGGATATGAAGTCGATGCTGTGGCGCTGGACCAGCCGCAGTTCAATTTCCCGAATGTCCGCAATATCTGCGGCAATGCAAAGGAGTGGAATTTCCTCTACGAACTGCTTCAGAACCGCTACGACGGAATCGTCGATTTCCTGATCTATGCGACCGGGGAGAGTTCGATGAAACTGATGTGCATTCCGAATCAGACGGATCACTACATCTATCTTTCCAGCTACCGGGTTTATGACAACAAGGAGGTGCCGATCCGCGAAACTTCGCCGCGCCTGATGGATACCTGCGATGATCCGCTGCTGCGTCTTTCCGATGACTACAGCATCTTCAAAGCGCGCGGCGAAGAGATGCTCAAGCTTCTGCCGCGGAAGAACTGGACGGTGATCCGTCCTGCAATCACCTACTCGCTGATGCGTTATCAGCTAGTGACTCTGGAGGCCTCCGATACCGTCGGCCGTGCGTTCGCAGGAAAGAGCACGATTCTTCCGGTCGAGGCGCGGGACAAACAGGCGACCATGACCTGGGGGGGCGACGTCGCCCGGATGATTGGCGGTCTGCTTTTCAATGAACGGGCGCTCGGGGAGGCTTACACCGTATCGACGGCGGAGCATCATACGTGGGGCGAAATCGCGGAGTTCTACAGGGAAATCTGCGGCCTGAATTCGGTCTGGGTGGACAAGGAGCTGTTCCAGGAGCTGTACAATCATCAGCTCTATAAAAACGTTCCGCCGTACTGGCAGCTGGAGTGCGACCGTCTTTTCGACCGGGTCATTGACAACGGCAAGGTTCTTGCGGCGACCGGACTCAAGCAGTCGGAGCTGAAACCGCTGTACGAAGGACTGGAAGCGGAAATCGCGCGCTGTCCGCGCAATTACCCGTGGAAAGTCCGGACCCGTTTTGACGAATATCTGGCAACCCAGGGGATTCAGTGAAAATGCGGAAACTGAGAGTCGCGCAAATCGGAGTTCTGCACGAGCATTCCGACGGGAAGATGCTGACGCTGCGCAACCGCATGCAGGACGTCTTCGAGGTTGTCGCCATTGCGGCGGAGAATCAGGATGCTGCGCAGAGCTGGCGTCCGCATGCGTGGGAACTGCCCTGTTACGCGGGGTTGAACCGGGTCGGAAAAGAGGAGCTTTTCCGCATGGAGCTTGACGCCGTTTTTGTGGAAACCGAATTGCGCGAGCTTGTTCCGACTGCGCGGGAGTGTCTGGCGCACGGCCTTCCGGTGCATATCGACAAGCCGGGCGGATTGACTCTGGAGCCGTACGCCGAACTTGTCCGGGATTATCACCGCGCCGGGATTCTGCTTCAGCCCGGCTACATGCTCCGCAACAGCAAGGCGGTTCAGCAGATGAAGCAGATCGTCCGTGACGGTGTGCTCGGCGAAATTTATGAAGTCGATGCGAACATGCACCGTCCGGCGGGTTCGGAACTCTTCAGCAGATACATGTGTGAGATTCCGGGCGGAACGATGTTCGATTACGGTTCTCATCTGATCGACATCATTCTCGATATGCTCGGCATACCGGAGGAGATTACTGCGTTCAGCACGCATTTATCTCCGTATGGAATCCGCGACAACTGCGTTGCGGTGTTCCGTTACGGCAAGGCGCTTGCGACCGTGCATTGCGCGATGAGTTCCGCCGTTTCGATTCCGAACCGCCGCTTCACGGTGCGCGGAAGCAACGGCATTCTGGAAATCTTCCCGCTGGAACAGGGATACGACAAAACAGTCGGTCATCCGCTCTTCAACGATATCCCGGTGAAGCTCCGTCTGATTCTTGCGGAAAGCCGCGGCGGGTTCGAGGCGGGAGAGCATCTGCTTTCCGCCGGGTTGATGCGCGACCGTTACGAAGACCAGCTTCGGGAGTTCGCCGTGCTCCTCCGCGCGGGGAAGCAGAGCCCGTACAGCGCGGAATATGAAATCGCGCTCCAGCGCGCCATCCTGCAGGCGTCCGGAGCATTGTAACCTTCAAAAGGATTTATAGTATGAAGAAGAAAATCTGCGTCGTCACGAATTCCCACATGGATCCGATCTGGCTTTGGCGCCTGCGCGAAGGGCGTTCGACCTGGGTAAACACCTGCCGGACCGTTGTCCGCATGATGGAGAAATACCCGTTCCTCACCTTCACCCGCTCGTCGAGCGTCTGTTACGAGTGGATCGAGCAGTGCGATCCCGCGCTGTTCCGCAAGATCGTCAAACTGGTCGACGCCGGACGCTGGGAACTTGTCGGCGGCTGGGTCGAACAGTCGGACACCATTATCACTCCGGGGGAATCTCTGCTGCGTCAGGCGGAGCACGGCAAACGCTATTTCCGCGAAAAATTCGGACGCGACGTGCGCATTGCGTACAGTGTCGACAGCTTCGGACAGAATGCGGGTCTGCCGCAGATTCTGAAGAAGTCCGGTTTCGACTATTACTGCTACATGCGTCCGATGGCGAATGAAAAAGCCATGCCGGACAGCTTCCGCTGGGCATGTGAAGGCGGCGCCGGCGAAGTGGTTTCTTTCCGGATCCGGAGAGCCTATTGCACTCCGCGGACGAACGATGAAAAACCGTTCAGAGAATTTTTCGAAAAGGCGATTGTGACGGATTCGAGTTCGCTTCCGGTGTTCTTCTTCGGCGTCGGCGACCACGGCGGCGGTATTTATGAAAAGCAGCTGCGGCATCTGCTGAAGTATCAGGATGAGTTTGATATTGAGTTCTGCACACTCGAACGCTATTTCAAACAGCTGGAGAAACTGGATCTTCCGGTTGTGATCGGCGAGCTTACGCATCACTCGCCCGGCTGCTATTCCGCTCTGGGCGAAATCAAGGAATGGATGGCGGATTGCGAAAAGAATCTGTATAAAGCGGAAAAGCTGAATCTGCAGATTCGGGGAAAAGATCAGAAGAAGGAATCCGCAAAGCTTTACGGCGCGTGGGACAAATTGCTCTTCAATTACTTTCATGACATCTATTCCGGAACCTGCATCGGCGACGCCTGCCGTCATGAAATCCGCGATCTCTGCGGTGCGGTCAATGATGCCGCAACCGAGAGCATGGAACGCTCGCTCTGCCGGATCGGCAGCTCGGTTCCAAGCCGGGATTTCATGACCGAAGGCGGTGTTCTGCTCTGGAATCCGAATCCGTTTGCCGCGCAGTGCGTTTCATATTTCGATACATTCCTTGATCCGAATATTACGGGACGTGAGTTCAACTGTCTGCGGACCGGCGACGGGCGGGAGATCCCGCTGCAGGGAATCCGCGGAGCTTCCGGTTACGGACCGTGTCCGCATGGCTGGAAGCGTCTGGTGGTTTGCGACCGCCTGGGCGCTTCGGATGTGCGGATTTATGCGTGCGGGCGCACGGAGAAGAAGTTCCCGTCAATCGGATTTGAATCACAGAAGGCTCTTCTGAAAAAACTCCGTTTTGACGCGGTCGCGGATACCGGCGACACCTGGGGGCATGGCGTGCGGCGCCTGGGAGAGACGATCGGTTCTCTGGAGAAGATTTGGATTGAAGAGATGGAAAACGGTCCCGTGGTCAGTGTGCTGCGGGTGAAATACCGCTGGAAGAATTCCACGCTTCAGCTGGATTTGTTCCAGTATGCGGGAATCAAGCCGATATATGCCCGCGCCTTCATGGACTGGCAGGAGAAAGATGACACGCTGAAAGCGGTTCTGGCGACGTCGGACAGGCTTGTTTCGACCGTTTCCGGTCAGGCATCCGCGACGCTCCGCCGCGAGCCGGACGACTGCGAACAGCCGTTCATCGACTGGGTCGCCGCGGAGACTTCCGGCTCCCGGAAAACCGGATTCCTCGCTCATGCCCTGCACGGATACGACGTCGTGGACAACGAACTGCGTCTGACCGTGCTGCGTCCGGTTGTTTATGCGGAACACATCCCGAACAGACCGGGCGGCGACGAGGGATACGGCGACCTCGGCGAACAGGAGCGTTCCTTCTGGTGTTTCGACGGCGAATACAGTGTGGAAGAGTGCGCGCATCTGTCGCGTGAAATTCTGTGGCATGCGGAACATCTGGAAGTTACCGCGGCGGATGCCGATCCGGAGTTCCGGTTTGACCGCTGGGAAGTCAAGCCCTCCGCCGTCGCCGTGCAGAGCGAGCGGATTCTGGAAGACGGTTCTGTTTCCATTCATCTGCTGAACAATTCCGCGGAATCCGTGGAGGCGGAAATTTTCTGCAACGGCAGGAAATTGAAACAGGTATCCCTCGCCGGCAAAGAGCTTGCGGAAGTTGCTCTGTAGTTCTCAGAAGAGCTCTGCGGGGGAGCCGGTTCTCCGCAGAGCTTGATTCTGTATCCGTTTTTTTCTCTTTCCGTCTTGAAATATTCCCGTTCCGATAGTACATTGTTCCGCTTTGAAAGGGGATGAAATGCGGATACTTTTACTGATTCTGATTGCAGCGCTGCCGGCTCTCGCCCAGGAGCGGACGCTCCGGTTCGTCGGCGGCGGAAATGTGGGCGTTCCGGGGGATTCGTATCATACCCAGACCCTTGCGCTGCGTTTCCGTACCGTCGTCCGCACGGCGCTTCCCCGGACTTCCGACCGTCTGAAGCCGGAAATTCTCTGCTCGTTCCATGTCCCGCCGCCCGATGGAGAAGGAACGTTCGGGCTCGTCCGCAAGAACTGGAGTCGCAGGGAAATCACTTTCCCCGCACATTTCAACGCATGGGCGGATGATGCAAAGTGTCTTGACCTCTTTGTCCGCTGGAGCTGTCTTGCGCGTCTCGGTTTTGCTCCGGAGGATCAGGAGCGCGTGCCCGACAACTGGGTGTTTGCCGCGCTTGTCCGCCGCACCGCAACCGAAGAGTGGAATTTCCGGAGTTCCCGGTTCGGACGTTTTCCCGCCGCGTATGCATTCGCTTCGCACGGAATTTTCCCCGCACTCAAAGATATTGTCTCCTCCGCGCCCGTCGCATCCGATGGTTATGCGCGAATGGTTTACGAAGAGTGGGCGCAGCTTCTGTTCGATCTCTGTTCGCGATCCGGTGCGATCCGCGACGGGCGGCTGGAGCTCTGGCTGACCGACCTGATCCGGAATCCGGAAGCTGACCGTTATGCGCTGTTTGAGCGTCATATTCTGAAGAATCTGGAAGCATACGGGAAAAAACGGTTCGGGCGGTTCGTCATGACCGGCGATTCGTTCGATCCCGACAAGTGGTTCCGCCGTGAAACGGAAAAGTTGCTTCTGAGCCGTTTCCTGCCGATCTCCCTCAGCTATCTGGAAACCGCATACCGCCAGGCGTTGCGTCTGCCGCGGAAGGATGGTGGAACAATCACGATCCGCGAGCTTGCGGAGACGATGGAGAAGGGGCCGCTTCCGCTGGATTCGCAACTTGCTCTTTCCGAATCAATCATCCGGTTGACGGAGCTGGCTTACACCGCGCCGCCGCTGGTGTTTTCACCGTTCTCGGCGCTCGTCGATGAAATTTCGCAGTTCCGCACGTCCGGCAAGACGGAGACGACGGTTGCGCGGCTTGATGCGGCGGAGCAGAAATTCCTGGAAGCGCTGGAACGTCAGGCGCTGACCGACATGATTCTGAAGGAGGCGGAACAGCGGCATGTCCCGTTTGGCAGACGCTATACGCTCAGTCTCCACGAAAGCGCTTCAATGGCGCCAGTCACTGACCCGGCGGGCGAAGTGCTCGACCGCATCACACGAAAGGCGGAGTAAACATGTCCGACTTCCTGAATTACAGCAGACAGAAAAAATATGTACACGGACTCTGCGTGCTCGGCGGGATTCTTGCGGTACTGATTATCGTTTTTGCGGGTTACCGCTCGTTCCGCCGCTTCTTCTCGGGATTTTCGCGCGACTTTATGCGTCCGTATCTGAACAGCGTCGTGCGGACGGAGGACAAGACGGCCGCGGCGGCGCTGATGCTGAAATCGAAAACGGAACTTGCGCGTCAGCTCGCGGCAACCGCGCGGGAAAATGCACGCCTTGAGGCGGAAAACAGCTCGCTCCGGACACTTGAGACGGAGAACGCGCGCCTTCGCACACTTCTGCGTCTTCCTGAGAAACAGGGGTTCCGTCCGGTGTTTGCGGAGGTTTTGACCCGCGCCGTTCCGACCTGGCGCGAGACATTTGTGATCAACCGCGGGCGGATGGAGGGAATTGCTCCGGGCGATCTTGTCGTTGCCGCGGATGAGAACGGGCATCTTGCCGCGGCGGGACGGATCAAGGAGGTTTCGAGCCGGACTGCAACAGTGGTCACGCTCTTTTCCGATGAATGCCGTCTGAGCGTGATTCTTGCTTCATCGCACCATGCGGGCGGGCTTGAATTTGATGTCAATGCGCGGGTTCCGAAGGTTAAATATCTTCCGGCTGACGGTACGTATGCGGAGCGCGAGACGGTTGTGACGTCGGGAGTTACGGCGAACACGCCGCACGGTCTTCCGGTCGGGACGGTGACGAAATCGGCGAACGGGAATATCGCGACGATCCGCAATCAAATGTATGCGGAAGTTGAGGTGAAGCCGCTGCTGACCATGGATGTTGTGAAGTATGTGGCGGTTTATACGAAACGGGGCGCGAAATGACCCGTTTCGCGTATGTTTTTCTGCTCTCTTTTCTGCTGATTTTCGCGGAACTCCTTGCGGAAAGCGCGGGGTTGCGTCTGCTGCTGTTTGCGCCGTTTATTTTTTACATTTCGTATGCAACGGACATCCGGACGGGCTGTGCGGTAGCTCTGCTGGGCGGAATGGTTCTTGATTTCTGTTTCGGGTATGCGAATCCGTGGAGTGCGGTGTTTTTCCTTTTTGCGGTGCTTCTTGCGCGTCTTTGGCTCCGGCGTCTGGGATCGGATTCACTGGGTTTGCTGCTGATTCCGGGTGCGGTTCTTCCGTTTCTCACGCAGTTTCCTGCGGCGTTGATTCAGAGCGGTTTTTCGCATTCCGGTTTGCTTGATGCCGCCTCGGATGCCGTTACGGCATCTGTGTGTACGGCGTTGATTTTGCCTCTTGCTGTTCTGTTCTGGGATTGGCTGGCTTCGCTGTTTTCGCTGGCGCTTTTTTCCGATGCCCGCGAGCGTCTGAAAGAGACATTGAGAGACTGACATTCTCCCGGATGGCGAAGTATTCCTGCATGATTTCTGAAAGGAAATGTAGGACTTCTGAAATTTTTCCGTTTTTTTGCTGTACGGGCTTGAAAATGAGAAAAACCGGTGTATATTTACGTTCATCTGCTGAATACGGGCGTATAGCTCAGTTGGTTAGAGCGTCACGTTGACATCGTGAAGGTCATAGGTTCGAGTCCTATTACGCCCACCATTACTTGTTAGTGAGTGGGACGGTTCAGTACCCATTTTTTCTGTCGGGCGTATAGCTCAGTTGGTTAGAGCGTCACGTTGACATCGTGAAGGTCATAGGTTCGAGTCCTATTACGCCCACCATTTTTTCCCCGGGTGATTAGCTCAGTTGGTTAGAGCGTCACGTTTACACCGTGAATGTCGGGAGTTCGAGTCTCTCATCACCCACCATTCTGCACTATTGCTCATAATTAATGCCTTTTCGACGTTTTTTTGCCATTGTTCTTAATTCAGAAATTCGTGTTTCCTCAGCGAGCTTTATCCAGCGATGAAAAGCGATTCTGGCATGATAAGATGTTTGGGCTTTCGAATAAATGCCCGCAAAGCCTGGACACTCAAACTTTGTCCGTGTCAGTGAAAGATGTACACTATTTTCCGTATATTTGACTTTCTGCTGTTGAAATCCGCGGATTTTCTGTGTATATAAAGATTGACCGACATTA
>URNX01000065.1 GCA_900549415.1 uncultured bacterium
GTCATCGCGTAAAAAGAAAATTTGCGCCCCCGGAAAGCCCGGCGATACCCCACCCAGGCTTTTCCGGGGGCGTTTTTTTCTGAAATCTTGAGGGAGTTTCTTGCTTTTTCTGAATTCTGTGGTATAATAAGCAATTGACCGCAGTCGGAATGCTATGAATTCCCCCCCCCTCAAACGCATTCCGCTGCGGTCTCTTTTTTACATTCCCATGCAGGCGCAGTAAACTTTCAGCGAATCAAGCGCGGCTTTTACGTTATGAACGCGGATAATCCGGTATCCTTTTGCGACGGAAGCAATTGTGGAACCGCAGGTGCCGAAGTCGCGCTCCAGCGGGTTTTCTTCACCGGTGATCCTTCCGATGAACGATTTCCGCGAGGGGCCGGAGAGAAGAGGGCAGCCGAGGGCAAGAAGTTTTTCCGATTGATAAATCAGTGCGGCGGACTGTTCGCCCGTTTTCGCAAAACCGATGCCGGGGTCAAGGATTATTGCATCGCGCCGGACGCCGCACGCAATGACCCGTTCCATCATTCCGCGCAGCTCTTCGACCACCGTGTCGATCAAGCCGCCGGCGTAGACAAGATTCTCTTTCGACTGCATCTTGTCCGGCGTGGAGCGCGAGTGCATGACAATTGCGCCGGCATCGTAACGCGCCGTTACGGAGGCAAGTCCGGGATCGAAAAGAAAACCGCTGACGTCGTTGATGATGTCTGCTCCGAGTTTCAGCGCTTCCTCTGCGACTTTGGATTTGCGTGTGTCGATGCTGATGAAAATCTCTTTGGAAATCTCCCGCACTGCACGGACTGCGGGGAGCACGCGTTCGAGTTCCTGTTCAACCGGGACTTCATGCGAGCCGGGACGGGTTGATTCGCCGCCGATGTCGATGATGTCCGCGCCTTCACGGATGAGCGTTTCGATCCGCTCCGCGAGCGGGAGGCGGCTGCCGCCATCGCTGAACGAATCCGGCGTGACATTCAGAATGCCCATGATTTTTGGAAAGCCGCCAAGAGGGAAGGGACGGCCGCGAAAATTCAGAACGGTCATAAAAAATCTCCGAAAAAAAAGGGGCGTCAATCAGACGCCCCTTTGAGGTTGGTTTCTGTTATTCCTGAACGGGCGGTTCCGTGTCCGCCGGAGCTTCTTTCGCTGTTCCTTCTGCAGGTTCAGCGGGTGTTCCGGCGGGGACGACGATGTCTTCCGGATTGTCTTCAGGCTTCTTCTGGCCTTCGACTTCGATCAGGCGTGCCACGCCGGTGATACGGTCGCCCTTGCGCAGTTCCATGATCTTCACGCCCTTCGAGGCGCGTCCGACAATGCGGATTTCATCGACGGAGATGCGAACCACCTGACCGCGTTCGGTCGTGATGATCAGCTCGTCGCCGTGCTGGACTTTGACTGCGGCAACGACTTCTTCGCCGTCGCGGAGGTTGAGGTTCTTCACGCCTTTTGCGCCGCGGCGCGTCAGACGGTAATTCTCAACATAGCTGCGTTTTCCCATGCCGCCGGAGGTGACGATCAGAATCTGCGGTTTGCCGGTATCTTCGAGAGCGGTATCATCGTTCTCGTCACCCATCGGTTCCTCGACCTCGTCGATCTCTTCGGGTTCGGCGGCGTCTTCAGCGCCTTCCGGCAGAGCGGCGTCAAGGGGAGCGGAGACGGAGCCGTCGCCGGGAACCACTTCCATACTGACTACCCAGTCGCCTTCGAGTTTGAATTTGATTCCGGTTACGCCGCGGGCGTTTCGACCCATTGCGCGGACGTCGCTGCTCTTGAAGCGGCACGCCATGCCCTTTGCGGAGGAGAGGATGATTTCATCTGCGGGCTCGACAAGCTCGGCGCCGATCAGATCGTCGCCCTCGTCGATGGAGAGTGCGCGGATGGCGATTTTGCGCAGGTGGCGGAACTGACTGAGCGGAGTTTTCTTGATGACGCCGCACTTGGTCGCCATTGCGATGCAGAGCTCTTCGTTCTCTTCGAACATTTTCTTTTTGATTGTGAGCATGGTGCGGATCTGCTCGTTCGGTTCGAGTTTGATGAGGTTGATGATGGCCTTTCCCTTTCCGGTGCGTGCGCCTTCGGGGATCTCATAGACGTTGAGCCAGTGCATTACGCCGCGGTTCGTGAAGAACATGATGATGTCGTGGCTGTCCGCATTGAAGAGATGCTCTACGTGGTCTTCGTCTTTGGTTTCCATGCCGATGATGCCGACGCCGCCGCGGTGCTGGGTCTGGTAGGTATCTGCCGGAACGCGTTTGATGTATCCGGTGTTGGAGACCGTGATGACGCAGGAGTGACGCGGGATGAGGTCGGCCACGTCGATGTCGCCTTCATTGAACGTGATTTCAGTGCGGCGCGGATCGGCGTACTTGTCTTTGACTTCCTGAAGTTCCTGCTTGATGACTCCGATACGGAGGTCGCGGGAAGCGAGGAGGCTGCGGAGGTAATCCGCAAGTTTCATCTTTTCATCGTATTCGTTCTGGAGATCCTCAATGGCCAGTCCGGTGAGCTGATAGAGGCGCATGTTGAGGATTTCCGTGACCTGAACTTTGGTGAATCCGTACCGCGCAACGAGGGTGTCCTGCGCTTCCTGACGTGTGCGGGACGCGCGGATGATGCGGACAACATCGTCAAGGTTTCGAACCGCGAGGAGCAAACCTTCCAGAATGTGGAGGCGAGTTTCGACTTTCGCGAGATCAAAGCGGGTTCTGCGGGTGACGACTTCAAGGCGGTGGTCGATGTAACGCTGGAGAATCTGAAGCAGGTTCAGGGTTCTCGGACGGTTCATATCGACGACGAGCATGTTGCAGCCGATCGCCTCTTCCATCTGTGTGTGTGCGTAGAGCTGGTTGAGAACGACGGAGGCCATGGCGCCGCGCTTGATGTCGATGACGATGCGGATGCCGGTTTTGTGACTGGATTCATCGCGCAGGCTGGAGATGCCGGTGATCTTTTTGTCGCGGACGAGATCGGCGATGCGCTTGACGAGCATTTCCTTGTTGACCGCGTACGGGATTTCGGTGACGATGATCTGTTCGCCGCCGTTTTTCGTTTCGAGAATTTCGGCTTTTGCGCGGACTTTGATGACGCCGTGTCCGGTGGTGTAGAGACTGCGGATCGGGTCGATTCCGTGAATGATGCCGGCGGTCGGGAAGTCCGGTCCGGGGATGAATTTCATCAGGTCGGCGACGGTTGCGGTCGGATGATCGAGAAGATGAAGCGTGCCGTCGATGACTTCGCCGAGGTTGTGCGGCGGAATGTTGGTTGCCATGCCGACGCCGATACCGGTGCTGCCGTTGACGAGAAGATTCGGGAACTTCGCGGGCAGAACTTCGGGTTCGCGCTCGCTTTCGTCGAAGTTCGGAATCATGTTGACGGTGTCTTTGTCGAGGTCGGCAAGCAGCTCTTCCGCGAGGCGCTCCATGCGGCATTCGGTATAACGGGAGGCCGCGGCGGGGTCGCCGTCGATGGTTCCGAAGTTGCCCTGACCTTCAATCAGCGGGGCGCGCATGGAGAAGTCCTGGGCGAGACGCACAAGCGCGTCGTAAACCGCAGCGTCTCCGTGCGGGTGATATTTACCCATGACTTCACCGACGACTCGCGCCGATTTTACGGTGGCGTGACCTTTGGTGAGTCCAAGCTGTTTCATTCCGTAGAGGATTCGGCGGTTGACGGGCTTAAGACCGTCGCGGACGTCCGGAATCGCACGCCCCACGTTGACGCTCAAGGAATACTGCAGGTACGCAGTATGCATAATATCCTCAATATGAACAGGATAATCCTTCATCGGAATGCTGGTTACATCTGTTGAATCGCTCATAGTTAAAAATCCCCATTGTTAGTCCGGTACTATACACCCGTTTTGTCCGTTCCGCAAACTTTTTTAAGGAAAAAGAACGGCTTATTTCAAGTTTTTTTCCAGTTCGCCGAAAACCGTCTCCAGATCGTCGTAACGAAGCGCGGCGTAACGGTCGAGAAAGGTCGGCTGGCGGTTCACAATCACCACTTCGCCGCCCGACGCCAGAGTGATGCGCGGAAGCGCCGCCGCCGGATTCACCGTCAGACTGCTTCCCAGCACCAGCAGAAGATCCGCCCGGCGCAGATCGGCTTCCGCCCGGTCGAGCAGATCGCTGTCCAGACTCTCTCCGTAAAAAACAATCCGCGGTTTGACAATCCCGCCGCAGAGCGGACACTTCGGGACTTCGCCGCGGTTGACGACAGCCGCAATCTCCGCGTATTCAAACGTTTTGCCGCATTTCAGGCATTCGTGTACTGCCGGGCTTCCGTGGAGTTCGCCGAGTTTCTTTGAGCCGGCACGTTCATGCAGAAGATCAATGTTCTGCGTGTAGGTCATCTTGACAATCCCCCGCGCTTCCAGTTCCGCTATGACGCGGTGGACGACGTTCGGACTGTAGCGGTCAAGCTCGTAAATGAACGGTTTCGCCCACTTGTAGTAGAGCTCCGGACGCTGAAGGAAAAGATCTATGGAGAGAATGTCTTCCACATCGTATCCCTCGAACTGTTTGCTGTAGACCCCGTCCGGACTGCGGAAATCCGGAATGCCGGAGAGCGTCGAGATTCCCGCGCCAGTGAAGACGACGCAGTATTTTGAGTTGAGCAGTTTCTGATAAAGTTCGTTCATTTCTTTTCCTTTCCGGCGGCTTCCGAAACAGGAATGCCGTCAATCAGCAGATCGCGGACGGCATAGTTGCCGTTCGGATAAATTGCCACAAGCAGTTTTGCCTTGCTTCGTCCGAGGAGCCGTTCCGCCGCAGGCGCAAGTTTTTCGTTAAGGTAATACCGGGTGAAGAGAAAATCGAAATCGTGGTATCGCTCATCTTCCTGACGCCCGTTTTTCCAGTTTCTGCGCACACCGCAGTAGCGGATTCTGACACAGTCGCGTGCCGGATCCGGCTTTTCCAGAAGCCCGGTGACAACCGCGAATCCTTCGGCGTCGCGCCCGAGCACGGCGTAACGGTACTTGCCGTAAGGAGCGCTCTTCTCGTCCGCTTTCAGACGCGGAACGTCGATGTCAAGCCGCAGAAAACGTCCGCGGAAGTGATCGTAGGGATCGTATGGCCGCACGCGGAATGCGTATTCCTTCGGCGGAACGGCGGGAAAGTCGTATTCCAGAATCTTTGCGGCCGGATAGCAGAGGGCGAGCGCGAGAAGCAGAATCTGCGCTCCGAGCAGATATTTTGCCGCCCGGGTCATTGCTCCGGCGCTCCTTTCCCGCGGAAATGCCGCGAAAGAAAAAAGTTGAGAACCAGGAAAGCGACGCCCGCCGCGAAGAAGGCTCCCGCCCGGGTCAGAATGCTGTCGGCGGAGAAAAAGTGGGCAACCAGCAGCGCATAAAGCTGAAGCTGTCCGAGGTTCATCAGCAGCAGATCGGAACGGCGGAATCCGTCGATCAGGAACATCGCGGCAAGCAGAATCAGGAAGCCGAAGGCCGCGGGGATCGCCCATTCTGTCTTCAGAACGGCGAGGTACGGATACGCCGCGCAGAACGCAACGGTCAGATTCAGCGTATTGCAGTTCCGCCGGAGCTCCGCCGCAAGCATGAAAAGGAAAAGCAGAGTGACGCTTCCTGCTGTCAGCATGGAAAACTCCTTGCAGAGAACCGGTTGGATCGTGAATGTGCAGATCAGAAAATAAACCGTAAGAAGAAGGTACGCGCTCTGAATCCACGGATCCCGGGACCATGCGCCCGCTTGAAGCCGGTGGAAGTTGAGTCCGCCGCACAGAAACGCCGCTCCCGCAAGCGGAATCGCAAGAACGCATTGTCCCCAGGTGAGCAGGGCGATTGCCGCCGCGACGGCTCCCCAGCGCAGCAGAAGCGAGCCCTTGCGGATTTGCCGGACGGCGTATGGAGTCCAGAGCAGAATGTACACCGGTGCAAACCATGACGGCACATCACCGTCCGGCTGAAGCAGAAAAAAGGAGAACGGAATCAGGGCGGTTGCCGTCAGCAGAGCCAGAACGTTCGCGCGGAACATCACCGTCAGCGCAAGCAGAAACGGCAGATTGAGCGCAAGAAATCCGCCGGGTTCTCCCTCAATATGATAAATCTGCGAAATCAGCGCATTCAGTGACAGAATTCCCGCGCCGAGGAACAGCGCCGCCCCTTCGCGCCAGACGCCGTCTTTCCCGCGGACGATCACAAATATTCCGAATCCGGCGGCGAGCAGGAAGGGAACAAACGAAATTGCGATGCGTCCCGGCTTCTCGATCATATCCCAGTTGTATGCGGTCAGAAGAATCACCGCCGCCGCAATCAGCAATGCGCCGAGGGTGCCGAGACAGAAAAACAGGGTGTTCCGGACAGGGGGGGCTCCGAGCTCTTCCCGATAATGTGCCGTCAGCCGTTCCGCGGTCGAAGCGTCGAGCAGACCGTTCTTCCGCAGGTCCGGAAGTTCGTTCAGAAACCATTGAATCGCTTTGAAATCTTTCATAACGCCTCCTCAGTGCATGGGGTTGGGGTGACCGGGACCGCCGCCGGACGGCCAGTATTCGCAGCCGTCTTCGTTGGTCGGAATCTTCAAGTCGGGCGGATCGTCCTCCTTGCGCTCGCGCGTTTCCGTTTCGAGCCAGGTGATCCCCTGATCGCGCCATTGCGGATCGTTCATCTTCTTCAGGGCTTCGACGTACTGGCTGATTTCCCGCTGGAACTGAAGAGGGGTCGCGTTCCACGCCTGTTCGATGCTGTTGGAGTATCCGAGGCGCGGCACGAATTCGCGGAGGAAAAGGTACCACGCGTAGTTTGCGAGCCCGTTCGCTCCGGGATTTTCCAGAGCCATCGGGATCAGCGAACTTTCCGTGAAGACCGGAAGGACGACGCGGGTCACGTGGGGCGGTTTTTGTTCTCCGTTGAGTGTCACCGAGCCGAACGGCTTTGCCAGTGCGTTGGCGTGGACGTTGTGCGGGATGTTTTTCAGACGTTTCTGCGCGTTGTCGATGCGTTCGGCATAGTTGCGGATATTTTCCGCGGAGGAATCCTGAAAGAGCGCGCCGATCGTCCTGTCGCTCTCCTCAGCGTTTTTGACTCCGAGCGTTCCGGAGACCGTGACGGGGGAGAGCAGCGTGTCCATGCGGGAGACCGCGCCGGAGTAGTACGCCGCGCGCGGGCTGATGGAGCGGCGCAGATAGCTGTCCCATTCGGAAACGACGGAGCCGTCGTAATCCATCCAGCGGTCTTCATCGTAATAAGCCCAGCTGAGCGAGGGGAGGGGGTTGAGCCGGGCGTCCACGCCGGCTTCCGGAATCCTCTGTCCGGTGGCGGGATCAAATTTCGGGTTCGGGTCGTTCTGGAAAACGTTCTGAAGTTTCTGCCCGGGATAGTTGCGTTTTTTGATGACGTCGTCCAGAGCCGTGTTGAATGCCGGATCATTCCAGCGGGTTTCGACAACGGGGTCGACTTCGGCGCTGCCGTCCTCCTTGCCGTGAATGTCGGGAACGAGAATGTGGACGGGAAGGTATTCGCTCTGTTTATAAAAATGATTGGTGCGGATGGTGAGCCCGTTCCACCAGTCGTCGCGGGAGAAATTCATGCGGAGAAATTCGCGGAGCCAGCACCAGTAGTTGGCCTGAATCGCCTCGAAATAGCGGTGATTGTTGAAGAAGCGCGCGAAGTCGTTGGATCCCGCCGGAGGCACCGTGATGACGCGCGGCGCGCCGATCATCCGTGCATTCGGCAGAACCGCGATCCCCTTTGAAGTTTCGCCGTCGGCGTCGGTCTGAAGAATCGTGTTGAGCGCGTATGCGTAGGAGCGGAACCAGTTGTAGCGGTGCGGCGTCTCCTGCGCAAAGGGGGAGGCGGCGACGTAATCGAGCTGATCGTAGACTCGTTTTCCCCACTCTTCGTTGGCGTTGATGCCGTTGTTCTTTGCGGTCTGCTGCGCCGCGCCGAATCCGATGAGGGGGACGATGAAGAGAACGCGCTGCTGCATCTGGTTGATTGTGCGCGTGGTTTTCGCAAGGAGCTGCCGCTGGATGACCGCACGGTCCAATGAAAACTCTTCGTCTTCCCGATCGCTTTCGGCGCGCATGAAATTCGGGTCGCTCATAAGCGCGGTTGTCGCATTGATGAGATTGAGTTCTCCGACGAGGTTCAGGGTGTGTCTCTGCCAGTTCGCCCCGGTGAGTGCGGCGGCGTCGACGGCGTTCTGCGCTTTGACTTTGGCGCGGATGATGTTGGAAACGTCGAAAAGAATGAAAATGGCGAGAACGAGTACGAGGAGGGCGATCAGCGCGAGAATCAGCACCTGTCCGCGTTCTTTCCGGAATGTTTTCACACGGTTTCGCATGGGGGTCACTCCGTAAATGCCGCCGCGTGATTGGCGAGCTCCGCTTCGGCGGAAATGTCGAGTTTTCCCGTATTCAGAAATGCGCCCCGGAACGGCATGATCCAGGGATAATCATAGAATGTGGCCGTTGTGGCAAGCGAGCTGCCGACTTCTTTTGTCTTGAGTTCGAAACTGGTGCTGGCGCTATTGTCGTCAGAGTCGTTTTTTTTCTCTTCCGCGTTCCAGTAATCGTAGCGGAGATCGCGTGTCATTTCCATATAGTCGATGATGGCGAGACGCTCATACCAGAACTGTCCGATGGCGGTTGCAAACGGCAGTTCCGCATCGGATTTCGTGTCGAGAGGGAATCGCATTTTCCCGGAAGCGGCGATGGCTTTGAGTTTTGCTTCGCGCTCCGCAATGACCTCTTTGAAGCCCACTGCGACGGAGCGTGCGGCGCGGAAGGCGGCGTAATCCGTGACCATCTGCGCGACCGAGTAATAGAAGAACTGAAGCAGTCCGAAGGTCAGCAGAAGGATGAGGAACATGCAGAGCATGGCTTCCACAATGGAGGAAGCCCGCTCTCCATGCCGGATGTGCGGGCGCTGTTTCCGCATAGCAAAAAGACAGCCGCGGAGGCTTATTCGGTCGTGATGCCGCCCTTGTCGAGTTCCTTGAGGGTCTCGACGGAGGATTTGTCCACGGCGGAATCCACATCTTTCTGAGTTCCGAGTGTTGCAGCGGCGCCGCCGATTTTTTCGCGGATGGTGTCACTGAAAATTCCCAGAACCGCGAGAGCGGCAAGCGCAACGATGACGACGATGATGATGTACTCAACGATCGCCTGACCTTTGCAGCGTTTTTTCATCTGTTTCAGTTTTGCCATGTTCATAGTCGTACTCCTTTATTTATGCCCACGGCTCCCAGCCGATCAGGGCGGTTATTCGCCAACCGTATTCCAGAAACACCGCCAGCAACAGAAGCATGACGGCTGCGACCAGAAGAAACATTACAAGAAGCGCCGTGTATTCCGCGAGCACTTGTCCGCGTTCACCGCGCCTTCTTATATTTAATGTATTCATCCGATTCTCCGGTTTCCGGAGTACTTATAGCATAAGAAAATGCGGAACGCAAGGGCTGATTCTAAAATTTTCGATTTTTTCTTCACTTTTTGCTTTATAAAAATTGCAAAAAACGAAAAAGAGGGTATATTTCTGCATTTTAATATTAAAAAACCAGGGAGAATCAGATATGGCGAAGCAGAAGAAAGTTATGGAGTCGGAAATCATCGCGGATGATATTACCAGAGACTGCAACTCGTTTGAGGCGTGGTTCATCGAGAACGGAAAACTCGTTGCATGGGGATGCGTTGCCATCATTGTCGCGGTCGCTGTTGTCTTCTCTGTTGTTCAGTTCCGCAAGAGCTCGCAGGCCAAAGCGCACAACACCCTTGCTTCCGCCGTCACCGAACAGCAAATTCTGGATGCGCTGAAACAGTATCCGGACGGTCCCGTCGCTGCGGAAGCCCGTTACCGTCTCGCCGGACTCTATATCAAAGCGCAGAACAATAAAGCCGCAGTCGAACAGTTTGCGCTTGTTGCGGCGGACAAGCACGCGCTTGCGTTCACCAAAGGTCGCGCCATTCTTGACTCCGGTTATCTTTATGAAAATGACGGCAAGACCAAAGAAGCGCTTGCCCAGTATGAGAAAGCCGCTTCCGATCTTTCCCTTTCCGAGGACGCCCGTCTGGAAGGCTACTATGCTGCCGGTCGTATGCAGCTTGTCCTGAAGGATGTCGCGAAGGCGCGCGCCGCATTCAAACAGGCGTTGAACGTGACCGCCCGTACTCAGAGCGCATTCTTCTGGTCCTCGCAGGCTCAGGCTGCTCTGAACCGTCTTCCCGCGGAATCCGCCCCCGCAAAGTAAATGGACACTGCTCTGTCAAAGCGCCGGGAGTCGCTGCTCCGCGCTTTGACGACCCGTCACGGCAGAAAAAACAGCGGCTTCTGCATGGTTGAAGGTCTCCGTTGCGTCAATGAAATTCTGGCGCTGCGTCCGGATCTGATCGACTGTTGTATTCTCCGCGAAGACATGGCGGATCGCGTCAACTCTCCCGACGACAAAACCGTTGTGCTCGACCGTGCAAAGTTTGATTCTCTGGCGGCGACCGTGAACTCTCAGGGTGTTCTGGTTCTGGCGAAGCAGCCGGATTTTCTCCCCGCCGATGTTCCGCTGAACGATCCGTTCGCTCTGGTTCTCGACCGTGTCGCCGATCCCGGAAACTTCGGAACGATCATCCGTACCGCCCGTGCAGTCGGTCTGCATGAAATATGGGTGGTGAAAGGCGGAGTTGATCCGTTTGGCGACAAGGCGGTTCGTTCCGCTTCCAGTGCACAGTTCGCCGTCGGAATCCGTCAGACGGATTCTCTGGATGAGGCTGTTGCGGCACTCCGGAGACTTGGCGTCCGGCGTTTCTTCCGCACGGAACCTGCGGAGGGACACAGCGTTTTTACCGAGCCGGAGCTGTTCACGGATTCCGCGATTGTTCTTGGCAATGAAGCGAACGGCGCAGGTCCGATTGAATCCGCTTTTCCGCTGAACATCCCGATGCCCGGTTCCGCCGAATCCCTGAACGTTGCGCAGGCGGCAACTGTGGTGCTTTTTGAATATGTCCGCCGCATGGGAGACTCGATATGAAAGCCATGCGCTTCACAAAAATGGACGGGGCAGGAAACGATTTCGTCGTTGCCGCGGACGTACCGGAAAACACGGTTCCGCGCACTCCTGAGATGATCCGGGCAGTTTGCGACCGCAGACGCGGGATTGGTGCGGACGGACTGCTTGTTTTGAAGCCGCTCGCTCCGGGCGAGGTGAAGATGACCTACTTCAATTCGGACGGTTCCCGTGCGGAGATGTGTGGAAACGGCTTGCGCTGCTGCATGGAATTCGCCGCGCTCAACGGCTTCGCGGATTCGCACGCCGTGTTTCACACCGATGCGGGGCGTCTCGAAGCCTGGCGCCTGGAGCCGGAGCAGATCCGGATTCAGATGCCGGCAGCGACGCCGTTTCGTGAACTGACCGTCTGCGGATACCCGGTGTATCTGACTTCGACCGGCGTGCCTCATGCGGTGATTCCGCTGACGGCGGAAGGTTTTCGCGATCTGGATATTGACTGTGCCGGACGCGCCATCCGTTTTGCCGCTGAACTGGCTCCGGAAGGGGCGAATGTGGATTTCATTCTTCCCGACGGCGCGGATGCGGCGCGGGTGCGGACTTACGAGCGCGGCGTGGAGGCGGAAACTCTCGCATGCGGAACCGGAGCTGCCGCAGTCGGGGCTTTCCTGCTGTGGAAATATGGCGGGAATGAAAAAAAACGCATTTTTTGTGCGGGCGGAGACGTTCTCACTATTGAATTAACCGCAAATGGGAATATTTTAAAAGAGATGTTCCTTTCGGGACCCGCCCGCGCGGTCTTTACTGGGACATGGAGCTGGAAATAACAAACTTAACATAATTTGGAGAAAACGAATGAGCATCCAAGGACTTTACACCGCACTGATCACCCCCTTCTCGCATGGAGCCGTGGATTACGGCAAACTCAAGGAAGTGGTCGAAGCGCAGATTCAGGGCGGAGTTGACGGCATTCTGCCTACCGGCACCACCGGCGAATCTCCGACTCTCAGCGTCGACGAGCATCTCGAAGTGATCGAAAAGGTCATTGAATACGCGAACGGCCGCTGTAAAATCATGGCGGGAACCGGCGCGAACTGCACGGAAGAAGCAATCCGTCTGACCAAAAAAGCGAAAGCCATGGGCGCGGATTCCTGCCTCCAGGTCACCCCGTACTACAACAAGCCGACTCAGGAAGGACTTTACCGTCACTTCAGCAAAATCGCCGACGACTGCGGTCTTCCGGTCGTTCTCTACAACGTCCCCGGCAGAACGGGCATTCCGATCGCGGCGGATACGGTTGCGCGTCTCGCTTCCAACCCGAACATCGTCGCGGTGAAGGAAGCCGGCGGCTCCGTTGAGCGCGTCTCCGAAATCCTGAACCTCTGCGACATCACCATCATGTCCGGCGATGACAGTCTCACCGTTCCGATGATGTCCGTCGGCGCGAAAGGCGTGATCTCCGTTGCTTCGAACATCTACCCGGGCGAACTCAAGAAGATGGTTGACTTCTGCGCCGCCGGCAATTTCGCCGAAGGTCTCAAGCTCCACCGCAAGTTCTACAATCTGTTCAAGCACCTCTTCATCGAGTCCAACCCGATTCCGGTGAAGGCGGCTATGGCGATGATGGGCATGATTGAAGAGGAATACCGCCTCCCGCTCTGTCCGATCTCCGACAAGAACCGCGCAATTCTCAAGGCGACTCTGGACGCGCTGAACGAATGAAGATTGCAGTTGTTTCCGGGCTGAGACGCAGGGAAGGAGGTCTCGGCGAATTCTTCCTGCTCCGCGCGATCCACGAAGCGGCATATCTGGATGCCGATACGTTCATCGTGACCGGCGGTCTCTGTGCTTCTCCCTCGGAAAAACTGGATTTCATTGATATTCTGAATGCGTCGATCAAACGGCGCAAGCTTTCAATCCGCGTTCTCTGGATGCGGGGCGAAAACGATCCGGCGGATTTCTATCGGATTCTGCCGGATCCCGCAAACGAAACGCTGGACGGTCTGTCCGTTTCCGCGTTTCTCTCTCTTCTCGGCGATCTGCCGGAAATGACCGCGCCGGAATACCGGTTCCTGACCGCGGAGCTGAATCACGGCCGGATTGAAAACAGACACATTCATTCACTTGCCGTTCCTTCCGAATGGCGAAACCGTCTCACGGATTTTCACCTTCACACGAACCTTGCCTACTGTTCGGAAAACATGACGATTCCCTCCGCCCTGCGCCTTGCGAAGGCGGCTGGAATCCGCAAACTCAACTTTGCGGAACACTCCGGACAGCTCTATTTCATGAATGATGATTACTGGGCCGGACGCTACACGATGCGCACGCGCGGCACTCCGGAGGGGGCGCCTGTGCAGAACCGCATGCCGATGTACCGCGATCTCATCGCACAGCATTGCGACGGCTCATTTTCCTATGGTTTCGAGGTTGACATAGACCCGGAAGGAGTTCCCGCGCTTCTGCCGGAAGACGCCGCGTTTGCGCAGGTTAGGGTCGGTTCCGTGCATCACCTTTTCCGGAAAGACGACGTTGCCGCATTGAAGCGGGAGTTTCTCGAGAAAGTGGAAGCTCTCCTGCGTTCCGGCGTTCAGATTCTGGCGCATCCGTATCGTATTTTCACGAAAGGCTGCGGCATGACGGAGCCGGAGGATTTGTATCTCCCCACGGTTGAGCTCCTGAAACGTTACAATGTTGCGGCGGAGATCAACTGTCATGCGGGATACCGTCCGAATCCGGAGTTTTTTGCGCTCTGCCTGAAACACGGAGTGAAGCTTTCGCTCGGTACGGATTCGCACAATCTTTATGAAGTCGGCTTCATCATGCCGCACCTCCGCATCCTCAAAGCCGTCGGCGCTTACGGCAGGCTCGACGAAGTCCTGCTGGGAATGGACTGATTTTTATATGAAGCATCGGGAATATATGCAATTGGGGTTCCCTAAATTGAGAGATGTTTCAGGGCGTTCAACCATTGCAGATCTTTATCCGAATAAAACTCAGCGGACTGGAATATATTTACTGGCTTTCCCAGAAGGGGACTATTATGCGGGGCAATCTGTTGATGTTGTTCGCCGGTTCGCAGAGCATTTGAAAACAAAAGGTGCTATTAGCGGTTTTTCTTTCATGCCTGTAAGGGAAAGTGAACTTGATGAGGTCGAAAGATTCTGTGTAAACAGTCTGCAGCACAGGTGCAGACTCAGAAATATTGAGTTAGTTGCTTCTCCTCAAGTCGAAACAGATTTCGATACGGTCATTGCACGGGATGTTCAGGAAAACTGGTTGAAAACAGGTTTGCTTAGACCCGTGCATTACAAGCGTAATTCCGATAAAGTTTTATGGAACGAGTTGCAGGCGCGGTATCATGACCGGGCAGCTAAGCTGTTGACCGATTCTTGTTTCTGCCAGTATGCGTTGCCTGTGATGCGTAAATATATGCTCTATGGAATTCCAGAACCATTTATGACGGAATTATCTTTCTGGAGTTGTTCCTGTGTTCCTAAATCCACTAGGGAGATTGTAATATTCTCCAGGATTAATTTGCGGACATGTGAAGTCTTTTCAGATCGGAAGAGCACACGTCTGAACTCCAGTCACGTTTCGGAATCTCGTATGCCGTCTTCT
>URNX01000066.1 GCA_900549415.1 uncultured bacterium
TGAAGAAAAACTCCGAAAATCAGAAAAAAGACTCCTGTTCCCCGAGTCTTTTAATTCGATTTTTTCCGCTTCTTCGGCTGTACCTGCTTTGCCGGAGCCTTCTTCTGCACCTGTTTTTTCTGAGGCGAACTCTTCTGCTGTTTTTTCTGAACGGCTTTCTTCTGCAGAGGTGTCTTTTTCGGCTGCGGTTTCGCTGCAGGAAGCGTGCGGTCCCGCTTCAGTGCCGCCGCCGGATCCGCGGCGCGGGCATAGCCCCAGTCGAGAAGCCGGCGCACGAACATATCGCGGTCGCGGCGGTGCGGATACCCCGTGACAACCGCAACCAGACGCCGTCCGTCGCGCAGACAGGTCGCGGTCAGGCAGAACCCCGAACGGTTGATGAACCCGGTTTTCAGCCCATCCACTCCCGCCGCGGCTTCCGAAGACCCTGGAAGAAGATAGTTGTGGTTCTTGATCATCATATAACCCTTCTGCCCCTTCTCGCGGAAGGTGTCCAGACGGGTCGACGCCCAGTCCATCAGCTGTTTGTGGCGAAGCGTCGCCTCCGCGAGACGCGCCATTCCCTCCGGACTCGACACATTGTCCTGCTTCGCAGTCTTGCCCGGCAGCCCGTTCGGGTTGCAGAAGCGCGTATTCACCATTTTGAGTTCGCGGGCGCGGGCGTTCATGCGGTTGACAAACGTTTGAACCTTGCCGCCGCCGATGAATTCCGCTATCAGATACGCCGCATCATTCGCGCTCTTGATCGACGTCGCCTTCATCAGATCTCCGAGCTTGAACGTCTCGCGCGGATCCAGATACACCTGGCTTCCGCCGATCCGCGACGCCGCCGCGGTGACTTTCACCTGTGTATCCAGCGTATATTTCCCCGCAAGAATATCCTCGTAGGCAAGCAGACACGTCATGATTTTCGTCATGGAGGCAATCGGATAGGCGTTCCGCGCATTTTTTGCCCAGAGCACATTCCGCGTATTCAGATCCACAAGGATTCCCGACGATGCGCTGGCGCTGCCCGGAAGCACCGGGATATTCCCCTGCACCGCATAACGGTAGTCAAACGGCTCGCCGAAATGCGGATCGTACGGGATTGCCGGAGGCGGAACCGGATCCTGCACAGCCTCAACCGCCTGGGACGGCGGCATATCCAGAGTGATGGGATTGATGACCGGAAGCTTGTCCGCGTCCGTGCCGTCCGCATTGTCCGCCGCGCTCTTCGACGGAATGGAGGGTCCCTTCACTTCAGATTCCGGAATGGCTCCCGCCTCGGAATACATGCAGGAGAACAGAATCACCGCATGAACGAGAACGATCACCGTCAGAATAATAAGGATGGTGCTGTGCTTCTTCATTTTCAGCCGTTGACTTTTCCGTCGTCGTTCATTGCCTTGTTAATCGCCGTGACGAGCGCCTGAACCGCCGCCTGGTCGATGTTGGAGTGCTCACCGGCACCGTAGAACAGTGCGTTGTCACGTTTGCGGCGGATTCCGACATACGCGATCGCCTTCGCATCAGCGGTGCCGCCGAGCGTGCGTTCCGAGAAGTCTTCCAGCACGAAATCATAAAGTCCGGCGACATTGCGGATCGCATGAACCGTCGCCGAAAGAGGTCCGTTTCCGGCACCCTCGATCTCCATATCCTTTCCGTTGACGCCAAGAACCAGACGCACCTTGACCGTCGGGTTCTCTCCCGCCTCGTCGGTCGGGACACGCGTGTAGCGAACCAGTTTCAGCGGTCCCGTCACGTCGATAAACGCCTCGCGGAACACCTTGATGAGCTCGGAAGCGTCAATCTCGTCGCCCTTCTGATCGGTGTAATGCTGAACCGCCTCGCCGATCTGCGGATGCATGTTTTTCGGTGGATGCAGCCCGTAGTCGTGTTCAAGCACATAGACGATTCCGCCCTTGCCCGACTGGCTGTTGATGCGGATGAGTTTCTCGTAGGAACGCCCGACGTCCGCCGGATCGATATGCAGATACGGCATCTTCCAGCCCACGCCGAAAAGCTTCTGCGCCTCTTCGCGCTTCTCGAATCCCTTGCGGATGGCGTCCTGATGCGAACCGGAGAACGCCGTGAACACCAGCTGTCCCGCATACGGATGACGCTGATGCACCTCGATTCCGCTCGCCTCCTCCACCGCCTTCGCGATTTTCGGCAGATTGGAGAAATCCAGATTCGGCTCAATACCGAGAGCCTTCAGATTCAGCGCAAGCGTCACAATGTCCACATTGCCTGTGCGCTCGCCGTGTCCGAACAGAGTGCCTTCCACGCGTTCCGCGCCCGCAAGCAGAGTCATCTCGGTCGCGGCGACGGCGCAGCCCTGGTCGTTGTGCGAATGCACGCTGACCGTGGTTTCGTCCAGATACGGATAATGCTGAATGAAATAGGCGATCATATCCGCGTAGTGCCACGGCGGACGGCGTTCAACCGTCGCGGGAAGATTGAGGATGAAGTCGCGTTTTTCAGACTTGCCCCACGCCTCTTTGACCGCGATGCAGAGATCGACGACAAAGTCGATATCGCTGTCCGTGAACTCCTCGGGAGAGAATTCATAGCCGATCACATCCTTCATTCCGGCCTCTTCCACAAGGCGGCGGATGAGCTTGGTTCCCTCGACCGCCATGCGCTTGATGTCCTCGCGCGATTTGCCGAAGACAATCTGTCCGTGCAGATCGGATGTTGCGATGTACGCATGAAGCACGGCGGAGTGAACTCCCTTGAGGGATTCGACGGTGCGGCGGATCAGGGATTCGCGCATCTGGGTCAGAACGCTGATGCGGACGTCGCCGGGAATGAGGTTGCGCTCGATCAGCTCACGGGTGAACTCGAAATCATCCTGTGATGCGGAGGGGAAAGCGACTTCGATTTCCTTGAATCCGATATCGGTAAGAAGTTTGAAATATTCAAGCTTTTTTGCGGGATTCATGGGCATGGGGAGTGCTTGATTGCCGTCGCGCAGGTCGACGGAACACCAGATGGGAGCATGAGTCAGCTCCCCTTCGATCCAGTCCCGTTTTTTCAGCGGAATGCGTGCGGGACTCTTGTACTTTGGAGTCGTCATAATACACCTTGGTTTAGTTGTGTTGATAGATTTCCGATGATAATATATCATGCTTTCCGCAAATGAAAAGCGGATTTTAAAAAATTATCGCGGAATCGGAACAACCGGAGACGCAACTGCCTGACTCTCCGGCAGTTGGAGCGGCTGTTTCAGTTTTAACCGCCCGTGAAAACTTTTCCATGAACCGATTTAAAATTTATAAAACAAATCACCAACATTGCAAAAAAGTAATAAACTGTCACTTGTTTTACGCTCGAAACACGCGAATAAAAAAGTTAGAATATTTTTCATTTCCCTGAAAAAATCATCGAACAAAACGCTGGAATACGCTGTCTCCTCTCTATATAAAGCCAATAGGATTGCGCGTGTTTCCCACAAGCGCCCGAGAAAAGCGCCTTTTCCTTTTGTTATTTGATCGAAAAGATGATATTTTTTCAAAAAAAATGAACAAAACGGAAAACAGGCTCTTGACTTATAAGCGTTTGTGTGTTACATTGCTATCCCATTTTATGGAGGGCAAAAAAAAATGAACGACAAGAATCTCATCGACCTCCTGAGAAACTACATGGAAGAGAATCATCTCTCCTGGACTCAGGTGTCACGTCAGCTCGGGGTGACCCAGAACACGCTGACGAACTGGAACAAAGGCGGAAAAATCAGTCCGCGTAACAGAAGAGCGATCGTCAATCTGACGTCCGCCCCCGAACAGACCTGCTCCGTTGCAGACTGCACGGCCCGCGACACGAACGATCCGATCACGATTGCGATGCTTCGCGTCTGGGGAACTCTTTCCGAGCGCGACAAAGCACGCGTCTACATGAATGCTCTGGAATATCGTGATGCAAATCCGGTTCCGGTAGTCATCCAGCAGCCTGCGCCGGCCCCTGCGCCTGTTGCGCCGGCAGTCACACCCGCTCCTGTTTTCCCTGTGGATACGGATCACTGACGCTTTTTCGGTTACACCGGAAAAAACTCCGCACAATCTCCCCTTTTGCTGCGGAGTTTTTTTGTATTCAGGCAAAATCTTTCCTGTTTCCCCCACCGGAACGATCTCCCCCTTTTTGCCAAGGGACTCCGCGCCAACGCTTTAAAATCATTCTTCAGGACTGAAAAAATCCGAATCAATCGTCTTGATCTGGTACGTTTTTTCTTCATCAACGGAAACGCCGACGTTATACCGCATCATCAGCTCCACTAATTTTTCACCATTAATCAAAACAATTTTCTTTGAAATTTTTTCGATATATTCCTTCGCCCCTTTTGCGAAATCGCCCGAAGTGATAAAAATACCTTTTGAAGCCTTGTTTTCCTCCAGAGCTCCGGCAAAACTTTGCAATTGCGGCTTCCCGACATTGCCTTCCCACATTTTTGCCTGAAGATAAATGGCATCCAGCCCCAGTTTATCCTGGTTGATGATTCCGTCAATTCCGCCGTCATGAGAATATGGGGTCTGCTGTCCTTCCCCATATCCCATTTTCGCAATCAGTCGAACAACTGTTTTTTCAAAAAATTTCGCTCCGGATTTTTTTATCTGCTCCATCAAAGCTGCTGCAAGAGCGCTTTTGAGTTCCGCCATAGCCTCCTCAATGCGCTCTTCGGGAGTTTTTACTGCAAAACATTCCTCCGGCTCCTTTGTTTTTGATTTACCGGAAAGACTTTTCTCTGCAGGTTCAAAAAACGCAAGGAATTCCTTGTATTGCTTTAGATCTTCCACTTTCAATCCAGCCGGATTCTTTTTCAGATAAGCCAATCCGCGTCCAGTTATGACAAAAACGCCTCGCTTCACCGACTCCAGCATTTTTGCTTGCGCCAAATATGTTTTTGCCCACCCGACACGATTCTTCGCTATGCGGGTTCCCTTTTCCGATTTTATATTGCGCTCCTCCACAGGGACATTCAGTTTAGCAAAACAATATTCTGCAGCATCCTGAAGCGAGTGTTCTCTTCCATCTCCACAAAATTCAAGCAATGGCAGTAAAAAATCCTGAAATCCGGGAATACTCATACGATACCTCTATCCTTAAGTTTACGTTTATATTTTAATATAACCACAATTTTACGAATTGCAAGATCAAGCCAACTCTGCCAAAACAAATTCCAGGTTCTTCAAGAATATTCTTGATTTCATCGCCGATCCGGACTGCTTCCTGCAATTCCCACTGTTCCTGCATCTGCCGGTCCAGTTCACGGTTAAAAAGTCTCTCCTCTTTCTAGAACGCGTGTTCTACATCGGTGAATAGCAAAAGTAAATGCACTTTTTGAAAAATTGAGCAGAGGTGAAGTGCGTTTAGTCTTACAAACACTTTTGGGGAGGAGTCGGGGACATCATTTTGGAGTGTTTACTGTTACAAAAAGTGCGTTTAGTCTTACAAATTTCAAGCACGAAACAATACTGACGCCTGGCGTAACGTTACTCATTGTAAAAGCCCCATGTCCGGCGTTCTTTGGTCACGGGACTGAACTCAATGGCCATAGGGCTGGAAAACTCGGAACCATTGTCCGTCAAGATCACGGGAAATAATTCACGAAACAAATCCAGGCCGAAATTCCGTTCAAAGGAATCGATGTCTGGATTCAACCAATACGGTGCGATATTCCTCCATCGTATTCAACGCACTGTAAAAATACTTCCGCTTCGAGCACGGCTTCAGTTCCTTGCAGCCATTACAGACCTCCTAAAAATTTGTAAGACTAAATTCACTTTCCCCCCTCCTGGGAGGGGGGCCATCTCTTCTTACTATGCCATATCATCCAGTTTTGCAAGACTAATCGCACTTGTATCATTTTGTAAGACTAAATGCACTTTTCTCTCTTATCGGCGAGCTTTTAACTTTACAACGCGCAAATTGCTCAGATTTTGATGTATAGAGACTTGAAAAACAGTTGAAGAATGATAAATTATCGTATGACCCAATGGCGGCTCGGTGCTGATTTGATAACATCATAAAAGGCAGACAGGCGAAGCGGTTCGATGGAGATGGAGAAGTCGCAGCTCATTACGAATATTCTCCGTTCGGTTCTTTGACAAAAACAACTGGCGCTTATGCAGCAAGCAATCCATTCCGTTTCTCAAGCGAATACTGCGATGAAGAAACGGGGCTTGTTTACTACAACTACCGTTACTACAATCCCGAACTTGGTTGATAGATTTCTCGAGCTCCCATAGAAGAACAAGGTGGGTATAACCTCTACGGAATGATCGGAAACAATCCGCTGTACGGGTGGGACGATTTAGGACAGGAGTATTGCTCTCGCTGTGCGAACCTTACATGGAATGAAAAATTAGCATTATATCTACAAACTCGAGTGAATAACCTTGCTGATGATTTAGCTGGAGATGATTATTATGCTAATTTCGGTATATATTTGGGCGCAGAATTATTAAGCAGTACGTTAGATACACTAAATTTTGGCAGGGATATCGCAGATGCCATTTATAATAACGATGGAGATTGGTTAGACAAGGGGGCGGCTATGTCGCCAGATTTCTTGCGTGGCGCAAATATTTTAATGTCTGCAGCGGGGATATTAAAGACAACCGCTCCTGTCGGAAAAGCAACAAGATCGACAAGTTCAAATCTTTTACCAGATGAAGCATGGCATAAAAATGCACCCAAGCAAGTAACCCCTGGAACGAATGAAATTTTGCATACAAAGTATAATCATAGAGCTAGAACACTTGAAAAATCACATGTTAAATATGATGATTATGGTAGACAGGTTGAAAGAGTTGATTACTCTAATCATGGCTATCCGGAAAATCATACAAACCCTCACACTCATAAGTATGAGTATAATCAAACATACCCGAAGGGATATGAAATAAAATGATACACAGAAAGCAGATTTTTACAGAAGCGGAATTGAAATGTTTCCTGCCATTACCGTATATACAGTTGCGTGAATTTTGTATTTTTTTGAATAACAAGGATGCGACATTGGATATAAAAGTGCGATTTGATGGAGATTTATGCATTACATTTTTTAATGTTAGCGGGTTGCGTGTCTCAGATGATTTTAGTTATGAAGCTTGTAGGCTTGGTAATTATATTGATATTCATGAAATTTCTCGCCATCAACTTGAAAATATATCTTGGGAGTTTTGTGAATATGAAAATGAATCGTTGCATTTTTACTGTGAGAGTATTTTTGTGAATTAGCGATTGTGGAGAGTGCCCGAATTTTTGCGTACATCTGTTGCTGATGACTATTGTTCTTTTGTTAATTTACACGATAACGTCCGAGAAATTGCGCACATTTGATAGGATAGAGGCTTGAAAGATAACGTTCGAGAAATTGCGCACATTTGATGGGATAGAGGCTTGAAAAAGCCTGTTTCCATGATTGATTATTAGGCTACGTAACGTTTTTTCTGTAAATTTTCCGAATCCCTGGCGTCGACCTTTCAGATAGACCTTCCCATTGGCAAGCCACTTTTCGTCCAGTTCGATCAGGAGCGCTGTGGCGATCCTGAGCAAAGATTCCTTGTTGGGGAATACTCTAATACACCTTGTCCGTTTTTTCAACTCCTTGTTTTGAAATTCCACCATATTTGTTGTCCGGAGCTTCCGACGCGCATTCAATGAATCCGGTTCCACATTGAATACTGTAAAGCCTTCCGGCAGTTCGTTCTCAAGCCAGCTTGACAGATCCGGGGCCGTTTTCCCGTACTTTTCAATCAGCTTTTTCAGCTGGATTTCAGCATCGGACCGTGTCGGCATATTGAACACGTCACGAATGTCGTTGTGTACCTCCTGCTGCATACTTTTCCTGGGGATATGCGCAGTGGCATTCTGCTGAAGATGAAACTGGCATCTCTGCCACGGAACAGACGGAAATATGCTCATTCGGGCAGCTTTCAAACCAACAGGATTGTCGCTACCGCTATTTCGTGTTTGCGGGATGGCCAGTTGAATCTCGCCTTGAAGCGTATTGACGGTACGCGGTTTGAACCCGTTGGCGTGGTCAGTTCGCAAATCCGTACGCTGATACGGACTTGCGTGGAGATAGTTCTCACGTTCCATTTTCATTGCTTCGTTGAAAAGCATCTGCATGATTTCTCGCAGACCGTCAAAACCTTTTTCAGAAACGATTTGCAAAATCGACTGAGGCATGCTAAATTCTTCCATTGTGATAAGTCCTCTCGTTTTGTTTTGTTTTCAGGGAAGGTTAATAAAGCAGTTCGGAGAACTTATCACATTTTTTTTGTCAATTCAAGAGCCTCCTCGCTCTGGAACCCTTTGCGATTTTACAGAAAATTCGTTACGCAGACTCCCGGGAGGGGGGACGTGCGTTTACTCTTACAAACTTTCAATGAGTAACGTTACGCCAGGCGTCAGCATTGTTTCGTGCTTGAAATTTGTAAGACTAATCGCACCTGTATCATTTTGTAAGACTAAATGCACTTTTCTCTCTTATCGGCGTGCTTTTAACTTTACAATGCGCCAACCTTGCGACATTCACGCGTTCCCGAATTGAAATTTCACCAACCGCGTGCTATATTTCCGCTTGCTGAAATCAAACAATCGGAGGAGATTCTCTCATGGACGGCTACAACACTTACAAAAGCCCGCTCACCGACCGCTATGCCGGCGCGGAAATGAGCTACAACTGGTCACCACAACGCAAACACTCCACCTGGAGAAGACTTTGGCTCGCTCTCGCAGAATCCGAAAAACAGCTCGGACTCAATATCTCCCAGGAACAGATCGACCAGATGAAGGCTCATCTCGATGACATCGACTTCGAAGCCGTCGCAAAAAAAGAAGCCGAACTCCGCCATGACGTCATGAGTCATATCCATGTCTTCGGCGCACAGTGCCCTGCGGCAATGCCCATCATCCACCTCGGCGCAACCAGCTGTTTCGTCACCGACAACACCGAAATCATTCAGATGCGCGACGGTCTCAAACTCATCCTCGGCAAACTCCTCAAAGTCGCCGAAATCCTCGCCGCAAACGCTGAAAAATACAAAAACATGCCGACTCTCGGCTTCACTCACTATCAGCCCGCGCAGCTCACAACCGTCGGCAAACGCTTCGCGCTCTACCTCCAGGACTTCACATTCGACATCGAGCGGATCGAAGAGGAGATCGAACGCATCCCCATGCGCGGCGTCAAGGGAACCACCGGAACGCAGGCCAGCTTCATGGAACTCTTCCACGGCGACCATGAGAAAATCCGCCAGCTCGACCGCCTCGTTGCCGAAAAAATGGGCTTCAACAAAACCGTCGCGCTCTCCGGTCAGACCTATTCACGCAAGATCGACTACTTCGTGCTCTCCGCGCTCTCCGGAATCGCGCAGTCCGCATACAAATTCGCCGGAGACATCCGTCTGCTCGCAAACCTCAAGGAAATCGAAGAGCCGTTCGAGAAACACCAGGTCGGCTCCAGCGCAATGGCGTACAAGCGCAACCCCATGCGCTCCGAACGCATCTGTGCGCTCTCCCGCTACCTCATGAACCTGCCGCTCAACGCCGCACAAACTCACTCTGTGCAGTGGTTTGAACGCACGCTCGACGACTCCGCGAACCGCCGGCTCTCCCTGCCCGAATCCTTCCTCGCGGCAGACATCATCCTCTCCCTCGTCGCAAATGTAGCGAACGGAATGCAGGTCTGGCCGAAGGTCATCGAAAAGCACGTCATGGCGGAACTCCCCTTCATGGCAACCGAAAACATCCTCATGGCCGCCGTCAGCGCAGGCGGAAACCGTCAGGAACTCCACGAAGCAATCCGTCAGCACTCGATGGACGCCGGACGCCGCGTCAAGGCCGAGGGCGCTTCCAACGACCTCATCGAACGTCTCGCCGCCGATCCGCTGTTCGCAAAAGTCTCGCCGAAATTCCACGAGATTCTCGCTCCGTCGCAGTTCGTCGGACGCGCTCCGCAGCAGGTCGACGACTTCCTCAAGAACGTCTTCGAGCCGCTCAAAGCGCGTCTCGCAAGCTATGAAAATGTCAAAATGGACGCCATCAACGTCTGATAACCGGAAGGCGGTTTTGTTATGGAACAGCAGGATAAGAACACAATGAATCTGACCAAGCGTCTCGCCACCGCGGGCGCCGCGTCCAGACGCAAAGCCGCCGAGCTCATCAAGAACGGCGAAGTGACCGTCAACGGGAAGGTCGAAACCAACCCCGCGACTCTCGTTTCGCCGTCGGACAAGATCCGCGTCTCCGGATCCTCGCTCGACGCGGCTCCCGAGCACGTCTACATCATGCTCAACAAGCCGCGCGGGTACGTCTGCACCAACGACGATCCCCACGCAAAGAAAAAAGCGATTGACCTCATCACTCTCCGCAAGCCCGTCCGCCTCTTCTCCGCCGGACGGCTCGACAAGGACAGCGAAGGGCTCATCATCTTCACAAATGACGGCGAATTCGCAAACCGCCTGACGCACCCCGGCAGCGGAATCGTCAAAACCTATGCGCTTTCCGCCGAACACTCCTTCACCGACGACGAGCTCCAGCAGATGGTCGACGGCATTGAGGACGACGGCGAAACACTCAGCGCCGAAGAGGTCTGGCAGACCGGCGAACGCAAGTTCATGATCGTCCTCGCTGAAGGCAAAAACCGCGAAATCCGCCGCATGGTCGAAGCGCTCGGCAATCACACAAAACGTCTTGAACGCATGGCGATCGGCGACCTCCGCCGCGGAATGCTTAAGCCCGGCGAATGGCGGTTCATGACCCGCCGCGACATCGCACGGATCCTCATGCTCGAGGAGGACGATCCTGAAGTTCTGCGCTTCGGAGCCAACCTCCGCCGCGCCCCCATGCACCCCGTCAAAGGACATTACGACGACCGCCGCAAACGCGAACAGCGCGAACGCGGATACGTCCCCGCCGGACGCCGCTCCGAGCGCCGCCCGCGCCGCGGATTTGACAACTTCGACGAAGAATGATCCTGCGAGAAACCCTGTTCCGCGGGACGCCTCTTGCGCTCGTGGAACAGCATCACCATGTTCTGATCCCGTGGACCCGTCTTGCCCGCCGCACCGGACGCCGGTATCACGCTGTCACGCTCGATCACCACACCGACGTTCTCCCCGCCTTCGGACGCTCCGCCGTCAAGGAACCCTTTGATTTCCAGTCAGAGGAAAATGTTCTTTCCGCTCTCGCCCTGCTGCGCCATGACGAACATATCGACTGGGCGCTCCGTGCGGGCGTTCTCGTCTCCGCGCGCATCCTTTCGCACGAGGACTTCACGCCGTGCGCGCATTCCGCCATGTCGGTTCATTGCGATTCCGTCTGGCCGGAAACGCAGGAAATTCTGAACGGTTCCCCGCGTGCGCTTTCCGCGGCGGAACAGGTTTTGGAAACGGGGTATCTGCGGCGCGGAATTCCGGAGATTCCGGATCCGCTGATTCTGGATATCGATCTGGATAATTTTCTCTGTGCGCGTGCGCTTCATCCGCACGACCCATCGTATTTTCTGGAACTTGCGGAACGGGCGGAGCTGATCACGGTTTCGCTGGAGCGGGACTGGGTCCGCTGTCTGCGCTTCCGTGGAGAGACGGTTACCGCGGATTCGCTGTTTGAAGATTTGCTTCAGCTTGGAAAATGAGCCGGGAACCGCGGAGTCCCCGGCGGATGATTTTTATTTTGTCAGATTGAGAATAAAGTCCATAATCTCCTGCGCGATGAGGTGTGAACCTTCCTCATTGAAGTGAACCCAGTCGCGATGGAGTTTCTTGAGGCGTTCTTCCGCGAAGGTGTAGAGATCGTTGAAAACGACGCCTTCCGGTTCGAGAACCCTGCGTGCGATGGCGTTGTATTCGCGGATTTCCGCATTGGAGCGGTAGAGGAAATCGGGCGCCTGATCTTCGAGCACGGGCGTGGTGTACGCGAAGATGATTTTTGCCGCCGGGAAGAGATTGCGGATGCGCTGATGAACCCGTCCGAGCATATATTCATACATTGCGGGCGGCGTCAGATTGTCTTTTTCGTATTCATAATGTCCGGCATGAATGGTCGGCTGAACGGTTGCGGCCTCGGCCTCTCCGGTTGCGCCGGAACCCGCGCCGAGATGTCCGACGTCCCAGAGTCCGTTGTTCCAGTGCACGACGTCGACGCCGTCCTGCAGATGAAGGTTCCACTTCCAGTCCTGGAGTTCGCGGAGCGTGTATTGCAGAAACCGTCCGTTGTCTCTGGGATAGAAAACTTGAGCTTTTCCTTCCATAAGTTTCGCGACGTGTTCTCCATATCCCATGCGGATGGAGTCACCGAGCAGCAGTATTTTCATTTGCGCAATCCTTTTTGATTTGATGTATTCAGGAAAAATACATCCGCTTTCGGAAATATCAAGCCGGATTCGCCGGAATTGACGTTTTTTTGGCAGAAGGCAACTTGTGAAGTCTGGCTCCGCCATTCCTGAGATGAACTAAAACGCCCCCTGCGGCCCTGAACGGACCCCTGCGGACAAAAAACGTGAGAACAGAAATATACTGTTAATACTTTTGGAGGGCGTATATCTCTGTTGAACGACAAACACAAGAATTGCCCGCAGGAGGCCGATAAGGACCGCAGAGGGAAGGCGCAGGAAAATGCGGACAGGGAAATAGACTCCGCCGATTATTTTCAGCAGAGTCTAAACAACATATCTGAGAACGGTTGGATTACAGCGCCCGTACGTCTGTCAGAAAATAGCCAGACTTGTTTTTACAGAAGGAAAACTTTTAATAGACGCATTCTTCTGTTTGTTCTGCAAGACACAAGCTTATCCGCAATAGAATCGCATAGCAAAAATCTGATTTTCGTATGCAACTTCATGAATGAGAAATTTACTTTTTCTCTATCGCAGGAAATATGTCAATTAACCGGCATTTCCCATTGGCACTCCACAAACAAACAACAAGAGGCTGTTTACCAGGTTCAACCAACTCAACAAAGATTTTCTGTTGCGCATTTTTGTAGCAAAAAACGCGTTTTACTTCTGGAGATGACATTTGTACAGTCTCCAAATTTTTCATTGAATCTTTGTATACATCTCCTTGGTCACTCCAGTAATTGGAAAATTGACGCGGGTTCTCGTAATAGCAACGAAGAACTTCTTGCGCAAATTTGCTCTCTGCTTTATATTGTTCCGTATCAAGAGCTATTTCCTGTCGGCTCGGAACTTTGTATGTGCACGCCCGATATAATTGAATTGAACCCGCGACAAGGGCAATAAGAAAAATTATGAAAAGCTTTTTCATTGCAACTCACTCCCCAGCTCCAAAGGGGTCTTTACGTCCCTTTGGGTCGTAAAAGCTATGGTCTTTATCCGGCATATCTGAGCCATCCGGAGCAATTCCGCCAACTTCTGTATTTCCTAAAAGACTAACGTTATATTTACCTCCTGCGGCAGTGAAAGATGATCTGCGGGAAGTCACATGTCCATCAGTCCACACAATGTTCGTTTTTAAGGAGTGGCGAAAGTGCATGTAGTGATACGAATCCGGACCATAGATACGGTCAATTACTTTAAGCACACTAGTTGTCCCCATTCCTCCAATATTTACTGCATCAGCAAACATAATCAACGATGAAGATTGTTTGATTTGGGAAGTTTTTGCAGACAAACCATAATCTGATGTTGCAGTTGTACTTTTATCGGTATTTTTCAGATACCCGATGCCACCGACCCCGTTTGCATTATATCCGTACCCTCCTCCATCAGAAGATTTCTCATAAGTTACAATAGAAACTACCGATGGGCATGTTAAGACTTTTTTACTATTCCCAGTATAGGTCGAAAGATACCCTCTTTCATTAAACAGAGTATCTGTTTTGGCTGTTTTTTCTCCCCACCAAGCAGGATGTGGATATGGTGCTCTTTTATCGCGACCAGAATATGCTGCATAGGGCGCGTAAAAATCATCATTATCTGCAGTATATGTTACGTTTGCTGTTCCTATTTGCTTTAAGTTCGCCTCGCAAGAAATAGCCTGAGCTTTATCTCTCGCGCTGTTCAGCGCGGGCAGGAGCATGCCGGCGAGGATTGCGATGATCGCAATTACTACGAGGAGCTCTATGAGGGTGAATTTCTGGATGCTAGATACGCCTTGCGGGCGACAGACGGGGAGTGTCTTCTTCGACATTCTGTTTCTTCCTTCTTGTGTCATGCGCACAATTCAGTGGTTTATGGTTCAAAACCGCCTGAGGATCTGACTTGCCGTTTTCACGGTTCACAGTTGCGCGACAGTTCCCGATTCTCACAGGATTCACTCACCGGCGATTTTATTGAGCATATAGATCGGAAGAGCGTCGTGTAGGGAAAGAGTGTAGATCTCGGTGGTCGCCGTATCATTAAAAAAAAAAA
>URNX01000067.1 GCA_900549415.1 uncultured bacterium
AGATCTACACTCTTTCCCTACACGACGCTCTTCCGATCTCGCCCGCCCCGCGCCCCATGCCTCCGCCTCCGCCGCCGCGACCCGCACCGCGCCCGATGCCCCCGCCGGGACGTTATGATGCGCCGCCGCGACCCGCGCCGCGTCCGATGCCGCCCCCGCCGCCGAGACATCATGATGCTCCGCCGCGCTGGTGAGTGTGTATTTGCCGATTGCCGACAGCTGGAAAGGTTGTCCGCAATCGGCTTTTTTGTTGGTTGAAAAAGAGTTTGCGGTACTCGGAGAGAGTTTTTGTGTCTCTTGGCTTGCCGGGCGCTTGTGCAGGAAAATTTTCTGAAAACAATTTGAATTTTCGGAAAAACGGGGTATGTTTCCGGTATGAAAAACATCAATCCCCCCAAATATCATTTTACTCGTCCGAACCCGGAAGCTATGCCGGAGGCTCGTTTCCTTGTCTGCCCGAAATGCGGAGAAATGCTTATTCCCGCAGATATCGAGACGTTCGCGACATGTCCGTTCTGCAACACTCATCTGGATTACTCTGCGGAGCTGGAGGATTTTATTCTCGCGCCCATCGTCGCCCGCTGGGAGAATGCGGCGAACGCCTTCAAGATGGCTCAGCGCGGAGGAAATTGACGGAGGGCGCCGATGAACCGGGCTGGACTGCTGATTCTTCTTCTCTTCCCCTTTGTGCTTTGTGCGGAAGTTTTTTCCCTGTGGCCGTTTTCCGGAAACGGAACGATCGTGCCGGATGAAGTCGCGGGAAATTCACCGCTCTGGACTGAAAATGTAATTGTAAACGGGCAGTCTCTGGAACTTGGCGTTTCGATGAACCAGAATCCGCTTGATCTCTGTTTTCAGAATCTGCGGAAAATGCATCCGGATGCGGTTTTCGCGGCAAACAAAGAATCTCTGCTTGCAGAAATCAAACTCAAGAACGGTCTTCGCCGCAGAATTCTTCTGCTTTCGGTTCATGGAATTTATCCGGTGCTCTCGTTCTCCATGGATATTCCCGCATCGGATTTGAAACCGAAGGACTGGCCTTCTGAATTCCCTCTGCCGCCGGGAGCAAAACCGCAGATGACCATGCGGTTCCCGAAGCGCGACGCGGTGTACGGGGCGTTTTCATCAGAGTTCGATGTTCCGCAGACGCTTTCTTCACTCGGCGCGTCGCTGACGGCGATGGGATGGAAGAGCGTTTCCGGTGAACATTTCGATCCATCATCCGGAAACGGCGAAATCTTCATGAAAGAAAATCCGTCGTCTCTGATGGTCATCGGATTAACTCCGCAGAAGAACGGCGGATGCTTCGGGACGCTCTATCAGCGGCGGAACAAATAATCCGTCATCAGTTCCGTCACTTCTCCGTCAATCCGTCACTTGAATTCGATTCAGCATTCTTGCACACGCGCAGGCGGCGCCGAATCCGTTATCGATATTGACGACGGTTACGCCGGAGGCGCAGCTGTTGATCATGGCGAGCAGGGCGGTTACTCCGCCGAACGACGCCCCGTAGCCGACGCTGGTCGGGACTGCGATGACGGGCGCGGCGACGAGTCCGGCAATGACGCTCGGGAGCGCACCTTCCATTCCGGCAACGGCAATGACGGCGTCCGCTTTCCGGATTTCCTCAATGCGGTTCAGCAGACGGTGGATGCCCGCAACGCCGACGTCGGGAATGAGGCGGGCGGAGATTCCGCAGATTGCGAGCGTATCGCAGGCTTCTTCCGCAACGGGCAGGTCGGAGGTTCCGGCGCAGACAACGGCGACGGTTCCCGGACGTTTTTGAACATAGTCGCGCATCAGTGCTGTTTTTGCATTTTCATGAATTTCCGCTTCGGGGATTTCCCGGCGGATGACGGGGATTGCTTCAGGCTTCAGCCGGGTTGCCAGCACGGGCTTTCCCGCTTTGTGAAGCTGTTTCATGATGTCGGCAATCTGTTCCGGCGTTTTTCCCGCACCGAAAATGAATTCGGGGAAGCCGCAGCGTTTTTTGCGGTCAAAGTCAAGATTTGCAAAAGGCTCGGTCATTTGTCCGCCTCCTGTTTTGAAATCAGTTTTTCAAAAAGCGCCAGATATTTCTGCGCGATGCGTTCCCAGGACTGCGTTTTCAGAATTTCGAGAGCGTGTCCGGCGTATTCACGGCGTTTCTCATCGGTCAGCTGCGGGTAAAGGTCGGCAATTTCCTCCGGCGAGGCGGGGTTGACGAGCCGTCCGTTCCAGCCGTCGCGCAGAACTTCCGCAATGCCGGGAATGCGGGTCGCAATGACCGGACAGCCGGCGGCGAGACTTTCGAGGATGGTGAGCGGCATTCCTTCCAGAACTGAAGGCTGGAGGAAGAAGCGGCAGCGGGTGAGCAGAAAATTGCGGTCGTTCTTGTCAACTTTTCCGATCAGATGAATCTTGTCGGAAAGTCCGAGTCCGGTGATCTGCTGTTTCAGCGCTTCTTCCTCCTGTCCGCTTCCAGCCATGATGAGCGGCGGTGCGTTGAAGTTGCGCTGCTTCATCAGGGCATAGGCGTCGACAAGATAGTTGAGTCCCTTGTTCCGGTGCAGGCGGCAGACTGTGAGGTCGAATCCGCGGTCAAGCCCCAGTTCCTGCAGTTTCTGCTGAAGAGCTGCGGATGGAATGGGATTGCCGATTCCTTCACAGCCGTTTTCAATATAGAGCGCCTTCGGGGAAGGGAGGAGGCTGTCGATGGTTTCGCAGATGCCGCTTCCGACTCCGGTCACCGCGCCGGCGTGCCGCATAGCCCAGATCATGCGGCGGGAGATGAGCCAGTGTCTGCGGTAGCGGGAACCGTCGTGAACGTCTCCGACGTGCGAGGTGAGAACCGCCGGGATTCCGTATTTCTGTGAAAATTTTACTGCAAGCCAGCCGGTCGGGTAGATCTGGTGCGCATGAATGATGTCGAATTTGTATTGCTTGTGCAGACGGAGCAGTTCGCGTTTCGGCGAGCCGAGGAACCAGACTTCGGAGCGGCTCCGCTTGTAGTAATACACGGGATAATCGAACTTCGGCGTTTCCTTCATCCCGCGCGGAGTTTTCGCGAGAACCACGACGTTGTGTCCGAGCCGGATAAAGGTTTTTGCGAGTGTGTCTACCACATTTTCGAGTCCGCCCGTTTTAGGCAGGAAAGTTGAGGTGAACAGACAGATATTCATGTTTCCTCACACCTGGATTTTGTTGATGTAAGGGAGCATGTAATCATGGTCGATGAGAATATGCTGTTCCGATTCGGGCGGGAGAAGCGGGAGGAGCTTTTCCGAAATGTTGTTGTAGATGTCTTCCGTGAGGTTGTAGAGCTTCGGTTTGAATTCGTCGTCGAGGACGGAGAAAAGGGGCTGGCCTTTGTCGTCTTTGCCGCAGAAGAGAATTCCTTTGCACTCCTGATGATCGCGCTTGAGTATGGCGGCGAAAACCATTTTGAGCACAAACATCACCCGGTCGTCATATCCGGCGTCGAAGATGCGGATTGCTTCGAGGAGTGCTGTATAGCCGATGACCACACGGTGCGGAAATTCATTGGAAAGGTTCATATCCGCCATGATCTTGCGGACATTTTCATTCTGTTCGTTGATTTTTCCCCAGCCTTCTTTCTGCTGGCAGCACTGAATGAGAAGCGGGGTTGTATCGGACATGTCATGATAGAGAAGGTCGTAGCGCACGACGGTTTCCGATCCGCACTTTGTGCATTTCATTTTAAAGAGAGAGCCGTCGAGCACTTTTCCTTTAAGCTCCGGGTCGAGCGATACGTTGACGGAATCGTAGAAGCGGAACTGGTTTTCCGCGCCGCATTTCGGGCATTTCAGTATTTCTTCGCGAACAAGTGACATGATTTCCTCCTCATTACTGCGGATTACAATAGCATAAAAAGAGTTTTTATCAAGAAAAATACGGAAAAATGCATAAAAGCCTTTTTTTTGATTTGCAGAACGGAAAAGGTTATGCTATATTCAGTCCTGAAAGTATAAAAAAGAACATTCGGACTAACTTTTTGAGGTGAATCATGGCAGAGATCAAGCCGGACGGAACCGGACATAAGACAATCAAACTGACCCCGGTCGGGACGGGAACTCCCGAAAACGAGGGCGTTGGAACCAGCACGGTTAAAGTCAGCCGCGCCGCACTGAAACCGCAGGCTCCTGCGGAAGACCTCGAAAAAACTCAGGCAATTCCGCTCAAAAAACTGAAGCCGCTTGCCGCAAAACCGGTCGATTCCCCGTTCGGCAAAAAGCTGACGCTCGGCGGAACAACCCAGGTGCTTTCCCCGAAAAAAGTGGAAACTTCAACAAAGGGCATTCCCCTTTCCGGCATTTCCAGCGTCCCGAAAGCGGCTGTTGATGACAGCGATCTGACTGCAACGGTCCGCCTGAACCGCCCGGCTCCGAAAGTGATGTCCACTCACTCCACCCCGATTTCCACGAAATCTGTTCCGCTCTCTGTTGGTGCGCGTCCCGCCGTGGCTTCTCCGCTCGGAGCTCAGCCGCCAGTTGCGGATGCCGCCCCGTCCCTGAAGGGTGCAGCCGCTCCTAAAGTCGGCACCGCGACAACGGGCATCAAGATCGGTACTGCGACGACCAGCATTCACCTCGGCGCAAAACCCGCCCAGAAGATCGGGCACGGCGCAGGTGTTTCCACTTCGACAACGGGCATCAAGATCGGCACTGCGACGACCAGCATCCGTCTCGGCACAAAGCCGACTGCCGGCGCAGCCACGGTCAAGCTCGTTCCGCCGCAGCCCGCGGAAGAAGATGCGCTGGAATCCGCTCAGACCGTCAAGATCGGCGGAGTCGCAATGCCCGGCGCCGGCACGGTTAAACTGAAATCCCCGGTCGTCCCCGCCGCACCCGCAGAAGCGCCCGAAGTCGACAAGGTCGATGAACTTGTTCCCGCTCCCGCCGTGGAAGAGCCCGCGGTCGAAGAAGAACCGGCCGCTGTACTCTCCACCGATGAGGAGCCAGTTGCGGAAGAATCTGCAGAGGAGTCCTCCGAAGAGATCGCGGAAGATGCAGACGAAAAGAGCGATTTCAAACTTCCGGATTATGATGTTGCCGGAACTCCCGCGCCGAAAGCGCACTGGCTGTTCACCGTGACCTCCTGCGTTGCGCTGATCTGCCTGATTGTCTGGGTTCTGCTTGCCGCGGTTCAGTTCCTGAATCACTGGCAGGGCATGGATATCCAGCTTCCGGGACTCTCCTTCCTCTCCGCAGGAAAGTAAGTCCGTTCTCCCGGAGGAAAAAGAATGGGTTTCCTGACAATCCTGATAACAATGATTGTTGTGCTCTCCTTTTTCCGTTTTCTGGGAAAAATGCTTGCGGTGCGGAGTTCGCCGTCTGACGGCGGCTCCGCAGAACAGAAATCTTTCACGTTCTCCGCTTCCGGTTCTTATGTCTCTCCGGGTGTGTGGATGGGGATTGCCGAGAATACCGATCTTGAATATATCCGACCGGAGAACGGCAGCCGCTTTCCAAGCCTGCGCGGCGTCATCAATGACCGTCTGGTGAATGTGTATATTCCGGAGGGAGAGGACTGGGAACGCCGCACGGTCGCTTCGGTTCTCTTCCGCTCGCCGGGAAAAGCCGGATTGCGGATTCTGCTGGATGATGAACCTGTCCTGCGCGGTATTTTCGCCGGACAGCGCGTCTATAAGCTGTCCGGAATTGATAATCCCCGTCTGCAATGCGCTGCTTCCAGCGAAAAAGCTTTGATCGAAGCTTTGACGCCGGTCAGAATGAACATCCTGAAGAACGCGCTTGGATTTTTCCGTTATCTGGACGTTACCGATCAGTATGTGGTGATCCGCGTTCCCGGAATCTGCAATGATGAGGACTCTCTGGTTCATCTGATCAGTTTCATTATTTCCTTTGCCGAGAACTGGGAGAAGAGTTCTGTTGCATCCCCTGCCGGTCCGATACACGTTGAGCATGCAGAACCGGTTCCTGAACTCAAAACACCGAAGATCGTTCCTCCGTTTTCCGAACCTGTTCCGGAACCGGAAGTAGAGCCTGAACCCAAATCTGTTGAGGCAGAAAAAGAGGAAATCCCCGTTGCATCCGAACCGTCTCCCGAACCGGAATCCGCACCGGAGCCGGAAGCAGTTCCCGAACCCGCACCTGCGGCAGTTCCGCTGGATCAGACTGCGTTCACCTCTCAGCTCTTCGGTTCTTCGTTCCCCGGTGAGAAGGAGCGGAAGATTTTTGCCGATGCAAAGGGAACGCGCGTGGAGTGGAGCGGCGTTCTGCGTTCCGCGAATTCCTTCGGTTCCGACTTCGCCTTGGGCAAAGGTCCCGCAGTCAAAGCGACTTTTGAGATTGCGGAGGTTACGGGTTCGTATTCAATGAAGAGCAAAATCCGCGCCACAGTCTGTCTGCCGGAATCGGCGCTGCCGCGTCTGAAAAACCATACGGGCGAAACGTTCCGTTTTTCCGGCGTTCTGGAAAAGATGGAACCTTATGCGCGCGAATTGATTCTGCTTGACGGCGAGCTTCTCTGAATTTGTCACGAACTGTAGCGAATCTATCACATATTGCACATATTTCAGCCCTTGAAGCATTCCCCGGAACAGTTATATTATCTCTCAGACGGCGTTTTCGTTTTGTCGGAAGGTATGATATATTGACGAAAAATATTACGCACCCTTGACGGAACGAACAGTGTCGCTATATTACCATATAACGAATAATAGCAAGAGGCAAACGGCTTAGCATGAAAAAGGCATCTGTGATCATCGTTGGAGCGGGCGGACGCGGAACCATCTACTCCAATCACTTGAAAACTCTTTCCGACCGCGCCGAAGTTGTTGCGGTTGCGGAGCCGCGCGATTTTTTCCGCGAACGCATTGCCCATACTCATAATATTCCGCCCGAAAACCAGTTCCGCGACTGGCACGACCTGCTGAAGCGTCCGAAATTTGCCGACGCCGTCATCATCGCCACGCAGGACCGGATGCATCTGGAGCCCGCAGTCGCGTTTGCCGAACTGAAATATGACATTCTCATCGAAAAGCCGCTTGCTCCGACTCTTGAGGAGTGTCGGACTCTGATCGCCTTCGCCGAGACGAACAACATCATCATGTCCGTCTGCCATGTGCTCCGCTATACCAACTTTACCCGTACACTCAAAAAGCTGATCGACAGCGGGCGTATCGGGCAGGTGATGAGCGTTCAGCATCTGGAGCCGGTCGGCTACTGGCGTTTTGCCCACTCGTACGTGCGCGGCAACTGGAGCCGCGAAGAGGATTCTTCTTCGGTCCTGCTGGCAAAATCGATTCATGACCTCGACTGGCTGCGCTACATCGTCGGAGCCGCTCCGAAACAGGTTTCTTCGTTTGGTTCGCTGATGTTTTTCCGCAAGGAAAACCGCCCGGAAGGCGCGGCGGATCGCTGTCTGGATTGCAAACTGGAACCGGAGTGTCCCTATTCCGCTCCGCGCTTCTATCTGGAGCGTATCCGTTCGGGCAATATCGGCGCCTATGTGGAATCGGTTGCCGGAGACGCCACGGAAGAGAGCGTTCTGCGTCAGCTCCGCATTGGCCCCTACGGGCGCTGTGTGTTTGCGTGCGACAATGATGTCGCAGATCATCAGGTGGTGAATATAGAGTTCGAAAACAATGCCACGGCGGTGTTTACGCTTGCCGGCTGTTCAAAATACGGCGACCGCCGGACCACGGTTTTCGGTTCGCTCGGCGAACTTTACGGGGATGGCGACACGCTGCGCTGTTATTCGTATCTGACCGGAAAAACGGAAGAGATTCCGATTCCGCCTCCGGAGGTTCCGGATCATCACGGCGGCGGCGATTACAATCTGGTGCGCTCGTTTATCGATGCGGTTCTGACGCGCAACACATCGGAGATTGTCACCGGACCGGAGATTTCCCTGGAGACCCATTATCTGGTTTTCGCGGCTGAAATTGCGCGCAAGTCGGGCGCGGTTGTGAACATGAAGGATTTTTTCCGCAGGACTGGTGTGGAAGGGCTCCTGCATCATACCCGTCAGAATTCGTAATCGACGGACAGCTCGGCCGTTTTGTAGAGAGTGACGCGTGATTTGCCTGTGCTGTCGTGCGCGTGTAGAAGAACGCGCAGTTGAGACTTTTTTTCATTGAATTCCGCCAGCCGGAGCTCCGGATTGAAGAAGCGCTTCCCTGTCAGTATTTTCGGAATGGAGATGATGTCCCGGTTGTAAAGTTCGAGCTCGTAGCGGTCTTCGAAAATCGCGACTTTCCGCAGTACTTCCCGCATGATTTTCTGTCTGCGCTCCATCGGCAGTTTTACCCATTCGCCGAAGGTCGCGACCCGTTCCGCGGAGCCGGAGCCGGGGAGCGCGTCCGCCTCTTTTTCAAGCATTTTGAGTTCTCCCTGCAGAACCGCCTGCTGCCTTCCCGCATTTTCGAGCGGACCTTTCACGGTTTCAAACAACATGAAATTCCTTTCCAGCGTTTTGCGGATGGAGTCGAGAACTCGCGAGACGTTTTCCAAAGCGGTGCGCTTTTCGCGCAGCTGTGTTTCGAGTTTGATTCGTTCAAAACTGACCCCGGTGTGGAGAAAGTAGAGCATCCCGAAGGGCGCGATCAGCGTTTCGAGTCCGAACTGACGCTCGGTGGTGTCGATGAGTGCGCTTCCTTTGCAGGGGGTGACCTGCAGACACTCCGCGTGCCGCTGACAGATGTAATACTTGTCCGCGCGTCCCTTCCGGTTTGCCTGCGGTTTCATGATTCCGCCGCAGTACCCGCACCGGGCGAGCCCGCAGAGAAGATATTTCCGTCCTTTGAATTTTTCTTTTCGCGGATAATATTTCTGTTGAAGCATCTGGACTTTTTCCCATTTCGCGCGTGAGAGGACGGGTTTGACGACTGCGGGGCAGGGGATGAGTTCTCCTTTGGAATCGGGCATGAATCCGCAGTATTTCGGATTGTTGAGTATCATGTTGATGCGTGCCGGCTTGACCGTTTTCCGTCCATTCGCACCGAGTTCGCGGCAGATTTCATTTTTCCCTTTCCCCGCAAGAAAATCCTGAAAGACTTTGCGGACGATGGCGAATTCATGTTTCTGCGGAGTGAGCACCTGCTGTCCGCGGACTTTTGAAAAAATGTATCCGTAAAGCCTGTGAAATCCGATCATGACGCCTTTGTTGCGTGCGCTGACGAGTCCGCGGACGGCGTTTTTCGCTTTTTCCTCTTTGGACTGCGTTTCGACTGCGCTGATGATCTTGACTCCGATGTCGCGCGGGTTGTAGAGTTTTCCGCCGACATAGGTTTTGACCTCCATGGATTCGAGCCAGTTCCAGATATTGCTTTCGTTTGTGGGAATGATGGTTGCGCGGACGAGCCGAGTTGCGGTGTCGAGCAGGAGGATGTCGCCTTTTTTGATATTGCGGAAGATGAACCCGAGACCTTCGCGGAAGATGGGCTGACGGTTTGTTGCGGCGTGTGTGCTGAAATATTGCTGTAATGCGAGGTCGAGTTTGTAGCATTCGCGGAAGAATTTTGTATCGGGATAAGAGTATCCGGTGATATTTGCGTCCCAGTCTTCCCAGTCGATATGCAGTCCGAGCGTTTGAGCGGACTTCCGGTTTGCTTCGAGTTGATCGGCGATGCTTGCGCTGTCGGATTCATCGCCGCTGGATTGCCTTGCGAATGAGAAGACTGCGGTTCCCTGAGGATGGCAGAAGAGTTTTCGTTCTTCTTCGCGCTGCATGCGGATGATATTTTTTTTGCTTTTCATAAAAAGTTCTCCGTGAATGTTTTGTTTGTTATAATAATATACCACTGATTGTGGTAATTGCGATTATCGCAATCCTCGCCGGCATGCTCCTTCCCGCGCTGAACTCAGCCCGTGAAAAAGCCCGCAGAATCTCCTGCGCGTCCAATCAGAAGCAGATCGGTCTCGCTTTCCAGCTTTACACCAACTTCCCGGATGATGTCGTCCTGCCCTTCGGTGGAGATGCTTTAACCACAAAGGGCGATACCTATTCTTCCAAGGGACTTGAACCGCTCGTCCTTAACGGCGTTCTCACCGATATGAAGATGTACATTTGCCCCTCCACCTCCGTGAAGGTCGCAACCTACAGCTCCAAAGTTACAAGCTCTCCGTTTATGAATAACGATGCTTCAACAACGGGAGCCGGATCGGGTCTTTCTGCTCTTGGACTTTCCTATCACTATCTCCCGGGCATGAATGCCAACACCACCGGTTCCGACTCCGGTATCGTCTTTGACGGCGGATCGGGTTCTGGAAACGCGTCCCCGAACCATGACAAGTTCGGCAACATTCTCTTTGGTGATGGTCACGTTGCCTCCTTCGTTTCCGGTGCCGGTAACAACTACTGGACCAAGAAGACCAACTGGACTGGCACTGTCAAGAATGGCAGCATTGAAATCACCGGTCACGCAGTGAACATGGCTCTCGGTGGAACAGCTGAAACCGATGGCAACAACATTGTTGACTAATCGTTCTTTCTCCTTGTAATACCTCGTATTGCAAAAGAGAGACACTCCGCCGGGGATGAATCTTTCGGGATTCATCCCCGGCTTTCTGTTTTTACGGCAAAAGCGGTCCGCCCTCCAATGGACCCGCGCATCTGCGGTTCTCTTATCCGGACGAATTGCGGGAACAATCCGCATCAGAATAAATCCATACTCTTGACAAGTCTCCATTCCGGGGATAAATTACAGAGGAAAGAAGGAGAATCATCATGCAGAAGCAGTTTCTGACATCCAGCGTTTATTCGTTCGAAAGTTTGCGGAACGGCAGCTTTCTGTATGTCGATAAAACGGAATATATCTGGAGACTGGTTGAATCTGCGAACGCCATGTATTTTCTCTCCCGTCCGCGCCGTTTCGGGAAGTCGCTGACAATTTCCACCCTGAAGGCCCTCTTTCAAGGACAAAAAGAACTTTTCAGGGGGCTTGCCATTTATGACAAGCCTTATGACTGGAAGCCGCACCCCGTCATTCATCTGGATATGGGCAGCCGGAAAAGTTCTTCCGTCGAACAGCTCGAACACGCTCTGATTGATGCGTTGAAAAACTGTGCGGATTCTCTTGGTGTTGTCCCTCGCGGCGATGACGCACAAACTCAGCTTGGAAATCTGATTCTTGATGCATCGAAGACTGCTCCGGCGGTGATCCTTGTCGATGAGTACGACAAGCCGATTCTGGACAACATCGGTCAGCCGGAAGAGCAGGCGATTCTCCGTCACCTGAAAGGATTTTACTCTTCCATAAAAACTGGAGCCGACCGCATCCGCTTCGCTCTTGTCACAGGAGTCACAAAATTCTGTCATGTTTCCCTGTTTTCCGACCTCAACAACCTGCAGGACATCTCCCGTGATTCGCATTATGCCGCTATGCTCGGATATACGCAGGAGGAATTTGAACGCTGCTTTGCTTTATGGATTGCAGAAGCGGAAAGCCGGCAGGAGCTTTCGCACGGAAAGTTCCTTGAAAAAATAAAAAACTGGTATGACGGATACAGGTTTCATGAAAAGGCGGAGTCTGTTTACAATCCGGTCTCTCTTGCCAGTTTCTTTTTGTCCGGAGGAGAATTCAAAAACTTCTGGTTTGCCACCGGAACCCCGTCTTTTCTGATGCAACTGGTCAAAAAGACCAATTTCGACTTTGAGAAAGTGCTCACAAAACCAGTTTCCGAGATTGCATTTTCCGCGTATGAAGCCGACCGTCTGGAAGCGCTTCCGCTCCTGCTGCAGACCGGATATTTAACCATAAAAAACGCCTTTGAAGATTTCGGAATGACTTTCTACAATCTTCAGTTCCCGAATCTTGAGGTGCGCTCCGCTGTTGACAAATATCTGCGGACGGATTGACGTGCGGCGACTGGATCTACATTTTTGAATTCAAGCTGAATCAGGATGCGGCTTCCGCTCTTGTACAGATTCATGAAATGGAATATTATCAGAAATATCATAAGCTCGGGAAACGGCTCGTTTTGATCGGCGCGAATTTTGACTCGCAGAAGCGGCAAATTGCCGATTGGCTCCACAAAGAACTTTGAAATTCCCTTTAAAAACAAACCCGGCGGCGGAAGATGAAGTCCATTTCCGCCGCCGGATTCGCTGATTTTATGCCGGATTATTTTTCCGGGAATTTGTAGTTTTCGCCATAGCCGTAGTGCTCAACTACGTAATCGACGTCTTTGTCGCCGCGGCCGCTGCAGTTGACCAGGATCGCGCCGGTTCCCATCTCCTTCGCAAGTTTCATTGCGTATGCAATCGCGTGCGAAGATTCGAGCGCCGGAATGATGCCTTCGTAGCGGGAGAGCTTGAAGAAGGCGTCAATCGCCTCCTCGTCGCTCGCGGTGACGTAGTTGACGCGGCCGAGGTCCTTCCAGAACGCGTGCTCCGGACCGACGGACGGATAATCGAGTCCGCTGGCGATCGAGTAGACCGGATCGGGAGTGCCGTTCTCATCTTCCAGAACATAGCTGTCGAATCCGTGCATGGATCCTTTTTTGCCGTAGCAGAGGGTCGCGGCGTGGTCGCCCTTTCCGGGACCGCGTCCGAGGGGCTCGACGCCGTAGATGTCCACCGGGTCGCCGAGGAAGGCGGAGAACATGCCGGCGGAGTTGCTGCCGCCGCCGACGCAGGCGCAGACGGCATCGGGAAGAATTCCGGTCATCTCCTTGAACTGCTCGCGGGCTTCAATGCCGACGCACATCTGGAAATCGCGGACCATCAGCGGGAACGGGTGCGGCCCCAGCGCGGAGCCGATGCAGTAAATGGAGTCCTTGTAGGAGGCAAGATAGGATTCAAACGCGGAATCGACCGCCTCTTTCAGCGTCTGGAGTCCGCGGGTGACGGGAACGACCTTTGCGCCGAGGATTTTCATGCGGGTGACGTTCGGAGCCTGCTTCTTGATGTCAACGAGTCCCATGTGGATTTCGCATTCAAGCCCGAAATATGCGGCGGCGGTGGCGAGAGCGACGCCGTGCTGTCCTGCGCCGGTTTCCGCGATGAGTTTTTTCTTTCCGAGATATTTTGCCAGCAGACCTTCGCCCATGCAGTGGTTGAGCTTGTGGGCGCCGGTGTGGTTGAGGTCCTCGCGCTTGAGATAGATCTGGCAGTTGCCGATGTGACGGGAAAGACGGTTGCAGTGATAGACGGGTGTGGGACGTCCCTGGAACTCGCGGCGGATGCGGCGGAGTTCATTGATGAATTCTGCGGAATGGCAGATCGACTGATAAGCGTCCGCGACTTCGCGGAAGGGCGCTTCGAGCTCGGGCGGAACGCGGCAGCCGCCGAATTCGCCGAAACGGCCGTTTTTGTCGGGATAGTCTCTGAAATAGCGTGAGTAATCCATCTTGTTATCCTTTATATTAGATGTTTCTTCTGTAATGTATTCTACATTCAGCGATTTTCAATCCCGGATTGAAGAAAAAGTTTATGATCGTTCCGGAGCGTCTCCGGAATTGCCTGCCGGCGAGGAAATAAAGGAAGAAAACGGCGAATCTTTCACGAAAAAGACGGAAAAACAGAAAAAAATTCAATTTTTTTTGAAAAAGGGGGTTGCCAA
>URNX01000068.1 GCA_900549415.1 uncultured bacterium
TCGGAAGAGCGTCGTGTAGGGAAAGAGTGTAGATCTCGGTGGTCGCCGTATCATTAAAAAAAAAAAAAAACAAGAAAACAAAAAAAAAAAAAAACAAAAAAAAAAAAAACAACAGTAGCAAACAAAAAACAAAAGAAAATCATTAATAAATATTTTAAGATATTTTTCTTACAAAAGAAAGATTATCAATTTATGACACTATATGTTAATTATGCCATCATTCCGAAACGCCGCGCCCTTGCCCGGAAAACTCTTTTTTCCGTTTTTCTTCGCTTCCGCGCTTGCATATTGCGCAAAAGCATTCTATATTTTCTTATCATAAGAAATAATTCTCATAAAATAAGAAAGGATCGACTTATGGAAAAGTTCATCGCGGGATTCGGAGAAGTCATGCTGCGTCTTGCTCCGGCCGGAAAAACCCGTTTCGCCCAGGCGCTGCCGGGTACTCTCGAAGCCACTTACGGCGGCGGAGAAGCAAACGTCTGCGCATCGCTTGCAATTCTCGGAGCGAAATCACGCTATCTCACGGCTCTGCCCGTGAACCCGGTCAGCAACGCGTTCGCAACCCAGCTCCGCGGACTCGGCGTGGACGTCGACCGCATCCGCTACACGAAACAGGGACGCATGGGCGTCTATTACGCGGAGCACGGCGCGGCGCAGCGCGGCTCCAACGTCGTCTACGACCGCGAACACTCCGTCATCTCCGAAAGCGCGCCGGAAGATTACGATTTCGCGGCAATGCTTGAGAATGTCGGCCATCTGCACATCAGCGGCATCACGCCCGCGCTCAGCGAAAAGGCTTTCCGCTCAACGCTCGCCATTGCGAAGTTCGCGTCCGAACACGGAATCCGCATCTCCTGCGACCTCAATTTCCGCAAGAAACTCTGGAACTGGGAACCCGGAACCGCTCCGAAAGAACTCGCGAAAAAATGCATGGAACAGATCGTCGCTTTCGCCGACATCATCATCGGAAATGAAGAGGACGCCTCCGACGTTTTCGGCATCGTCTCCGAAGGCACCTCCGTCGAAAGCGGCAAAATCAACATCGACGGCTACCGCGAAGTCGCGCGCAAGCTCGGCGAGCGTTTTCCGAAGAGCTCCTTCATCGCCATCACCCTCCGCGAAAGCTACTCCGCCGACCACAACAACTGGGGCGGGATGCTCTATGAAAAAGCCTCCGGGAAGGCGTTCTTCGCTCCGCTCAATGCAAACGGAGAATATGCTCCCTACGAAATCCGCAACATCGTCGACCGGTTCGGCGGCGGCGACTCCTTCTGCGCCGGACTCATCTTCGCGCTCTCCGGCGACGAGTTCAACGCTCCCGACAAGGCGATCCGCTTCGCCGTCGCGGCAAGCTGCCTGAAGCACTCCGTCAAGGGCGACTACAACTACACAACCAAAGATGAAGTCGTCTCCCTCATGAACGGCTCCGGCTCCGGACGCGTCAAACGCTGAGGTCCGCACATGAAAATCACAAGAATTGAACCCATCCTCGTCGGCGCCCCCACCCCGGGCGTCGGCCTGCTCTCCAGCCGCAACTACATTTTCGTCAAGGTTCATACCGATGAAGGGATCTATGGACTCGGAGAATCCACGCTCGAAAGCCACGACAATTCCGTCCTCGGAGTCTTCAAGGACATCGAATGCCTGGTGCTCGGCGAAGACCCGACCCGAATTGAATATCTGACACAGAAGATGGTCAAGCAGCTCTTCTGGAAAGGCGGCGTCATCAAGGGCAGCGCAATCGCGGGCGTGGAACTCGCACTCTGGGATATTCTCGGGAAAAGCCTCGGACAGCCCGTCTACAAACTGCTCGGCGGAACCTGCCGCGACAAAATGCGCGTCTATGTGAACGGCTGGAGCGGCGGCTCGCTCGACCCCGTCGTCATCCGCGAAAAAGCGCAGATCGCCATGGCCGCGGGCTACGACGCATTCAAATTCAGCCTAGCCCTCCCCGTCTGGCCGATGAATGACCCGGGCAATCTCCGCAAAATTGCAAAAGCGGCGGAGACCATCCGGGAAACCATCGGTCCGGACGCTCTTCTCATGTTCGACGGACACGGACGGTACGACGCCGACCTCGCCATCCGCATCGGCAAGATCTTCGAACCGCTGGACTTCACCTTCTTCGAAGAACCCTGTCAGCCGGAAGACGAGGAAGGGCTCGCCAAAGTCGCCGCCCATGTCAACATCCCGATCGCGACCGGCGAGCGTCTCTCGTTCCTGCCGGAATTCAAACGCCTGCTCACCCGCAACTGCGCAAGCGTCATTCAGCCCGACATCGGGCACAGCTGCGGCTTCGGCACCGCGCTCAAAGCGGCGCGTCTCGCGGAGGCGTTCAACGCGTTCGTCGCCCCGCACGGCCCGATGAGCCCCGTCATCACGACCATTTCGCTGCACCTCGATGCGATCATCCCGAACTTCCTCATCCAGGAACGCCTGTTCCTCAACGACTGGCGCAACGAAGTCATCACCGAGCCGCTCAAAGTTGAAAACGGCTACATCAAGCTCAACGACAAACCGGGCTGGGGCATCGAACTCAACGAAGAGCTCTGCAAAGCGCACCCCGCAATCCCGCCCTACACTCCGCAGCTCTACCGTCCCGACGGCGCAGTCTGCGACTGGTAATGAAAGGAGATTTTCATCATGGATGATTTCAAAGGCAAAACCGTGCTCGTCACCGGCGGTTCACGCGGACTCGGCGAAGCGTTCTGTCACAAATTCGCAGAACTCGGCTGCCGCGTCTTCGTCAACTACGCACACGGACGCGAAGCGGCGGAACAGGTCGCAGCGGACGTCGGAGGCATTGCGCTTCCGTGCGATATTTCCAGCGAGGAATCGGTCAAGGCAATGTTCGAAAAAATCGGCGGCGTCGACCTCCTTGTCAACAATGCGCGCATCGACCCCTACAAGCGCGGTGCGGATGTTTCCGACGGCGACTGGTGGGATCAAGTCATGTCCGTCAACCTCAAAGGCGCGTATCTCTGCGGAAAATTCGCGCTGGAGGATATGAAGAAAAAAGGCTGGGGACGCATGCTTCACATCTCGTCGATCTGGGCGTACCAGCCGGCGAACGAACGGATGCTCTCCTATGCGGCGGCGAAATCCGCCATGCACGCCATGAGCCGCGGTTTTGCGAACCTCGGCGCGCCGTACGGCATCACATCGAACGTTCTCGCTCCGGGACTCATCATGACGAAACTTGTCTCGGAACGTCTCACCCCGGAAGCGTTTGCGAAGGAAAAGGCGACCATTCCGCTCGGACGCGGCGAATCCCCCGCGGAGATCGCCGAAGCAGGAATCAATATGATGCGTTCCGGCTTCATCACCGGCGAAGTTCTGAACATCAACGGCGGCGCGTTCATGCGCCCGTAAGAGAAGGTTTTGAAAATGAATTTTGAATCTCTGATGAAAGAGTGTCCGCTGATCGCGATTCTGCGCGGCATCACCCCCGAAGAAACCGAACAGGTCTGCGACGTTCTGTACAAAAACGGAATCCGTCTGCTTGAAATTCCGCTGAATTCCCCGAATGCGCTGAAGAGCATCGAGATTGCCGTCAAGCACACCGAAGGCCGGATGCTGGTCGGAGCGGGCACGGTTCTGACTCCGGAAGACGTCCGGGGCGTTCATGCCGCGGGCGGCAAGTTCATCATCTCCCCGAACACGGATGCTGCAGTGATCCGCGAATCGAAGGCGCTCGGAATGCTCTCCATCCCCGGCTTCTTCACGGCAAGCGAGGCGTTCACCGCGATTCATGCGGGCGCGGACTACCTCAAGCTCTTCCCGGCGGTTCTCGGCCCCGGTTATGTGAAGGACCTCAAAGCGGTTGTCAAGAAACCGATTCTCGCCGTCGGCGGAGTGAACGCCGCAAACCTTCCGGACTTCATGAAAGTCTGTGCGGGCGCAGGCATCGGCAGCGCGCTCTACAAGGCAGGCAAGTCTCTCGCCGACCTTGACCGCGATGCGGCCGCCATGGTTGCAGCGGTGAAATAAGAAATCACGCTTATGCGGACGGGAAAAATCTTCCCGTCCGCTGTCCTTTTAAAGTTTTTTTGCCGCAAAGAATTTGATTTCCGCCTGAAAGGGTGTACATTACTTAATTAAGAGCGATCTTCGGGGTCAGGTGAATTTCCTGAACCGGCGGTAAAGTCCGCGAGCTGAAGCCGATACGGTGAAATTCCGTAACCGACAGTCAAAAAGTCTGGAAGGGAGAGGGTCGACCGCTATGCTGATTGAGAAAAGCTGATGCGTGCGCCTGCAACGCTCTGTAAACAACAGAAAATTTTCAAAACGAAAGGCGCAAAAAATGAACACTCCGTTCGATTCCGTCGAAGCCGCAATCGAAGACATCCGCAACGGCAAAATGGTTATCGTCACCGATGACGAAAACCGCGAAAATGAAGGCGATCTCGTCTGCGCGGCAGAAAAAGTCACGCCCGAAGACATTGTTTTCATGGCAACCCATGCGCGCGGCCTCATCTGCACCCCCATCACCGAAGCCCGCGCAAATGAACTCGGCATCGCGCGTCCGCCGTCCACCGACATGTTCCACACGGCTTTCACGGAAAGCGTCGATTCCAAAATCGGAACCACAACCGGAATCTCCGCATTCGACCGCGCGAAAACGGCGCATGATCTCATTGATCCGGAACGCAAGGCTTCCGATTTCGCACATCCCGGACACTCCTTCCCCATCGCGGCGCGCCCCGGCGGCGTGCTCCAGAGAACGGGTCACACCGAAGCGGCCGTCGATCTCGCGCGGCTCGCCGGCCTCAAACCCGCGGGCGTGATCTGCGAAATCATGAACGACGACGGACAGATGGCACGCCTTGATTCCCTCGTCGAATTCAAAAAGAAATGGGGTCTCAAGCTCATCACCGTCGCGGACATCATCGCGTACCGCCGCAAAACGGAAAAGCTCGTCGTCCGCGAAGAAACCGTCGATTTCCCGAACAAGCACGGACATTTCAAACTGCATCTTTTCCGCTCCCTGATCGACAACTCCACCCATCTCGCGCTCACCTGCGGCGACGTCGCGGGCAAGGACAATGTTCTCACCCGCGTTCACAGCGAATGTCTCACCGGCGACGTTTTCGGTTCCAGCCGCTGCGACTGCGGGGAACAGCTCGACGCCGCCATGGACATGATCGCCAGAGAGGGCTGCGGCGTGCTCGTCTACCTGCGTCAGGAAGGGCGCGGAATCGGGCTTGCGAACAAGATCAAGGCATACAAACTTCAGGAAGAGGGATGCGACACCATCGAAGCCAACGAGCGTCTCGGCTTCCCCGCAGACCTCCGCGAATACGGAATCGGAGCACAGATTCTGCTCGACCTCGGCGTGAAAGGGGTCCGCCTCATGACCAACAATCCGAAAAAACTCGTCGGCATTGACGGTTACGGATTGAAAATCGACGGACGCGTTCCCATTGAAATTCTTCCGCAGCAGTACAACGAGCGTTATCTTGCGACGAAGAAGCAGCGCATGGGACACCTCTTCCAGAACACGGCATTGGACAACATCAAATAAGATTGGAGATACAGAATGATCAACAGAACTCCCGGTAAAGTTTTTGAGGGCGAACTCAACGCAAAGGGGCTGCGCATCGGCATTGTCTGCTCACGCTTCAACGAATTCTTCGTCGGCAAACTGCTCGACGGAGCCATGGACGCGTTTGTCCGCCACGGCGGCGATGCAGCGGATGTGGAAGTCGCCTGGGTTCCCGGCAGCTTCGAACTTCCATTCGCGGTTTCCCGCATGCTCGCACGCGGCGGATACGACGCCGTTGTCGCGCTCGGCTGCGTCATCCAGGGCGCAACCACGCACGCGGCTCAGATCAACAACCAGGTGTCCAAAGGGCTCGGACAGCTCGGCATGGAAAGCGGCGTCCCCGTCATCTACGGGCTGCTGACCACCGAAAACATCGAACAGGCGATTGAGCGCAGCGGAACCAAAGCGGGCAACCGCGGTTTCGACGTCACAGTCTCCGCCATCGAAATGGCAAACCTGAACAAAGCATTGAAGAAATAAGAGTGTTCCGATGATCCCGAATACGAACAAGCACCATCCCGTAAAAGTTTCCGCGCATTCCCACTTCAAGCGTCTCGGACGCGAACTCGCAATGCAGTATCTCTACGAATGCGACATGGCGGAGGGCAAGGACGACCCCGATGCGCGTCTTCTCTTCTGGCAGCAGGCTTCCGAAGCCGAACTGACCGATGATGAACGCACCTTCAAAAAGGCAAGTTTCTACGCGGAAAAAATTATCGACGGCGTATTCGCCCATCTTGAGGAGATCGACAAGGAAATCAGTTCGTTCTCCGAAAAATGGGACCTCTCCCGCATCGCCGCGGTGGAACGCAACATCATCCGCGTCGCAATCTATGAACTGAAGTTCTGCCCCGATATTCCGGCGCTCGTCAGCATCGACGAGGCAATCGAAATCGCCAAGGAATTCGCCTCCGAGAAGTCGGGCGTCTTCATCAACGGCATCCTCAACGGCGTCAAGGACACCCTGCCCGCGGGAGCCAAACAACCTCAAGGAAACTGAATCCCATGTTCTCTCTCTTTTCGACATTCAAAAAGGGTCTTCAGAAAACCGCAACCGCCATCAGCCGGGGAATCTCCGGCGTCTTCACCGGCATAAAACGCTGGGATGCAGAGTCTTTCAAAAAACTTGAAAACGCTCTCATCGAAGCCGACTTCGGTCCCGCCGCGGCGAACGCCATCGTCGCCGACATCAAAGACCGCTATCAGCGCGGCCTGATCTCCGGAACCGAAGACATCCTCGCCGTTGCCAAAGAGGACCTCACAGCAATGCTCGAAAAGGATCTCCGTCCGCTGAACACCGCGGCGGACGGACTCACCGTCATCCTGATGGTCGGCGTCAACGGAAGCGGAAAGACGACTACCGCCGGAAAGCTTGCGAACATCTTCGCGCAAAACGGCAAAAAGGTCGTCCTCGGCGCATGCGACACCTTCCGCGCGGCCGCGGCGGAGCAGCTCAATCTCTGGGCAGACCGCATCGGCGTGCAGATCGTCTCCTCCAAGTCGGGCGCCGATCCCTCCGCTGTCGCCTACGACGCAGTTCAGGCCGCGCGCGCACGCAGAGCGGATTATCTCATCATCGACACCGCCGGACGCCAGCACAATCAGAAGGGGCTCATGGATGAACTCGCGAAGATGCGCCGCATCATCGCCAAGCTCTGTCCCGAAGCTCCTCATGAAACCCTGCTGACCATCGACGCCAGCATCGGAACCAACGCAATCGCGCAGGCGCGCGAATTCGCCGCATGCTCCGGCGCCAGCGCCATCGCGCTCACAAAGCTCGACGGAACAGGAAAAGGCGGCGCAGCTGTCCAGATTCAGACCGAATTCAAACTGCCCATTCTCTTTGTCGGTCTCGGCGAACAGCCCGAAGACCTTCAGCCCTTCGACCCCAAACATTATGCGGAGGCGGTATTCGCTCTTCCGCAGGAATAAGGAGCTCCCATGAACCGGATCGTCTCTCTGCTCATCCTCGTTCTCCTCGCATTCACGCTGAACGCACAACAGTTTGAACTGCGGGAGCTGCTGGACGGAAACGATCCGTTCACGCTCCGGGCGGACGAATTTGTTCCGAAACACAAGTTTTTCCGCTGGCTCTCCGCGGGTCGCGAAGGCGCACGGTACGCCGCATTCAAAAATCCCGTCAAGGTAACCTTTCTCGGATTCCCCGTTCTGGAAGCGATTCTCTATTTTGACAACAATCAGCTCACCAAACTCTACGTTTCCCTCTACAACAAAGGCGATGCGGGGGAAATCGACTACGGGAAATTTGAAATGCTCGTCGCACGCTTCAACGCGGCGCTCTCCCGGCAGACCGGCGAAAAAGGAACTGAACAGCGCGGACGCCTCGCGAACAATATGGTTCTCAATGCCAACTTCCGCGTTGCAGACAACGTCCTCTACACGGTCAAATGGAGTGCAAGCGGACACTTGAAGCGCGACATGAAACCGCAGTATCTCCAGTTCGAAATGGAACCCTTCAACCCGAAGGACGATCCCCGCAAACAGTCGCTCGTCCGCGTTGACCGCACAAAAATCGAAACCTCAAAAGATCTCGCAGCAAACGTCAAACGCAAAGCCGGCGGAACGGTCTGGATCGACAATATCCCCATGGTGGATCAGGGCGCAAAAGGCTACTGTGTCGCCGCAGTTCTCGAACGCATTCTGAAGTATTACGGAATCGATGACGTCAACCAGCATACACTCGCGCAGATCATGAAGATGCAGGGCAATGGCGCGACTTCCGCAATGATGCTTGATGCGCTCGACAAGGCCGGCAGCAAATTCGGAATCAAGGCAAAAACCCGCTACTCCGCGGAAATCGAAACGATCGAAGACCTCTCCAAGCTCATCTCCAAATACAACAATCTCGCCCGCCGCGCAAAAAAGAAAAAAATTGCGCAGGTTCAGAAAGGCAACATCATCTTCGTCGGTCAAACCATGGCGCAGATGGATCCCGGAATCTTCCGCAAACTCCGCTGCGACGGCTACAGCCGCGCCATGAACAGTTTCCGCCGCGACATTCAGAGCCGCGTCAACGCCGGACTCCCTGTCGGCTGGTGCGTTCTTCTCGGACTTGTCAACGAAAAGCAGAAAACGCTCCAGGTCGCCGGCGCACACATGCGCCTCATCATCGGCTACAATGCGGCGGATGACACCATCGTCTACACCGATACCTGGGGCTCCGGACACGAATTCAAAACCATGTCCCTCGAAGACGCCTGGGTCATGACGATGCGGACCATTTACATCAACCCGAGGACAACACGATGAACGATGAATTTTACATGAGCCATGCGGCAGAGCTCGCCCGCCGCGCGCTCGGAGAAACCACACCGAACCCGATCGTCGGCGCCGTCATTGTCCGCAACGGGGAAATCATCGGCGAAGGCTGGCACCATAAGGCCGGCTGCCCGCACGCGGAAATCGAAGCCATCCGTTCCGCAAACGGCGCAAACCTCGAAGGCGCAACGATTTACGTCACTCTGGAACCCTGTTCCTCGTGGGGCAGAACGCCGCCCTGCACCGACGCCATTCTGCGCGAAAAATTCGCCCGCGTCGTCATCGGCTGTCTCGACCCGAACCCGAAACACGCCGGCCGCGCCGTGGAACTGCTCCGCAGTCATGGAATCGAAGTCACCCCGTGCGTGCTTGAAGAGGAATGCCGCAAACTCAACAAAGCCTTTTTCAAATGGGTCACAACCGGAAAACCGTTTGTGCTTCTCAAACTCGCCATGACGCTCGATGGACGCATTGCGACTCAATCAGGAAACTCGAAGTGGATCTCCGGACCCGATGCGCGGCAGCGCGTGCAGCAGCTCCGCCGCTGGGCCGACGCCGTTATGGTCGGAGCCGGAACCTTCTTTGCCGACAACCCGAAACTCACCGTCCGCGATGATGCAGGAAACACGCTCAAGACGCCTGCACGGTTCGTCCTCTCCAGCCGAAAACTTGACCTTCCCGCGGGCTGGGAACAGGCGGCGCTGAAAAACGAGACGGAGTGGGAAACATTCCTGACCGGACTCGGCAAGCGCCCGTTCGTCTCTCTGCTGCTTGAAGGCGGCGGCGAACTTGCGGCATCGGCACTGAATGCGGGTGTTGTGGATAAAATCGAATTTCATTACGCGCCGAAAATTCTCGGCGGACGCAACAGCCGTCCAGGCGTGGGAGGTCCCGACCCGCTGACGCTGCCCGAAGCGTTCCAGATCGAAAATATGACCGTGCAGCAGCTCGGCGCGGATTTTGCCGTCACCGGATATCCGCGCAAACCCGAAGAACGGAGGTTCTAATCATGTTCACCGGACTTGTCGAAACGACCGGAATTATTCTCTCCCGCAAAATGACGGGCGAAGCAGGCAAAATCACAGTGGAGCCGCACAAGCCGTTCTCCGGACTCGAAGCGGGCGAAAGCATCGCAGTCAACGGCGCATGCCTCACGCTCGAACAGGGAATGGGCGGCGGACCGCTGACCTTCCACGTCATGCGCGAAACATTCAGCCGCACGAACCTCGGTTCGCTCCCCAACGGCTCCGCCGTCAACATGGAACGCGCCCTCGCGGCAAACGGCAGACTCGGCGGGCACATCGTCTCCGGCCATGTCGACGCGACGGCAAAAATTCTCTCGCTCCGCCGCCGCGACTCCGACATGGAGCTTGAAATCGAACTCCCGGAAGGTCTGCGCGAATATTTTGTAGACAAAGGCTCCGTCACCGTCGACGGCATTTCGCTCACTCTTGAGGCCGTTTCCGAAACCTCCTTCCGCATCGGGCTCATTCCGACCACCTGGCGGGAAACGGCAATTCATGCGCGCAGGCCCGGCGACATCGTCAACCTCGAAACCGATCTGATCGGCAAATACGTCATTTCGTATCTGAACCGGACAAACCGCAAGCAGGGCTCCTCCGTCACAATGGAAATGCTCGCAGGAGCCGGATTCCTATGAGACGGATCGAACGGACGATTCCCGAAATCGCAGCGGATTCCGCATTCGGCATTGCCTGCGGCGTCTCGGAAATTCCATCCGAAAACCTTGCGGAACTTTTTCAGCCGGAACACTTTTCCGCCATCGAGCTTCCCGCGGATCTGTTCGAAAACGGATCCGCGCCCGAACTCATTGCAAAAGCGCTCGATTCCTTCGATGATGTCCAGGTCGGCGCAATCGCATCGCTGCCTGAGGAAGAACTGCCCGCCCCCCTCCTCCGCGAATTTGCCGAACGAACCGGACACCTCCTCTCCGCACTTGCCGAAGCAGGAATTCACACGGCGGCACTGGATTTTTCCGGAAAAACTCCGGCGGACGCCCTGCTCCGCGCACTCCGTCCGCTCGCTCCGGCACTGAACCGGACGGGCGTAACACTTCAGCTTCCGTTCGCCCTGCCCTGCGCCGATACGGAGATGCCGGCGCATTTCGTGCAGCTTCTGCGCCGGAGCATGCTCCCACAGCTGAAAGTGCGTCTGGATCTGCATCTTGCCGCGCTTCCACCGGATGTCTCCCCGCGCGATCTGGCGGGGACTCTGCTGCAGGAAGTCCGCTCGGTATTCCTTTGCTGGGATGCCGACGCCGGAGAATTCCCCCGGAAAGAACAGCTTGCTCCGTGGCTTGCCGCTCTTGAAAGAAACGGTTTCCGCGGATCGTGGCTCGCCGCGCCGCGAAGCACCGACCTGCTCCGCATTCGGACCGAAGCGGGTCGCTTCGCGGAACTCCTGAATGAACTGAAACAACCATCCGCACAGTAGAAAGGATTTTCATTATGAAACTCGGAGTGAACATCGACCATGTAGCAACCCTCAGACAGCTCCGCGGAGTAACTTATCCCTCCGTCCTGAAAGCCGCCGATCTCGCCATGCACGCCGGAGCCGCCGGAATCACGGCGCACCTCCGCGAGGACCGCCGCCACATGAACGACAACGATCTTGAACAGCTCGCCGCCTCCGGACACCGTCTCAACATGGAAATGGCGGTCACCGATGAAATGGTCTCCATCTGCTCCCGTCTCCGTCCCGCCGCCTGCTGCCTCGTTCCGGAGAAACGCCAGGAACTCACCACCGAAGGCGGACTCGACGTCATCTCCCATTTTGACTCCGTCAAAAAAGCGACCGAAACGCTTTCCGCCCGCGGAGTCGAAGTCAGTCTCTTCATCGACCCCGAGCGCGCGCAGATCGATGCGGCGAAATCCTGCGGAGCTCCGTTCATCGAACTCCACACTGGCGCATACGCCAACGCCAAAGGCGATGACATCGCGAAGGAACTGCATCGTCTTGCCGATGCCGCGGAGTACGCCCATTCGCTCGGTATCACGGTCAACGCCGGACACGGCATCGACTACGAAAACATCATCCCTCTCCTCGCCGAAGTTCCGTTCCTGAACGAGCTGAACATCGGTCACAGCATCATCTGCGAATCGGTTTACTATGGACTTGAAGCGGCCGTCATGAAAATGCTTGCCGCCATGAGCACCTACCGCAAGGGCTGATTTACCTTAAAGATTTTCTTTGTGCGCGTCTCCCTCCCCCGGAAGACGCGCTTTTTTTGTTTTGTCGACAATCTTTGCCATAGATGAGGGCAAAAACAGAAAAATTCAGCGATGAAGTGGAAGATAACGTCCGGGAAATTGCGCGCATAGAGGCTTGAAAATGCCTGTTTCCATGATTGATTATTATTCCGACCAAAGATCAACCGAAAGGAAACAGGCTATGGAAAATGTGGCGCAAAAAAAATGAAAAGTCAATCTCTGGAGCTATCAAAGTCAATGAAAAAGCTGTTATGGAGCATTTGGACGCCTTGATCAGAAAGTCCGTTGAAGATACTCTGAATACTCTTTTGAATGAAGAAGTGGATGCAATCTGCACGACCGCTATCAGCGAAGTCCGGATCGACAGGATACCCGGGCAGGAACATATAAACGGAAGCTTTTGACGACATCAGGCGAAGTTGAATTCAAAATACCTCGTCTTCGAACGCTTCTTTTTGAAACGCAAATCATCAAACGGTATCAGACGAAGCAGAGCAGTGTTGAAGAGGCCTTGATCGAAATGTATTTGGCCGGAGTTTCTGTTCGTCGAGTGGAAGATATCACCGAGGCGTTGTGGAACACAAAAGTAAGTTAATTCTCGACATTGCGGAAGGGGGGCGGGAGGATAAAGAATCCTGGACAAATTTTCTGCGTTATTTGAAGGATCGCGGACTTTCCGGAGTAAAGCTGATCGCGTCAGATAAATGTTCCGGGCTGCATGGAATTATCGGAGATTTTTTCCGGGATGCGAAGTTGCAGCGTTGTGCCGTCAACTGGTATCAAAATTCATTCACAGCAAGCTCATCAAAACATGTAAAAAAAACATTGCCGCAATGCTGAAAGCGATTCATGCACAGGAAGACCGGGAGGTAAACTTCCCTTATGAGCATTGGACACGTCTGCGTACGAACAATGCTTTGGAACGGATCATGAAAGAGATTCGCCGCAGA
>URNX01000069.1 GCA_900549415.1 uncultured bacterium
AGGATTTTTAAAATTAGATAAGAATAATTATAAGAAAAATTATCAAATAATGCTTGACATTTTCAGAACATGTGCTAGATTAATGGACATGGAGGAACTGCCGGAGATGCTCCGGCTGAACAACAACACTTGAAAGGACTCTGAAAATGAAGAAGTTTGTATGTACTGTCTGCGGTTATGTTCATGAAGGCGACGCCGCTCCCGAATTCTGCCCCCAGTGCAAAGCCCCGGCCTCGAAGTTTGTCGAACAGAAGGAAGGCGCCGCCGAGCTGACCTGGGCGACCGAGCATCACGTCGGTGACGGTCAGGTGGAAGACAAAGAGGTTATGGAAGGACTCCGTGCTCACTTCACCGGTGAATGCACGGAAGTTGGAATGTATCTTGCGATGAGCCGTCAGGCAGAGCGCGAGGGATATCCCGAGATTGCGGAAGCCTACAAGCGCATTGCGTTTGAAGAGGCGGAGCATGCGGCGAAATTCGGCGAACTTCTCGGCGAAGTCGTTGCCCCGTGCACGAAGACGAATCTTCAGAAGCGCGTGGAAGCCGAGCACGGCGCCTGTGCCGGCAAGCTCGACATTGCCAAGCGCGCGAAACAGCTCGGCTACGACGCCATTCACGACACGGTTCATGAGATGGCAAAAGACGAGGCCCGTCACGGCGCCGCGTTCGCCGGTCTGCTGAAGCGCTATTTCGGCAAATAAGCCTTGAGAGTTTTTCTGAATTTTCTTCACCGGAATTCCCCGTACGGAGGAGTTCCGGTGAAGTTTTCTTTTTCCCTGAAGCTTGCATTTTCTGAAAGAATGAGTAAAGTATGGGACTGACGGTTCTGAAATTTTAAGGCTGAAAACGATGGCGGAAAAGAAGAAAATTTTGATTGCGGCGACTTCCGGCGGTCATTTGACGGAGGCCGTGAGTTTGCTTTTCGGAATTCCCGGTCTGGAATTCGTTATTTTTACGGAACAGACTTTGCGGAAATACGGCGATGTGAAGATGTATATGTATCATCGTCCGAAGAATCAAATCCTGACAATGGCGAAATCGTTTTTCAAGACTCTGTGGATCATTTTGAAGGAGCGTCCGGAGTGGGTGGTGACCACCGGTGCGGAGTGCGGAACCGCCGCCCTTCTTGCCGGGGTCTGTCTGTTCCGGAAAACAATGTTCATTGAGACGGCGTCGCGCTTCAGAACAAAAACCGTGGCGGCGAAAATCTGCTATCCGTTTGCAACCAGATTTTATGTCCAGCACCGGGAAGCTCTTCCTTTTTACGGAAAGAAGACGGAATATATCGGAGGCGTGTTATGATTTTTGCCGCAATGGGGACAAGCGTGCCTTTTCCGAGGCTTTTGAAGCGTTTGGATGAAATCGCCGCCGAGCTGCCGGAGGAAATTCTCGTTCAAACCGGAACGACGCCGCAGACGGCAAAGTTCTGCCGGATGTTTGATTACGCTCCGTCTCTGGAGCCGTATTACGAGCAGGCGCGGCTCGTAATCTGTCACGGCGGACTCGGAACCCCGCTGGAGCTGCTGCGCATGAAGAAACCGTTTATCATGATTCCGCGGCTGGCGAAATATCATGAGCACATCAACGATCATCAGGTCGAAAACAGCGAAATCATCGCCCGGAAATATGGGATCAAATATGTTGTGAATCTGGATGAACTCACGCCGTCGCTCCTGACGCATTACGATTATGCGCCGGAGTTTTCCGATGCTCCGCTGGAGGAATTCCGGAAAAACGTCCGGAAGGTTTTCTTCCCGTAACCGCTTACAGCTGTGCGGGCGAGCCCGCGTTCCGCAGGCGCCATGCGGCTCTGGAGAAAGTGGACGCCGCGAGCAGAAGATATGCGGAAGAGAGCGCAATTGCCGCGCCGATGAACCCGCGGGACGGAATCAGAAGAACGTTCAGAAGAAGATCCAGCGCGATCGTACCCATGATCAGAAACATTCCGTTTTTCTGCTCACCGATGGAATTCAGCAGATTCAGATTGAACTGTCCGGCAACGTAGAACAGGATTCCTCCGGACATGATGGTCAATGCCGGGGCGGAGCCGGTGAACTGTGCTCCGAACAGGATTGTGATGACCCATTTTCCCGCATAGTGCATGACCGCCGCCAGAGGAATGCTTCCGAACAGAAGAAGAAGATTTGTCAGCAGGAAAATGCGCCGGATTTCCGTATACTTTTTCTTTTGCCAAAGGTCGACGGCAACAGGCAGGAACACCAGCGGAAGAACCATCAGCGTCTGCAGAATCTGCATGATCGGCTGCGCAATGTTGTAGGCGGCAACATTCTGCAGATTTGAAAACCACGTCAGACAGAAAGTGTCCAGATTGCTCAGAAGTATGATTCCTGCAAGCGAGCCGGACATCCAGCTGCAGAGTTTCCATATCTGCTGAAAAATTTTCCGGCAGAATACGGCGCGGAAGGAGAGACGGAGGCGATACCGGCGGAGAATCACCGCGAATCCGGCAGCCAGAACTGCCGCGAATATTGCCGTCCATGCGGAACATACGGCAAAAACGCCGTGCCGGACGGCAAAACAAACTCCGAGGAGAATGCAAAACATTTGAATGATGTTCATTGCATTGTAAAAAGAAAAATTGCGTTTCCCGTGCGGCAGACTCTGCAGAATCAGCCAGAGCGGATACAGCAGCACGAAAGGCGAAAAGACCGCAACCGCGGATTTCGCCTCCGGGTATTTGAAGAATCTTTCCGCAAGCATGGAGCTCGAAAAGAACAGAATGCACATCAGAACGCATCCGGCGAGGCTGGAAAAAAACAGCAGTTCCGAGAACAGAATGTCAATTCTTTTTTCCTGTTTCTCCGCAAAAAAGCGGGCGGTGAGAATCGGTGCGGCCTGTTGAACTCCGAACTGGGAAAATGTCGTCAGCAGGGTGAACAATGCAAACATGCTGTAGAAGAAGCCGAAATCCGTCTGAGACAGATTCTGAACCAGTATCCGCCGGATCAGGTAGTTGATGACGCCCAGCAGGACCGCTCCGGCAAAGGAGCAGACGACTCCGCGGAGGAGGGCGAGAAGACCCGGTGACAGAAACTTTTCAATCTTTTTCAATGGAGTCGGAATCCTTGTCCGTTTTCTCTTTCAGAAGGGCAAGCTCCTGCGTCAGCCGCATGATGCGTCCCTGTTGCTTTGAAACGACGATCGTCAGCTGGAACAGCAGAAACAGAATTCCGCAGAGCAGGAACAGCAGCAGCGCAAAAGCCGGAGTCTGAATGCCGGTCAGTTTCGCAAGCAGGGTCAGAAGCGGGGTGAAGAGAGAGAATGCCAGAATCACCAGCCCCGTTGCAAGCCAGATCAGCGCGTAGGCTTCCTGAAGACGTTCGCGGTACATGGCCCAGCCGATCATTCCTAAAAAGAAAAGGCTTCCGCAGACGGCTATAATCTGTGTCAATATCATTGTTCGCTCCCGATGTTGTCCAGAAACTGGAGATTTTTCTTCGGACGGAATGCCGCCAGGATGACGGACAGGATGACCTTCATCATGTAATAAACCGATTTCAGCGGATTGATGGAGGAGTGTCCGTTTTCGCGGGGCGCCATCCGGCATGGAACCTCGCGGACGCGCAATCCGTTCCGGATGAACAGAATCGCCTCTTCCGGCTCCGGATAGTCGAATGCCGGATAATGGCGCGCCGCGAACAGCAGCGCCCGCCGGTTGTAGGCGCGGTATCCGCTGGTGCTGTCGGTGATGGTCTGCCCGGTCAGCCAGGTGCTGAGAACACGGAAGATGCGGATGCCGAGACGGCGCATGAAGGTCGATTTGAAGCCGTCGTTTTCCGAGAGGAAGCGTGAGCCGATGGAAAGATCGGCTTCTCCGCTGATGACGGGGGCGAGAATTTCTTTGAGCGCGGAGGCCGGGTGCTGTCCGTCTCCGTCGAATTTCACCGCATAATCGTAGCCGTTCCGCGCCGCGTAGAGAAGTCCTGTCTGGACGCCGCCGCCGATTCCGAGGTTGATTGGAAGGTTGATGACGGTTGTTTTGTCATTTGCAAGTTCATTCAGAACCGTTTCCGAATTGTCGGTCGAGGCGTCGTTGATGAAGAGCAGGTGCGCTTCCGGAAGATATTTGCGCAAGTCGGCGGCAACCGACGGCAGGGAGGCCGCTTCGTTGTAGCATGGTATGATGATGCAGATTCTGTTTTTCCGGTTTGTGCTCATTGTTCTCTTCTGTTCTGTTTTCTGAAAATATAGCGCGATTTCCCGCAAAATCAAACATGTCCGTTGCTCTCGTAGCTTTTCGCGTAGAAATGGAGCAGGAAATCTGCAATTTTATGTGGCCAGAGCTGATAAAAAATCCTGCGGTCTTCCTCGAAACGCCGGTGATCCGCAATGGCGGAGGAGGTTTCCATGCTTTCCGAAATCCGGTGCTGCATGAGCCTGTGCGGATCATAGCAGAAGCGCCCCGGTTTGAACGCAAGCGAGAGCCACATCGCCCAGTCCAGATTTACGGAGTATTCCGCATCGAAGCACAGATCCGGAAGGTTCTGCAGATTGTAGGAGACCGCCGGACAGCAGATCGCATTTCCGAAACGAAGAATCCAGCGCCGCATGAATCCGCATCTCCAGCTGCTTTTCAGATAGAACGGCAGAAGGAGAAGCCTTTTGACATGCAGATAAAGCCGGTTTGCCGCGACCCGGTTTTCCGGCATGAGACGGTCCGCATAATCTGTAAAGGCAATCAGGGTATCCGGATGTTCCTGCAGTTTACGGACGACACGCTCCGCATATTCCGGGAGATAAATGTCATCCTGGTGTGCGATTGTTGCGTACGGCGTTTTGACTGCGGAGAGCGCAAAGTTCCAGTCGGCGGCAATGCCTTTTCCCGCATCCGGATTGACGCGGTATTCCGCACCGTATTCGTCCGCAAGCTCCTGAAGAAACGCGGAGGGAGTGGAGGTCGCCAGGACGATGCGGCTGCGCACAGTCTGGTTGCGGAGCGATTCCAGACACTCCCGGAGATACGGGCTCTGCTTGTATGCGCATACGGCGAAGGTATGGACTGCGGAAAAATCTGCTTTATTTCTGTCCATGATCTGTTTTCCTGAAGACTGTGACGGATTCCGCGTAAGGTGTTTCGAGTTCAACAACGTCTTTGCGGGAACGGAAAATCCTGAGCTCGTCTTTCCGGCTCGTTTCAAAGATGGCGACGTCGAAATCTTTGACGCATTCCATCCGTGTGGCGGGACCCTCGTAATAGGCGTTTACAATGGTGCCGTCAATCCAGTAGACGACATAGCTGTTCCTGTTGAAAATGCGCAAATCCCTGCCTTTTTTGAAATGGTCGCGGATCCATTCGCCGGCTTTCCTGTTGTCGCTGTTGCGGTTGAACAGAATATCCGTTCCGTTCTGAATCTGCAGAATGAGGAGAACGGCTGTTCCTGCCGCCGCCGGAATCTGGAGATGAAAGCGGCGGATGAGAATCCAGAGCAGTTCAAGTCCTGTCATTGTGAACGGCATGAGCAGAGGAATCAGGAAAATGTAGTAGCGGTATGCAATCACGACGGGGAAAAATACAGCGGAATGCAGAAGCCAGATGATGAAAATCAGAAGATACTCTTTCCTGAACTTCTGCAGTCCGGCGGTCGGCCGCCATTCCGGAAGGAAGCGTTTGCGCAGCTGTTCCGCAAAAAGCAGGCTGAGCAGACCGAGTGCCGCGAATCCAAGGTAAAGTTCATAGGCGCCGCGCGAGCTCTGCTTCAAAACGAGCTTCACTTGTTTGGCAATTGAAAATTTATGCTGAGACTCCTCGACTTTGACGGTCGCGAAGTTCTGCTTGTTGTCGGATAAATCCCGGAGAGGTCGTGACGGCGTCAGATATGCATGAATGAACTGATCCAGCCGCGCGTCCGGAGTCGGGTAGCCGGTGATTTGATAATTCTGAACCATGCGGGGGGAAAGGAAGAGCAGAAAGAAAAATCCGGTCAGGAATGTGTAATAAACGGAGGTGCGGAGTTTGCTTTTCCAGCTCTCATTCCAGTGAATCCGGAGGAGAAAGCAGAAGAGAACCGGGATCAGCGCCGCGCTCACCAGGAGGCCTTCGGAACGGGAGAGCGTGAACCCCGTCAGCGCCAGACCGATCAGAACGGCTTTCCCGATCGTTTGTTTGTCGAAGAAGCGGAAGATGAAATAGACGAGGAGAACGAGAAAGAAGTCTCTCGCGGATTCCGGCGTTCCGGATATGCTGAATCTCAGGAGTTTCGGCGCGCAGACTGTCAGCAGAACGCCCCACGCGGCGGAGACGGGCGGGAGAAAGCGTTTCAGCAGAAAATAGAGCGGCGGAATGAGCGCGGCGTAAAAAATCCCGCAGGTCAGAAGCAGCGATTTCAGCGGATCAAGCGCCGTTGTGTAAGAGATGACGCCGCCAATCAGAATCTGAAGGATCGGAAGCGCGGGGTTCATGGCTTCAAGGAAATGCCCGTCGGCGAACAGACGGGTTCCGGTCGCGTAAACATTGCCGACGTCCCGGTAGACGTCTGTCAGAAAAAACATCGAAAGAAGGGTTGTCGCAACGGTGACCGCGAAGGCCGTCCAAAGGAGCAGGGACGGGGTAATATTGCGGGAAATGGAATCTGCCAGACGGTCCATGCGTTCTCTGAAGTTTGAACGAAACATTTTTATGATCATCTTTCTCTGCTTGTTTTTGCTGATAAAAGGATAATATATCGCTGTTTTCAGGTGTTTTCAAGCAGAGAAAAACATGTGTCGCGGGAAACCTCACTTTCCCTTGAACGAATCGAGACGCAGAACCAGAAAGAAGGTCAGCAGAAAGATGAGTCCGGCGGAGGCAAAGTATGCGCGGAACATGGGAAGTCCCGAACCGAAAAAATGCTCGGAAAATTTCAGAAGCGTTCCCGCGGCAAGCATCGAAACGAGACTTGCCGCGACGCCCGTCAGAATGTTGATGAACATCGAGCCCGCCACCTGACGCTCTTTCGGGACGGAGATCAGGAAGTAGCCGATCATGGCGTTGTTGTAGGAGGCAATGTAGATTCCCAGAAGAAGGAACGGAACGCCGAGCATGCAGCGTGCCGGCAGCGATGCTCCGGGCGCGGGAACCAGAATCCAGAACAGGCAGACAGGAAAGATCAGCAGATATGTCAGAACCGCAAGTCCGCGCGTGCCGATCCGGCGCGTTACGGGCTCGGTCAATTTGGAGCCGAACGCAGCCGCTCCGAATTGAAGAAGCGAGAAGAGAATCGCCGCCCGGTCGCTCACTCCGCATCCGCGTTTGAGCGCCATGACCGAAATCGGCGCAAGCATGATGTTGCCGAGATTGAACACCGCGCCCGCGTAAATCTGTTTGCGCAGGGAGCGGTCGGCGAGCGCGGAGCGGAGCTGCGGAAGAAGCGGTTTGCGCGCCGTGTCGCGGATGGCGGAGGTTTCGTCGATCCGGCGGACAAAGGTTGAGGCGGCGATTCCTGTGAGCGCGCCCGTCGCAATGATTGCGGTCAGAACCCAGATGTTGTCGCACCAGCCGACGATGAAGGTGATTGCGGCGAGGGTGATGACGCTCAGAATGTAGAACCGCGCGCTTGATTCGCCGAGCAGCTTTGCGCGGTCGGCGTCGGTCGTGATGTCGCCGAGCAGCGGCTGAGCCATCACTACGCCCGCCGCGCGGAATCCGTAGAACAGAAAACTGCCCGCGAGGAGGAGTCCCCATGCAAGATGTTCGCTGAACAGCGCCGCAACCGCGCCGGAGGCCGCCAGCAGAGCCGCGAGGTTGCGCCAGACCCAGAAGTCCGCCTGGCTCCGCGCCGCGCCGACGCATCCCGTGCGCAGCACTCCGAGCGGCAGGAGCAGATAGCCGAAGTAGATCATCGATCCGACAACCGCAATCAGCACATTCGGCGCATGCAGTTTGAGGGCAAACAGAATCACCACGGTTTCGCCGAGACAGACGTATGACGCTCCGTTGACAAGGCTGTAGCGGTTGTAGTTGATTTGGGCGCGTTTGCGCTCTTCTTCGGTGAGTGGACGGTTGAAAATCATTTTGCCGTCTCCACGGGAGCGGCGTCCATGTTAATTTTGCTCATTTTGAGTTCCTTAAGGTTGTTTTAATTTTTGATTTTTTGACATTTTCTGAATTATTCTTCCGGTTCCTGCGGGAGTTTGCAGCGTTTGCGGAATTCCTGCGGAGTGCAGTGAGCCTGGCGGCGGAAGAAGGTCGAGAAAAGATTCGGGCTCCGGTAGCCGACGGACTTGCCGATTTCCGCAATCGGGAGGTCGGTGTCGGCGAGAAGTTTCTGAGCCGTTTCGAACCGGAGCTTGGACTGGTACGCTTTCACGGTCATTCCGGTTCCTTTCGCGAACACGCGGTTGAGGTGGCGGATACTGAGTTTGAACAGCCGTGCAATCTCCGGAACGGCGTCGGCGTCGCGGATTTTGAAGAAGAGAAGCCGCTTGATAGTTCCGATTCTGCTTTCGCGGATTGCGGGGGAGAACTGCGGAGTTTCAGTCCCGAACAGTTCGCTGAAATTTTTCTGGAAGAAGAGCATGAGATACGCAGTGATGAGAGTGCGCAGAACCGGAATGGCTGCTCCGGTTTCGTTTTCTCCCTGCATGGCGATTTCATCCCAGAGAGTTTCCAGTGCGGGATCGATGGGAAACTGATAGAAATGGCGTGCGGCGATTTCCGCAATCTTCTGTTCCGCGCCCGGAGCGTGAATCTGGATGCCGATGAGTGTCGCGCGGTGCGGTCCGTCCTTCCCGAAGCGCCGGCTGTGCAGCAGAAGGTCGGGCAGAAAAAGCAGCGTTTTCATTGCGGGAACGGAGCGGATCGGCATGTCGTCGACGAATGTGGTCATGCTGCCGGATTCGATGATGTCGATTGTGCTGAACGGGTGTTCGTGTTCTTCAATGAAGACGTCGGGATCGGGCACGGATTTGTGAAAGTTCAAAACGGAGAATTCGATGCCGTTCAGAGCAAACCGGATCGCGTGGTCGCCCACGGCGCGGTTCACATTCCGGTTGAATTTCAGATAAAAGTCCTGCATGAATTTCTCCTTTTGAATAATATATTTTCATCCCGGAGAAAAACAATGCAGGATTTTCCGGAATGTCCGGAAAAATAAAGGAGTGTCCGGAAACCGGAAATCCTTTTATTTGAGCGCAATTACCGAGCCCGGATAAACGCGGAAGACCCCGTTTTTGCGCGGAATGGCGGGGAGCATGTTGACGCAGATGCGTTTTTGCGGTTTCGTGTTGCGCAGATAGATCGGCCCGTAGAGGTGTGCGGCTTCCGGCGCAAGTGAAAGCAGGAAGGTGTCGGGCGCAATTTCTTCCAGTTTCACGTGCTTGATGCGTTCCGCATAACTTCCGGTTTCGGCGAAGGTGCCGACGTGCAGATCATTCTCTGCTTTCATCCACGCGTCGAGCATGGAACAGAAGAATTCTTTCGAGGCGACAGGCGCCCAGCCGCCGTATCCGGGCGTGACTCCGTGGAACATGATGACCGTAAAGGCTCCGGGCTGAATCGACTGTTCCAGAATCTTCGCGAACTCCGCCGGAGTTGTGTTCTCTCCGATGTAGGTGCGGGGCGGTGTATTCAGAAGATTGTTTGCGGCGAGCAGGCGTGAGACGAACTCCTCATTGACTCCGTACGGAGCAGTGTAGGTGACGGGGCGCGCTCCGGTGTGTTCGAAAATCTGCCGCTGTGCTTCGGTAATTTCCCATGCGAGCGCTTCAAACTGCTTTTCCTGCGCGAGTCTCTGCGGATTGGTGTGGCTCATCGAGTGATTGCCGATTTCGTGTCCGCGCCGGTGCAGTTCGCGGATGCCGTCCCAGTTGAGCCAGCGGGAGCGGGCGCGGTCGTTGGATTGCGGGTTGATGTAAAAGGTTCCGCGCCACCCGCGTTTCTCAAGTTCGGGCGCGGCGATTTCCAGATGATCCAGCGTGCCGTCGTCGAAAGTGAGTGCGAGCATGGCGGACTTGCCGTCGGGGAAAGAGCAGATTTCAAGTTTGCTGTTCATGATGCGACTCCATTAATTTTGGTCAGAAACTTCATGCACATCCACGATTTTTCCGTGGAAATTGTTGATGATATTCTGAACCAGCGGAACATCCTTGACTTCTTGAATCAGCTCCTCCACGCTCTTGCGTTTGCCGAGCAGCTCGTCGATGTTGAGATCCGTATGAATCGGTTCGGCGGAACCGTCATCTTCGTCGAACTCATCCGGCGGCACATCCTGCAGGAAAGAGGTGGGTGCGGACATGACTCTCCGCTGTTCCGAGCGCGGCGGCAGCGGCGGGAGCTGGCTGGAAAACGATTGCTCCGGCATCGGCTCCGGTCCGGCGTCATAAACAGGTTCCGGCATCTGCTCCGGCATGGGAGCCGGCGGAGGCGGAACGGGTCTTGGCGCCGGTGCTGCTGGCGGCGGAGACGGAACGGGTCTTGGCGCCGGTTCCGGTGCGGGTGTCGGTGCGGGCTCCGGAACTGTTACGGGATCAGGCGTTTTTTTTTCAGCCGGGGCAGGGGGCGGAACGGGAGCCGCCTGAGGTGCGGCAGGCTGAACCGGAACGGCGGGAGTGCTCTGCTGGATAATGACTTGCGGCGGCGGAAGATTCACATATGCGGGAACTGCGTTCAGCGGAGCCAGCTCGCCGTTCTGCCGGATATAGTTCAGACGCGCAATCAGGTCGTCCACCTGTACCGCGTGCGCCATGCGCATGGCTTTGAGGAGCAGTGTTTCAATGAAAATCTGTTTGTTGATCGCTTCGCGCAGGAGGAATCCTGTGCTTGAAAGCTGTTCCAGAAGCCGCTGGATGACGTCCGGACGCACGAGTTTTGCGAGTTCGGAATAGATGCGGATTTTTTCCGGATTCTCTTCAAGCACGGTCTGCGGATTCGGGAGCAGGGCGCACATGAGCACGCCGCGGAGCCAGCCGAGGATTTCATCGAAGAGCAGTTCGAGGTTTTTTCCCGCATAGGCGAACTCATGAAGTGCAGAGACGACCTTTGCCCGGTCGTTGCAGAGAATCGCCCGGATGAGTTCCTGCATCTCTGCGGGTGCGGTCAGACCGAACAGCGAGAGCGCCTGCGCTTCAGAGATTTCGGACGCCTTGCCGTCAGCGGTTCCGAAGAAGGAGATCATCTGGTCGAGCAGCGACTGCGCGTCGCGCATTCCGCCGTCCGCCGCGCGTGCGATGACGTCAATCGCCGAATCGGAGATCTGCACGCCTTCGGAGTGTGCGATGAGCGCGAGGCGTTCCGCTATGAGATTGGTAGGAATCCGCTTCAGGTCAAAGCGCTGGCAGCGGGAAATGACGGTCGGCAGAACCTTGTTGACTTCGGTTGTCGCAAAGATGAATTTTGCATGTTCGGGCGGTTCTTCGATGGTTTTGAGCAGAGCGTTCCAGGCGCTCTTGGAGAGCATGTGGACTTCGTCGATGATGTAGATTTTGTATTTGGAACAGATCGGCAGATGCAGGACTTCCTCGCAGATTTCGCGTGCTTTTTCGACCTGCGTGTGCGTAGCGGCGTCGATTTCGATCACATCGACGCTGCTTTCGTTGGCGATGGAGACGCAGGATTCACATTCGCAGCAAGGTTCGCCGTCGACGGGGTGGAGACAGTTCAGCGCTTTTGCGAAGATACGAGCGGAGGTTGTTTTTCCGATTCCGCGCGGGCCGACGAAGAGATACGCCTGGGCGATTCTTCCTGAAATGATTGCGTTGCGCAGAGTCCGGGCGATATGTTCCTGTCCGACCATGTCGGAGAATTTCTGCGGTCTCCATTTGCGGGCGATAACCTGGTAAGCCATTTTGATATCCTGTTCTGTTATTCCATCAGCAGCACGGAGTTCGATTCGGGATCCTGAAGAGTCCGGACGGAACGCTGTGCCGCGGTTGTTTTTTTGAGTTGATAGCCGAAAGCGCGGAGGTTTTCGAAAACGAGCTGCGGATCATCCGGTTCCCAGCACCACGCGGGGGTCTGGACGGTTTTCCGGGCGACCTGTTCGAGCGTGAGGGAAGCCCCGTCAGCGAGACGGAAGCGGCAGAGGAAATTACTGTCGATTTCGGGATTCCCGATCATGAGGGCATCGCGGTAGAACGCTCTGCAGAGCGGCAGGTTTTCGACTTGCAGCAAGATTTCCGTTTCAGCATTCGGCATCAGATGAACTCCCAATATGATTTGAACAAAAGATAGCGTTCTTTTGCATGAAATCAAGGAGGAAACGGATTATTTTTAATTTTAAAACGCGAAAAAAAATAAAAAGAGGGCTTGCAAAAGCGTAATCATGTTGTATATTAATGTCGTTATCCCGCAGCAGGGATGATGAAATCGGAGTGTAGCTCAGCCTGGTTGGAGCGCTACGTTCGGGACGTAGAGGTCGCAAGTTCGAATCTTGTCACTCCGACCATTCCTTTTATTCTTTCTGCTTGATTTCCCGTTTCTGTCTCTTCGGCGTTTTTTGCCATAAACCACAATAGCGGCAATGTCGGTTGTCGGTCACTTTCCACTTCATCGCTGATTTTTTCTGTTCTTGCCCTCATCTATCGCAAAGATCGTCGATGAACCATTTTTTATCTACTCTTTCCATTCCTTCCTTGTTTAAGCAAATCCAGATGTTTGTGTGCTGTATTTTTTGTTTCTTCGGCAAACAATTCAAAGCGAGAAAATTTTAAAAGAAAATTCCACGAATACGTTTGCTATTTCAACAATGAACGGATATCTTAAAAAGAAAGGGAATAGCTCATTCCTTGCGTTAACAACTCGTCCAATATTTTGAAATAACCTCACCCATGGGGAATGTCTTTATGCGCAGAAAAAATATTCTGATTATTTTATTGGTAGCCTTGCCAATTGTCCTTCTTGCCCTTCTCAGGTATAAAGAGAGGCGCAATACTGAAAGAAATCTCTCTAGCGCAACTCAAACAAACATGGAAAGAATCTTAGTTCTTGCAAAAGAGTATAACCAAAGAGATCCATATTTTTTATATTTAATGCG
>URNX01000070.1 GCA_900549415.1 uncultured bacterium
ATTCTTTGGGTGCCGCCTTTTAGCACCCTTCTAGGGTGCTTCTTCAAAGCCACGTCCTCTGGGCGTGGTTATTTACTTCTTCGGATTCGGGCATGACTACAAAGCCGCGCTGCGGTGCGGTGCGAAACTGTTCGGCTGTCAGCCGCTTCCCACGCATTATGCGTTCGGATACTGGTACAGCCGCTACTGGGCTTATTCCGATACGGAAATCGAGGAACTGACCGCGCAGTTCGCCCGCACACAGACTCCGCTCGACGTCCTTGTTGTCGACACCGACTGGCATCTTCCGGGATGGACCGGATTCACATGGGATAAAGATTTCTTTCCCGATCCTGCCGGATTCCTGAAGTCCATGAAGAAAAAAGGTCTGCATCTGGCGCTGAATCTTCACCCGGACCGCGGAGTTGCTCCTCACGAAAAAGCATTCCCAGCATTCCGGAAAGCAATGGGGTCCGCAGATCAGACCGGGATCCCGGTCGATATTGAAAATCCGCAATTCATGGATCTTTACTTCAAACTGCTGCTGAATCCGGAAGAACGGAAAGGCGTGGACTGCTGGTGGATGGACTGGCGTCAGAACGGAGAAGAACTGAAAAAAAGCGGCTTCAGTCCGGTAAGCTGGATCAACCGTCTGCACTGGCTCGATCAGGAACGCAGAAATCCGGAAAAGCGTCCGATTGTTTTCAGTACGCGCGGCGGAATGGACGGCTGCCGTTACCCGCTCGGATTCTCGGCAGACGCCTGTTCCACATGGGCGACACTGGTCAAGGAGGTTGAATTCACCGCGACTTCCTCCAACGTTCTATTCGGTTACTGGAGTCATGACATCGGCGGCCATATGGAGCAGGTGGCGATTTCTCCGGAGCTTTATCTGCGCTGGATGCAGTTCGGAGTATGTTCTCCGGTTTTACGTTCGCATTCGGCGAAATTCGAGTATGCGGAACGCCGCTTCTGGAAATTTTTCGCACCTTACAACGAACTGCTCAGAAACGAAATTCTGCGGCGTCACCGCATGATCCCCTACATTTACGGAGAATGCCGCAAGGGATGCGATACGGGCGTCAGTCTCTGCCGTCCGCTCTACTATGAATATCCGGAAGATGAAAACGCCTACTGCAATCCGGGAGAATACTTCCTCGGCGACTCCATCCTTGCGGCGCCTGTCACGGCGCAGGCGGATCCGGAAACCGGAATTGCGGAACAGACCCTCTGGCTTCCTCCCGGCGAGTGGTACGACATTTCAACAGGGACGCCGCATTCCGGTGGGAAATGCATCACGGAAGGACGGATGCTTTCCGATCTGCCGCTGTTTGTCCGTCCCGGAACGATTCTGCCGGAAGCGGAAGAAACCGCTCCTGCCGGAGTCAGCGGCATCGTTCCGAATCTGAGCTTTTCAATCTATCCGGGAGAATGCGGCGCATATGAACTCTATGAAGACGACGGCGACAGCACGGCATATCAGACCGGCGCATTTGTCAAAACGGCAATCCGCCACCGGAAAGAAAACAGCATCCGGCATATTGAGATTCTGCCCGCTTCCGGCAAATGCAAAGGGTTCCAGCAGCTTCGTCCGCTGAAACTTCTGCTTCACGGAGTCGTTCCCCCGGAATCGGTAAAAATCACGGCAGAACTGCGGATTCACATTACTGCGGTGAAACATTTACGCTGAGCATTGAAATCCCGCGCATGAATACGCACAAATGCACGGAAATAGAAATCCGTTACAGGGAAAACGATGAATCCGCTCTATGGATGGTCTGCCGCCGCGAAACGGCTGAAGCGGCTGGCGTATATTCAAAACCGCACCGCCGGCTGCACCGCTCCGGTCAAAGACGACAGGCTGGCGCAGAAGCTCGCGCATTTCGGACGGCGCATCGCTCTGCATCCTTCCGCATGTGAAAAAGAATGCAGGCTTGTAAAAGAGCTTCTGCCGCGCCTCAAACCCGCGTTTGAAGAACTGCACAAGGTCCGCGGAAAGCTCTTCCCCTTCTCCATGGCTGAAGTCGATACCCTGCTGACTGAAACAGAGAAATATCTGCGACGATTTTAAAATAAAAAAGGACGCGGCATAAAACCGCGTCCCGTAATCCGGCGGCATTGTCCGGCTGAGTCCGGAGAATGCCGCTTTTTGCAAATCAGACCTGTACGCCGTTTTCGGTCAGGATTTTCTGAACCTCTGCGACATTGACGCTGCGCGGCTGAATGCCGTCACGGGCGGCGAGCGCCGCGGCGATTCCGACGCCCTGTCCCATGTTTATGCAGATCGGCATAACCCGGTAGTTCGAATGCGCCTTGTGCGTGCCGGAGATGTCGCGTCCGGCAAGAAGCAGTCCGTCAATTTTGACGGGTACACATGCGCGGTACGGAATGGTGTAGCCGCCCTTCGCATGGAAGTTGTGCTGCGCACCGTTCTTGTCCAGTCCGGAACCCTCGACGTTGTGAATGTCGAAATTGAACATGTTGCGGGTTGCGATCCAGTCGTCAAACACGCGCGCTTCCACAATATCTTCCGGCGTCATCGTGTAAAGGCCTTTGAAATGACGGGTTTCGCGGACGCCCATCATCTGGGCGGAAGTGACGGGATAGCACTTTTCATATCCGGGGGCATATTCACGGAGGAAAAGGATAATGTCGCTCATCTGACGGCGGCAGATGAGTTCGGCTTTCGTCAAATCGGCTGCGCTGGTTCCGTCAATGCCGGTAACGTTCGTCATATTGACACAGACTTCGCCGGGAATCCATGCCGGATACAGCAGGGTGTGTCCGGCGGGAGCGGGCAGATGCTCTCTCGCCAGCGCCTGGATTTCACCTTTCGGAACCTGTACACGGGTCTCGAAACTGCCGGGCAGAATCGCGCGGGAATAATCAACGCCGCCGATGCGGAACATCAAAGTGACGGGCTGACACTTTCCGTCATTTTCGCGTCCGATGTGGAATTCCGCCCCCGCTTTCGCCGCGACATCGCCGTCGCCGGTGGCATCAATGACGACTTTCGCCGTCATGACGGAGCGTCCCGATTTGCTTTCCGTAATAATTCCCTTCACTGTGTTTCCATCCATCACGGCGCCGCAGACGAAAGTATAAAGTCTGAGAGTCACGCCTGCTTCGGTGAGCATGTCGAAAAGGACTTTTTTAAGGACTTCATGGTTGATCTCCTGAGGTCCCGCGCCCTGATCCGGACAGAATACTCCGGCTTTTTCGCTCCGGACCCGTGCCTCGATTTCATCGAAGAGGGGGGATTCCGTTCCGCCTGTGAAATGGGACATCATTCCTCCGGTCGCCATTCCGCCGACGCAGTTGAACTGTTCGACGAGGATTGTTTTTGCTCCTGCGCGCGCCGCGGCGATTGCGGCGGCACAGCCGGCAGGACCTGCGCCCGCGACGATAACGTCTGCACAGGCAGAAACAGGCAGCCTGCGTTCAGGTTCCGTGTAAAATTCCATTTTTCTCCTTGGATTGAGTGTTCCCGGCTGTACTTTACCATATTGTCCTGTCAAAATCAAGGACTTTTCAGGGAAAAGTCCTGTTTTCCCGGAGACCGGATCCTGTCAGAACATAAATACCGGCTGCTCATCGCTTCCGGATGCATTGCCTGCGGCGGAGAATGAATGCTTCAGGTTCACATCATCGAAAACGCGTACGTGATCTACTTCGAAGTAATCCGGAAGAACCGCTTTGGCGAGCACGGGATCGCACACGCCTGTGGAACGGTAGCCGTGGCACTCGGTCGAGACAAGGATGAATTGCGGAACATGTGAGACGGGTCCGATAGACACGCTCCCCTCCTTCAGCCAGTTTTTCCCTTCAATCTCTTTTTCGACGTGGACTTCCGCCGCGCGTTCGGGGGAAACGACCCTGCCGATCAAACGTCCGTCCGCATAGAAATCGTAACCGGAGGGGCTCCAGTCGACACCGTAATAATGCCATCCGTCCTCCGTCTCTTTGTATTCCCAGGAGAAATGGCCGCTGCCTTTGCAGTTACACCCGTATCCGCCCCAGATATTACCGCCGATTATGCGCTTTTCCGTGTGCTGACGGTAGTTTTCCATGATGTCGCATTCGACTCCGGCGAAACGGGCGTCCGGATGCGAACCGATTCCGGACGCCTGAAGCCAGAACGCGGAATGCCAGCCCTCGCATTTCGGCTGACGGCAGCGTATTTCGTAATATCCGAACGTGTGCATGAACTTCGGCTCCTCCATTTTGCCGAACGGCCAGAAACCGCCGCAGTCCTTCGGAATGTCGTAAGAAAGCGACCCGGTCTGAAGATGTGCGGAGGAATACGTCCCGTCCGGATTTTTCACAAGATTGATCCGGAGCGAACTTTTTCCGTCAAGCTCAATGCCCTGATCGGTGAATGCGGGAAACGGCTTGCCCCAGAAATTTCTGCGGAAGTCCCATTTGGTTGTATCGAGTTCGGTTCCGTCGAACTCATCGTGCCAGACGAGTTTCCATTGTTTCCCTTCCGGGAGAAAACTCGCCGCGTGATTGTCAAGACTGAATTGGTTCATCTCTTCTTCTTCTCCGTTTTCATTCAGTAGGTTTCTTCATAGTTTTCCCTGCGGTACCATGCCGTCTGGGACTGAAGCCAGGTGTTCAGTCTCAGCCATTTGTATTTTACGTTCGCCGCGCTTCCGGTTTCCGCATGACCGTCGGCGAACAGTCCGTTGAGCACTCCGCCGCTGTGACGGAAGTGCAGACCGGAAGAGGAGCCTGTAACGCTGTAAGCCTCATATCCTTTCTCATTTCCGGAAAAATAGATGGAGTCCGAAAGAAACCAGTAGGAACTGGCATCTTTCAGACGGTTCACGTGACAGAAGGTATCCATGACAGGATTCCCGTGAGCGGCCTCATAGCTGACGCCGAGATTTCCGATCAGCAGGGCGTAAGTAAGACCGTGCTTGCTTCCGGGTTTGTTTTCCGGCGAGTTCGGAGCCGCGGGACAATGAATGAATTTCGGCAGTTTGGAGTATTGCGTGATCTTCGGAAAATACGCGGGAACCCATTGCGTAATCACATCGCGCTTCGTCTGAAGAGTCAGATAGCCGTCATAATCCATCGAATATCCCTGAAAAATGATTCCGAGCTGACGCAGATTGTTTTTGCATTCCACCCCTCTTGCCGCGCTCCGGGCCTTCTGCAGAGCGGGAAGAAGCATCCCCGCCAGAATTGCGATAATCGCAATCGTTATAAGGAGCTCTATGAGGGTAAATTTGTTTAAGTAACGTTTCATAACACAATGACCTTTCCCAGTTGAAGAGACGGAAGCGGTATTTAAATCCGCTCCCGTCAAAATTGCTGTTGTCAGTTTGCGGGAAGCAGTATTCCGTAGCGGTCACGCCGGCGGAAGTTCTGGTCTGTGCCGGACCAGATTTCCGCTTTTTTTGCGGTGCTCCGCGCAGAACTGGAATTGATTTTCAGATCAAATCCGAGCATTCCCGCGCCATTCATCGAAAGCACACTCCACGGGATGAGCACTTCCGCACGCCAGCCCCCGTTTCGCTCCTCAAGGATTTCCGCCCTGCAGCGAGCGGCATCCATCCCCAGCCCCTGAACCAGAACCGGAAGTCCGTTGGAAGAACGGGGAGCAAGAATCAGCCGGGACACGCTTTTCCCGGCATTCGGAACGGAAAACGAAGACTGCGGATCCGAATCGAAAAACAATTCGGCAGAGTCACCGTCCCACGGAGCATTTTCCGGACGCGGACCGCGGTCGTTGTCCGAAACGGAAATCTGAATCCGCAGTGCATCCGGAGTCATCTCCGTGTGGAAGGAGTAAAGGGCTCCCCCGGCAGCCGTCCCGGAACGCATCAGCTTTCGTGCAAACGGCGGAAGCGGAACGGAAAAATTATGCGTCTCATCCGAATAATAGAGAACCGTCTTCCCCTCCACCGCCTTTTCACCGGATTCAAAACGGAAGACATGTTTCCCGTTCAGCGGAATTTCCGCGCACTGCGCAGCGGAAAGATAATCCGGACGGACTATGGCGGTTATTTTCTCCGGAGCAAGGTTGACGACCTCGATGCAGTGGAAAATTCCGCCGTTTTCCGGAACCTGCCAGGTGCGGGAGATTTTCATGGAACGGGCGACATTCAGCGTTGCCCGCTTCATGAGAGCCGCGGCATTTCCCGCACGGAGGACAACCGGGAACTCCGTCAGAACGAGCTTGCCGTCCGACGGTTTTTCCATCGGGTTCAGATACATGTCAAGCAGCTCGTAATTCCCCTTCGGCAGGGTCAGCGAACATGGCTCCATGGCCGGAATTTTCCAGAACACGGCGGCTTCCCTGCCATCGCGCAGACGGAAGAGGTATCCGGTCGCGCCTGTCGGCCACGGAACCGCACCGAGGGAAACAGCATTGGTCAGAAGAGCCGAAGCGGAAGCATAACCCGCATAAATATCATGCGGAACGAGTCCGGCATACCCCCAGAAATCACCGAGTTCCCAATGCGGGGCAAGTTCATTCTGCAGAAACATGGTATCGTAAATCGGGACAGACACCTCGACCCCTTCGCCGCAGTCGATGACGTAACGGCGGAACACGTGCTGCGCATGAGTGGAACGGGAGGCAACCGCATAATGGGCGCTTGCGGCAGGACCGATATAGTACAGTTCCGAATTCCAGAGAGGCAGTCCGGGAACATAACGGTCAACCTGTTTCCGGAGATTCGTCAGTGCGGAAACTGCCGACTGGCGGCTGTCGTCCAGCGCGGACGCATACGGATGAAAGCTGAGGGCGTCGGATGCCTTCAATGCTCCGGAACGTCCCATCTCGTCCAGAAACGCCTCGACCTGACCGCCGTAATCCGTCGTAATGGAACCGCCGATGACCTTTGCCGCCGGATCATTTTTATGAATGATTTCAGAAGCGGAAAACAGATAGGGGATATACACCTTTGCTCCGGGAAGCGCGATATTCGGTTCATTTGTGATTTCCCATCCGTAAATATTTCCCCTGCAGTAACGGGAAAGGAAGTCGACATACGTTTTCCACGCCTCCGGATCGGGCGAAATGCCGTCCCACACGCCGCTCATCGCATGAATGCGCGTCGCGGGAGATTTCATGATCCAGTCCGGAACGGTCGTGCGCACCCGTTTTTCCCCTGCCCAGTCGCGCAGATAGAACATATCGCCGAGCACAGGCATCAGCTTGAACTGATGTTTCCGGGCGATGTCCAGCGCGTCGTCCACAATGGCGGTATCGAATTTCCCCGGTTCCGGCATGACCTGTTTCCAGCAGAAACGGCTTCCGTAAATGCGCTCGATAAACACGCCCGCGCGCTTGATGAACGCGATATATTCCTCGCGTCCACCTCCGTTCATGGCATAGAACGAACCCGGGAGGAAATCTTGAATTCCCCACATTCCGCGCATGAACGCGGTGTTTGTTCCCATTTTAAAACCGGGAGCATTGACGGAATCCCGCGGCGGCGGTTCCGGAACCACGGCGAAATGCCACGGTTCGAGATTTGCGAAAAAATCCTCCCCTTCAACCTTTCCGGAAAGACGCCAGTGTCCGTTTTTCCGGACGGGGATTCCGAGCTTTTCGATGCGCTGTTCACCGGACTTGAGTGTCAGGGAGAGAACCTGCTCCGGAAGTTTTCTTCCCGGAAGAAGCGTATCCTCCGCGCTCCACTTCACCGCGACTTTCTGCGGAACGTCCGTATGATTGACGAGGCGCAGTTCCGCGGCGGATTTGCCGGATGAGAATACGCGGGAATCCCCGAACACGGCGGCCTCAACCGGAGATTTCGGAGTGTATGCGGCAACTTCGGCACCTTCGCTGACCTGAAGAGCGTCAAACCAGATTGTCGCATCGCTGCCCGGATCGCTTTCCTTGAGTTTGCCCCACCGGAAATGGGTGAAATACCAGCTCCGCTTTCCCTTCGCGGTAAAACGGAAAGAATACCGTTTCCATTCGGGTCCGCAGGCGAACTGCTCCGCCCGGAACATTCCCCAGTCGGCTTTCGTCGGAGTCGTCATTTCTCCGGCGAACTGACCGGCACGGATTGTCAGCGGTCTGCTGCTCTTCATCCACCAGGAAAATGTGTAAACTTTCCCGGGAACAAGTTTATATTCGCGGCTGACGAGTTCCAGAACATCCATATCCGGATTGTCTATCCGGAGACTCTGGTTTCCGTGAATTTTATCCTCGGTATCAAAAAAGACTTCACGGAAGACAGCGGGCTTGTCGAGTCCGACTGCCCGGTTGACGGAGAAATCCGCGCGTCCGAGCTCAAAACTTGAATTCGGAATCGGATTCCCCGCGGCAAAACACAGCGCCGGAAAAAGCAGAAATCCTAAAAAGGCATCCGACAGTTTCACGGCAGTTCCTCCCATACGACGTTTTTAACGTAAAGATCTTTCAGACTGTTCTGGAAAAGACCGAAAATCAGTGTAAATTTCCGGTCGGAAACCGTAGAATCCGGAGTCGCCGCGGGAACAGTGAATTCAAAGGTATAGAGTTTCCATTCCGGAGTCACCTGGAACGCAATCGTCCGGAACCACTGCTTTTTGTCTTTTTTCCAGTTGCTCATCATCTGCATCTGCGCCATGCCGACAGCATCGCCTTTGAACCATGCACTGACTTTATATTTTCTTCCGGGTTCACAGGTGTAGAACTGCTGTTTCGGAGTAATGCGGAACTTGTCCCATTTGCTCAGATTTGCCGAGTGTGAAATCTTCACGGCATTTCCGCCGAGGGCATGATCGGAAGCGGGAACCGTTTCCACCGTACCGAAATCTCCGCCTTCCTGCACCCAGCGGAATTCTCTGCTGTAAAACTTGCTGTCATCATCGAACTTCACTTTAAACGGCTCCGCCTGAAGAGAACAGACCATACCCATTGCAAAAAGAGCCATTACGCTTTTGCCGAACTTCATGATTCACCTCTTTGTTTCTTTGTTTTTATACAAGTTCAAGGGTTGCAACCTGAAGATATAATAATCTGTCAATAGATGGAATACAAACGTCTGAACCGGATATCAGCACAGGGATAACAAGAAAATATACGGAATAATAAAAACGCCGTCAAACTGCGCCGCGTTTCCGGTACTCCCGCGGAGAGATCCCGAAACAGCGTTGGAATTCGGCGGAAAAATGCAGCGGAGTCTGGTAGCCGCACATCGCGGCAATCTCCTTGACGGAATACCGGTTCATCAGAAGCAGATTCGCCGCCCGTCTCATGCGGAGCTGAATCAGATAACGGTACGGCGTGGTGTGGAAAATCCGGCGGAACCGCGCATTCAAAGTCGGCAGGCTCATCCTCGCCGTCGCGGCAAGCTCCGCCATGCAGAGCGGATCGGAACAGTGGGAGTCCATATAATCCAGGACCGCGCGGATTTCCATCGGAATGTCGCACGAACGGCGTTCATCGGCAATCATGTGAAACAGCTCAAACGACAGGCCAGCATTGTGTTCGCGCGCTTTGGCGGATCCGATATTCCCGATCGTCGCTTTCAGTTCAGAACAGAGATTCTGAAAACGTTCCCTGTCGATAATCCGGACAACCGACGTCTGCTCCAGCTGGAAAAAACTGATGATGTCCAGAAGTTTCTGTCCGCTGAAAATCATTCCGCTTTTCCGGCAGGGTTCTCCCTGCAGATAGAGAAGATCGTGCTTTTGTCCGGGATGAAGAATGCAGAGGTCTCCGGCTTCCGCTACGTAGCCGGTATTCCCGTCTCGGATGTAGAACTCTCCGAATTCTATGTACTCCAGAGAAAGAAATTTCTGGGAATCCCTCCGCTGGCAAAATGTCCGCGTCAGTGTCGATACGGAAAAATAACAGCAGAAAAAGAGCTGACTGAACGAGGAAGACCTGCCGGCGGAGATTTCCGTATCCGGCGAATATCCGCTGTTGAAAATACGGTCGGATTTGGCATTGATGGAACGCCAGATCCGGGGCATTGAAAAAACGGACAGATCATCCAGTTTACGCATAACTCTATTCTCCCATTGAAGGCTCCCGTTGAGATCAACGGGAGAAATATACTTCCGTCCCCGCAGGAAAACAAGGACGGATTCGTTTTTATGCGCGGACCTCCAGCAGAATTCCGGGAGCGGAAATCTCCCTGCCGCAGAGGATTTCCGCAACAGTGCCCGGAACAACGGCAAATCCGTGTTCCGTCCGGCAGAGGGAGGAAAGATCCCGCTCTTCATCCTTTGCGAGGTCGCGTCCGACGATCCGGAAACTCCCTTCTCCGACGGGCAGACGAAGTTCGCCGAAGTTTCCGAACACGCCGGTTTTGCGGTTCCGGCAGTCGATTTTCAGCGTTACCGCCGCATCCGGTGCTTCAAACCCGATGTCGGGCGTAAGCCGGGGAACAAGATTCACCGCCGCGACTCCGTTCGGGTACAGCGACGCCTGAACATAGGGCGTGCGGCCCGTCGTCTCAACCTCCGGAAGCGGCATGTTACGCGCCATGACCGCCGGAGCCGATTGCGTGACCGTTTTCCCGAAGACCGGCGAGTACCACGTCTCGCCGGCAGTATAGACCCAGGATTCGGAAAGGATTTCCCGCGACGCCTCGTAGGAACCTGTCCGCATATCCCACGCAGGCGCGAGCTGCTGGAAACGAACCGCACGCACGACTTCCGCAACGCGTTTCCGCCGCTGCATCAGCGCGTCCGCGGGGCCCTCCTCCCAGCGGGCGGAACGCATAATGCCCATCGAGCAGCCGAGTCCGGCGGCAATATACGCGCAGTCCTCCACGCAGAGCATTGTCGGAGAATGAATCTCCGTTCCGTACGCAAGCAGAGCATCCGTGCGGTCAAGAGTGGTTGCAAAAGTATGCGGAATGATGGTGTCGTAGGTACGGAGCAGTTTTGAAAAATGCAGAAGTTCCCGTGTTTTTCCGCAAAGCGGCAGATCCCGGAAGCGGAGTCCGTCCGTGCCGTTTCCGCAGAGAGCTCCGGAAGGCATCGCATGTTCCACAACAAGCTCCGGGGCGATTTCCGCCGCAAGTTCCGTAAGGAATTCCCGGAAAGAGACATCCGAACAGAACTGTCCCCAGTCGACTTTCCAGAGAGAGATCCCCGCGTCGCGGCTCCATTTCAGACGCTCCCGCCAGAATGCTTCCGCCCCGCGCCATGACCCGTACTGCTCCGGATTCTGAACAGGATACTGGGCGGCGATCCAGATTCCGGTTCCGCCCCATCCGCACGACCGGACTTTTTCCGCGAGTGCCTTCAGCCGTTCCGCCGGCGAACCGGGAAACGACGGGAAACGTTCCTGATTGAGTTCCAGCGACCCGAATTCGCACATCTGCACCGTTCTGTTCCTGGGAACATCCCAGCCGTCGTCAAAAAGGAAAAACATGTTCTTCCGGATTTCCGGAAAATCATGAATCCAGCCGTTTTCCCCGAAAACGGCTTTTTCATCCAGATTGTTGCGTCCGGTCAGCGCATTTGCGCCCTGATCCCCGTCAAAGGCAAGTTCACCGGAAGCCGCCCGCTGTTTTGCGGTCATTGCCTGAGTCGCCCAGGTGCACCAGTAGTTCGGTGTCATACAGTTCAGATCCTTTCCGTACAGTTTGGTTAAGCTGGCATGTTTTATACATCAATCCCGTATGAACAGGCATCCGGAATTGCCGGAACAGTAATATCATACTGCCGCGGAAAGGAAAAACAACCGGAACTGCCGGAGAATATATTCGGGAAACAAAAAAGATATTTGGAAAAACAAACGCCCTTCCCCGCTTGAAGCGCGTCCCGAAACCTGAACACATCCTTCGGGGTCACCTCAAAACATACCGTCTGGTTTCTTTTTTATGATACGGCAAAAACGGAAAATGTCACCCCGCCGTTTTCAAAAAAACGCATTTTTTTCGTTTTTTCATTCTTGAAATATTGTTTCATATGTGATAATTTAAACACAGCAGGAGAATAACAATGAGTAAATAACCACGCCCAGAGGACGTGGCTTTGAAGAAGCACCCTAGAAGGGTGCTAAAAGGCGGCACCCAAAGAAT
>URNX01000071.1 GCA_900549415.1 uncultured bacterium
ATCCTGGATCTTTGACGTTTTCGCTGAAAAATTCCATTAAGGTGCAATGGAGTTTTGAAAAGCAGGACTGGGAAATCTTATAACTCTTATAGATGCACACACATATCCAAAGATAACGTCCGAGAAATTTCTCCGGCAGTCTGCGGCCTATGATATTTTTCTTCAGCAGGTATTATCCAGGTATAAAACCAAGAATGGAATTCGGGAATTTTTTAATCCGTTCTGCTGTATAAAAGCGTTTTCGGATCGTCAAAAATCAAGGCAAATGCATGGCTTCATTTTTGCCCTGTGCGTTTACTTTGCCCGGCATCAATCGAAAAAAGTGAGACATCTATGATTTTTCCGCTGAATTCTGACGGATAAAATGATGTTTTCTCTTGAAAATCACCCGGGATATGCCATATTACCTTTTTATCATTATAAAGGAGATTTTCAAATGCCGGATAAAATTTATTTGTGGAGCGACTGCGAAGCTGTACCGTCTTCGATTACTCCGTTCCTTCTGCCCGGGACGGAGCCGCGCGCGGCGGTGCTCGTCATCCCCGGCGGAGGCTACGGCGGAGTCTGCCGCAACACCGAAGGAATTCCGATTGCAAAGGCGTTCAATCAGCTCGGGCTCCATGCATTCGTGCTTGATTACCGCGTTGCCCCGAACCGCTGGCCCGCTCCGCAGCAGGATGCAATCCGCGCAATGCGCATCATCCGCGCCAATGCGGAAAAATGGAACGTCATTCCCGACCGTATCGCCAGCTGCGGATTCTCCGCCGGCGGACATCTCGCGGGCTCTCTTGGCGTCTTGACAGATCTTGTAAATGCGGACAACGGCGACAGCATCGACAGAGAGCGCGGCGACGCTGACGGCATGATCCTCTGCTACGGAGTGCTCGTCTTTGAGCCATGGAGCCATGTCGGGACCTACCGGAATCTCACGGGCGAAGATCCAGAGCTGCTGAAACTCTGTTCACTCGAAAAGCACGACCTGAGCAAGGCGCCTCCGGCGTTTGTCTGGGCGACCGTCACCGACCAGCTGGTTGATTACCACAACAGCATCGTCTTTGCCGAAGCCATGAACGCGGCAAAGCGTCCGTGCGAACTTCATATTTATCCGCACGGCGACCACGGAATGCTGCTTGGACTCGAAACTCCGGACGTCTGCGCGTGGCCTTCCGCCGCGGTGAATTTCCTGCAGAACGAATGGGAACGCCGCGATACGGATTGCGCAAATGCGAACCGCTACACGAACGGCTATCAGTACGAAGCGGAAAAAAGAGCCGGTCTGACCATTTAACCGAAAGGATTGAATATGAAATTGAAATTTGTCGCAGCCGCCCTTTGCGCGGCGGCCGGACTTCTCTTCAGCACGGGCTGCGGAGAAGCGAAGAGCAATGCAAACACAATTAAAATCGGCGTTTCGATTCCCGCCGCCGACCACGGCTGGACGGGCGGAATCGTCTGGTGGGCGGAACAGGCGAAGAAGTCCTGGGAAAAGAAGGATCCGAATGTCCGCGTCATCATTTCGACTGCGAAGGATGCGGCGGAACAGGTTGACAAAATCGAGAATCTTCTGGTTCAGAAAGTGGATGCTCTTGTTGTTCTTCCGCAGGAGCCGGGACCGCTGACGAGCATTTGCACGAAGGCGTCGAAACAGGGAAAATACCTGGTTGTTGTTGACCGCGGACTGACAAAAGATGTGCAGAATGTCACGGTCGCCGGAGACAATGCCGGATTCGGCAAAGCCGCTGCGGACGCGCTGGTGAAACAGCTGAACGGCAAAGGCGACATTCTTGTGATGGAGGGCATTCCGTGTCCCGTGAATTCGGATCGTGTGAATGCCTTCAAAGCGGAGATTGCGAAGCATCCGGGAATGAAGATCCTGGAATCGCAGTCTGCGTACTGGGACACGGAGAAAGGCTTGAAGCTGATGGAGAATTACCTTCAGAAGTATCCGAAGATTGACGCCGTATGGGTCGGCGACGACGATGTTCTTCTCGGTGCTTTGAAAGCCTGGCAGGAGTCGAAACGCAGCGACATCAAACTGATTGTCGGCGGCGGCGGAAGCAAGCAGATTGTGAAGCGCATTCTTGACGGCGATCCTGTTGTTCCCCTGACGGTGACATATCCTCCGCGGATGATTGCCGTCGGAGTAGATTATGCCGTAGCCGGCGCGCGCAAGCAGCCGCTGACGACGGAAAAGCGTGTTGTCATTCCCTCGGAAATTGTGGACAAAACGAACGCCTCCAAGTTCTATTTTCCCGACTCGGCATATTGAGCCAAAGGAAAATTACTGCACAAAAAAAGCACGGTTGCGCGACCGTGCTTTTTTTGTGGGCTGAGCTGGAATTCTCAGGTGTATTTCAGCACCTCTTCCATGGTGGTTTCTCCGTTGAGAATCGCACGGACGCCGTCTTCGCGCATGGTCGTCATGCCGAGTTCCCGGGCTTTCTCGCGGATCGCAATCGTCGGGGCGTTCGCTAAAATCAGATCGTTGATCTTCGGATTCATCACGAGAAGCTCCGTGAGAGCTTTACGTCCCTTGTAACCCGTGTTGTTGCAATACGGACAGCCTTTGCCGTAATAGAACATGTTGTCGCCGACATCGGCACGCTCAAGTTCAAGAAGACGGAGATCCGAATCCGATGGACGGAATGCCGTTTTACATTTCGGGCAGACACGGCGCAGAAGACGCTGCGCCAGAATGCCGATCAGCGCCGAGGTGATAAGGAACGGTTCCACGCCCATATCGACAAATCGCGTCACCGCACCGGCAGCGTCGTTCGTGTGCAGCGTTGAGAACACAAGGTGTCCTGTCAGCGCGGCCTGAACAGCCATCTGGCCGGATTCAATATCGCGGATCTCTCCGAGCATGATCACATCGGGGTCCTGTCGGAGGAACGCGCGCAGCGCACGGTCGAAGGTCATGCCCACGGCTTCGTTGATCGGAAGCTGGATGATGCCCTCAAGGTCGTATTCCACCGGGTCTTCGGCGGTGAGAATCTTGTCTTCGACTTTGTTGATTTCTTTCAGCGCGGAATAGAGTGTTGTGGTTTTTCCGGAACCGGTCGGGCCCGTCACGATGAAGATTCCGTTCGGGCGCGAAATCATTTCGCGGATTTTTTCAAGCACATTTTCGTTGATTCCGAGAACGTCAAGATCCAGGTTCACAACCGAGCGGTCAAGAATTCGGAGAACGACCGATTCGCCGAACTGAGTCGGGAGCGTCGAAACACGGAGGTCAATCGGTTTGCCTCCGATTTTTAGCTGAATCTTGCCGTCCTGCGGGCGGCGGCGTTCGGAAATGTTCAGACCGGAGAGAATTTTCACGCGGCTGATGACCGGAACCGCAAGGCTCTTCGGCGGGGGCGCCATTTCGTAGAGCGCGCCGTCGACGCGGTAGCGGATTTTGAAGTTGTGCTCGAACGGCTCGAAGTGGATGTCCGACGCCTTGTCCTTGATTGCCTGATAGAGAACGGCGTCGACGAAGCGGACGATCGGGGCGTCGTTGGCGGCGGTCTGGATTTCCGACTCGCTCATGTCCTCGGCATCGCCCATGTCGATCATGTCCATTTCGGCGAGGAGGTCGGCTGCGTTGGGGTTGTCTTCGGGGTAATACTTTTCGATAGCTTCCTGAATCTGTTCTTCGGGGGCGACGACGACGGCGACGTCACCGCCGAGGATGAAGCGGAGTTCATCGACGGACTGGTAGTTCAGCGGAGAGCGGAATGCGGCGTAAAGCGTGGAGCCGTCGTACTGAACCGGGAGGACGCCGAGCATGCGGGCGTTTTCCGGCGAGACGAGTTTGATGGTCTCTTCTGGAATTTCGATCCCGGAGAGGTCGTAGACTTCGGTTCCGAGGCTGTGTGCGATCTGTTCGAGGATTTCCTCTTTGGTGAGGAGTCCGAAATCGACGAGCAGTTCCTGGAGCGGGGTTCCGGTGCGCTCATGCTCTTCGATGACGGGGGCGAGCTGTTCCTCGGTGCAGGCGTCGTTCGCAATAAGGATGTCTTTCAGGGTCTGATTTTCAGTGTCAAGCATGGTCAGTCTCCAGATTAATCGACGTCGCCGACGGTTGCGGCGATGACTTCGGACAGGGTTGTGATTCCGGACGCGGCTTTGCGGAGCGCGTCTTCGCGCAGGGTTCTCATGCCGGATTTACGGGCGGCTTCGCGGATGGTTGCGGCGGCGACTTTCTTGTAGATGAGATCCTGCATTTCATCGGTCAGCATGAAGATTTCATAGATGCCGACTCGACCTTTGTATCCGGTTCCGCCGCAGACGTCGCAGCCGCGGCCCTTCATGAGTTTCGCCTGGGAAAGGAACTTGTCGTCGAGACCGAGCATGCGGATTTCCGTGGGATCGGCGTTGGTCGGTTCGCCGCAGTTCTTGCAGACGCGGCGGAGGAGTCGCTGAGCCATGACGGCGCGGACGGAGGAGGCGACGAGGAACGGTTTCACGCCCATATCGACGAGTCGGGTGACTGCGCTGGGGGCGTCGTTGGTATGCAGGGTGGAGAACACCAGGTGACCAGTCTGCGAGGCGTTGATCGCGATTTCCGCCGTTTCAAGGTCTCGGATTTCACCGACCATGATGATGTTGGGCGCCTGACGCAGCATCGCCTTCAGCGCGGCGGCGAAGGTCATCTTCGCGGCGACGTTCACCTGAACCTGGTTGATGCCGGGGAGCATATACTCGACGGGGTCTTCCACGGTGATGATCTTGCGGGTCGGCGTGTTGATGGTGTTCAGGAACGCGTAAAGCGAAGTCGTCTTTCCGGAACCTGTCGGGCCGGTCACAAGGAAGATGCCGTCGGGGTAGTTGATGATGCGGTTGATCTTCTCCTGGTCGTCCGAATAGAAACCGAGCTTCGGAATATCGAGCTGGATGCTGGATTTGTCGAGAATACGCATGACGATACTTTCGCCGTGCGTGGTCGGGATGGAGGATACACGCAGGTCGATGTCCTTGTCCTTCAGCTTGATCTGGATACGTCCGTCGAGGGGGATTCGTTTTTCGGAGATATCCATGTGCGCCATGATTTTGAGACGGCTTGTGATGTTTGGCTGGAGATATTTCGGGGGGCCGGGCTGTTCGCGGAGCGCACCGTCGATGCGGTAGCGGATGCGGTAGCGCTTTTCCATCGGCTCCATGTGAATATCGGACGCCTTCATGTTGAATGCGTTGATGATGATCTGGGAGACGAGCTTGATGATGGGGGCGTCTTCTTCGGTGTCTGCACCTTTGCCGATGGTTCCGTCCTCGGTTCCGTCGGAGACCTGCTGGATGTCTTCGGGCTTTGCGAGTCCGGCGGAGGCAAGATCGAGTTTCTCGGCGTCGCTTCCGTAGGTCAGCGTGTAGAGGCGGTCGATCTGTTCCTGCGGGGCGACGACGGCGTCGATATCGCATTGGAGGACGACGCGGAGGGCGTCGACGGTGTCCATATCGGTGGGGTTGCCCATTGCGATGGTGAGGATGTCGTCGTGCACGCGGACGGGGACGATTTTATACTGCTTTGCGAGTTCCGGGGAAATGCGGGCGGCGACGTCTTCCGGAATTTCATATTCCGAGAGATCCACGAGTTCGAGTCCATACTGTTCGCAGAGCATGGAGAGAAGCTGGTTCTCGTCGAGATACCCGAGCAGTTTAAGGGCGTCGATAATGTTGAGTTCACTGCTGGACGACGCCACTTTCGCCCAGCCCTCGGCGATCTGGTCGTCGGTGACAAGATGGTTCTCCTTGACCAGCTCAAGAATATAGTCGCAGTCTTCCGCCACTTTTTTCTCCTCGATAGCTGAATTTTATCATGTGAAATTATACATCGGTATTAGAGTTCCGAAATGTGCATTTGTCAAGTGGAAAAAGAAAATTTTTTTGTTCAAGAAGACAAAGAAGAAACAAAAAGGCGGGGCTTTCGATGTTGCATTCTTGAAACAGCGTGCTATATTGTCATAGAACAAACAACTCAGCCGGGATCGAAAGCATGAATAAATCCGCTCTTGAATTTGCCGTTTTCTGCATAGAATCCGTTGCGGAGCGGCTGAGTCTGCCCGGGAATCAGGTGTACGATATGCTCACGAAGCAGTCGAATATTCTGTACAGCTATGTGATTCCTTCGTTTGATGTGCTGCATACGCAGGGGAAAAACTATATTGTTGACGACCTGCTGTCGCTGATGCGGGAACGTGGAGTGCTGCCATGATGAAAGTGTATCATGGTTCTTTTCTGGAAATTCGCAAGCCGGACATTTCGTTTTCTCGGCAGGAGCTTGACTTCGGAAAAGGGTTCTATGCAACTCCGCTTCGGGAGCAGGCTTCCAGGTGGGCGCTCCGCTGGCGGCAGCGCGGCAAAAAGGCAATTGTCAATATGTATCTTTTTGATGACAGCGCGGATGCTTTGACCGGACTTCGTGTGAAGGATTTTCCCGAATATGATTCAGAATGGCTGCATTTCATCATGGAGAACCGGAGTGGACATATTTCGGAGAGCTATGACATCGTTCGCGGAGGTGTGGCGAACGACAAGGTGTTCAATACGCTGGAGCTGTTTTTTGACGGATTGATTTCCGAAGCGGAGGCGCTGGGTCGTTTGAAGTTTGAAAAACCGAATCATCAGATTTGCATCCGCCGCCAGGATTTAATGGATCGGCTTCTGGTATTTCAGTCATCGGAGGAGGTGTTTCATGGAGGCAAATAAAATTCTGCTGCAGATGAAATATGTCCGGATCATCGCGCTGTTTGCGGAACAGATGCGGCTTTCTCTGGAAGATGCACTGAATTTTTTCTATCACTCCCAGACATACCGGGAGCTGCGCTGCGGGATCGCCGATCTGCATTGCCGCAGCGACCAGTATATCGTGGATGAGCTGAAGCTTGAATATCGCTAGGCGGGGCTTTGCGGCAAATTTTGTTTTTCTTTAAAAGAGCAGTTGAAAAAAAAAGGTTTTGAGTTATCTTTCTGTCTAGAGAAAAGGAGTCGAATCAATGTCCCAGGAAGAAACCGAAACAACCGCTGCGGAAGAAAAACCGCAATTCCGGTTCCGTTATGTGCTCGTGGCAATTTTATTGCTGCTTTTCATACTTTCCATCGCATCCCACAATCCGGCAGACCTTGCCGTGCTGGAGGGAGGAAGCACCGAACCGGTGCGGAACCTCATCGGACCGCTCGGCGCAAAAATCGCACGTGTGCTGTTCTATCTCTTCGGACTCGCCATCTACCCGATTACGGTGTTTCTGCTGATCTGTCTCGGCCGCAGTTTCATTCCTGTTCCGGCAAAACGGAAGGGGTATATCGCCGCGCTCGCAATGGTGGTGATCGGCATGACGCTGATTATGGCGATGTTCCCCCGCGACATGATCGAATGGACTACAAAGCTCGGGATCGGGCATCCGGGGGCGCCGGAACTTGCGCTCTCCGGCGGAGTGCTCGGCGCTCAGTTCGCCGCGCCCGCATTCGAAAACGTCCCGGCCGGACTCATCCGCAGGCACATCGGAACCGTCGGAACAATGATTGTCTCCATGACCGTCCTTCTGACCGGAATCGTTCTCGTGTTTCTTGCCGACTGGAAAAGCATTCTGCTGAGCAACCTCGACTTCCGCATCCGTCTGAAGAAGGATCGTCCGGAATATGACACGGAAGAGGACGAGGAGGATTCCGCTTATGCGCCGCCTCCGCCGCAGTATCCGCAGCCGCCCGCCCCTGCACCTGTTCCGGAACCGGAACAGCGCCCGGAACCTCCGCGTCCGCAGCCGGCACAGTATGCACCGCCTCCGCCCCAGTATCAGCAGCCCTATGCACAGCCGTATCCTCCGCAGTACGCACCGCCCCCGCCGCAATATCAGCAGCCTTATGCGCAGCCGTATCCGCCGCAGTACGCGCCTCCTCCGCCGCAATATCAGCAGACGCAGTATGCGCCGCCTCCGCCGCAGTATCAGCAGCCTGAACCGCCGCATCCGCAGATGGTTCCGGAGACGAATCAGGCTCCGGTTCCGTCCGCATCCGCTCCAGCTGAGGAGGACGACGGTGTTCCGCCGTTTGACGTTGAGCCGGTGAAGGACGAAAAGAAGTCGCCGCCGGGCTCGTTCTCCAATTTTGAAGGGGAACCGCCGGAGAAGCCCGGATATCATCCGGAAACCCCGCTTCCTCCGCCGCGTATCACCAATGCAATGAACGGAACCTCCGGAGCCAGCGCCGCGACCGCGCATCTTGCCCGTGAAACCGCCGGACTCGCTCCGACGCCGGACTATGCGCTTCCGCCGATCACCCTTTTCGATATGGTCAAGGACAACCGCTCGGAAGACCGCGAGCATTTGAACCGCACGCAGGAACGGCTCCAGGCAACACTCGACAGTTTCGGTATCGCCGGACGCGTCAGCGACATTGTCATCGGACCGCGCATCACGCGCTTTGAGGTCCAGCTTGATCCCGGCGTGAAGGTGGAGAAAGTTTCCAGCATCACAAACAATCTTGCGATGGAAATGCAGGCGGAGAGCGTCCGCGTGCTCGCCCCGATTCCCGGACGCAACGCGGTCGGCATCGAAGTTCCGAACAAAGTTTCGACGGTTGTTTATATCCGCTCTCTGATGGAGGGTGACGAGTGGCGCAAGGCGAAGGCCGGAGCCAGCAACATTCCGATCATTCTCGGACGCGACGTCGCGGGCAAGGCGGTTATCGCGAACCTCGCGAAGGCGCCGCATCTGCTGATTGCAGGTTCGACCGGTTCCGGAAAGAGCGTCTGCATGAACACGCTGATTATGAGTCTGCTCTCGAAATTCTCGCCCTATGATCTGCGCCTGATTCTTGTTGACCCGAAGTTTGTGGAACTGGCGATGTACCGTCCGATTCCGCACCTGATCACGCCTGTCGTGAACAATGCGAAGCAGGTTCCGCTTGCGCTCCGCTGGGGCGTGAATGAGATGGAGCGGCGTTATCAGATTCTCGCTTCGGTCAAAGCCAAGAACCTGGAGGCGTTCAATAACCGTCCGCACAAGGCGGAGCCGGATCTCGACGAACACGGCAATGTCATTCCGGACAAGCTGCCGCTGCTGGTGATCATTATCGATGAGCTTGCCGACATCATGATGTCCGAGGCGAAGAGCGAAGTCGAAACTTCCATTTGCCGCATTGCGCAGAAGGGACGCGCCGCGGGCATTCACCTGATCATTGCGACGCAGACGCCGCGAAAAGACATTATCACAGGCGTGATCAAGGCGAACCTTCCGACGAAGATTGCGTTCCGCGTGACGTCGGGCATCGACAGCCGCGTGATTCTGGATACAGCCGGCGCGGAGCGGCTGCTGGGCAACGGCGACATGCTCTTCCTTGCTCCGGGCGGCGAAGGCATGGAGCGCGTGCAGGGAACTCTCGTTTCCGACCCCGAAATCCAGCGTGTCGTGGACTTCGTCTCCGCGCAGGTCCCGCAGAATTTCAACGGCGACGTTGTCGCCGAACCGGAGATTGTCGAGGGCGAGGAAGACGAGGGAAAAGGCAAAAAGAAGAAATACCGTCCGCAGTTCGATGATGAGGATGATTCGGTCACTGCCGCTCCCGTTTCGTCGGGACCGCCGAGCGAGGCGTTCAAGACGATGGCGGCAAAGTATCTGAAACCGGGCGATGGCGAGCTTATGCAGAGAGCGCTTGAAATCATCGTGAACGAAAAAAAGGCGAGCACGTCGTATCTTCAGCGGCGTCTGTCGATCGGTTACAACAATGCCGCAACTCTGATGGATCAGCTTGAAGAGCGCGGCATTGTGAGCGCTCCGCTTCCGGGCGGACAGAAACGCGAGATTCTCATTCTCGACGAACTCATTGAAACGAATAAAATTTAAAGGAACGGATCCCAACCATGAATGACGAACAGACACATCCCGCACAGCCTCAGGGGAACGATCTTTTTACTCATGCGGCGGCAAACGACGCGCGCGTTCAGGAAAACCTGACCGCGGCCGGTCCCTCCGCTTATGCCCCTCCGCAGTTCGCCGCGAGCTCTCCGGAGGCGAAGGCGACTCCGGGCGAAATCGGCGAACCTTCGTATATCGCACGGAATCTCTCCGCGTCGGCGGAACCGGTAATCGTGACCAGCCAGCCCCGTCCGGAAGGCGTTCTGCACTCCGCCGCTCCAGCACCTGCACCTGCGCCCGCGATGACAGCATCCGCCGTTCCGCCGCAGAGCTATTCCGAACGTCCGGCGGGGAAGCCGCAGCCGCGCTATGGACAGGTCCGCACGCGTGAAGCGGTCATTCCGCCCTCCGTGGAACGCAACAAACGCACGCTTTCCATTGATGCGGAACACGCCACGATCGGCGCGATTATGAGCGATGCCCGCAAGCAGGCGGGACTGAGCATTGAACAGGCGGAGCAGCTCACGCACATCAAGAAAAACTACATCGCCGCGCTGGAAAACGACAATGCGGCAGAACTTCCGCCGGGAATCTTCCCGACCGCGTATGTCCGTTCGCTCTGTGGCGCATACAATCTCAACGACGCCGGACGTGAAATCGCCCTTCGCAAGGTTCGCGAAACCTTTGCAGTGCATGACCCGGTTCCCGATCAGTTCATCCACAATCTGGAGCAGAATGTTCAGCGCAACGTCGCGGAAGAGCAGCGCGTGAACAAAATTTTCTATCTGGCGGTTGCGGGCGCGGCGACTCTTCTGGTCTTGCTGATCGCGGGGATCATTCTGATCACCCTCTCTCTGCGTGCACCGTCAAGCTCGAAGAGCGCTCCGGATGCATCAGTTGCCGCGCAGACTCAGCGGAGTGCGCCGATTTCGAATTTTGACGCGGCGCGTCTGGAGGCGTTGACACCGGTGCAGATTCCGGCCCTGATGCGGACCTTGCCGCCAGCGGTGAACTGAGGAGGTCCGCCATGCTGGTCAGATGTCCGGATTGCGGAAAAAAGGTTTCCGCCTCTGCGTCGAGCTGTCCGCACTGCGGCGCTCCGGTGAAGGAGCTCCGCAGACAGAATCCGCCGGAAGACTCTTCCTCTTCGGCGCCGTACACGCCGGGCAAGGGCTTTGACTTCGTCGGTTTTCTGGTTCGGTTGATCAAGGGGATCCTTGCCGTTTGCGCGGTGCTGCTGATTCTGCTTGCGATTCTGTTTTTTGCAATCCGGGCGGATCTGTTCGGATTCCGGAGCGGGCTGCGCAAGATTGCGGATTCCGATTCCGGAACGGGTTCGCGTGTGGACAATTCCAATTCGCGGGTGATGTTCAAGTACTATCTCGGTTCAATACTGGATTCGGTGGAAGGCATTGAGCGGAAAGCTCCTTCGGATCCGGAGAGCCGCGAAGCATTTGTCGTGGAACCGGAATCGAAAACCGTCCCGAAGGTTCCGGAAAAGAAGACGGAACCGCGTGTTCTGGACCGTGTCGAGCGCAAGCCCATTGAGCTCCCGCCGCCCCCGCCGCAGGATTGAACCGGAGACAACGGATTCAGAGGGGAATTAAAAATCTTTTTTTGAGATGACAACAGAAAAGATTTTATAATCCGCGGTTATATAGTTATAGATAATAAGCATCTCTGTTTTTTTGATGTATTCTGCATCAGGAGATGCCTTGATTCCTTTAACTATTGCGTTTTTCGCTTCCGCGCAGTTGAACCCATTGGAACTTTTTATTGGAAGAGGAAAGTCAAAAAACAGCGTGCGAGTTGCATCATCCCTTCGTACACTTATTCCGGAGTTGACCTTTTTTGCAGCGGCTTTGGCAAACATGTCGAACCAGGTATCTTTAATATCTTCTGCAAAGCAGGAAAG
>URNX01000072.1 GCA_900549415.1 uncultured bacterium
CCCCGGGATCTGGGCGAGGCTCCCACGGTGGAAATGCCGGAGCACTTTACCATTAACGATAATATGATTGAGCCCCCCGATTCCTCCAGATTCTTCCGGGTCGACGCCATGTAGTTCGGGTCGTCGGTTGCGAAATGCAGAACTCCGCCGGGCTTGAGGACGCGGAAGAGGTGCATCATGAAATCCGCCGCCATCAGGCGGTTGCCTTTGTGCTTGTGCTTCGGCCACGGGTCGGGACAGAGAATGTGGACGCGGTCGAAATAGCTGTCGGGGACGATGAGGGTCATCAGGTGCCGTGCTTCGACGCGCAGCAGTTCCATGTTGGAAACGCCGTTGCGCTTGCCGAGTTTTTCCACTTTGCGGAGACGGCCGAGCATGACATCCGCGCCGAAAATCAGCGCATCCGGTTTCGATTTTGCAAGGGCAACGGTGAATCCGCCGCTGCCGCAGCCGAGGTCGAGTTCGACTCTCTGTCCGGGGCGGGGCTGAATGACATCATCCAGAATGCAATACTGTGTGTTGAGAATGTGAATCACAGGAAAATCCTTATTTTTTATGGGGCTTTTTTGTTTTCGGAAGTTCGAACGGGGCGGCGGTCAGCTCGTTGAAGAGCGGCATCGGCATTTCATAGCAGACATCTTTTCCGGAGAAAAGAAAACGGTCGATCAGTTTCTGCTGGTCGAGTCCCGGCATTTTCACCTGACGGTAAATGCGCGCATCAAGCGTGAACACAACTTTTGAGCTGTCGCCTTTGAGACGATGGAAAACGGCTTTGCGGCTGAGTCCGTATGCGTCTGTGATGATCAGTTCCGCAAATGCCGGTTCCTGATTCTTGTAATGCGAACGCGGGAAGGCATCCACCGCGGAACGGAAAGCGAGAGCGGAAAGCAGGGTTGAAATGTTCTGGCGCGCAACCGGACGCAGTCCGCCGGAGGCGTCTTCAAATGCGCGGGAGGGATCGGGGCGGGAGACGGTCCATTGAATTCTGCCTTTCGGAAGGTCGCGGAAGAGAATGCCGAGCGCTGCGTTCAGATTCTCGAAGACCGGCTGGCGCAGCCATGCGCCGGGAACAGGCGGAGCGTCTTCAAAAATAGTCGGGACGAGAAAAACCGAACCCGGATTGAGCTTGGAATCGAGCAGTGCAAAGTAGCGTCCGCTGGGAACCCGCTGGTCGGGAGGTGTCGTATCATCGGGCAGAAAGTGTCCGCGTCCCATGGCGAGATTGAGCAGTTCTTTCCCGTTTTTGTCCTGCATTTCAAGGCGGGCTCCGGGAATGGCTCCGTTGAATCCCTGCACGAAGGTGCGGAGGCGGAGCAGTGTTTTTTCATCCGCCGGCGCGATGAGTTTGAGCGGACGGATTGATGCGGCGGCTTCAAGGAATTCCAGAACCTTCTTCGGATCGGCGGGGAGGGCGCGTTCTTCAACGGTCCAGACTCCGTTTTTATTTTTAACCAGAGTTACCGCCATATCGCGCCAGGAAAGGCGGAATCGGGCAACATCGTCCGCCTGAAACTTCGGGAGAAGTCCCGCGGTTTCGGTGCGGACACTGGCATTTCGATGGGACAGTGCGCGCTGAATCAGCGCGATGGCGGCGAGTGCGCAGACAACGATCAGAACCAGAACCGGAATGGAGATTTTGTGTTTCATTTTTTGCGGTGTCCTCTGGAAAGGCGGATCACGGACCATGCGACGCCGAACAGCGCCAGCACGGCCGGAACCACAACGATGTTCAGGATTTTTATACGGGTGTCGAGCCGGTCAAGGTCGTTTTTCAGGTTTGCGCGCATCTCTTTGAGTTCGCGTCTTGCCGCGGCGACTTTGATCTGGAAGGACTGGGTCTCTTTTCTGCGGGCGGCGGCTTCTGCGGAATTCGGTTCGGCTTCTTCCGCGCGTTTCAGCGCGTTCAGACGAGCCTGCGCCTGCGCAAAATCGCGCTCCAGTTCCAGAATGCGGTTCTTGTATTTGAGTTCGGCGTCCGCTTTGAGCTTGTTGATCTTTGTCAGCGGACGGCTCATCGGGACGCGGTTCCGGATGCCGGAGAGCTGACGGGAACCGCTCAGGCTTTCCATGACATTCTGGAGCATGGCGACGTTGTCGTTCGCGCGGCGCCAGGACTTCTGTCCGAACGCATCGGAGTATGCCGTTACGCAGACGTCGTTGAAGAGCATGTCGGAGTCGGAGAAAAGATAGATTTCCGCATCGCGTACGCCTTTGAGAAGGTGCTTGTATCCTGCGGGCAAGGCGGAGCGGTCGGGAGCTCCGTCCGGGTAGGCGGAGGCGAGTTTTCCGGAAATGCGGAGCGCAAGCGGATATTCCTCATTTGCCGGTTTGAAGTTGCGCAGAACCAGCTCCGGCCGGTTCCCGAGAAGCGAACTTACAGGCTGGGACTCCTTCGAGGAGGTCAGCAGGGTTTCGTATTCCACGCCTTCGCGGGGAAGAACATGGAAAAAGCCCGTGAAGTACATGGAAATTGCATTCAGGTTTGCAAACAGCGGGTTGGTGCGGCTGATCCGCGCAGGGGCAAGGTTCAGCGCCATCGGGTTCGTGATCATCCGGTCTGGAAGAGTTTTGCGGTATGCGGAAAGCATGTCGGCAATCATCATCGAGGGCTTGTACGCGACGCCCCAGGCGGGGAGCAGCGGCTGAAGATCGGATTCAATCTTGTCGAGCAGAGTGTAGTCGGTGCGCGACTTGAGCGCCGCATAGAAGGAGCGCGGGTCGAGAAAGACGGCCGCGCGTCCGCCGCGGAGCAGATACTGGTCAATCGCATACAGCGCACGCGGGGCGAGGCCGACGGGATTGATGAGCAGAAGCGCTTTCACATCGGCGGGAATTTCCGGTGTGTCGGCGGGGAGTTCGCGGAGTTCAAAGCTGCGCTTCAGTTCGGTCATGGAATACCATGCGGGTTCCATGCGGACCGGGGCATCGCCGGCAGATTGACGAACCTTCGCCATATCCTGCTGGACGCCAAGCACTTTGAACGGAGATATGACACCGATGACGGGTCGCTCCTCAGCCGCGGCTGCAAGGACGATCCGTGCGATTTCATATTCCAGCAGAGGTTCCTGTTCCGGAGCCAGATACGGAATTGCCGCAACACGATCCGCCCGTGTTGCGGAGAGACCGAGGAAAAGCCGGTCGCCGGCTGCAGTCTGGCGCGGGAGAATCGCATCCATCATCGCGGCTTCTTCATCAATGGAATCCTGTTCGGGGTCGATGACAACGAGCGAGACTTTGCCGTTTGATGCGGCTGCGAATTCCTCCAGCAGCCAGCGCACGCGCTCGGCATATTTTTTGAGCTGAGCGGGCATTGCCGGATTGGAGAGCGAAGCATAGAAACGCAGCGTTACGGGAACGCCGGGATCGGCGGCAATCCGCGCCGCGGCCTCCGAGATGGAATAGGCGCGGTCGGAACTGACGTCAACACGTGCGCGCCAGGTTCCCGCGATGATGTTCAGCGCAACGGTCAGAACCAGAATGTACGCGGTTTTCTTCGCAAGGCTTTTGAGCGCGCGGCGGAGAGCGGAATCGTTAAACGCGCCCGGCGCAGTCAGTGTGACAAAGCCGGAGGATCCGAATTCCAGAACAAAGACGGTCAGCGCAAGGAAAAAGCCGGTGAGCGAGAGCGCGTAAATCACTTCTGCGCTGTCGATGAGTCCTTTCTGGTATCCCTGGAAATTCGGCAGGAATGCGCATGAGGCGATCAGCGCGGCGAGCCGGTCGGGCATCCACCCCGGCGCCATTTCCAGCAGGGAGGGAAGTCCCATGAAAAGAAAGATTCCGCAGAGGAACACGGAAAGCAGAAAACTCGCCGTCTGGCTCCGTGAAAGCGCCGAGCAGAACGAGGACATTGCGAGGTAGACCGAGCCGAGCAGGAGCACTCCCGCGTAACCGCAGAGAATGGCGCCCGTGTCCGGCGAGCCGAGTACCCACGCGGTCAGCGGAATCGAAAAGGTCAGCAGAAGAGCCGTGGCGAGCAGGATGAACCCCGCCGCGAATTTCCCGATCACCAGTTCCGCAATGGAGGCGGGGAAGGAGAGAGTGAGTTCAAATACGCCGACGCGCCTTTCTTCCGCCCACATCGGCATGGCGAGCGCCGGGACGATCAGCAGAAAAAGATAGGGAAGCCAGTCGAAGAACGGGGAAATATCCGCCTGTCCGGACGCGAAGACGTTGCCTGCGACAAATGCGCAGAATCCCGCCAGAACGAGGAAGATAATAAGGAAAACCCAAGCCGTCGGCGAGGCCGCAGAAGCCGCAAGTTCGCGCACGGCAACTGCGCGGATTCGGTGAAAAGTCATGATTTTGTTCCCTCCATTTCGGCAAATCCGGCAAAGACTTTCTCGAGACTGCCCGGAATCACGTCGCAGCGGAGTACTTTTGCGCCGTCTTTTGCTGCTGCAGCGGCGAGTTCGACAATCAGTTCCGTCCGGTTTTTATTTTCCGGCATGATACGCACGAGTGTTCCCTCATCTGTGATTCCCTGTGCGAGAAGGCGGAAACCGGAGAAATTGCCCGGGAAGTTTTCCGGAAGACGGTCGAAAACCAGTTCCAGTGCGCCGTCTTCCGGGTCGAGTGCGCGGAATTCGTGCGTGGTTCCATAAAAGACTTTGCGTCCGTTTCGGATGGCGAGGACCTTGTCGCAAACAGCATCGATTTCTTCGAGAATGTGTGTGGAGACGATGACTGCGGCGTGTTTCCCGATTTCGCGGATGAGCGCGCGGATTTCCCGTTTCTGATCCGGATCTAGCCCGTCGGTCGGTTCATCAAGAACAAGGTTTTCCGGATGATGCATGATCGCCTGTGCAAGGCAGACGCGGCGTTTGAATCCTTTGGAAAGCGCTTCAAGCTCTTCGTGCAGGACGGAGCCGAGACGGCATTTTTCGACGGATTCATTAACGGCGGAAGTGAGTTTTTCGCCTGAAAGTCCGTGCATTTTTCCGCAGTAGCGGAGGAATGCGAGAACATTCATGCCTGCATAGAGCGGGGCGTTTTCGGGCAGATAGCCGAGCTTTTCCTTTGCTTCGCGCGGATGTTCGGCGACGGAGATTCCGGAGACTTCAACCCGTCCGGAACCGGGCGGCATGATTCCGCAGATCATCCGCATGGCGGTGGATTTTCCCGCACCGTTCGGCCCGATGAATCCGAGCACGGAGCCGTTTTCCGCGGTGAACGAGAGCCCGTCCAGCGCTTTCTTCGCTCCGTACTGTCTGGAGAGATTTTCCACTTTTATCATAATGGCAGTTACCGTTTTTCAGTTGAGTATTGACTCTGTAATGTAGCACACGAACGGCGCATGTCAAACGGGGAAGATTTGAATGAAAACATTTTCCGCGTTCCGTTTGCTTTTTTCTGAATCCGTGGTACATTGTACGCGTTAAACGAAAGGACTTGTACCATGTGTGCGAAAAAGAATCTCTCCGCAAAAGACCTCAGCGAAAAATTCGGATTCAAGATTTCGGAAAAGGATCTGGAGCCGGAAGTCGACAAGGATTGCGGTTTTCTGAATCAGATGGCGGATCTCTCCGAACTCGTGGAAAAGCCGGAGAAGCCCGCAAAAGCTTCGAAGGAGGACGCGCCCGCCGAACCGGAAAAGGAGCCGACGTTCGCCGAACTCTTTGAAGGACGCGGCGCCATAACCGAAGTCAAGGAGGAGGAGGAGCCCGCCCCCGCTCCGAAAGCGAAAAAGGAAAAACGAATCGTCGATGAAGATGATTCGATGGATTTCGGAAAGCTCTTCAACATGTCAACCGCGAAAGTGGTCGACAAGGACAAGGTAGTCATGCGCGATGAAGATTACGCCCCGTTTGAAATCAATGAAGACGAGATGCCCAAGCAGACTTCCTTCCATGGATTCGACGATCTCGCCAAAGCCTTCGGCGGCGGTAAAAAGAGACGCTGAGTTCCTTGTTCAGTTCTGAAATCTCTGCTTCCGGAAATGTCTTTTTTAAGATTTTTCCGGAAGCTTTTTCTTTTCATGCTCTTGACTTTTTTTATTTTTGCTGTATAATTAATCGATAAATCAAACAGCAAAGTCAAGGAGGTTCTTATATGCTCGGAGTATTTTCAATGAAGCCGGTGAAGTTTCCTGAGGGGTTTGTGTGGGGATCGGCGACTGCGGGGCACCAGGTCGAGGGAGACAATATCCACAGTTCAAGCTGGCACAATGAAATCAAAGGACACTGTCCGGAGCCGTCGGGGAAGGCGTGCAATTTCTGGAATCTCTGGAAACAGGATTTCGCCATGCTGAGCGAACTCAAGCACCGGATGTTCCGCATGTCGATCGAGTGGTCCCGCATAGAGCCTGAAGAGGGACGGCACGACGAGGAGGCTCTCAATCATTATCTCGCAATGTTCGAGGAACTCAAAAAGCGCGGAATCAAACTTTGTCTGACGCTGCACCATTTTTCGCATCCGCAGTGGTTCGAGGAAAAAGGGGAGTTCCGGGAACGGGAGAACATCAGCTTCTTTCTGCGTCATCTTGAATACCTGGTTCCGAAAATCGCGCAGTATGTGGATCTCTGGAATATTTTCAACGAGTTCAACAACGGCGATTCCTTGGAGCTTTACGATCGCAAGACGAACTGTCTGATAGCGCATGCGAAGGCCGCCGCGATTATCCGCGCTTATTCGCAGGCTCCAGTCAGCACCGCGCACGCCATGACGCCTTATTTCCCCGCGAATCCGGATGATGAATTTGACATTACCCGCACGCGCATTACGAACTGGGTGGTAAACGACTTCTTTTATCATGCGGTCCGCACGGGGGAAATTCTTTTCCCGTACCGCGACGCCGTCGAGATTCCTGAGCTGAAGGGCGCCTGCGATTTCTGGGCGATCAACTACTACACGCGCCATTTTGTCACCGCGCGCAATGCATCCGGAACGGCGAAACGTTACGAGTGTCACAAGATCCGTCCGATCAGAAATGATTTTTATCTGGAGGAATTCTATCCGCAGGCACTGGTTGACGGTCTCTGTCGCCTCAAGGATCTTCCGGTCTACATCACGGAAAACGGATTCTGCTGTGACGACGACCGTCTGCGTATTCTCTACATCGGGCGTCATCTGCAGGCTCTGAACGAGGCGATGGAGCGCGGCTGTGACATCCGCGGCTATCTCTACTGGTCGCTCATGGACAACTTCGAATGGTGGAGTTTCATTCCCCGTTTCGGCATGGTCGGAGTCGACTTCAAGACGTTTGAGCGCACTCCGAAACCGAGCGCGTATCTCTACCGCGAAATCATCGAGCGGAACGGACTTGACCGCGAGCTGCTTCTGAAGTATCTTCCGGAGTTTAAAGACTGGAAAATTTATCCGGATAAATAAAAAATCCGGAAATCTGCATTTTTCCCCCTTGACAAAATCGGGGAAATGTAGTATAATTTAATTAATCGATAAATCAGGAGTGAAAATGGCGACTTTGAAAGATATTGCAAGGGAAGCGGGGGTTTCCAGCGCGCTGGTCTCCTGCTATCTGAACGGGAGCAAGACGATGCGGATGAGCGAAGAGACGCGCAAACGCATCGGAGAGACAATTCAGCGTCTGAATTACCGCCCGGATCGTCTGGCTCGTTCGCTCCGGACGGGAAAGTCGCGCAGTATCGGAATGCTGGGCGGCAACGTTTCGAACCCGTATATGGGGCATCTCGCCGATGAGGCATTGGATGAGGCGCGGAACCATGATTATACGCTGATTTTCGCTCTTGCCAGAACGGAGCGGAAAGAGATTGCGGAAGCTGTCGATTTCCTGCTCCGGAACCGGGTCGATGCCGTCTATTCTGCAACGTTGAGTGTTGCGGAATGCGCGCTTCTGAAAGACAGAAATCTTCCGGTTGTGTTTCCGGCATATTCGGCTCCTGGCATGTTGTCGGTTCAGGCGGATGTGACGGAGGCGTTCTCCGATGCGTTCGGCTTCCTGAGGTCGCGCGGTCATGAGACGGCGTTCAGTTATCTGGATAAGCCGCTGCCGTGGAATGGCTGTGTTGCAAAAGCCGTGGATGCGACGGGTTTCCGGCTTATTCATCAGCTTTATGAAGATTCGGTTCAGACGTGTTTCGATTACATTGCGGAACAGCGCCCCGGGGCGATTCTCCTGAACGGACAAAGTCTTTGTCCGCTGCTTGACATGATCCGCGGAATGGAAGGTTACAAGCCTGACCTGATTATCGGTGTGGATGAGTTTCACTGTTTTCTGGAAAGTCCGCTGATTGTCGGCGGCATCCGCACGAGCACGGCGGAGAAAGCCCGGCGCGGAATTCAGGAGCTGATCCGCCGTGTAGAAGAACCGGGTGCGCCGCGTGAAGGAATCATTCCGCTGACTCCGGGAAAATTCATCGATTTCACCTCCGGAAACATTCCGGTTATGTCTTATGCAGGAGCCGTTCATGACTGAAACTTCCAAAAAACCGTATTTTGCCTACCGCTCGTTCCGCAAGGAACTGAAAACACGGGAGATATTTGCCGGACTCGGCGTGCGGCAGTTCTGCATTTTTCCCGCCAATACGATCAATGCTCTCGGCCAGCCCTATTCGGAATATCCTCCGGTCTGGCTCTGGGAACATCAATACGATTTTGCCGCACTCGACCGCCAGTTTGAAGATATTCTGGCATTCTGTCCGGATGCGGAATTTCTCTTCATGCTCGATTTGAATTCCCCGCCGTGGCTTGTGCGGAAACTGCAATGCCGGCAGAAAGCTTCCGACAGCTTTGCGGAGGTTTCCGGAACCCTTGCTTCCGGAGATTGGCGGGAGATCACTGCGGGGTATATGAAAGACATCCTCACGCATGTTCAGGAGAAATACGGCAAGCATCTTGCATGTGTGATTCTCGCGTGCGGCGCAACGGATGAATGGATGGATTACTCACTGGGAGCGGAAACGGAAGACAAACTGCATCTTTTTCGCAAATGGTGTGCGGAGCAGGGGCTTCCCGTTCCCCCGGCGATCCCGGACTTTGAGCGGCGCTATCATTCGCCCCGTTTCGGCGGACTTCTGCGTGATCCGGAAGAGGATCGTGAGGCAATCCGCTACTGGCGTTTCCACAGCGATCTGATTGCATCGGGAATCTGCGATTTTGCAATGGAAGCGCGGAAATATCTGCGCACCGGACAGCAAATCGGCGTTTTTTACGGCTATGTGCTGGAGCTGACAAAAAATTATCTGGTCGGCTGCGGGCATCTTGGATACGAAAAAGTTCTGTCATCTGGCGCGGTTGATTTTCTCATCAGTCCCGGTGACTATCATGACCGCCGGATGGGCGGTGGCGGCGGTTTTCAGAATCTGAACGGCTGCATTCACCGGAACAGCAGGCATTTTCTGCATGAGCTGGATCATCACACGCATACGTGCAATCTTCAGGTGACGCCGTATGCGCGGGCTTCATGGTGGACGCCTTGGCCGGATACCGCGTCGGATATCGCGGGATTGCGGCGTGAGTTCTGCCGCTCGCTGATGCATGGAGCGTCGCTCTGGTTCTTCGACATGTGGGGCGGATATTATTCCGAACCGGAAATTCAGAATGCGATCCGGGAAATGAAGATCCTCTGGGATCGCCTGGCTGATTACGGACGTGAACCTGAAGCGGAAGTTGCATTCGTCGTGGATCCGCAGAGCGTGTTCTACTGCAACGACCATCTGGAGAACAATCCGCTGCTGGAAATATTTCACACGCTTCAGAAAATCTGCAATCATCTTGGGGCTCCGTATGCGATGTATGATATTTCGGACCTGCCGAAACTGCGGGAGGTTCCGAAACTGACGGTTCTGCCGATGTGGATTGAATTCGATGAACGCCGCCGCGAACTGCTCCGCAGCTGCCTGCCCGGAACCCGTTTCCTGTGGCTCGGTCCGTGCGGTCTGACTGACGGGAGACGCTGGGGGGCTCAAGTTCTTCCGGAAGGAACGGCGTTTCCGGATTGCTCCGTTTTTTCGGAGGAGATTCTGCGAAGGGAAGCGGAGCTGGCCGGAGTTCATCTGTATTGCGATGCTGCGCTTCCTGTGTGGGCGTCGGGTTCTCTGCTCTCGTGTCACTGTGCGGAGGCGGAGAGACATACGTTCCGCCTGAAGCGGCGGGCGGCAAAAGTCGTGGAGCTCTTCAGCGGACGGACCGTCGCGGAAAACTGCGGATCATTTGATTACACTTTCCGCAAACCGGAAACGGCGCTTTTTGAACTGATTGAAACAAAATAACCATAAGGGCATCTCTATTTATTCGAGGATAAATTGAGATAACGCTGGCAAAGGAATGCGATAGGATGTAAGCATCAGTGACAGGAGGACAGGATGCTGAACGGATTATTTGACATAGACAATCGTCTGGATTATCTGACGGAGAACGGCGATATGCTGCCGCGCCTGAAAGAACTTGTGCCGTGGGAGAAATTCCGCAGAGATCTTGAGGTCATATACGACCATGACCTCAAGAGCAATGCCGGACGCAGACCATTTGATGTGGTGATGATGTTCAAGATACTGATTCTGCAATCGCTGTACAATCTGAGCGATGACGAGATGGAATATCAGATCATGGATCGGTTGAGTTTCATGCGTTTTCTGGATATGGCACTTGACAGCCGTGTTCCCGATGCGAAGACGATCTGGCTCTTCCGTTCGAAACTGGAGGAGCATAAGCTCATACGGAAGCTGTTTGACAAGTTCAATGCATTTCTTGCCGAGTCCGGATTTGTGGCGAAGAAGGGGCAAATTGTCGATGCGACCATCGTTCGCGTTCCCACGCAGCGTAACACCCGCGATGAAAACAAGGCGATCAAAGAAGGAAATCCACCTGTTGAAAATTGGAGCGACGCGAAGAAGCGGCAGAAGGACACGGATGCCCGCTGGGTTCAGAAGAACGGGAAGAATTACTACGGCTACAAGAACCATGTTGAGGCGGATGTCAATTACAAAATCATTCGGGATTACAAAGTTACGGATGCCTCCGTTCACGACAGCAATGTGTTTGAAGAGCTTCTCGATGAAAGCAACTCCAGCCGCGATGTTTATGCGGACAGCGCGTATCGTTCAGCGAAGAGCGAGGCGAATCTGAAGGAGGGCAGATTCCGGGCGCATCTGCAGAGAAAAGGATGCAAAGGACATCCGTTGACCTCATGGGAGAAACAAGGGAACCAGACAAGAGCCAGGACTCGTTCCAGAATAGAACATATATTCGGGGCCATGACACAGCGAGCCGGAAATCTCATTCTGAGGTCCATCGGGATAAGCAGGGCGGAAGTTAAGCTGGGATTACGCAACATCGCATACAACAAGAGATTCTGCTTTTTGATGAGGCAGACCGCATAAAAGGAGGTTTTTCCGGAGAAAAAACAAGTAAATAACCACGCCCAGAGGACGTGGCTTTGAAGAAGCACCCTAGAAGGGTGCTAAAAGGCGGCACCCAAAGAA
>URNX01000073.1 GCA_900549415.1 uncultured bacterium
ACAGAAAAATCTCATTCGGAGATTTTCAAACAGAAACAATCGGAATTTCTGTCAAAAAGATATTGATAGAGGTTCCCATAAGAAGGAGAAGGTCATGAAACAGAATTGCAGAGGAAAACAGAAGATTGCCGGAGGCCGGAAGATGGATGTCCGGATGTTCACGCTTATAGAGCTCCTTGTGGTAGTTGCGATCATCGCAATCCTTGCCGGCATGCTTTTGCCGGCTCTGAACAGCGCACGGTCAAAGGCCAGACAGGTGCAATGTCTTTCCGCAATGAAGCAGGTGGTTGTCGCCGGAGTCGGCTATGCTTCGGCAAATGACGACTACTGGATTCCGCAAATTCTTGAGAGCCGGTGGTATACGAACCAGGCGTTCCAGAGTCTGCTGGGAACGAAATGGGAGGATGCGGATCAGACGTTTGCGCGGGTGAAGCAGAGTGCGGCGTGTCCGGAATATCAGCCAAGTTCAAATCCGGATGATAAGGAAAACGGAGGCTTTGTGCAGATGAAGCGCATCTACGGGCTTCCCTGCGGTCTGCCGGGAACTGCTCCGGATAATATCGTTTACCGGCTGGTGAAGATAAAACGTCCGTCGGTGAAGTTCGCGTTCCTGGAAACGCTTGACGGCGGACGGGTTTACTACTGGAGCTCGAAACTGACAAATTATCTGGCAAAGAAGGATTCTGTCGATACGGCGGACGGAGTGGCGGGATACCGTCATCCGGGATACCGGATGAACACGGGATTTTTTGACGGTCATGTGGAAAACCGTTCGTACAAGCGCGTGGAAGACGGTTCCTACAGTCAGGTCAATCCAAACTACTGGGCATGGGACAACTGAAAACAGAATAATACAACAATAACACAATGATGAAAGGACTATTCTCATGAAAACTCAATTGAAATGGCTGGCGCTCGCGTTTCCCGTTGCTCTCGTGGCGGCGGAACCCGTTTACCATGTGGCGATGGACGGTTCACTCGACGCATCCGGCGCGGACAAGGCGAAAATCAAAACGGTGCAGACGAAGAACGCCGCGGATTTCGTCCCCGGCGTTTTCAAACAGGCTCTGAATGTCGTTCCGGAGAAGCCTGCGCCCTGTCTGATGAAACTGCCGGGCTTCAATTATGTTCAGGCAACAGTCGCATTCTGGTTCCGTCCGGCCTGGAAAGAGGGGGAAAGTGCATGGATCATCAATTCGCGGGATACGGACTGGAAGCCGGTGCGCTTCTATCTGCTCCATACGAAAGACGGAAATTTCGATTTGTCGGTCTGCATGCCCGGACAGGTTCAGATTTTCGGAAAAGACTCCTTGAGGTCGGGCGAATGGGCGCATATCGCCTTTACCTGGGATTTGCGGAAAAGCGAAATCCAGTTCTTCCTGAACGGAAAGCCTGTCCGGACCCGGACGGTGAAGGATGCATTCAATCCGGAAACAAAACCGATCCGTCCCGCGGTATTTTTCGGTCGGGAAGGAGAGACTGGTTCCGGCAATGGCGCATATGACGATTTCAAGATGTTCGACCGGGTTCTGAGCGCGGATGAGATTGCGGAACTTGCGAAAAAATAAGAAAAAGGAGAATCCATGAAGAAACGTTTTCTGAATTTGCTTGCGCCATTTCTGCCGCTTCTGCTTCCGGCGGCGGAACCGGTGTTTTACTTTCCGCTCGACGGTTCAGGCGATGTGATCGGGGCGGACGGAAAGAAAAATGGCGCCGCAATCGTGGAAGGCCGCGCCGGATATCTCTCCGGAGTGATCGGAAAGGCGCTGGATGTGAGGCGTCATGCCTACGATCAGGTTACCGTGATGACGGCCAAGAATCTGCCTGCGCAGAATCTGACCAGCGGAACGGTTGCTTTCTGGTTCAAGCCGCATTGGAAGGAAAATGATCCGGAGCAGAATTTCATCATCAGCGGACGCGATTCCCTGTGGAAGTTCCGGTTTTACATGATCAACTTCAAGGATGGCGCCACGGAACTCAGCGTCTGTGCTCCGAAACAGGTTCAGATCATCCGGAAGAAACTGTTTGAACAGGGCAAGTGGCATCATGTTGCGTTCACCTGGAATCAGGCGAACGGGGAAGTCCGCCTTTTCATCAACGGAAAAGAGGTCGCGAAACGGTCGATCCCGAATGCGTTTGAAAAAATGGAAACGCCGCGTCCGCTGAATCTCTTTCTCGGAAATGAGAGCACCGACCGTTTCAAGGCGCAGGTCGGAAACGGACTTTATGATGAAGTCAAGATCTTCAACATTCCGCTGACGTCTGCGGAAATATTCGTGCTTGCTTCCGGCGGGGCAAAAGAGAATTTCAAGGAACTTTCCCTCGATTCCGCCGTCCGCAATGAACGTGTGTTTGAAACGGTCTTCCGCAATTCCGAAAGCCGTTATGCGGGACCGAAGAAACTGCTGGTTCTGCACGGAACGGATTCGAAACGGAAAATCTCCTTTACCGCAATGGGCGCATCCGGCAGACTCTCCATGATTGCCGAAAATTCAGGTGAGACGAAGACTCTGGAGACCGCCAGTTCGTTTCCTCTGACGGAGCCGCACCGCATTACGCTTCTGCAGAATGGCAAAGAGCTGATTTTCAAACTGGACGACGGTGTACAGGGTAAAGTTGAGTTCTCCGTTCCTTTCGGGAAAATTGTGAAAGCGGAAGGGGCGGAAGGCGTTTCCCTCTCGGCTCCCTCGGCGGTGCCGTCGGCAAAACAGCGGCAGAGACTTTCTGACGTGTCTGTCCGCAAGGCGGAACAGCCTCTCTGGGATCTTGCCGATGCCGCACGCGGAGGAAACGGCGTCCGGAAAGGTGTCTGTTTGAACGGTTACTGGCGCGTGATTCCTGTTGACGATTACAGCTACGCTCCGCCGGAAGGGGAATGGGGGTATATGCGGGTTCCGGGCAGTTTCCGCTCCCCGCTGTTCCAGATTTACCGCGACAACAACAGCAAGCTGGAATCGGCAAACGGCAAATGGAACGGCAAGTCCATTGCGAAGAAACAGGCGGGCTGGTATCAGCGCGTGTTTGAGGTTCCCGTCGATCTGAAGGACGGCGGGCGGATTTACCTGAACTTCGCAAATCTCAACGGTGACGCCGGACGCGTTTATCTGAATGGGAAGCTGATTCATGAATTCCGTCAGGATTTCAAGTCTTTCATGACTACTCCGAATTCGAAGCGTCTGGATGTGACGGTGGTTGTGAACCGGAACGGGCGGAATGTGGTGACGGTTTTCATCGACCGCCGGATCGTGAGCTTGTGGAAGGGGGAGCCGAGTATCGGCGACCATTCCGAACTCGCAATCGGCGACGTCTGGCTGGAAAACGCACCGTCGGCTGTTTCGCTGAAGAACGCTGTCGCATCTCCGTCGTTCCGCCGGAAAAATGTTCGTCTGCGTGCGAGAATCCAGAATCTTTCCGGAGAAAAAGGAAAAGCCCGCGTACGTTTTGACTTCGTCCGGAACGGAAAGACGGAAAAGTCCTTCACAAAGGAAATTGACCTTGACGGCCGCCCGGAACAGCTGGTCGTTTTCACGGAAAGCTGGAAGAATCCGGTTCTCTGGAATGCGGATACTCCGAATCTTTACCGGATGAGTGTCGCGCTGGAGCAAAACGGAAAGTCTCTTGATGCGCTTCCGGAACAGAATTTCGGTTTCCGCGAGGCTTGGATTGAGAAAGGCGCGTTCTACCTGAACGGCAACAAACTGCGGATGCGGATGTGGTCGAGTCCGGCTCTGCTGCGTGTACGTTTTTATTACGGAACCGCAAAAGGGGCGGAACAGTATGTGGCGCATATCCGCGAGATGAATTATGATGCGGTTCGTTACGATCTGTTCGGCAAGGAGTCGCAGATCGGAACCCCGGAATATCTGAACGAGTCGGATCGGCAGGGACTCTACAACATCTTTCCCATGCCGCCGTACGAAGATGAAGAGAAGGCGTTTTACAATGCTGAAATCGAGCGTTTTTTCGAGCATTACGGAAATCATCCGGCGATTCTGATCTGGTATACCGAATTCAACACGTGCGGCTATCCGTGGAATCAGGATCCCGCGAAGCTGACGGATACCGCCTATGCGCCGGTCCGCCACACGGTCGCGCGGAAAAGAGCTCAGTATGCGGAAGATACCATGCGTTCGCTTGATTCCGGACGCGAGTGCATCCGTCATGCGGGCGGAAACGTCGGCAAGGCGTTTACCTCCATGAACTACCAGTCGTTCGGAACTCCGTTGCAGGAGCAGGAGGACTGGCCGGCGCAGTGGTCGGCGTCTGAACGCAAACAGCCGCTTCTGGTGATGGAGTCCGGTTTTCCGTATCCGGCGCAGTTCTGGCATTTCCGGAGCGGCGAAGCAAGCGGCGACGAGATGATTCCGGAACATGCGGCGCGTTACTTTGGAGATTCCGTATTTGCCCGCGAGGACCGTCCGGTTCCGAATGCTTCGTGCTGGCTGGATTCTCCGTACGCCCCGCGCAACCGGAACCGCAATGCTCTGAATGCGCTGATGTACAGCCATGTTGTCAAGGCGTGGCGCGCATATGACATGTCGGCTCTCGGCGATTTCCCCGGTGAGCGCGATCTCGCCCGCACTGCGCGAACCTTCGATCATCACAACACCGTTTATGAAATCGACGACAATGTCAAGACGCCCGGTTACAAGCCGGATGTCAGAATCGGCACAAGTGAAACGCAGCGTCATCTTCTCACGGACTATTCGATTCCGGAAGGCCTTTACGATGTGATCCGCGATGCGTTCAATCCGCTCCTAGTGTTCCTCGGCGGAATGGCGGAAGACTTTACGAACAAGGACCACGCGTTCTTCTCCGGCGAAAAGATCCGGAAAAGTGCGGTCGTTGTGAACGATCATGCTTCGGAACAGAAACTTGAGTTCCGATGGGAGCTTGTCATGAACGGCGCGGCGGTTCAGAAGGGGACCTTTGATGCGTCTGCCGCAGCCGGAGAAATTCTCAAACTCCCGATCGAACTGACTGCTCCGGACGTTCTGGAGCGCACCGATGCGGAGCTGCGTCTTCTTGTCCTGAAGGATGGTGTGCTGTATAAGAAAGATTCGTTTGCGCTTCAGTTCTTCCCGCGTCATGCAAAACGGAATTTCCGGAAGTCGGCAGCTGGGCTCTACGATCCGGAGGGGAAGACCGAAGCTGTGCTGAAAGCCGCAGGGTTTCCGTTCCGGAAAGTGAAGTCGCTGAAGGATGTGAAGGATTGCCGTCTGCTCATCATCGGACAGAACGCGCTGAAAGATGCGAATCCCGAGTTCCTGAAACAGATGGAAAACAGCGGTCTGCTGGAAGGCGGACTGAAGATTCTGATTTTTGAACAGCAGCCGTGCAATCTCGGAAACTTTGTGTTTGAGTCGCCGAGTTACCGGAACGCGTTCATCCGCCGTCCGGAGAGTCTCTATCTCCGGGGGCTGAAGGATGCGGATTTCAGCAACTGGCGCGGCGCATCCGACACGGTTCCTGCGTTTGTTGTTTCCGATGAAAACTCTCCGCACTATCCGCGCTCCAAATGGAAATGCGGAAACGGCGGAATCGTCAGCGGAAACGTCATCCGCAAACCGAGTTACGGAAACTTCACTGCTGTTGTGGACTGCGGATTCAATCTGATGTTCGCCTCGCTTATGGAACTCCGCAAGGAACACGGGCTTGTCCTCTTCTGTCAGCTGGATGTGACTTCCCGATACGGAAAGGATCCGGCGGCGACTCTTCTTGTGGACAACATGCTGGAAGAGATGAACAAACCGTTTGTTCCGGTTGGACCGCAGCGGGTCGTTTATCTGGGCGATGAAAAGAATGAATCCATTCTGAAGCGGATGGGCATGCAGTACAGCAAAGGTTCAGCGGACAATCTGTGGTATTTGAACAATGCGCAGGTTGTGCTTCTCGGCGCAAATCCGGTTCCGGCTTCGCAATATGAGAAACTGAAAAAATTCCTTGAGAACCGGACTGTTGTCGCGCTTCCCGGGGCTCCGCTGGAGGTTCTGCCCGGAAATCTGAAAGCTGCCCGTAAACAGGTGTTCCGCGCAGCGCTTCCGAAGAACGATCCGCTGTTCGCCGGAATCACGGAAGCAGATCTTTATTTCCGTGAGGCGCAGAACTTGCCGGTTCTGACCTCTATGCCGGACTGGATGGTTGCGACGCAACCGGCGCTCTTTGCGAAACTCGACCGTGTTTCAACGGCAACGGTTGTCCTGAATCTTGCGCCGGACATGGTGAAAGGTTTCTGGGGATCGGAGAAGGTGATGCGGGTCTGGAGTGCGATTTTCAATAATATGAATCTCGGGCTCGGCAAAGACCTGAAGCTTTTCACTGCCTCGAAGTCGCGTCACAACACGCTGAAATTCCGTTTCGGAAAGGCGGAGCTGGAAAATGCCGCACTGAAGCTCGATCCGGAAAACAAGGGAACACCCGCCGATATGGACGGCTTTGTTCCGGTGAAGCTCGGCATTCCGTGGGAGGATCAGGGCTTCACACAGAAGAACCCGCACTACTCTCCGGTGAATCCGCCGAAACGGATGGTGCCGCGTCCGTACGACGGCTATGCGTGGTACCGCTGCACGGTGAAGATTCCGGCTAGCTGGAAGAGTCATGCCATGCGCTTGGTCGGCGGTCCGGTTGACGACTGTGACTGGACGTATTTCAACGGTCGGCTGATCGGTAAAACAACGCTGGAAACGAATCCGGATTCTTATGCGGCGTTGCGGAATTATGAGATTCCCGCAGACGCCGTGAAATTCGGAGAGGAGAATACGCTCATGATCCGCGTATTTGACCGCTGGGGAGGCGGAGGAGTGGTCGGTCCGCTCCAGGTCGTTGCGGAGGATGCCGGTTCCGCCGATGCCTGGTCGCCGTACATCGACGGTCTGGATTTTTATGATGTGGATGCGTTCCACAACTGGTAAAACAATAGCGGCGGAGTCTTTTTTACGGCTCCGCCGCAATCGTTGAAAAATGAATTTTTGTTTTTCATATCTTGAAAAATTTTATTCTGGTTATACAGTACAGAATACTTTTACACGAGGAGCTGTGACTGATGAATAAAATTGAGGTTTTGAATTTCGGGTCGCTGAATATCGACCATGTATATCAGGTTCCGCATTTTGTGGCTCCGAAGGAGACTCTTTCCTGCATGGAGTATGCGCAGTTTGCAGGCGGAAAGGGATTGAACCAGTCGGTTGCTCTCGCCCGTGCCGGCGTGCGGACCGCTCATGCGGGGAAAATCGGGCCGGACGGCGCGTTTCTGGAAGAGACTTTGAAGCTGGCGGGCGTGGATACACAGTTTCTCATTCACGGAGCCTTGCCGACCGGACACGCGATTATTCAGGTGGATCGCGAAGGTCAGAACTGCATTCTGCTTTATCCCGGAGCGAACCGTGCGATTACCCAGGAGGAGATTGATTCCGTTCTGGAGTGTTTGGAGCCCGGAACCTGGATTTTGCTTCAGAATGAAATCAATGAAATTCCGTATCTGATGCGTGAGGCGAAAGCACGCGGTTTCCGGATAGCGATCAATCCCGCGCCCTGCGGACCGGAAGTTGCGGAATATCCGCTGGAACTTGCCGATGTGCTGTTTGTCAATGAAATCGAAGCCGCCCAGCTTTCCGGTCTGAACGGAACGCCGGATGAGATTCTGGATGTCCTCGTGAAGCGCTTTCCCGAATGCGAGATTGTCATGACGCTCGGCGGAGACGGTGCTGCATATGCGAAGGGCGCGAAGCGTTTCCGTGTGGCGTCGCCGGAAGTCGCAGTTGTGGATACGACCAGTGCCGGTGATACGTTTTCCGGATATTATATCGCCGCAAAACAGCGGGGATACTCTCCTGAACGAGCAATGGAAACCGCCGCACTTGCCGGAAGCATTGCGGTCAGTCGCGCCGGAGCTGCCGTTTCAATTCCGACAGCAGACGAAGTCTTCCGCGATATTTGAGCACTCGCAAGCTCTCTAAACTGTGTAAATAAACAAAGGATCGATAATCGGTCAGAAATAAATGTGCGCAAAAAATCGGACACTCCCTCTCCGAAGGGAATCTTATGGTTTTATTTCAAAGGAATATTTTTTGAAATAATCTTCCAGAATTTTTCTATCCCTGTTATCATTATAGAAAGCTGTGTTCATATATACCCAATGAGAATATCGCAGGATTTTCAGCAAATCTGTTTTGCATGGTGGATTGTCGTGATAAAAAATGATGCCAGCATGATTCCTTGCCTTCTTCGTTTCTGCGGGATCTCCATTTTTGACTTTATGAAGAAGGATTGTCGCCGGAGGGAATGTCTGTCCCGTAATGGAAAAGAAACTGCCGCGTGTGTATGTATGATGAAAAGCAGGATAATAGCCCAGTTTTCCAGCCCATAAACCAACGGTTTCTTTAACATTAATTTCTGCCATCCCCGCAGTATCCGTTGTGCTCAGCTGCTGGCGTGGACCGAGCGTAAGAATTTCATGGCAATATGCAAATACCAATGCATCGGAAACCGGATGTCCCGTATCTGCATCAAGGATGTATACTGAAGAAGCTCGACATGATGCGGTCAGCATCATGATACTTAGCGGAAGAAGAATGCAAATTAATTTTTTCCCCGCAAACATATGGGCTTTCCAATGCAGAATACTAGTGTTGAAGAAGCATGTGGTATCTTTCAATATCTGCAAAATTCTGCTTGCTCTCAAGATATCTTATTCTGCGGGGCGGAGCCAGATGTGTGTGGCGTCGGATTTGCGGAGCGAAAGACTGCTGCCCATGACTTTGATGCGCATGAGGTCGCCAAGCGGAGCGGTTCCTTCCATTTCGAGCAAAGTTCCGCTGACGAGACCGAGGTCGGCAAATTTTTTGATTCCACGCAGATTTTCCGCGACTTTCACGACAACGCCGCGGGCGCCAACGGGAAGCTGGTCGAGTGAAATCAGCTGTTCCTGCTCCGATGTTTCCGAATTGAGCTGGGGCAGTGTCTGATTCAGGTAGGCTCGGAGCTCCGCGCAGTCTTCTCGGACGGCAATTGCTTCAGAAAGCAGGACGATGCGCGACATGACCTTTTCACCGATGATGTGTTCGACTTTGCAGGCGGCGTCGTTGGATTCATTCGCGGGGAGTTTCAGAATATCGCAGAAGAAATTGCGGAGCGCGTTGTGGCGGTGGCGGATCACCGCCGCCGTTTCCGCTCCGGCCGGAGTCAAAAAGACGGGAGAATGAGACTGGTAGTGAATCAGTCCGCGCGCGGAAAGCGCCTGAAGTGCATTGGTTACGGACGGCATCTTCACTTTCAGATGATCCGCAATCTCTTTCGTGTGCGCGTGTCCCTGTTCTTCAATAATTTCAGCAATAGCTTCCAGATAATCTTCAAGACTGCTGGATATGGTTGTATTCTTCACGATTCTCTCCGTCCGGTATTAAATGCCAATATCAGAGACCAAATTGTCTCTTATGATGAAGATATACCGCTTTTTCGTATTTTTCAAGTGCCGATCCGCAAAAAGGGCATTATTTTGTGTGGAGAATGGAACTGAGCTCGAGAATCGGGAAAATCCAGCAGAGATATCCCGGTGCGGTGCGCAGATCCCAGGTGATGGCGGTGGTGCCGGAACCGAATTCGGGAACCAGAGAGATTTTCTCGCCGTCACGGAGGAAGCGTCCGGTTACAATCGAGCCGTTTTCGCGGATTTTTGCAAGAACAAAATCTTCGGATGAGGGGTAGTCGCCGCCGCCGATCAGGGCGTTCAGGGCAACCGGAAGCCCGGGAACTTCGTATTGAAGAGCAAAGTAGGAGGGTTTCGTTTCCGTGGAAAATCTGCAGGTGCGGGAATCTTTATGCCGGGTGATGAACTCGGCAATCGGTTCGATGGAGACGTCGAGATTTGCGATTTGATCCAATGTGAGCAGGGGCACGTCCGATGGTTTGGGGACCGATGCGGCAAACGGTGAACGGAGCGAATAAAGCGCCTGCGGTTCGCGGAGAACTTTGTAATCGGGAGCGAGAAGACGTTCCTCCTCCGGCGTCAGGAACGGAAGAAGAGCCGGACGGATTTTCTTCATCCAGATGCGTCCGTTGATGTTCGGGCTTTTGCCGCTGAGCCAGAAAAGCACAGTGCTGTGAGCAACGCCCACCGCTTTTGCAAATTGAGAAACGTTGCCGTAAGCATCGATTGTGCGCTGCAATGCGTTCTTCACATCCTGTGTAACATTCATGATCCCAGTCCCTCTATTTATAAAGATTCTGTTCTGCAGCAATAGACATCTCCTGCTGTCGATTGTTGCCGGGTTGCCGACGCCTTATGCGTATCCTGTAAAGAGAAGAATATAGTTGCTTTTTCTTTGATTAAAAGATTGAAAAAAATATTTTTTTGGTGTTTTTGAAATGATAAAAAAGGTTTTATTTATTAAAATTCTGAAGAGTTTGTATTGAA
>URNX01000074.1 GCA_900549415.1 uncultured bacterium
GCACCTTTGAGCAGGAGAGAATATGGAAGATTCACAGATTTTAAAGCGCTCCATTACGCGTTATGTAACACTGAAGGCGCGTCCCGCGCTGACGCCGCTGCTGAACCGCATGGCGGGAAATCTTGATACCGTTGCTGATCTTAAGAAAAAAATTTCAGAGCTCAAAAATATTGTTGCGCATATTTCCGATATTGATGAAAAAAGCCGCATGTGGAGCATTATTGCTCCCGAAGACATCTTTGCGATCCGCAAAGCACTGCGTCTTCCGCAGTCGAAGTTCGGACGTCTCTTCGGCGCGACCCGCTTCACGGTCAGCAACTGGGAACACGGAAAGACGATTCCGCATCTGGTTCAGCGCAGGGAACTTTTTGAACTCGCTGAGCTTTCCCTGAAGAATCTGGAAAACATCCTGCGCAAATACCGCGGTTGATTTACTCTTCCGGAAAGTTTCCCGGCGGGAGATATTCCACAAGAAATTCCCGGGTTCTCTTTTTCCCGAACGGCGCCTGGAATGTCAGTTTGATCCGCTGAAATTTCAGCGGAACGCGGCATCTCCTTCTGAAATCGTCAAACAGCTTTTCCCTGCGCGCAATCAGAAGCGCGCCTTTTTCATGAATGGTTTTCTGATACTGCTTCAGATAGAACGGATCGTTCGCTTCACACATCGGCGGCCGCTCCGTCGAGTAGTTTTCAATGACGCATGCATACCAGCGGTCGCCGACGACAACCGGAACGGGTTCCGTGCTGTGCCGTTTCCAGAACTCGTATGCGGGATTCACGATCGCTTCCGGTTTTGCATGAATCCGGATTCGCGTGCTGAACAGCAGGTCCGCCGTGGTTCCGATGAAGAGTCCGACTGTCAGAAGCACCAGCAGCAGATAAAGATGTTTGAATACCGTGCGGTCGATGACAAACGGAAACGCCGCAACCGCGGCAATGCCCGTCCATGAGGCAAACGTGCAGAACCACATGAGGATCACGCCGTTGCCGGAGAGCGCAATCAGGAAGAAAAGCGCAGACGGAATAAGAGTAATGATCAGCGCCGTGGAGAGAAGTTTTCTGTTTACCGTTTTGCGGACCCGTTCCCGGAATCGAGGAAACAGCGAGAGAACGAGTGCGAGTCCCTGTATGGCAAACGGGTAAAGCGCGGCCCCGAGGACGACCAGGGGAAGAAAGGGTTTCGGTTCGTCTTCAACCCGGTGTTCCACGTGCAGAAGACAGACAAAGTCATTCTGGAACAGCCAGATAAGGTGCGGAAGAAAGACCAAAAAAACCGTCGCCGCGGCAAGCCACGGTCCTTTCGTGAAAAACTGCCTGCGGTATTCACGCCGGAGCAGAAAAATGGTCAGAAATCCGGCAAGATGCAGAAGAAATGTGTATTTGTTGAGCAGACCGAGTCCGCAGATGGCGCCGAACAGAAGCCAGTGTCCGGTGCGCCGGTCGCGCAGAGCCGAGAAAAAGTAATATGCCGCGGCGGGAGCAAGTGCGATTTCAACAAAATATGTGCTGAATTTCGTTTCGGACGGATTATAGTAGAAAAGAAAAAAGAGGAGCAGCGCGGCGGCCGCGGCGGAATATTCGTCGAGGAACAGTTTCGCGAGCCGGAAGACCTGCCACGCGCCGAACATCAGGCAGAACTGGGCGGCAAGATACATGCTCCAGTCTGCGTGTCCGGAGATCGCGGAGAAAAACCAGCCGAGCCAGCCGGAAAGCGGCGGGTGCTTGGAGTGACCGAGCGTCCCTTCCGCTCCCCATGCAATCGTCTCGAGAATGTCAAGCCCGAGAATATTCTGCAGCAGAGAACACTGCAGCGTCCACGCGAGCGCGGCGACCGTCATGAAGATCAGCAGGGCGAGCGCGGGACGTTTCCAGAGTGCGGAGAAAAAGCTGTTTTTTCCGTCGTTCATCGTCACTCGATTCCGAGGAACTTTTTCGCACGGTCGAGGAATGAGGCATATTTCGGATAGGCGTCGTTCTTCTGTTTTTTGCCGGAGAAAGTATCCGCATACTGCTTCAGCAGATCTTTCTGATCCTGCGTGAGTTTTTTCGGAACTTCAACGAACAGCGTGACGAACTGGTTTCCGCGTTTTCCTCCGCGCAGGGAGGGCATTCCCTTGCCCGGCATGTTGATGACCGTTCCTGTCTGGGAGCCTGCGGGAATCTCCAGCTCCGCCTTGCCGGTAACGGTCGGGACATCAATCTTTCCGCCGAGCGCGGCCGTGACGAAGTCAATCGGGATTTCGCAGTGAATGTCATCGCCGTCTCTCTGGAAGAGCTCGTGGTCGCGGACGGAGAGAACGACAAAGAGATCGCCGTTGTGTCCTCCGCGCAGTCCGGGTTCGCCTTCGCCTGCAACGCGCATCCGCGTGCCGTTGTCGACGCCCGGCGGAATGCGGAGATGAACTTTGCGTTTGACGCGCGTGGTTCCCGCTCCGCCGCAGTCCGGACACTTCTTTTCCGGCATGGAGCCTTCTCCGTTGCAGACGGGGCAGGTGTGCATGACTGTGAAGAAACCCTGGGATACGCCGACCTGTCCGCTGCCTCCGCAACGTTTGCAGGTCTGCTTGCGGTAGCCTTCCGCGCAGCCGGAGCCTTTGCAGGTTTTGCAGGCTTCCAGGCGGGTGAATTCAATATCCTTGTCAACTCCGAGGACGGCGTCTTCGAGGTCGATTTCGAGGTTGTAGCGCAGATCGTTTCCATCCTGCGGCGCATTGGGAGAGCGGCGTCTTCCGCCGCCTCCGAAAAAGCTGCTGAACGGATCGTCTCCGCCGCCACCGCCTCCGAAGAAGCTGTTGAAGATATCGAACGGATTGCCGGCGTTGGAGGTTCCGCCTCCGCGCAGACCATCCTCGCCGTACCGGTCGTAGAGCTCGCGTTTCTGCGGGTCGCCGAGGACCTCGTAGGCTTGCGAGATCTGTTTGAACTTTTCGGCGGCTTCCGGGTTGTTCGGATTCTTGTCCGGATGATACTTGATGGCAAGTTTGCGGTAGGATCGTTTGATTTCGATCTCTTCCGCAGTCCGTTCAACCCCCAGGATTTCGTAGTAGTCAGCCATGTCAGATCTCTTTTTCGACGCCGAGGGTCATGAGGTCGGCGGCGCGTTTCGCGAACAGCGCGGGATCGGTGATCGGGCTGCCTTCCGCAAGAAGCGCCTGATCATACAGCATGTCGGCGAATTCGGCAAGCTTCGGATTGTCCGGAGTCTTCTCCACGAGTTTCGTCATGGCCGCGATCAGCGGATGTGACGGGTTCAGTTCGAGAATCCGCTTGAAGGTCTGCGCGTTCTTGTCGAGCGCTTTCATGATGCGCTGCATGTACGGGCTGGGATCGTAGTCGTCACCAGAGAGACGCGAGGCGCTTTCCGTGAGGGCTCCGGAGAATTTAACGTCTTTGACCTTGTCTTTCAGCAGGTCTTTGAGTTTGCCGAGCAGATCCTTGCCGCCTTTTTCCTCGGATGCCTTCTTTGCGTTTTCTTCCAGTTCCTTTGCAACTTTGGAATCGTTGTCCAGCTTCGCTTTGGAGACGGAGACAAGCTTTTTGCCGTCGAATTCGGGCATTGCTTCGAGAACCCATTCGTCGATCGGGTCGCTCATGAACAGCACGTCGTAGCCGGCCTTGCGGAAACTTTCGATGTGCGGAGAGTTTTCCAGATAAGCGCGGGCTTCGCCGGTGATGTAGTAGATGTCCTTCTGCTCCGCGGGCATGTTTGTGACATACTCTTTGAGCGTGTGGAGTTCGCCCGGTTTGCCGTTCATGGTTTCGTACATGAGCAGCGCCTGGAGTTTTTCCTTGTTCGCATAGTCGCCGTGAGCGCCTTCCTTGATCTGGCGTCCGAACTCCTGATAGAATCCGATGTATTTTTCGCGTTCGTTTTCGAGCATCTTGGTGAGCTCGGAGAGAACGCGCTTGGTCAGAGCCTTGCTGATTCTGGAGATCTGCGGATTGTCCTGAAGCATTTCGCGGGAAATGTTCAGCGGAAGATCGGAGGAGTCGACAACGCCGCTGACGAAACGGAGGTATTCGGGAATCAGCCCTTTGCAGTCGTCGGAGATGAACACGCGGCGGATGTAGAGGTGCAGATTGCGCGCCTTTGTTCCGGGCATTTCAAAGCCCCACGGCTTCTTTTCGGGGAGGAAGAGCAGCGCTTTGAATTCGGAGGTTCCTTCCGCGCTGTAGCTGATGCGCGCGAGCGGCTTGCCGTAATCGCCGGAAAGATGCTGGTAGAAAGCGTCGTATTCTTCAGGCTTGACTTCGGATTCCGGACGCAGCCAGATGGCTTTCTGCGAATTCAGAGTCTTGTCTTCGGTGGTCTCCTTGCCGTCTTTGTCCTTGCCGGTCTCAAGCATTTTGATCGGATGCTCGATGAAGTCGGAATATTTTTTGACGATGGTGGAGATGCGCCACTGTTCGAGGAACTGTTTTTCGTCGTTTTTCAGATAAAGCGTGACGGTCGTTCCCTGGGTCTTGCGGTCGGATTCTCCAAGCGTGAACTCCTCTTCGCCGTTGGATTCCCAGCGGACGGCTTCGTTCGTTCCGGCTTTGAGTGTGTCGACGACGACTTTGTCCGCGACCATGAAGGAGGCGTAGAAGCCGACGCCGAACTGACCGATGAGTTCGGGATTCGCGGAGCCTTCGCCCTCTTTTTTGTTTTTCGCGAGATTTTCGAGGAAAGCTTTTGTTCCGGAGTGGGCGATTGTGCCGAGGTTCTGGACAACCTCCTCTTTGCTCATGCCGATACCGTTATCGGAGATGCTGAGCGTTCCGGCTTCGGCGTCCGGAGTGATGCGGATTTCCCACTCCTGGGCGAGTTCGGGATTGGTGAGTGCGAGGAAGCGCGCCTTGTCAATGGCGTCGGCGGCATTGGCGATGAGTTCGCGCAGAAAAATTTCTTTGTTGGAGTAGACGGAGTGGATCATCATGTGCAGAAGTTCGCGGACTTCCGTCTGAAAACGCATATTTTCCATATTTGTTTCTCCTTATGTGACAGCGGTTTTACTTCTTGGACGGGGTGTCGTGAGTTGCCGCGTGGTAATCGTTGCAGTAGAATCCGGCGCCTTTGAAGATAACGGATGCGCCTTTGCCGATTTTGCGCTTCAGTGCGTTTTTCTGACATTTCGGACACGTCTTGAGGTGATCCTCGGTCATTTTCTGGAACTTTTCGAACTGATAGCCGCAACTTGTGCAGACATAATCGTAAGTAGGCATTTTGATTCTCCTGTATTTAAAATGTTTTTGCCTTTTGATTCATCCTGTCACATCAAGCAATATACGTGCCAACTGATTTTTGAACTCGAAAGTGTATGACAAAAAGCGGGCAGCCGGGACATTCTGTCGCAGAAGAGTCTGAAAATTGTGTCACAGATTCCATCTTTTCCGCACAGAATCTCTGTTGCGCGCAATGTCGGGATATGAAAAAAGAAAAGACAAGGAAGAGAAATTTTAAAATAAAAATGGCGGAAGCGACGGGACTCGAACCCGCAACATCCACCGTGACAGGGTGGCACTCTAACCAGTTGAGCTACGCCTCCGTTTGAGTATGGGAAGTAATATAGCAGAAGATTCCGGAAAGTCAAATGGGGAAAATGAAAAAAATGAAAAAATCCTGCGGATATCCGGATTTCAGCACGTTCCGCTGAACTTCTGGTATTCTTTCAGGGCAAATGTGTCGGTCATGCCGGCGATGTAATCCGCAACGATGCGCTCAAGTGAATCCTGCGATTTCCGCTGACGCGATTTTTTGCCGAGAAGTTCCGGATCATTCATGTAAACTTCAAACAGAAGTTTCATCTTTTCAAGCGATTCCGCGTTCAGAGACGCAATGTCCGGATGGAAATAAAGGTTGTGATAAAGAAATTCGCGCAGCTGAAGCGTGAGAGGTTCAAACTCCGGACTGAACGAGATCAGCTTGCAGGGAAGGGCGCGGGCATCGGCGGAGCTCTTCGGCGCGTGCTGTTCCAGCAGATGATCCGAATAGCGGATCGCATCGCCGACCATCATGTCGATGAGACAGCGCACCGTGTAGGCGGCGTAGCGTTCATCTTTTTCATGAAGTCCGGCATCGCGCGCTTTTTCCGCAGCCATGTTCCAGAGCGGAATGGTTTCAAGCATTTCAATCGTGATGAGTCCGGAATCGAGCCCGTCATCGGTGTCATGACCGTAATAGGTGAGGTCGTCGGCGAGGTCGGCAACCTGGGCTTCGAGCGAGGGATGCGCGGGGAGCAGATGCCCGTCGAGCCAGATCGGTTCTTCCCGGTGTTTGAGAAGTCCGGCGCGGATTTCCCATGATAGGTTCAGACCGTCAAAATCCGGATATTTGATTTCGAGGTCGTCGATGATGCGGAGCGCCTGAAGGTTGTGGTCGAATCCGCCGTGCCGTTTCATGAGTGAATTGAGCGCGCGTTCACCGGCATGTCCGAACGGAGTGTGTCCGATGTCATGGGCGAGAGAGATCGTTTCCGCAAGATCTTCGTTCAGACGCAGGGCGCGGGCGATGGTGCGGGCGATTGCGGCGACTTCGATCGTGTGCGTAAGCCGGGTGCGCAGGTGGTCGCCGGAACCGCTCAGGAAAACCTGGGTTTTGTATTCGAGACGGCGGAATGCACGGCTGTGCAGAACCCGGTCGCGATCCCGCTGGAAGTCGGTGCGGAACGGATGGCTGATTTCCGGATAGCGGCGTCCCGCGGATTCGTTGTTGCGAACTGCGAACGGGGCAAGATCCGTCTCTTCTCCGGAACATTGAACGGAAAGGTCGCGGATCATGCTCCAGCCTCCTTACAGAACTTCCGGGAGATGGAGGCGGACCTGCTCGCGCATCTCGTTGTCGCTGATGGAAGTTGTGCGTCCGCGGGCGTATTCAGCGTCGATCCAGTCGCGGATGGCGATGATGCCGGGATTGTCCTTGCGGATGCCTGCGCCTTTCGGCGTGTTCTCCTGCACCCAGTATGCGATGCCCGCAAGACCGGAGGTGTTGGAGACGGCGACGCGGCAGGGGCGGTTCAGAAATTTTTCCGTATCGAAAATGTTGTAGATTTCCTCGTTCTTGGTCAGCCCGTCGGCATGGATTCCGGCACGCGTGGTGTTGAAATCGGCTCCGACGAACGGGAAGTTCGGGGGAATTTCGTGTTTGATTTGGGTGCGGAAGAACTCCGCCATTTCCGTAATGGCAGTGGTATCGATACCGTCATTGATTCCGGTGAGTCCCATCCAGTCGAAGACGAGTCCTTCGATCGGCGGGTTTCCGGTGCGTTCTCCGAATCCGAGGAAGGTTCCGTTGACGGCGGAACAGCCGTAAAGCCATGCGCAGACGCCGTTTGCGAGAACCTTGTGGAAATCGTTGTGTCCGTGCCACTCAAGCTGTTCGGATTTCGTATCGGTTTCTGAGAGAATCATGTCGAGCATGGCGGGAACTCCGCGGGGCGCGGGAACGTTGGGGAAGGGCAGACCGTACCCCATCGTGTCGCACAGACGGATTTTGACGTTCATTCCGGTCCCGGCGCAGAGGTCGTTGAGTTCGTTGATCATGGGGATGACGAATCCTTCGAAGTCTGCGCGGGTGGCGTCTTCCAGATGACAGCGCGGTCGGACACCGTTTTCGAGAGCGGCTTCGACGATTTCCTTGTAGGAGTCGAGCGCCTGGCGGCGGGTCTTGCGCAGTTTCAGGAAAATATGATAATCGGAACAGGAGGTCAGAATGCCGGTCTCCTTGAGTCCCATGCTTTTGACGAGTTCAAAATCTTTTTTTACAGCGCGGATCCATGCGGTGATTTCGGGGAATTCGAATCCGAGTTCCTGACAGGCTTCCACGGCTTTGCGGTCCTGTTCGCTGTAGAGGAAGAATTCGCTCTGGCGGATGAGACCGTGCTTGCCGCCGATCCGGTGCATGAATTTGAAGAGTTCGACTATTTCGGAAACGGAATACGGCGGACGCGCCTGCTGTCCGTCGCGGAACGTTGTATCGGTAATCCAGATATGTTCCGGCAGACGCGGGCTTACGGTTTTCTCAACGAATTTGAAAGCCGGAATCCTGTCATAGGAAAAAATTTCCCGGAAGAGATTCGGCTCGGCTACATTTTTCAAAAGTCTTTTCATTTTCCGCCAGCCTTTTTCCGTTATTTCCAATTTTGCAATTCTTTAAATATACGCCGTAAACGGTCATTTTGCAAGCTCCGGAAAATGAAATCCGCCCGTTTTTCGCCTTTGAGTTTGAAAAAAGAAGGATAAAACAGTATATTTCCATTAAAAACAAGGATTTATCATGCCGGAAAACAAAAATTGTATCGTCAAACTTCTTCCCGCAGAATTGCACGATGTGCTGCGCGATGCGCTGGAGGCGCGCTGCTGGGATTTCTCAGAATTGCCGTACGCAAAATTCAAAGCGGTGAAAAATAAAACCAACGCTGTGCTTTACAACAGCGGAAAACTTGTGATTCAGGGCGCGGAGGCGCAGGATTTCGTCGATTTCATTCTGGAACCCGAAGTGCTGAAAGATCTCGCATTTCAGGAAAAACAGCAGGATTTCATTCCTCATGCGGGAATGGACGAGAGCGGCAAAGGCGATTTCTTCGGTCCGCTTGTCGTCGCCGCTGTTTATCTGGATAAGGGAATGGAACTTTCGCTCGGCGATGCCGGCGTGCGTGACTGCAAACTCATCAAAAATGATATGCAGCTGCGCAAGATTGCGGCGGATGCCATGAAGATTATCGGCAAGGGGTTCGGGTTCGTCGCGATCGGTCCCGAGGCGTACAACCGCATGTATTCGGGGTTCCGTTCTCTGAATCATCTGCTCGCGTGGGGGCATGCCCGCGCGCTGGAGAATCTGCTGGAGAAGGTTCCGGAATGCAAAGAGGCGCTCGCCGACAAATTCGGAAATGAATCGCTGATTCTCTCGGCTCTTCGGGAGCGCGGACGGCAGATCCGGCTTGTTCAGCGAACCAAAGCGGAGAGCGACATGGCGGTTGCCGCGGCGTCGGTGATTGCCCGTGCAGCATTCCTGAAACGCCTCGAAGACCTTGGAAAAGAGGCGGGTATGACTCTGCCGAAGGGCGCCGGCGAACAGGTTGACGTCTGCGCCGCAAAGCTTGTGGAGCAGGGCGGACGCGATCTGCTTTCAAAGTATGCAAAAATGCATTTCCGCAACAGCTATAAAGCGCTCGGTCTCCCGCCCCCGCCGAAGACCGAGTGGAAACATCATTGATCAGACTCGGTCGAATACCCGGACGTGGTCGACTTCAAAGCAGTCGGGCAGCACTGCGTCGAAGAGCAGTTTGCACGGCGTCCCGGGCTTCTGGCTGTCCGGCGCGGTGAATCCGGGGCCGCGGTAGCCGTGGCATTCGGTGGAAACAAGTATGAACTGTTCCACTTCGGAGACCGGACCGACGGAGACGCTGCCCGGCTTCAGCCACGGTGCGCCTTCGCTCTCTTTGACGATATGCTTTTCCTCTGCGCGTTCCGGCGGAACGACTTTTCCGGTGAGTTCGCCGTCCGCATAGAAATCGTATCCTTCGGGGCTCCAGTCGACGCCGAAATAATGCCATCCGTCGGCAGTGTCCTTGCAGTCCCATGAGAAGTGACCGGAAGCTCCGCAGTCACGTCCGTAACCGCCCCAGATATTGCCGCCGATGAGTTTGCCTTCGGTGTGCTGGCGGTAGTTTTCCATGATGTCGCATTCGACGCCTGCGCGGCGCGGATCGGGATGAGAGCCGATGCCGGGAGCCTGAAGCCAGAATGCCGCGTGCCATCCGGGATTTTTCGGCAGACGGCAGCGGATTTCATAATAGCCGTAACGGTGCATGAATTTTGGTTGATCGAGTTTGCCGAACGGCCAGAATCCGCCGCAGTCTTTGGGATTGTCGTAGGTGAGCGCGCCGGTCTGGAGATGCGGCGAGAAGAAGTCGTCGCCCTTCCGGATCAGGTGAAGTTTCAGATGACTGTTTCCGTCGAGTTCGACTCCATCGGTGGTGAATGTTTTGAGCCGTTTCCCCCAGAAGTTGAGCCGGAATCCCCACTTTGAGGTATCAAGTTCCGTTCCGTCGAATTCATCGTTCCAGACGAGTTTCCAGTTTTTGCTTTCGGGCAGAAAGCTGTCCGCATGGTTATCGAGTTTGAAAGTCTGCATATGATTTCCTTTTTGTTTGATAATGATATCTGCGGATAATTATACCATCAATCTCTTGAAAAGAGAGAGCGGAAGAAGTATAGATCGGAAGAGCACACGTCTGAACTCCAGTCACGTTTCGGAATCTCGTATGCCGTCTTCTGCTTGAAAAA
>URNX01000075.1 GCA_900549415.1 uncultured bacterium
TCCCACGCACAATTTTCCGCGAACTGGGGCTGTTTTCTAAGCAACTCCGACCAATTCCACCCATCCAGTTTCTCCCATGCGCACTTACCCGCAAGCTGAGGTTGTTCAGCGAGCAGGGTTGCCCAATTTCCCCCATCCAAATTCTCCCACGCACAATTTTCCGCGAACTGGGGCTGTTTTCTAAGCAACTCCGACCAATTCCACCCATCCAGTTTCTCCCACGCACAATTTTCTCCAAATTGGGGTTGTTCAACAAGCAAGCGAGACCAATCCCTCCCATCCAGTTTCTCCCACGCGCAATTTTCCCCAAACTGGGGGTGAACTTTAAGCAGGTAAGACCAAGCCCACCCCTCCAGTTTCTCCCACGCGCACTTTTCCCCAAACTGGGGATGAGCTTCAAGCAGGTTCTCCCAAGCCTCCCCATCCAGTTTCTCCCACGTGCACTTATCTCCAAACTCCGGGTGGGAAACTAGCACCCTCTCCCAATCCTCTCCATACAGTTTCTCCCACACACACTTATCTCCAAACTGGGGTTGAGCTTCAAGTAGACGAGCCCAATCCTCCCCATCCAGTTTCTCCCACGCGCACTTTTCTCCAAACTGGGGTTGATAAACTAGCAACCCCGCCCAAGCTCTCCCATCCAGTTTCTTCCACGCGCACTTTTCTCCAAACTGGGGTTGATCAATAAGCAGGTTTGCCCAATCCACTCCATTCAGCTTCTTCCACGCGCACTTTTCTCCAAATTGGGGTTGTTTAGCAAGCAGGTAAAACCAATTCTCTCCATTCAGTTTCTCCCACGTGCACTTATCTGCAAATTCCGGATGGTCACTAAGCAACCAAAACCAATCCTCCCCATTCAGTTTCTCCCACGCGCACTTATCTGCAAACTCCGGATGGTCACTAAGCAGCTTCATCCACTCCCTTCCATCCAGGCTCTCCCAAGCGCACCTATCTACAGCGCACCTATTCACAAACTGTGGCTGAAGATCAAGCAACCTCGCCCAATTCTCTCCATCCAGTTTCTCCCACGCGCATTTTTCTCCAAACTCCGGACGGTCTCTAAGCAACTCCGACCAATCCCATCCATCCAGTTTCTCCCACGCGCACCTATCTCCAAACTCCGGACGGTCTCTAAGTAACTCCGACCAAGCCTTTCCATTCAATTTCTTCCAGGCGCACTTATCTCCAAACTGTGGCTGAGCTATAAGCAGATTCGACCAAGCCCACCCATTCAATTTCTTCCAGGCGCACCTATCCGCAAACTGAGGCTGCTCTCTAAGCACCCCCGACCAAGTCTCTCCATCCAGTTTCTCCCACGCGCAATTATCTCCAAATTGGGGTTGTTCAACAAGCAGGCGAAGCCAATCCAACCCATCCAGTTTCTCCCACGCGCACTTTTCTGCAAACTCCGGACGGTCTCTAAGCAACTCCGACCAAGCCCACCCATTCAGTTTCTCCCAAGCACACTTTTCTCCAAATTGGGGCTGAGCTCTAAGCAGCACTGCCCAGTCTCTACCGTACAGCAATTCCCAGCTGCATTTATCCGCAAATTGGGGTTGACGGCGAAGCAGGCGAGCCCAATCCAACCCATCCAATTTCTCCCACGCGCAATTATCTGCAAACTCCGGCCGATCTTCAAGTAGCCATGCCCAATTTTTACCGTCCAGCATTTCCCAGTTGCATTTATCCGCATTGTGGGGATGCTTAATCAGTTCAAACATCCAGTCAAAACCATCATAACCGTCAAATTTGCTTGCCATAATCCTGTCCTTTTTCAAAAAGCGAAGCCATGTTCACTCTTTATTAATTTATCTCTGGTTCTTTGAAAGTCAACCTGCATTGATCTTCAAATCGTAAAAAATTCCTTTGCCGGACCTGATTGTTTATTCAGCAATATTCACACCAACCTCCAATACAGGCGAGAAAACAAGAAAACAAAAGCACTATTGTTCAAAATTTAACCACCAATGGATTTTTTTTGAACAGTCAACCATCTCTCATCAGCAGAAACAGAGTGGAAACAGTCGAAGTTTGCAGTTGGCATGAATCCTGCTTTCAACAGCTGCAACAAAATGGAAGGCTGAACTGTGAACACTGGAATGAACCGAATGTATCCGCCGCTCTTTTCGGAACACAAACCTCAAACTATGCGGCAATTGCTCTGCGGCGGCGCAAATCCAAACCAGGAATATCACCTCGGAAAAACTCCGCTCTGTTTCGCGGAATCTCCCGAACAGGCGGAAGTGCTCCTGCGCGCCGGAGCAGATATCAACGGGACACGTCTCACCTCCCCGCTTCATCATATCGCCGATCCGGCAACTATGGAATATCTGATTCAGCGCGGAGCGGATATCAACCGGCGCGATCAATACCGCCGGACACCGCTGTTCACGGTCAAAAACCGCGAATGCGCCGAACTTCTCATCGCTGCCGGCGCGCAAATCCATACGTTCGACGTCTTCGGGCTCTCCCCGCTCCATTACCTGCGCAGCCGCGAAGTCGCCGAAGCGTTCGTCGCCGCAGGAGCAGACCTCAATATTCACAAGCCGGACGGCGTGTATCCGATGGAGACAATCAAACCGCCTGAGATTCTCTTCTACCTGTATGAACACGGAGGACGCGTCCCTTTCCGGAAACGCGGCGACCTCTTCGCAGAGGGATATGGCTCCGCAAGGACCCGTCTTTACCTCGACGCCGGAGCGAATCCGGCAATGAAGGACAGTCGGGGACGCACCCTCCTTCACACGGTCTCCACGCCCGAACAGCTCCAGCAGCTCGTCGAAAAATACGGACTCAACATCAATGCAAGGGACAATGCCGGACGGACTCCCGTCTTCTATGTGAAGAATATGAAAATGTTTCAGAGTTTTCTCCAGTATAAAAAACTCAATCTGCTTCACACCGACCGCTCCGGACAGAATCTGCTGCATCAGCAGAACATCGTCGCTCATCCGGAAATCGTGCAGATTCTGGTGCAGAGAGGCGTCAATGTCAACCTGAAGGACAAAAAGGGCAACACTCCGCTGCATCTCTGCATCAATTCCATCAATGCCGTGCAGACTCTGCTTGCGTGCGGAGCGAGCCCGATCCTCGAAAACGCAAAAGGGGAAAAACCGCAGGATCTCATTCAGAATGAAAAAATTCTCGCCCTCCTCTATCATGGCGGCGCCGACATTTCCACGCCGGGTCCCTCAGGGGAAACCGTCTTTGAACGCTGCAGCGACAGCAAGGCGATCCGCGATTTCATCAACCGCACGGGAACCGCCATGTCCGTTTCCGGCGACCCGGCGGAAGCGCCGCAGGCAAATCCCGAAGACGTCATTCCGCCGGAACTCCGCTCCGCCGCCGAAAGCGGAGATTCCATGTATTTTCTCGCGATGTTCGACCTTTACGCGGATGAAAGCATCATGCCCGAGCTCATCCGTTTCCTGATTCACAAGCAGAAACGGCTCTGCGCCGAACTGCTGGAACTGAAAGATTTTTCCGAACAGGAACTCGATCGGATCAGCGCCGAACTGAACGAACAGGAACGCTCAACCTTCATGTCCTTGCTCACAAACCACGGAGACAGCAATGAATAATATCGAACAGACCATCTCAATGTCCGCTCTGAAAACCATGATCAAATGCAATCTGGAGGCACTCTGGAGCAATGAAAACTATCTTGCGGAGACTCCGGAAAAACGGGCGGCAATGATTCCGCCGCTCATGATCTGGGGCGCGCCCGGAGTAGGAAAATCCACCGTGGTGAAGGAGATCGCGGAAGAACTCAAGGTCGGATTCATCGACGTCCGCCTCGCACAGCGGGAACCCGTCGATATGCGCGGACTCCCCGTTCCGGAAAACGACCGCGTCAAATGGCTGGTCTCCTCCGAATGGCCGCGCGATCCCGAATCCCGCGGCATCATCATGTTCGACGAACTCACCGCAGCCGACCGCACCCTGCAGGTCGCCAGCTATGAATTCATCCTCGACCGTCGGCTCGGCGACCTCTACAAAGTCCCGCCCGGATGGTACATCCTCGCGGCAGGAAACCGCGTCGAAGACCGGGCAGTCGCCTGCGCCATGTCCAGCGCTCTCGCCAATCGTTTCCTCCATGTCGAAGTCCGCCCGGAATCCGAAAGTTTCCTGCAGTGGGCGGAAGAACATGAGATTCACCCTGCGGTCATCAGCTTTATCCGTTTCCGCCCCGAACTTCTGTTCCGCCAGAACGGCGAAGAGCTGCAGCGCGGCTGGCCCTCCCCGCGCAGCTGGGAACGCGTCAGCACCATGCTCAAAATCGCCGGACACTGCGGACAGGATGCAATCCTCGCGCACGCACTCCCCGGACTGCTCGGAGCCGGAACCGCCGCGGAATTCAACACCTTTCTCAAAAACCGCTTCTTCATGGTTGACAACTGCGACATCCGCGAAAGGCTGCTCTCAGGCGACGACATTTCAGTTCCCGCCCGCATCGACATGAAGTACACCTGCTGCAACGCCATCACCTACCACATTCAGCTGGAACCCGATCCGGCAAAGCTCAGAACCATGATCGGAAGCGCCCTCAAATTCGCCCTCAAGCTCTCCGGAGATTTCTCCATGATGCTCATTACCGACATCATCAATTCCCTGAAAAAGACCGGCGACATCAAGCTCCTTCTCACTCACCCGCTCTATGCGCAGTGGCGCGGAAAGTTCCAGAAGAAACAATCATGAACATCCTGAATCTCACCCCCGCCACACCCGATGTATGCAAACAGACAGAACAGCTCTTCTGCAGCACGCGGACCGAACTGCTCGTCAAGCATCCCCTCAGCGGAAGCATGGCACTGCGCCTCGAACCGGTCTTCACCGACGACAAACGGATGCCGACCTCCTGCACCGACGGAACATATCTTGCAATCGACGTCTCCTTCTTCAAACGCCTGTCTCCCGCAGAACGCATGATCCTGATTGCCCATAACGTCTGGCACTGCGCTCTTCGCCACCCCGAACGGCAGGGAACGCGGGCAAACGATCCATTCGACTACGCAGCGGATCTGGAAGTCGATCTCGTCCTGCAGAAAGACCGTTTTCCCGTCACCGTGCTTCCACACAAACGCGAATGGGAATCGCTCGCGCTTGAACAGGTCTGCGAACGGCTTCCGGAGAAAATCAAGCGCGGCTTCTCCTGGGATATTCATCTCCGGAAAGAACAGCACTTCGCCGGAACAACAGCCGATTTCCCCGAACCAGAACCGGAAAACGAAAAGGAAAATCAGAAAAACAAAGGCAGAAAAAATCCTCCGGAACAGAAGAATACCGGAGAAGCGGAACAGAAAGACCCGGCAGAGGAGGAAAAATCTCTGAAGGAAGAAATTTCCCAGCTCCCCGACCGCAGCACCGATCCGGAAGAAAGCCGACTGTCCGCAGAATCCGGAGACGATGAAGAAAGCGGAAAGCTTCCGGAGCAGAAGCGCAAAGCCGCTCAACGGCAGAGCGTGGATACAGCGGAAGTCGCAGGCGTTCTGCAGAATTCATGGGAAAAAATTCTGAGCGAATGCGCCGCAAAGTGCAGGGAACGCGGAACCATGCCGAAAGATTGCGACAAGTTCATCTCCCCCGGGAAGCCGCAAATGAACTGGAAGCGGCTCCTGAGCGATTTCATTACTCAAAGCATCCAGCGCACCCGCTCCTGGCTTCCGCCGAACCGACGTCATGTCTACAAAAAACTGTACCTGCCCGGAAGCATCAAAAATCCGGATATCGACCTCGTTGTCGCCGTCGATACCAGCGGAAGCACGCAGTACGCCCTTCCCCGGTTCCTCGATGAACTCTGCGGCATCGTTCTTTCGTTCGGAAGCTATCACATCACTCTCCTCTGCTGTGACGCCGCGATCTCTTCCGCAGCCGAATATTCACCCGATGAAGCGCCATTCGACATCGACAAGGATTTCAATTTTTCCGGAGGCGGCGGAACCGACCTGCGCCCGCCGTTCGATTACGTAAGAAAAGAACTCAAAACGCCGCCGCAGTGCATGCTCTACTTCACCGACGGCTGCGGTCCCGCCCCCGAAAAACCGCCCGAATATCCCGTTCTATGGTGTCTCACCCCCGATGGACAAGCCCCGGCAGACTGGGGATACTCCATTCAAATCGACGGCATTTCAGAAGAGGTTTGCGATGAATGATGAACCGAATATCCGCGCTCTCGGAATTATGGAGCACATCCGCCTGCGCCCGGCGATGTATATCGCCAACATCCGCTCCGGCGAAACAATGGAAGACGGAATCTACTCCCTCTTTCAGGAAATCTTTGAAAACGCACTGGATGAACTGACCTCCGGCTACGGCACTCATATCCGCGTGCAGCTGGAAAACAACACCGTGAACATCCGCGATTACGGACGCGGAATCCCCCTCGACGCCCTTCACAAAGTTCTGCGCCAGCCATTCTCCAGCGGAAAGTTTGCACCCGGAGTCTATCAGAATTCAATCGGGCTCCACGGACTCGGTCTGAAAGTCGTCGCGGCGCTCTCCGAACGCATGACAGTCCGGACAATCCGCAACGGCAGTTTCCGTGAAATGCAGCTCTCCAGAGGCGAAGCGCTCTCCGACAAAACCGGACAATGCGATGAGGCCGACGGATGCGACATTTCGTTTACTCCCGATGCAAAAATTTTTTCCGGCAAATCCACGCTCAATCCATATATTCTCAAGAATCTGATCAAGCTCTACTGCTGCGCCCTCCCCGCTCTGAACGTCGTTTTCAACGACGAAGAGCTCCAGGCCAGACACGGTCTGCAGGACGCATTGCTCACGCTGGTTCCTTTTGAGAAAATCACCGTCCCGCCGATCCAGCTGGAATGCGGAAAAGTGGAATGTGTGCTTGTCCAGTGCGACCAGCCGGAAAACTCGTGGATCTCTTTTGCGAACGGGCATCGCACGGTGAACGGCGGCGTACACAGCGATGCGGCAAAGTCGGCGCTCTGGCTCGCGGCGAAACAGATTATGAAGGGAAATACTTTCATGCGGCCGGCGGACGTCCTCTGTTCCGTTTCCGGAATCGTCTCTGCACGCATTGAAGAACCGCTGTTCGAAGGGCAAACCAAAAACCGGCTTGCAAATGCCGGATACTTTGCCGCGTGGCAAAAAAAACTTTGCGATGCTCTTCTGGATTACTGGCATGGCAATGTCGATTTCTGCGACGCCTTTTTCCGGCAGGTGGACTGCAACATCGAGCGGCGTCAGAAGGCGGCGGAAGCCGCTCAGTCGAACGGAAGAAGAATCTGACGCTTCTGAACGAACACGGAGAAGGCGTTGAAACCCGCCTGCTTCGCCCACGCAACCGCGGCGGAGAAATCGCGCCCGACCATCGCGGGGGAATGAGCGTCGGAACCGTACGTCAGAGTCAGCCCCGACTCCTTCGCCAGGGCAAGAAGACGCTGCGACGGGTAGATTTCCGCCACGGCGTTGTGGAGTCCGGCAACATTGATCTCCAGCGCCATGCCGCGCTCTTTCATGATGCCGAAAATTTCGCGGAAGGCGCGCTCGAACTCCGGTGTGTAAACCGGCTTGTATCCAAACTTCTTCGGAAGATCCGCATGCCCCAGAATCTGAAAATTCCATTCCGAAACATACGTTTTCAGATCCCGCACATACCCGCGCCAGATCTTCTCCGCCATTCCCGGCTCGTCCCACAGAGAACGCTTGTCCGGGTCGTCGAAACAGAAACCGTCGACGCAGTGAATCGAACCGATAATGTAATCCAGCGACTCGGCGGCGAGCTTCGCTTCCACTTCGGCGCGGCATCCCGGCACCCAGTCCATCTCCATTCCGTAAAGAACGGTCAGACCGGTTCCGGCGGCTTTCGCGCGGAGATCGCGGATGATCCGTCTGTATTGCGGAAACTCCGATTCGTCCATGCGCCACTCCGGTTCAAATCCGGCGGGAAACGGACAGTGGTCCGCTACGCCGTAGTAACTCTCCCCGAGCGCGAGTGCGGCGGCGAGATACTCCTCCGGCTCGCCCTCCGCATGTTTGCAGAGAGCGGTGTGCGTATGGATGTCGGCAATCTTCATCCTCAGGCGTCCGCGTGAAGTCTGCGCTTGATGGTCTGAATCGAGCGCTTCAGCTCCTCGTTCTTCTCGCAGCTGCTTTCAATCTCCTTGATGGCATGAATGACGGTCGTGTGGTTGCGTCCGCCGAACGCCTGTCCGATATCTTTCAGCGAAAGATCGGTGAGACTGCGTCCGAGGTACATCGCGAGCATTCTGGACTCCGCGATCTCCTTCGTGCGCTTCGAGCCGGTCAGGTCGATCACCTTCAGATTCCGCTGCGCGGCAACGACTTCGAGAATTTTTTCAATCGAAACCTTCGTCCGCTCCGCCTCTTCGTTCAGAAGATCGTTGAGGAGCGTTTCAACCTGCGCCATGGTCAGCGGCTGAACCGTGGTGTCGACCAGCGAGGCGTAGGCGATCAGACGCATCCGTGCGCCGTCGAGCGCGCGGATCGAGGAGGAAATACGGCGTGCCATGTACGCGAGGAACTCCTCCGGAAGCTGCACCATCGAGCCCTTCTGCTTGAGCTGGAGGAACGCAAGACGCGTCTCGTAGGAGGGCGTTGTAATCTGCACGGTGAGACCGGACTGGAAGCGGGAAACCAGACGGGCTTCGAGTCCCTTGATCTCCGACGGCTGCTTGTCCGACGTCATCATGATCTGCTTTCCGGTATTGTAGATGGCGTTGAAGGTGTTGAAGAACTCCTCCTGCAGGCCTTCCTTGCCGCTGAGGTTGTGAACGTCGTCCACCAGCAGCAGATCGACGTTGCGGAAGCGGTCGCGGAACTTGTCGGAAGTGTGGTTCTTGATGGCGTCGACATACTCGTTGAGGAAACCTTCGCAGGTGGTGTAGCGGACAACGGCGTTTGGGTTCGCGGACTGCACATGGTTCGCGACGGCCTGCATCAGGTGGGTTTTTCCCATTCCGGTGCCGCCGTAAATATAGAGCGGGTTGTAGGTGCCGGGCGCGGTGGCGGCGGTCTGAGCGGCGGAAAAGGCATAACGGTTCTCCTCGCCGACCACGAAGTTTTCAAAGGTGTAGCGCGCATTGCAGTTGGGAGCGGTGAGAACCGCGGGCTTGGCGACGGGCGCAACGGCGTCCGGCTCCTCCGCCTCCGGTTCCGCGGGCGGTGAAACGTAGGTGAGATCCCAGCCCATAGAGTAGGAGATGTCGCATCCGGCGGCTTCCTTGACTGCGGCGGAAATCAGGGTGCCGAACTTCTCGTCAATGGTCTCCGCAAAGAAACCGCTGTTGACGCCAAGCTTCAGTTCCGTCTCCGAAACCGACACCGCAACAATCCGCTGAAAGTACTGTCTATAGTCATTCTCATCCACTTTTTTACGGAGTATGGACATCGCCTGATTCCACAGCTCCGTCGCGCTCCAGCGCGAACACTCCGTTGCCATTTGTGCACCTTTCCTTCGTTGCTGTCAACAAGTTATTGACATCCCCCGAAAAACCTGTTTTTTCAGGGTTTCCGGGCCCGCTTAAATCTATCATACCGCTCCGGTTCAGCGACAGAAAACCGCCTTGCAGCAGGACCGCCGTTTTTCGGTTTTTGAACTCAAATCGTGCTTTTTGAGCCTCTTAAAATCGCCGTTTTCGCGCGTTTTCTCTTCCGCGGAAACGTGCCGGAACGATGACCTTGCATCACCTGTTCATAACGTCTTCTGTGAACACTCCATGTTGACAAAATCAACACTTATGCACAAGTTATCAACACTTATGAACATTGCTTTCAACATCTGCTTTTTCTGACGTCGAACAGCATCTTTTAATTTGCTCCATTTTTCTGAAATAGCAAGTCCGAAACGAAACTTTTATTGAAAAGATTTCCGGCAAAACCGCTTGCATTTTTCAAAAAGGATGCTAACGCGCGGGCGTCATTATAATCAATGGCTTTTGCTGTGAAAGTTTAAACGGCAAAGAGCTCTTCCATCCCCTCTGTTTTTGCCTTCATATTTT
>URNX01000076.1 GCA_900549415.1 uncultured bacterium
AAAGCGCGCCCGTCCAGCATCGGTCCCTGATCGGTCCATCCGCCTGTTCCGTCGCCGGCGACGGAGTCGCGGACCGCTCGGTTCGCATAGCTCGCCACCGGAACAGGTGCGCCGAGAACATCGAGATTCAGATTGCGGATTTCGAATTCTCCGGCGGTTTGTTCAAAGCCGATCAGGAGATGCAGACGCCCGGTGTTCGCCGGGATGTCCATCGCACATTTTTTCCGGGTCCACTGTCTGTCCGAAGGAGAGACGTTGAATCCGGCGTAAATGTCGCGTTCTCCTTTCGGGGTTTGGGCGCGGAACAGAATACGTCCGGTCGCCGGCAGTCCCGGATCTTTTTTGATCCAGCGGACTTCGGCGGAGAACTCGATTAGTTTTCCCGCATACTCCTTGACGGGCAGTGAGAAACGCGCGCCTTTCTGGAACAGAGATTTTCCGTTCGGAAGCGGAATCACAAAACTTCCTTTTTCCGCTTCGGCGGAGGTCGCTGTGCAGAAGAGCGTGTTTTTATCCCAGCGGAAATCCGCCGGAGTCCGGAAGTCCGCGGGAGTCAGTTCTTTGGCGGGAAGCAGCATCCACGCAATGGCGGATGTCATGGAGAACAGAGTTTTTTTCATCAAAATTTCCTTTGCATGTTAAAGTGACGTGGTGTTACCAGACACCCTCTTCGCCCCAGAAAACCTTGTCGCCGTTTACCCGGGGAATTTGGTATATTTTCATGGAGTTTACATGTCCATCGACAAATCCTATTGTGGAAGTCAGCCCCGGATGCCGGTAACCGATTTTTCCCTCCAGAGCCGTGTTCCCGTCGCCGCGGTTATTGCATTCTGAGCTCCAGGGGGAGGCGTCAAGATCCGCATAAAGCATTCTCGTCGAAGGAGATTTGCAGGTTCCGAGAAACAGGTTTTTCATATAAAAACCGGGCGAGCTGGAAGAATTCCGGGCGTTCATCCATATATTTATGCCGACGGGAAAACCTTCCTCTTCCAAGTTGAACGTTTTTTTTGCCGGACAGGAGAAGACGGGCAGGATCATTTCCCGAACATTGCTTCCTGCGGCGATACTTCTTGTGGAACAGCAATCCGCCGCGACCGCTTTTTTCTGCAGATAAGAGTGGAGAATATCCACCCATTTGACTCTTGAGCCATTTCCCATCCACAGAATGGTTCCGTCCGAAATCTGATACATCAGATAGTCGTTGTTGTCGGAGGCATACAGCTGAGTGGAAAGAAGCAGCTGCTTCCGGTTTGAGACGCAGTTGATCGCATTTGCCTTTTCCCTTGCCGCTTTCAGCGCGGGCAGAAGCAGCCCGGCAAGGATTGCGATGATCGCAATTACCACGAGGAGCTCTATAAGGGTGAACCGCATGGATTTCCGCTTACAGTATGAAACAGGGAAACGGTTATTTCTATTCGTGTGAGATTTCATGGTGTTGTCTGCCTTTCGTTTGTTTATCTTTTTTGTTTTCCGTTTCAAAAAAGTGAATTCATCCGTTGTCCGTCATTTTCCACTCCTTTCGCTCTTCTCCGGATTCCGCCGCAAATCGGGAACAGACCCGGCAGCGTAGAGTTTTGTCTCCGCCATCATTTCCATTGAACCGTCGCAGCCAAGCATCGGACGGTTTATAACCAGATACAATATCCAGCGCAGGATATCCTCCGCGGAAAAATCGATCCGGTCGATGTTGGCGCTGACCATATCCCTTGCAGAAATTTTTTCATAGACTCCATAACTCAGAATCCCGATACTCTTCATATCGTCCGACAGGAAGGGCAGGACGGCGTTGCAGAATTCCTGCGCGCCGAAATCCATGACAAAAAAGATTGCCGACGGGGTTTCGCGGTTCCGGATAAAATACTCCTGACAGGCCTGACAGAGTTCCCGTCCGGGAAGACTGCGAAGCACGTCAATTCTGCAGTCCGGAGCAAGACGTTTCATTTCGGAGGTGAAGTAGAAAATGCGCCGTTCCGCATCCGAATGATTCCAGTGATGATGAACCGCAATGTGTTTCCGGTGTCCGAGATTATGGAGATGATGAGCCGCCTGCGCGCCGCCGAGCGCATCGTTGCTGCGGAGAATGACATCCACGTTCCGGGCATAGCCGAACAGGGAAATGCTGTAGATCTGCGGGTTCTGTTTCCGCATTTCCGCAACAATGTTCTCATCCGGTTCGGAACAGAAGACAACCACTTCGGCTTCCGCTATGGCGTCCAGAAAAGCGATCCGCTTCTCCCGGTGATTGGTCACCACAATGGAAAACCCGTTGTCCGAAAGTCTCTGCATCAGCTGTGTGCCGAAATAGAGCAGATAGTTGTTGTTGCCGAAATCGAACACGACCCGGCGTCCGGTCTGCCCCTGATACGCATTGTAGCCCCTTTTGTTCAGAGCCTCAATCACGCGTTTTTTCGTCGAAGGGCGCACTGCGGGTTCATTGTTCATGACTCTGTACAGGGTCATGGTGCTGATCCCGAGTTCCTTCGCAAGTTCGCTGAGATTGATGTTTGTTGCAAATTTTTTCTTTTTCATTGTTCCTGCCTCGCTTTACATTATACAACATTTCCGAGAAAAAGTCAATAGGAAAAGGCGGAATTTCAGGGTGGGAAAATTGTTATACATATAACATAAACCCCCTCGTTCCCAGCTCAAAACGAGGGGACCGAAGAGATGTTTTGACAGGAAACTGCCATAAAACCGTGCAGAAATAAAAAAGCTCCGGAGGATGAGTCCGGAGCTTCAGGAGAAAAGCAGACAGTTTATTCTGCTTTCACACTTAAATCCTTGAGTTCAAAATGAACATCAGTCTGATGCCAGAAAAAGACAGCAAGCGCAAGACTTGTTTCCGTTTCCGGGACTTCAATGTCCGCGGAGAATTCCCTCCATTCGGAACTCAGCGGAAGACGGCTGATGTTCGTGCGTTTCAGAACGTGGCCCCACACCATGCCCTCAAGATTTCCCTTGCCGCGCGCAAGAAACGTGACGCGGTATTTGGAGCCGGGCGTACAACCTAAAACGGAACAGGAAATGCCGGCGGCGCCCTTTTTCTCATTTCCTGCGACGCTCTCCAGGCGGATCACGCCGTCTTTTTTCGTGAGCGTTCCGGACTGAAACACTCCCCAGCGCGAAGCTTCCGCCGCGAATGCGAGAGTTCCGGCGAACAGCAGCGCCAGCATTGTCATTTTTTTCATTTTCAAATCTCCTTCTGTATGGCTTACTTTTCTTTGATTTTCAAATCCTTGAGTTCAAAATGAACATCAGTCTGATGCCAGAAAAAGACAGCAAGCGCAAGACTTGTTTCCGTTTCCGGGACTTCAATGTCCGCGGAGAATTCCCTCCATTCGGAACTCAGCGGAAGACGGCTGATGTTCGTGCGTTTCAGAACGTGGCCCCACACCATGCCCTCAAGATTTCCCTTGCCGCGCGCAAGAAACGTGACGCGGTATTTGGAGCCGGGCGTACAATCTAAAACGGAACAGGAAATGCCGGCGGCGCCCTTTTTCTCATTTCCCGCGACGCTCTCCAGGCGGATCACGCCGTCTTTTTTCGTGAGCGTTCCGGACTGGAAAATGCGCGGCTGAGAGAATTTTCCCTCCGGTTTCGACGCCTTCGGGTGAAGCGTGCCGAAACGGTGTGCGGCTTTGATTCCGCCGATTCCCGTGCTCCACTCAAGCCAGCCTTCGCGTCCCGCTCCGTCGTTGTTGTTCACGAGAAGCGAGAAGCGGAGCGGCTGATTTTCGCGGCGGACAAACGGATAGAGATCCCCGTTTGAAACATGAATCCGGTAAACCGTCGCGCCGTCCTTGCGGCTGATTTCCGCACGGCTCTTCTTCAGAGGGACTCCGGCTTCGGAGTAATCCGCGGGAATGTCGCCGTTCAAGACCGGAGCTTTCGCCTTGAAAATCACTCCGTCTTTACCGACGGCGTACTCGATGACATCCGAGAAGTCACCCTTTCCGACCGAGTCAATCGAGAATTGGAGACTGTCCGCCTCCCATAACATGAGCTCTTTGCAGTCCGGGCGATGCGCCGCATCTTTGACTTCCGCCACAAGATCAAGTCCGTTTGCGTTCAAGTCGGCGGCGAACCGGGCGGAAAACCCTTCCGCTTTCGGTTTTCCGTTTGCGGAAACATACGTTTTCACCTCATTCCATTCCGGATTCGCGAGCGGAGCGTATTTGCCGGAAACGAATTTTTCCAGTTCCGGAAGACGCGGCTTCGGCGAAATCTCCTTCATCGGCTTGCCGAGTTTCAGAATCGCCGGATCGGCGTCAAGGACGAAATAGACGCGGCGGGCAAGCAGATTTTCCGGAGAGACTTTGCGTCCTTCCCAGTCGAGCACGGTACGCCCCTTCAGCAGAGCGGCGGCTTCGGAAGTGAGCGTCAGCTTGCCTGTGCCGTCCTGCGACCAGAAGAAAGCGACGTTTCCGCGATCGCTGGCAAAGAACGCCGCCTGCTGGATGCCGTCGCCGAAATAACACGCGCCGAGCGGCTTGACTTTTCCGGCGAAACGGTCGGTTGCCGTGCGGAGGGCGAGCGCGGGCAGACGCGGCTCCTTGAACGGAACCGAACGGAAGAGTCCGCTCACCTGCTGGATGCCTCCGGCTTTCGCGAAGTAACGCGCGGTTTCGGGAAGATGATTTCCCGTAAACGGATTGAACGCGGCGATGCGTTCCACATTCATATTCAGCATCTGCGCGAGCTGAAGAATCATCCGGAAGCAGAGATCTTCCTCCGTCGGAAGCACGGGGGCATTGCAATTGTAAAGGGTCGTGTGCCATTCGGTCTCGATATACCCGCGCTTCGGTGCGTTGTATTTGCGGTTGACTTCTTCAAACGGTTCGTACGAATAAACGCAGTGGGTCCCGAGCAGATCATAGTAACGCTGAACGCCGAGTTTGGTTTCCGCGTCATAGAACGGGATGTAGCGTCTTCCGATTCCCCCCTGAATTACGATATTTTCCGGATTGACGGATTTCAAAGCTTCGTATCCGACCTTCATGAGATCCACAAACTGTTCGGGAGAGGATTCTTGCCAGAAAACGCTTCCTCCGGGCAGATGCGGCTCGTTCCAGAGCTCCCAGAGACGAATCTTCGGATAGCGTTTCGCGAACGCCTTCAGATAGTCGCCCCAGGCGGAAAGATCTTTCGGAGCAAAAAAGCAGTAGCGGGAATACCATATTGCGGTATTCTCCGGTTTCGGCGAATTCCAGCGCGGCGTTCCGAAGGTGTTCAGCAGAATGCGGCTCTCGTCATAGCCTCCGGCCTTCACTTTGGCAAAATAGGAATCAAGCTCAGACCAGTCGTACTCTCCGCGTTTTTTCGCCTCGATCCGATCCCAGTTTGCCGCATGCCAGCGGATAAACGAATTTGTTCCGCAAAGCCTGGATACGGCCAGGCTGTCCGCTATCGAAGTAAAGTAGCCGGAATGGACATTCTCCCTTCCGACATTCAACCCGAACGGATGTTCGCGGTCCGGACGATCGCGCTTCTCCGTAACGGCGAAATTCTGAATATTTCGCGTAAAAGTCTTCTCCGACTGGTAACGCACGGGCATTCCCTCTTCATAGAAATGCGTCGTCAGGTAGAACGACTCCTCGACCGGACTCCGTCCCCCGTCTTTCCCGATGAAGAAGAATTGAACCGTGTAGAATCCGGGCTGTGATTTTTCCCACACCCAGCGATTGCCTTTGACGGTGATGTCCGCGACTTTCTTTCCATCGGAGTTTTTCACGATTCCGCGCACGCCGACCGCGCCTTCCGGAAGATCCGCGCGGAAGGCGACCGGACAGGTCATGTCGAACCAGTTCAGCGGCTGTTCAGCCACAACGCGGCGCACCCAGCGGATTTCCGGATCGGCGAACGCCGTTTTTCCGGGCTTTCCGGTTTTCGGCAAGCTTTTCTGAAAATCATAGGTGGAAATGGTCAGCTGCACCTTTGCGGCATCCGCCGGATACGCAAACGGAAGCACGGTCTGCACTCGTTCAATCGGCTTGTTGAACAGCTCATCAACCGGATAGTGAAACGGCGGACGCGGCATGAAGGAACCGAGATGCCGCCCCTCTTTGTCATACCACTGAAGCATGACACCATGTCCGATCTGCCCCGTCGTAGTGGTTTTGTAGTGAATCTGCATCGGCGGACGCGATGCGGGAATCTCATACAACGGAGATTTCCAGTTCCGCTGTCCGTCCGGCGAGAGCGTGAAGGTCTCCGCCTGAAGCAGAGAGACCGCGCCAAGCGCGAGAAGTGTAAGAAGTTTTTTCATTTTATTTTCCTTTCTGAAAAGTTGCCTTAGTAATCAATGCCTTTAAAGCGCAAATGGTTGGAAGTCCGGTATCCGCCATCCCAAAAATCTTTAAACGGAGGCGTGCTGAACGGATCGTCCGGGTACGGAACCATCAGGGCGGAAACGCTGCCGTCGAGCATGAGCGTGTTGCAGCGTTTGGAGTGACGCGCCGCGATATTGCCGTAATCAGTGTTTGTCACCGGTGCCCATGACACCCAGCGCCAGAATCCCTTTTCAGGAATATTGCGTCCGCTTGAATCCCTTGCATACGTTTCGGCGACATAATACTTCTGGGACGGATTTTTGACCTGTTCCATTTTCGCATTGTCCGGAACCATTGCCGAATTTACTCCATAGTGGGGAGAGGTCTGCCACCAGCTTGCATCCGTCGAAACACCGTCCGTGGGATAAACTCCGCCCATTGAGGGACAGCGGTAAGAATCGATGGAGAAGTAGCGTCCTTTGACTTTCTTATAGGAATTCCAGTGTTCCTCCGGCTTGTTCGGATAATTTTCCGTGTTGGGACCGAGCAGAGTAAAGGGGAAGAAGATTTTGTATTTTGCCTTGTTCAGGAATTCCGGCACAAGATATCCGTCGTTTTCCATGGTGTACTGCGCCACGCCGATTCCGATTGTTTTCAGATTGTTCACACATGAAATTGCACGTCCCTTTTCCCGCGCAGAGTTCAGTGCGGGAAGAAGCATTCCGGCAAGAATTGCAATGATTGCAATCGTTACCAGGAGCTCTATGAGGGTGAAATTCATGAATTTGCATTTGCAGTTTGTCGAAAAGCGGGAAATGTCCTTTTCTATTGAGTGATGTTTCATCGCATTCTCTGCCTTTTCTGTTGAGTTGTGTTTCATGATGTTGCCTGCCTTCCTTTTGTTTCCTGCGTTTTCCGTTCGCGGGGAAATTGTGAAATAAGAAATGCTCGTTTCATACTTTATATTTCATTCTTGAACAGTCTCCTTTCCGTTGAGTGCGGTTCAAATGGCATTGAGCCTGCGACGGCAAGACAGTTGAGTTTGTACGGCGTCTGGCAGTCCGCAAACAGTTCCGCGTTTTTTTTATATTGAACGGTCACCTGTGACATTGCAAAAAACTCCTCTATTTTTTGTTTCCGCTTTTAAAATAGCACTTGGGAAAATGTTCTGCAAGGTGATATTTTACTAGAGAAAGATGACAATTCCTGGATATTGAAAATTTATGGAGCTCCTGAATGGTCGTTTTGTGATGCTGGAGGACCGGAACCGTCATGAACTGCAAACGGACGAAAGGCTTTTTCCGGATTCGGGAACAATCCGCCGCACTCCGGAGCCGTATCCGCCGCCTCTGAACTATTATTGACTTCATTTCAGAGCCGAAAGAAGCATTCCTTCCGATATTGCAATGCTTGCCATCGTCAAGGAACTCTATGAGAGTGAATTTTCCGAGTTTCACCCACATGCGGGAAGCGGTATTGGTGATTGAGCTGTTTTTCTTCATAAAGTTTGCCTTTCGTTTGTCGTTTGTGTTCAAAAACCGCTGTTGCGGCACTGTTTCAATTGTTTCGTTTTCTGTCTCAGTTTATTCCCTCCCTGCAAAGATATTCGTCCATTCCGGTGTTGACACGCCATTTCACATCGCGCGGACAACGCGCAATTTCATGCTTGAGACCATCGTAAAGCGGCATCAGGTCCGACTGCGTCATACCTGTGGCGGCAAGGATCTTGGAATTATCCATCACCCGGTCGAACAAACGGTCAAACTCCAGCTGCCAGCGGGCGGATGTGACATAGGGATCCGGAGAGAGAATGCGGATATAATCCTCCTTGTCCACCCAGAGAGTCTTCATGCAGCAAATCTCTTTGTAGTATTCCGCGATCTCCTCCCAGGTGTGATGCTCCGCCGTGGAAACTGTGAAGATTTCGCCGAACGCGCGTTCATTGAAAATGAGCTTTGCAATCATCTGCGCGACGTCTCCCGCCCAGCTCATCGTCGCCTGCCTGCAGCGCGCCTGTTCCGGAACGACAACCGTTTTTCCGGCAAAAGCGCGTCCAACCGTATCCGGAGCCTCGAGAGTCACCAGCTGATAACGCATCAGCGAATAGGTGACTGCCGGCCGGACCGCCGTCCAGTTTTTCCGGGGTCGCGCCATGAGAATGTTTTCACCGCGCGCTTTAAATATGGAATAATCATCCGAATTGCGCAGATAAACGCTGTCGGCGGAATCGATCAGACGCGGCGAAGTCTCGCGGGTCGGAACCTCTTTGCCGTCATAGATGCGGTAACTGGAAAGATAAATGTAGTGCTCCGTGCTGTCGAGGGCGAGCGGCAGATAGTACATCAGATCCGCCGTCGGATAAATCAGGAAATCGACGATGGCGTCGTATCGGTTCGCAAGCAGTTCGCGATACGCCGCACGGTCTTTGATATCCGCCCGAATGAATCTGACATCCGGATCTGAGCTTTCCTTTACATCGAACGAGACGCCGTCCACGCGGAATCCTGCACGGGAAAGAAGGGGAACGAGATACTGTCCCATTGCCCCGGTTGCACCGAGCACAAGAATTCTTTTCTGTTTCATAAGGCCTCCTTTATCTGACATCATCCGGATGCCACGGTATATTTTGCATGACATTCTTCATTGCGCGGATTGTCGGCTGAGTCCATACCAGTCCTGGCGAAAGGTAATCGCAGACGGCAAACACGATGGAGCCCCCCAGCTTAGGTCCGATGAAGCGGTGCAGCCGCGCATGGGAGCCGTTGCAGAGATGCAGAAACGGTTTGTCAAGTTCGCGGTTCAGCAGCATGGTTGTGCGGATAGCTTCAACCAGCTCCGCTTCCGAATTTACGCCCGTGACAATTTTCAGGACATCCGCCCCGCGTGCGGACTGCTCTCTGAGATGAGCGAGCACTTCTTCCGCCGAAAGGGAATCGGTCATGTGCGAAGACATGAGGACTTTCGCGCCGCGCGCATGGATTTCCCCAATGAGCCGTTTCTGTTTTTCGATTGCCTGGGAATCCACCGCAAGCTCCCGCCGCGCCGGAGCGAAGAGATCCCCCATGACATCGATAAGCTCCGCCCCCGCTTCCGCGGCATTGAGGAGATATTGCTGCCGTGCGTCGTCATCATTTTTCAGCCAGCGGTCGTTGCGGTAGAGCAGAAACATGAACGGCAGCCGGACCTCATGCATAATGCGCCGGAAGTTGTCTATTGTCCGCAGTTCCGGCGGCAGATCGCAGAGTTCGACGGCGATGGCGTCCGCTCCTTCGAATTCGCCTCTTCTGGCATTTGCGATAATTTCTTCGATGCTTCCGCCCCGCATGAGCAGAGTCACCGCAGGCTCCTGCCGGTTGAAGAAAGATTTTTTCAGCATTTGCTGCACCTCTTATTTCTCTCTGGAAAATTTCATGACGCATATTATAGCACAGAATTTTTTAAAAACTTGGACAATCGTCCGAAAACGCGATTTTGGCGCAAAATTCTTAATATTGTCCAATAGATTTCTTGAAAACCGCAGATTGACAGTGCAAAAAACGCGGTTTTTCAGCGATTCCGATGCAGATCGCCGAAAAAAAAACAGAAAGAGCTGTAAGATTTTCAGT
>URNX01000077.1 GCA_900549415.1 uncultured bacterium
CATGCGGGAACGATGGCGGCGAATGGTCGTTACGACGTCAATCAGGATTACTGGGACCGTTTTCACCGCGGCAATGCACGCCGCGCGGAGTGAGCGCGAAAGCGGCATTAAAGAGAAATCCGGTTGTGTCCCCTGTTGCGGAATGCGGAGGGGGCGCAACCGGCGTGTTTCCGGAAACAGCGGGCGAAATAGTTCGGATCTTCAAATCCGCAGTCGTCCGCGATTTCGGAAACCGGCAGATCCGTTTCCTCTAAAAGCTGCTTTGCAAGAGAGAGCCGGCGCAGCATGAGATAATTGTGCGCGGAGAATCCGATGTTGAGCCGGAAGAGCCGGGTCAGATGATTCGGCGAGAGATGCAGTTCCGCCGCCAGCTGCATGACGGTGAAGTCGGAATTCATGAATTGCATGTCAATGATGCTTTTCGCCTCAAAAAAGCGGGAATTGCGTTTTTTCTCCCTGGAGAGCGGGGTTGAATCGCTGCTCAGGGCAAGCCCGAGAATCGTCAGCAGCAGCCCTTGTCTGTGAAATTCCTCTTTCAAGCTGGATGAAGAGAGCAGAAAATATTCATTCAGCAGTTTCATCATGAGCGGCCGGTCCTGCTCCGGAACCGTTTTCTTCAGCGGGAAGTCGGCGTTCAGCCTTTCCGGAGGCGGAAGCGCGATGGCGGATTCGTCAAAAGGTTCGTTTTCGTCAAGATAAACAAAAATGGCGGGTTTGTCATAGTGCGCGGAGCAGTCGCCGTACCAGTCGAAGTGAATGCACCAGCGTTCCGCCGGAGAGTCGCAAACCGTGCAGTGGATGATTCCGGGCGGAATGAGAATGAGGTCGCCCGGAGTGCAGGAGAAGACTTTTGATTCCGTCATGACGCGTCCGTTTCCGGAAGAAAAATAGACGAATTCATAGTCGTAAATCCGGCGGTTCCGCTCGATGTGTCCGCTCTTCCAGTTCGTGCGGCAGATCGGACCGACGGATGGATTTATCAGACGGAGCACGCTTTCTTTCTGTGTTTGCGGAGTCAGTTCCGGAATCATTTCAATCTTCTTTCTGTTGTTGAGACTAACATAGCACGGGATTTCAAAAAAACAACAGAAATGATTGATTTGTGCTGTAAATGGTTGATTTGTCTTCTTGTCAAATTTCCTGTTGTGAACTATAATGAACACAGAAGAAAAAAATGCTTCAGGAGAGAAATTTATGAACGAGGGAAAAATCTGTTACAGCCGTCTGCTGATTGACAATCATATCACGGATTTGAAAGATTCGTACATGCGGAAATTTTCTCCGGAGGAATACGTCCGGATGGTCCGGCTTTCCGGCGTGGAATCCGCGATGGTCTACGCCTGCGATCACAACGGCAACTGTTATTATCCGACGCAAGCCGGGCATATTCATGCCAATCTGGACGGACGCGATATTTTCGGCGAGACGGTCGCCGGACTGCGCAAAGCGGGAATTGTCCCCGTCGCGTACTACACGGTCAATTATCACAACGACTGCGCCCGCCGTCTGCCGCACACCCGGGTCATCGACAATGTCGGAATGGATCATGACGGACGTTATCATTTCACCTGTCCGAATCAGCCGGACGCGCTTGCGTTCTATGAAACCCAGATCGCGGAAATTCTGCAATACGACGTGGATGGTATTTTTATCGACATGACCTTCTGGCCGACGATCTGCTGCTGTTCCGCCTGCCGCAAAAAATACGGCAAACCGTTTCCGGAGGTGATCGACTGGGATTCTCCGGAATGGGTCGGCTTTCAGCGGTTCCGTGAACGTTCCCTGGCGGAATTTGCGCAGAAACTGACGGATTTTGTGCGCCGGACGAAGCCCGGCATCACAGTAACGCATCAGTTTTCCCCGGTTCTGCACGGCTGGTATCTGGGACAGTCCGGCGGGATCGCGGCGGCGTCCGATTACGCTTCCGGAGATTTCTACGGCGGCAAGACTCAGCAGCGTTTCGCGGTCAAGGCGTTTGCGGCTTACACGCGCATTCCGCCGTTTGAATTCATGACCTCACGCTGCGTCAGTCTGAACGATCACACCTCGGCAAAGTCGGACGAGGAGCTTTTCCTGAGCGCTCTCACCACGCTTGCCAACGGCGGCGCGTATCTCTTCATTGACGCGATCAATCCGGACGGCTCGCTGGAAGAGACGTTTTACCGCCGATTTCACGATTTGAACCGGAAGCTGGAACCGTACCGGAATGCCGTCCGCAATTTGAACGGACACTCTGCGGCCGGCGTCGGTGTTTATTTTTCGATGGAGAGCTGCGTGAACCGTGACATTAACGGAATCAAACTGAAGAATTTCAACGGCGGACGCGCCAACAACATGTCCGTCCGGAAAAACGCGGTGCTCGACGAAATGCTTGGAATGACGGAAGTGCTGAACCGTCTGCATACGCCGTGGAAGGTTGTTACCGGTTCGACCGAGGATTTCAGCGGGCTGGAAACGCTGATCGTGTGCAATGCGGCTTATCTCGCTCCGGAGGAGACCGGACGTCTGCGGGAATTTGTTCGGAGCGGCGGCACACTGATTGCCACCGGAGCAACTTCGCTTTACGACACCGAAGGATGCGGCGGGAAAAATTTTGCGCTTGCGGACGTCTTCGGCGTCGATTACACAGGGAAACGGTCCGACAGCGTGACGTACACCGGGGCAGAACTGATTTATGCGGAAGGAAATGTGCCGCTGGCACGTCCTGTTCCGGAAACGGAAGTCCGCGGAACGCTGACGTTTCCCGATTTTCCGGTGAACGATTCGGAACGTTATGCTTCCATTCATTCCAACCCGCCGGGAGAGAAAACGGATTTCCCCGCGTTGACGGTTCACCGTTTCGGCAAAGGTGTATGTGTCTGGCTGGCGGCTCCGGTTGCATTGCAGAATCATGCGACGCAGCGGACATTCATGAAAAATCTGCTCCGCGAGTTTCTGCCATCCTTCGTGGTTCAGGAAAAGAATCTGGCGGAATCGGCGGAAATCACTCTGCTGAAAGGTGCGGAGGGGACGGAACTTCTCTGTATCGTCAACCGGCAGGATGAAGCTCCGGTCATTCCGCTCTGCAATGTGGAATTTTCTGTCTGCCATTCCGAAAGACCGAAACGGATCGTACGGGTTTCCGACGGTGCGGAAATTCCGGTTGCATGGGAAAACGGCGAACTTCATTTTTCAATTCCGGAACTTCATTGCGGTGAATTCTTCCGGCTGGAAGGCGGTGTTGAATGAATCTCTCAGATTTGCCGCCGCAGCCGGAACGCGGTTTCATTGCTTCCATGGAACAGATTGCGGAATTGCGTCTGGTTTCGCTCGAAGAGGGCGCCGGGCGCGGAATGCGGCTTGTTCAGGCGGACAACGGATCCGGGTTAAGTTTCAGCATATGTCCGGATCGCGGAATGGATGTGGTTGACTGCCGTTTCCGCGGAATTCCGCTTGTGTTCCGGACGCCGTCGGGATATGTCGCGCCCTCTCATTTCGATCCGCACGGGCTCGGCTGGCTCCGTTCCTGGCAGGGGGGACTGCTGACGACTTCCGGTCTTCGCAATTCGGGTGTTCCGAACGGAGAGTTCGGGCTTCATGGACGCGCCTCGTCCCTCCCGGCGGAAGATTTGTCGCTGTCGCGCGGCGTGGATGAAAACGGAAGTTTCCGCATGAGAATTTCCGGAGTCATGCGCGAAGCCGCAATGTTCGGGGAGAATCTGCGGTGGCGGCGGTCCATTGAAACGGCATACCGGGAAAATTCAATCACCGTAACCGACCGTTTCACGAATCTTGCGCCGCATGAGGAGTTCCTTCAGCTGCTTTATCACTGCAACTTCGGGTGGCCGTTCGCTTCGCCGGCTCTGGAATTTGTCATGCCGCCGCATGAGGTGCGTCCGCGCACGGAAAAGGCGGAACGGAATCTCGCGCGCTGGAACCGTTTGGAGGAACCTCAGCCGGATTATGAGGAAGAGTGTTTCTTTCATGAGCTTCCGGCGGATGCGGACGGGCTGAAACGTTTTGAATTGCACAACCGTGAACTCGGAATCCGCATCGCTTTCGAGTACGGCTCCGCGGAACTGCCGGAGCTGATCGAATGGAAAAACTGTCTCACCGGCAGTTACGCGCTGGGGATCGAACCGGCAAACGTCTCTCTGGAGGGCCGGAACGCCGACATGAAATCCGGAAAGGCGCGGCGGATGAAGCCGTATGAAACCGTAGAAACACAACTGAAAATCAGTTTTAATAATCTTGAAGGAGACTGCAAATGACAAATTCCGCAAAAATCAGAAAGACCTTTGAGCAGAACGGAGGCATCTTCCGTCTGGCTCCGAACTGGGTTCCGCGCTCGTTCTGCATTCCGGGGCGGCGCATCAAACTGCATCCGGACGATTACTACGCGCTGGGCGGCGCGCGCGGCGGCATCGACGAGCGCTGGCTGGGATGTACCACGCCTGCCGACAACGGCCCTCTGACCGGAAAGAACGAAGGCATCAGCCACCTCGTTACCGAAGACGGCGAACGCATTCCGCTGACCGAAGCCGTGGAAGAACTCGGAGCGGAACTGCTCGGCGAACGCATCTGGAATGAATACCATTGCTGGCCGGTCTACTCCAAGTTTTTCGACAACCTCGGCCCGCTGCCGCATCATATCCACCACATGGAAGAACACGCGAAACTCGTCGGACAGCGCGGCAAGCCGGAATGTTATTATTTTCCGCCGCAGCTCAACAACCATGGCGGACACTTCCCGTTCACCTTTTTCGGTTTTGAACCGGGGACGACGAAAGAACAGGTCCGGGAATGCCTGGTGAACTTCACGAAAGGCGACAACAAAATCACCAATCTTTCCAAAGCGTACCGTCTGGAACCGGGAACCGGCTGGGATGTTCCGCCGGGCGTGCTCCATGCTCCGGGAAGTCTCTGCACCTACGAACCGCAGTTCGCCAGCGACGTCTACGCAATGTGGCAGAGTCTGGTTGACGACCAGCTCATCTCCGAATCTCTGCTGTGGAAGAACTGTCCGGAGGAGAAAGTCGGCGACTTCGATTATCTGATCTCCAACATGAACTGGGAACTGAACGTCGATCCCGAATTCGGGAAACACCGCTTCATGCGTCCCGTGGAGAATATCCGCCGGACACCCGGAGCGATTGACCGCTGGGTGTGCTACAAATCTCCGGCGGTTTCCGCGAAAGAGCTGACGGTTCTGCCCGGTCAGACAGCCGTCGTGCGGGATTCCGCCGCCTACGGTTTGATTATGATGCAGGGACATGGTACATTAAACGGGATGCCGCTGGAGACGCCCGCCCTGATCCGGTACGGTGAACTGACTCACGACGAATATTTCGTTTCGGAAGCCGCGGCGAAACGCGGTGTGACGATTGTCAATGAATCCGACTGCGATCCGATTGTGATGCTGAAACATTTCGGTCCGGAAAACCCGGATTGGACCGCCCAGTTCGGAAACAGTTTTTAAGGAGTTTGCAGTCATGTTGAAAAGCGGTGTTTTGGGTATATGTTGTGTTTGCGCGACGCTTGCCGCGCAGACTTATGTTCCACAGAATGTCGGAGAGTTCTATCCGGAGCCTGGTAAGACTGCGCGGCTGACCGTCAAGGCGGGGGAGGGGGCTGCTCTCCCGGAGAGCCTGTCTTACTCTCTGCTGGATTATAGCGGAAAAAACGTCGGTTCCGGAATGTTTAAGCGGAAGGGTGAGACGCTGGAGACGTCGTTGACTCTGAATCGCGGATTTTATGAACTTGATTTGGGAAAACAGCGGATCGGCCTTTCCGTACTCGAGTCTTCTTCCCGTGTTCCGGACCGGTTCTTCGCTTTGGAAACTTTGCTGAATTATGATTCTCCGGAAAAAATCAGGCAGATGATGGCGGTGCTGAAAAAAGCCGGCATTGCGACGATCCGGGAATATCACCACTGGAATCAGGAAGAGAAAGAGCCCGGAAAGTGGGATGTCCGCAGGGAAAAGCTTTACCCGCTTGCCCTGGAATTCGGCATTGAGGTCACGTCTTTCCTGGGAGCTCCGCCGCGCTGGACCGGAGCCTTTATAGACACGGATAAACGAAATGCCGCTTTTCAACCGTATCCGCGCGAACTTTTCAAGGTAGGAGACAGCATCCGTTCCATGATTGAACGGCGCAGGCCCGCCCTCGGTTCGTTTCAGATCGGGAACGAGCCGGATTTGCAATTTTTCCCCGGAGACAGCAGCATACCGCTTCTTGCCGCATCCTCCTGGTTTATGAGAGATTCGGGCATTCCTTTGGTTCTGGCGGCGTTTTCCGGGGCGTCGGAACAGCGCAATTCTGCGGTTATGCGGCCGTATTTTGAGTCCGGATTGCTGGATTATGGAGATGTTTTCGCTTTTCACACTTATCATTCCCCGGAAACAATGATAGAACTCGTACGTTTCTATCGCGGGTGGATGAAGGAGTACCGAAAGGGCGGTATGCCGATATGGATTACGGAGTGCGGCAAGGCGTGGTCGCGCGGAATCGTGCCGAAACGCACTTACGGTCCTCCGTATGGACGCGAGCGAGCTCCTGTCAACGAGGACAAACTCAGTGCTCTCTGGATCGTAATGAAGGGCGTTGAAGCCAAAGCCGCCGGAATCGAACGTTTCTTTCCATTTTGTCTGCGTTTCTTTGCGGAAGGGGTCAATAATTTTGGCATGACGGACTTCCGCGGAACGCCGCATCGTTCCCTCCATGCATATTTCAACTCTGTTTTGATCCTTTCCGGGAAAGAGTACGTCGGAGATTTGAAGAAGAAGCCCGCTCCGGTGAAGGCCGCACGTGTTTTTACGAATGGGGCGGACAGTGTCATTGTTCTCTATACCGGTACCGTTGAACCGCGCTGGATCAGCACGGAGGGGATTCCGTTTACGGAGGCTTTCGCGATTGACGGAACCCCGATCAAGGCGGAGGCGGGCGGAAACCTGAAGGCGGATGGCGGACTCTGCTATCTGCTTGTGCCGTCCGAAAAGCTCGCCGGGCTTGTCAATCCGGATACGGAGCATATGAAATACTGGAAGCTGGCAAAAAGCTACAAGCCTGAAGCAAGAAAAATTTCACCGGTTGTCTTCCTGTTTGAACAGTGGAAATGTGCGAACAGAACCGCGACAAGTTATCTGGACTGTCCGGAAAAACTGGATTTTCAGATGTTCAATTTCTCCGGAAAGCCGCAGACCGTTGAACCGGAGCTTTCGTTTTACAACAACGGCAAATTGGTGCGGACGGAGCGCCCGGGCAGAATCGTTCTGCCTCCTGAGAGCGCAACGCCGCTGACGGTTCCGCGTGGCTCGAATGCCGCGGAACTGTCCGTAATATTGAAAGATCGTGCCGGATCGGGAAATCCGCTGAGCATGACTTTTCTGAACGGCAACAGCATGAAACCGGCTGCTCTGGAGTTGAACGATGCTGTACGCTGGAGACCGAATTCAAACGGACGCATGCGCATTTCCGCCGTCCCGGAGGAAAACGCAATCCGCTTCCGGACGGAGTGGGAAAAAGGCGGCGGCTGGGTTTATCCGGAATACGTTTTGACGGACAAGGAAAATTTGAGCGGCGCGGTCGGCATAGCCTTTGAAATCAAAGCGAAACAGGGGAACGGGGGAAAACGTTATCTCCATGTTCAAGTTCATCTTGCGGAAAAATCCGGGAACTGGAAAGGTTTCAGCTTCCCCGCTCCTTCGGAGGAATGGCAGAAACGTTCCGTTTATTTTCCGCAAGGAGACATTGATTTCAGTCAGATCCGGAAAATCCGGATCGGGATGGGCCCTGCGGACAAATCGCTGGATTACTCCATCCGCGAAGTGAAACTGCTTTTCAAATGAACATTATGAAAAAACAACAAGAAAGGACGGTTACAATGAAACACCTCATGACTCTTACACTTGCGGCGGCAGCTCTGTTCTCCGTACAGGCGGCGAACTGCTTTTTCCGCTCCGACATCAACTGCGTCAAATCCAGAATCGAGCTGGATGGCAAATCCGATTCCATGAAAGTCGGACGCCAGACCTATGTCCGTGACGAAGACGACAGGAAGTACACTCTGAGCGTCGTCACACCCAAGCTCTCTGACGAATGGAAAGAGTTCAGCTACACCGTGACCCCGTCGGAAGACGGCGATCTTCGGATCGGGCTGATGGGACAATGGGCACGGACTCCGGAGGCGTGCGGCTGGGTTCTCGTCGATCACATTGACATCAACGGCGTTCTTGCTCCGAACGGCAGTTTCAAGAAAACCTACAAACTGAAAAACGGCAAAGTCATGCCCGTTGATTTTTGGCTCAGCAAGAAGGCGTGTTATGTCGCGGAAGGCGGCATCGACGGTTCCGGTGCAATTCTGGTCAATCATGACAATGCCGGTCTTTTCGTCATCAAAAACGCGGAAGCCGGAAAAGAGTACACCATTCAGTTTACCGTGAAAGCGGCGCAAGCCCCGCGGGATTGAATGAACAAGAAGGAAGGTTGGATTAATATGAAAAAGATATCTAAGCCGATTTTTGGATGGTATCGCGATATGATATGTTTTGGATTTACGCTTGTAGAGCTCCTCGTGGTAATTGCGATCATCGCCATCCTCGCCGGCATGCTTCTGCCTGCGTTGAACAAGGCGCGGGAAGCGGCGCGGAAAATCAACTGCACCTCCAACATGAAGCAGGTCGGGACCGCGGCAGCGCTCTACACGAACGACAACAACGGGTATCTCGCCGTAAACTACAACGGCTCCTGGTCGTATGCGTTCGGAATCTACAAGGACGGCAGAGAACCGAAAAGTCACGGATATATTCCGCTGAAAGTCGGACGCTGCCCGTCGCAAGCCCCTGCCGCATGGGTAAACAGAGAACAGAATGTCTATGGAATCAATTTGCCTCCGCAGGGTAGCTTGCATAACACCAATTACTGGAACTGCTGGCCGCAGACAGAGTCTCTCTTCGGGAAATTCAGTTCCTACGTAGCGGGCATTCCTGTCGTAAACAGCAGTAACCCTGAAATGTGTTACATTCCGGAAAAAATCAGGAACAGTTCACGCTTCCCGCTGTTCAGTGATACCAGTTATGATTACGGAGATGTGAAAAATGTTTCAGACTTCTATTTCAGTACAACGAGTGAAGCCAAAGCGCTCAGCCTCCATCATGGCGGTGTTGGCTCAACACTGTGGGCGGATGGTCACGCAAGCAACCCAGGTATCCGGACTTTCCGCGAATTGAGACTCATTTATATAAAGCTTGACGGAACAACAATCAAGCTTCTTTAACCTTTCCGCACAACCAAAGGATTTCTGACAATGTTTCACTCATCGAAACCCGGAACAAGTTTTCTGAACCGCGAAGTTTACCG
>URNX01000078.1 GCA_900549415.1 uncultured bacterium
CAGGTCGGTTGAAGCCTTGAACTCTTCGATGTTGGAGAAACCGTCATTGTCCAGATCCTGTTCCGCATCGGCGGGATTCTTCGGATCCAGTCCCCAGCGTTTTTCCACTTTGTCGGGAATGCCGTCACCGTCCGAGTCCTCTTCACTGATGTTTCCGGGAGGAATCAGGACTTTGATTTTTTCACCGCAGAAGGAGCAGACTCCGGGCTTTTTCGCACGCATCTTCGGATAATCGGAAGGCGGGATCAGATGGGGTCCGTGCGGACAGCGGGTAAGAGCCTCCGCCTGGCAGAGGTCGTTGGATTCCGCCTTTGCCGGATTGCCGACCCAAACAGCTCTTTCCGAATTGAAAATCATCTTATGTGTAAGTTCCGGCTTGGAAAAATCCAGCTGACGGGGATACCCCGGCTTCGGAGGCTTGATGCCGAGCACGGCACCGATTTCAATATCCTTCGCCTGCAGAATCACGATGATCTGGAAAACAAGCAGGAGAATGAATATCAGCAGAAGAGCTGCCAGGATGAACTTCTCGTAATGTTTCTTCAACAGGTTCATATCAATTCCGCCTTTCTCTTAGTTCTTCTGCTCAATGCGCTGCAGCTGATTTCCCGTATGGAAAATCATGCGGACCGTCATGGTCACCTTGATACGGTTCTCTCCGCCGATCATCGGACGGCCGTAGGTCGCCGCCAGAATGTAGGCATCCGATTCCTTCAGTTCATATCCGAGAATCTGGAACTGCTCAATCAGAAGAATCAGCGGATTCTTCGTCTGTGCATCAATCAGATCTTCAACATTCGCTTCATCGACACGCTCCATCGCCATATCGCGGACCACATAGACAATGTCGTCCTCGTAGGCGTTCTGGAAGGTATTGATCAGCTTCCGGATCGTGTTCATTGAGGAGGAAACCTTCGGTTCGGCGCCGTCTTTCGCCTCTTCCTTAACGGAAGCGACTTCCAAAACGAGTTCATAATCATAATACTGGAAGTTGCCCTGCTTCACTCCCTGAAGCGTCGGGGTCTTTTCCGTAATGGAGATAAGCTTGAGCGGCCACTCTTCGTCTTTCTTCACACCGCCGGCTTCGCGCAGACGGCGGAAAATCTCTTCACGCAGCGACCACTGGAAGATGTAAAGAGGAATATCTTTCTGGGGCGGAGCAATCTCGACTGCGGCCATCTGTTTCTTGACATCTTCCTCGGATTCCGCGCCGGGAACGCTGCTTCTTTTGTTCAGCTCCGCAACAAAGTTGTTCTGCTGACCGACAAACTGAGTCTGCTCCATCGTGCGGGGAAGCCCCAGAGCAACAAGGACATACTTGTGAATGTTGTCATCGGTCACTTTTTCAGCGGTAATGGATTCCATTGCTTTGCGGAAATCCGCCAAGCCCTTCTTCACTTTTTCCGCATCGTATTTGCTCAGGAATTCCATGAGAAGCGGACGGTCGATCTCCTCGTTCGGGATAATCGCACGTTTCTCATTCGGAAGACCGTTGTAGTATTCCGCAAACGCTTTAATGAGAGCGGATTCGTTCATATAGTCGCGATAACGGAGCATCTCGGATTCGAGACGGTTCTTGTCTTTTCCGGAAAGAAAATCGGCAATCAGTTCATCGGAACCGGCGATTTCACGCTTGTGAAGATCCGGAAGTTCTTCGTAATACTTTGTGAAGCTCTCTTTCAGCGCATCATCGGAAATGCCGACGGCATTGGCAAGGAGCAGCAGAGGTTTGCGGTAGAACTGCCCGAACTTACGCTGAAGAAGGAACGCCTCCATTTCGACCTTGGCGGTATCAATGGTGATGTTCTTGTAGTTTTCCGTCAGCGGCGCAGGCGGTTTCCGGCGGTTCGCTTTTTCCAGAACGTCTTTATACTCCGCGATTTTCGAGTTGACTTCAGCGACCTGAGAGTGCTTCACGACCACGAGATAAATCAGGTAGAGAGAGACCAGCGCCGTCAAAGAGAGGACTGCAAGCAGGGGAATGTTTCTTACGGGGATTTTCATTTTACGCGTTCTCCATCCTTATCTCTTTATCGGGGTAACCAGTTCCGCTTCAATCCGGAACGAAGAAATGTTCGATCCGCTCGGAGCAAGCTTGAAGTTCTGAATCATGCGGTCGCCGTCAGCAATCGAGAAATGCTTGAAAAGACCGGTTTTCTCAAGACTCGCCTTGAAGTCATTGTAAATGCGGGCGGGATCTTTGTCTTTGGAACTCGTGCGGATATATCCGTTGAACTCAATCCACTTGTATTCCTGCTCCACAGCTTTCTGAGCTGCAGCTTCCCGGCGCGCACCGAAACCACCGCCGAAGCCGCCAAACCCGCCGAAGCCGCCGTCCTGCGGGGCTTCCACGACTTTCGATTTCTGGGCGGTTGTGGTCAGGCTGGAAATCGGATGTATTGAGGAGAACCAGATTTCCGGCGGAACAGCCGCCTGAACCTTGTTGAAAAGATCAGGCCAGAAATCGCGCTCTTTCAGCATGTCCAGCGTCTGCTGGAAATCGCCGACCGCGCTGTTGAGTTTCCGGTAAGCGGAATCGACCTGCTTTGTCGCGAGTTCGGTTTTTCTGACTTCGCCGCTCGCGCGGATTTCGTCCTGATGAACCGTCGCATACTGTTTGGAGAAACTCCAGTAGGTCATGCCGAGACAGAGCAGAAGCGCGAATGCCGAAGCGTAGAAGTAGGGATCTTTCTGCTTTGCGATACGCTCTCTGCGGAGAGAATCCGGGACAAGAGAAACCTCAACCGGGCAGACGCCGACATTCCGGAGACCGAGACCGATCACTTCGGAATAGAGGTGAGCAAGTTCAGCAAGCGGTTCCTGAAGCGCTTCGGAAACAGAAACAATCTGGAAAGGATTGAGGTATTCCACAGGAAGCTTCAGCTTTTCTTCAAAGAAGCGCGGCATGTATTCCATCACGGAACTTCCGCCCGCAAGATAAAGCTTTTCCGGCTTGTTGCCCTTCTGATGAGCTCGGTAAAGATTGATTGAACGGCTGATTTCGCCGTGCAGACGCGTCATCTGGTTGCGAACGATCTTGGAAACGATCGCGGCAACTTCGGAATCGGGATCCTCGTACGCACCGCCGAGAGCGACGAAACCGTGACGGCGCTTCAAGTCTTCCGCCTCCTTGAAGGAGATGCCGAATTCCTTGCTGATCTGCTGGGTAATGGAGTTGCCGGCAATCGGGATCGTGCGCTCAAACAGCTTGCCGTTATCGACAAACGAAAGAGTCGAGCAGTGTCCGCCGATATTCAGAATCATCTCGCAGGCGTTCTCCCCGACCATGTTTGCGCGGCAGGCGTTGTAACCGGCTGTCGGAGCGACTTCGATGTTGCCGATTTTTCTGCCGGATTCGCGAATCAGCTTGACTACGCTTTCCACCTCTTCGCTGCGGACATAAATGATCATGACGTCGATTTCCGTCGAATCCTCCGAAACACCGACGATCTGCGCATCCCAGACAGTCTTGTCCATCGGGAACGGCGAGTTCTGTTTTGCTTCAAATTCGATGATCTGGTTGATCTTGTTTTCGTCATCCGTCAGCGCGGGGAGTTTGACGAAGCGGATCAAAGCGCTCTGAGCGGAAAGCGAAACATTCACGAGTTTTGAAGTGAACTTGGTTTCCGCAAGAAGTTTTTTGAGAGCGATGAGCATCTCGACCGAGGTTTCCTGCGATTCGAGCGCGGCGGCGTCCGTGTAACCGAACTCCACGAAGTCGAAGTTCACAAGGTCCATCGTGCCTTCATGTGAATAGGCGAATTCCGCGGCTTTCAGGGTATCTGAGCCGATATCAACACAAAGAACAGTAGAATAACTTTTGCCCATAGGTCACTTCCCTTCCACGGTGTTTTTGGAAAGATCGAACGCATCCACTTCCACCAGATTCCAGGGAGTGCGGTCTTTCGGAAGGACCGCGGACGGCAGTTTCATGAAACCGACATTGGAGCTCATGATCCGCTGGAAGGCCCGGCCGGCATTCTTCATATTCTTCGGAGAATGAATGTAACGAGCCAGAAGAACCTGGTTCTTGTTCCGGAATTCCACCATGACGGGGAAAGACTGGGCAACGCTTCTGGTGAATTTGTTGAGTTCACAGTAGCGTCTGAAAATCTGCGGGGGAACCGCGAAGAAAACCTGATGAGTCTGTCCGTCTTCCGCAACGCTCCAGAGAACCTGGGTTCCGGAAAGGAGAACGCTGCCGCCGAATTCCTGCTTGGCAGGGGCGATGACATGAGCAGTAACAGAGAGATCGTCGAGCCAGCGCAGCTGTTTGCCGCGTCCGCCCTCATAACTGAGCACGGGGGTATAGGAAACCTGAAGCGTGAGCCATTTCGTTCCGGAAGAGGGCGAAACCTGTATACCGCCGGTCAGCGGGAGCGTAGGAGCTTCGAAAAAGTCCATCTTGCACGTTATACTTTTTTGATCTATCACCTGTCGATCCTGTGCGCAGACGGCAAAGGAAAGACCAAGTATCAGCATTCCAACGAACATCAGCTGATCTCTCAAGCGCATTTTTCAAACTCCTGTGTTTTAAGTTTCATCCGATTCCGGTGCTTCCGGAAAGGCCTGCTGAAAAACTCTAATATGCATTTACGAAAAATGCAAGCGGATTTTTCAAAAAACAAGGCACAAACTGCAAAAAAAATGTTATTTTTTTGCTTCCGGAGCGTTTTTCTCGGTTTTTTCCGTTGCCGCGGGAGCTTTTTCCGCAACGACCGGAGCGGCTTTTGTCTCGACGACACTCAGTGCAGCGCTGGAGGCTGCAGCGGCAGAAACCTTCTGACGATGACCGGACACAGCCGCCAAAGCGAGAGTCACAACGAAGAAAACGGTAATGAGAACAACCGTCAAGCGGGAGAGATAACCCATGGTCTGAGCGCCGAAAACGCCTTCACCGACACCGCCGAACGCGGAACCGAAGCCGCCGCCTTTCGAAGGCTGCACCAACACCAGAGCGACCAGAAGAATTGCGATTAAAACTGCAACCGTGTAAAGAATTGCACTGACGATCACTGTCATTTTTCCATCCTGTTTTGTTGTTGAAACGGAATCAGGGTTCCCGTGGGAACCCATCCGTCTCGTTTGTTTCAAATTAAGCCGGAGCGGTTATAAAATAACCGTTTTTCTTATATTTTCAACCCCGGCTTTCTGTTTTTTTATAAAAGAAACTCTGGAAACCCGCGTCCGCACGCGGCGTTTCTCAATCGTGAATCGGCTTCAGGACAAGATCATCATCTTCGACGTCGATCAGAATGAGGCCGGTGAAGAAGTCCGCAATCGCAACGGGGTGAATGGAGACCTTCACGCCGAGAAGACAGGAAGCGCCGAGTTCCAGCGCCCAGTAGTCGCGGGCTTTTTCCTGATAAATGCGGTTGGAGGGCAGCGGGAAGTTCGTTCCCTGAATCCAGTAGCGTTCAATGTCGCCCCAGACAAGCGGACGGGCGAGATCCATCGCGCTGCCGAAGAAGAACTGTCCCTCCGCGCCTTCCGTCACAGCAAAACCGTACTGACGGTTGTAGCCTTTGAGAGCGGAACCGTAAGTTCCGACCTCGCCGCCGATCCCGAATGCACGGGTGACACGGGCTTCCGCGCCGATCACCGCTCCGCTTTTCAGCTCAATCGAAACAATGTCGAGAAGGTCCAGAAGACGATTGGGAATGTACATCAGCAATTTTTTGCCGATCGAATTCGATTTTTCTCCGGAAGAGACGCCGCTCTCGACGGGGATTTCCTGCGCGGCGGGCTCCGCCGCAGACGGGTTTTCCTGTGCCGAAACGCTGAAGAACGCAGCCGCGGCCATGAAGACGGAAAGCATCATCAATTTTCTCATAAGAACACCTTTGGTTGTTTTTTGATTTTTCAATATCTGTATACAATATATATCCCCAAGAAGCAAAATGCAAAAAGGAATCCGGAGTTTTTTTCAGATTTTATGTTTTTTCCCCAGAAAATCCGCCGCCAGACGAACGCATTCCGCACAAGGAGTCTTGCATGCGCCCTTGATTTCGCGGCAGGTTTCCGCTCCGGCCGCATCACGAAATGCCGCGCGCAGGGCGGGACGGTCCGCCTCATCCGCAAGCAGCATCGCCGCATAAAGAGCTCCGCAGAGACCTTCGGGGGCGCGTCCGCCGCCGCAGACGGAGAGTTCGGATACAATTGAATCATCCGCGCCAAACGCTTTTGCCACACACTGCGCGCAATTTCCGAATTTAGGGTTTGAGGTGAAAAGTTCGACCGCTTTGTCCGCATGGGTATTCATTGATAAAATGTTCCTTGTTTTCAGCTGGATTTTTCCGGGAGAAAATAACTATATCGCGATTTTTCGAAAAAGCAACTCCCATTCAGAGAGATTTCTTGTTTTTCCGTAAAAATAAAAACCATATTTTTCATTTCTTAGACCTTGAAATGCAACTGCACTACATTTATATTACGTCAGAAACGCGGAATGTGTCCGCGGTTCAAGCAATAAAAAACACAACAAAGTGGGGTAAACATGAAAAAATCTCTTCTTCTCGGCGCTGCAGTTGTTGCGGCGGCTCTCATGACCGGCTGCGCAGGCGTCACAACTCAGAACGGCGGCGTTGCTCTGCCGGGCGGCGGCTTCTACAGTGATTCCGCGGCTAACGCGATTCTCCAGCCGATCCAGGACAAGAGCTACACCGTTGTCAAGCGCGGCGTCAAGGCTGAAGCCAAGCTCCTCGGCATCTTTGCCGCAATCAACATGGGCGACGCTTCCTACGGAACCCTCAAGGCTCAGGCTCTCTCCGGTCTCAAGGCCGACGATCTGATTGATGTCAAGATGGACTACAAGCAGGAAACCATCCTCGGCATCAACAAGGTCACCGTCACCATGACCGGCACCGCCATCAAGTTCAAGTAATTTCGCTTGACCAGAGACCGGCCTGCGCTCACCGCAGCCGGTCTTTTTCTCACATGTGAATATAAAAAGAGAACCGCGTTTTATGAAAAGAATTCTTGCTTTTTTATCGACCGTTCTGCTGGCGGCCGCAGTTCAGGTTCAGGCGGCAAACTGGCATGTATCCATCTCAAACGGAAAAAACAAAAACCCCGGCACTCCGGAAGCACCCCTGAAAAATATCTGGAAAGCAATCGAAAAAGCAAAACCCGGCGACATGATTCTCATTGCGGAAGGCAATTATCCCGGGAAAATGTCCTGCGGCTGGATCAATCTCGACAAACCCGTCAGCCTTATCGGCGGATATTCCCCCGATTTCTCCGCACGCGATATTCTCAAGTACCGCACCATGCTCCGTCCGTCAAACGCTCAAAACATAACGAAACCGACGTATGGAACGCTTACCATCAACACGCGCAAGTTCGGTCCGAACTCAAACATTCTCATTGACGGCATCATCTTCGACCACACCGCGGCAAACAGCTATCACCCCGTCAAAGGCAAACCCAACGGGTTCAAGGACGGAATGCTCACCATCCCGCCCGCAAAAGGAAACACTCAGTATCCTTCCATCGACAAGTATCTCATCTACGCTCAGACCGATGGACAGCTTGTCATTCAGAACTGTCTCTTCCTCAACGGATGCAGCTATGCGATCATCGTCGCCCAGTATTCCGGAAACGTGCGGATTCTCAACAACGTTTTCATCGGCAACCGCATGATGGGCGCGGACGTCCGCACCACAAACGGCAAGCCGTTCACCCTCAATTATGAGTTCGCGAACAACACCGTCCTCTTCACCTGGACCCGTACAAAAGCGTTTGAAGACATGGGATACGGTGTACGGACCAACCCCGGCGTCTTCACAAACATTCACCACAATATCCTCGGACTCAACTGCATGGCGGGCTTCGACAATACAAAGGGCGATGCGAAACAGAAAAAAGTCAAACTCGACAACAACATCTTCTTTCTCAACAAAAAAGCGGACGTTGCAATCACCATCAGCCCGAGCATTAAATTCATGAAGGTCGAAGACGACGGATTCGATGACCTTGAAGACGTTGAAGGCATGGAAAGCGTCAGCAAAAACTCCGGTCTCAAGGATCCCGCCCTCTTCAAAGACGTGATCGACACAAACTACCTCAAGGCGTTTCTGGAAGCTACATGCACCGAGCAGGTCGACTACGACGAAAATTCGCCCATCAACCAGTTCCGTGCCGCGCTTGGACTCAACAAACAGGGGAAAATCACGACTTCCGTTTCGATGTTCGCCAATCCCTATCCGTTCGAAAGCGCAATTCGCTTTTTCGGGGCAGTCAAGGGCTTCGGAGCTCAGACGCCGGCCGTTCCTTAACAGAAAACAGCAACCATCCAACAGGAGAGAACTATGAAAAAACTGCTCATTGGTCTGCTGGTTGCGGCTCCGGTCATAGCCGCACTCGCACAGCCGCCTCCACCTCCGCCGAGACATCATGGAGACAGCGGAGTCGCTCTGGCTGCGGAAATCGTCGGGCTTGTCGGGGACATTCTTGCCCCGCCTCCGCCTCCGCCGCCCGTCCTTGTGGTTCCGCCGCCTCCGCCACCTCCCCCCGTCTTTGTGGCTCCTCCGCCGCCGCCACCGCCTGTCCTTGTGGTTCCGCCGCCTCCGCCGCCAAGATACATGCCTCCTCCGCCGCCGAGACATCACATGCCTCCTCCGCCGCCGAGACC
>URNX01000079.1 GCA_900549415.1 uncultured bacterium
ATTTTCTCGTATGCCTCGTTGATTTTCTGCAACTGCTCGTTCGCATAACGGACAAATTCCTCGGAAAGCCCGGCGCCGCGGACTCGGTCGGGATGAAAATCACGGGCTTTCTTCCTCCATGCAGACTTGACTTCCGCATTTGTCGAATTTGCGGGAATACCTAAGATTTCATAATACTTTTCCAAAGAATTCTTTGGCGGAACAGAATATTTTTTCTGCTCCTCTTCTTTATAGGAGTTTTGCTCTTCTTCCTGCTCTTCCTCTTCATCCGTCTTTTCAAGTTCCTGAATGATTGAATTTAAATAATCCATCATGTTAAAGGAGCGGCCAATAAGGTTCAGCAGTTTGCGTTTCCGGGGAGTTAACCCGTCCGCCCAGGCTAAAATTGCAAAACAGGCAACGGCTTCCGGTAATGGATATGAATTGGAATTCAGAGAAGAATAAAACTCGGAAAAAAGCTGTTCAAATGACTGTTTCGAATCACGTCCGGCATTGAACTCCAGACGCAGCTTTTTCTGTGTCGCCTTGCTGAAACACCACTCATTCATCTGCGTTTTTATGACTTCCGCTTCGTTTTCAGTGACGCGACCATCGTCTTTCGCGAACTTTCCAAAACACCGGAACAGCAGAATCACAGTCTTTTCCGAAGCCGGAAAGTCCGGCGGCAGACCAAGTTTTCCTTTTTTTGAAGTTCCGGATTGAGAATCGGAAGAGAATCTTTTTACAATGAAATATCCGGCGACAGCTCCAATGATGGCTCCCCAGAAACTTTCGTTCATTACCCACGATCCAATGATACCGCCGACAATGGCTCCCAAGCAACCCTTGTCGGAACGAAACCACTTTACGCTGAAATGTCCGATGACAGCTCCAATGATGAATCCCCAGAAACCCCCGTTCGTTATCCACAATCCAATGACAGCTCCGACAATGACTCCAAAGCAACCCATTTATGAATTATCCTTTTATTTGATTTTTCATTTTATATTTCCCTGTCCAGAATTTTTTTCATCTTTTCGATGGAGGGGAAATCACGAAAAAGAAAAATGCGCTCGCCGAACAGCGGGTGCGATTCCACCTGTTCTTTCAACTGCGGATTCGAGGCGAGAAGCTGACGTTCCACTCCAAGAACAAGCGGGATCCCGGCGTTCGCAGTCAGAAAATCCAGCCGGCCAGCAAGCTGATGCGAATGCCATTTGTGAAAAAGCTCCAAATAAACTTTCCGTTCACCTTTGATGAAAGTAATGTCCGGAAAAACAAACGTCTGCCCGCGCTTGCCTTTCAGAAACGGGCTTTCCGAAGTCAGCGTCCAATCCGGACAGCGTTCCGCAAAGAGTCTGGCAAACATTTTGACCTCCTCCGGAACGTAGATTCCGAGACGCCCGAACCGCTGATGCAGACCGCAGCTTTCATCCAGAGAAAAACGCAACTCCTTGTCACGCAGCTTCAAGTCGCACGTGAATTTCCATTTCGTCAGCTGGAAAACCGCCGGAAGAAACGACGCCAGCTGAAGACCGTATTTCGATGCCGCATCCAGAATCGAGGCGGGACCGTCAATTTTCAGCCGGATCACCGACGGCGCGGCATTTTCCCATTTCGAGCTTTTGGAAACGTCCGCAAGCAGACGGAAAAACTTCAGATATTTGAAAAAACGCCGCATCCGCGCGCTGTCCGGTTCCTCAATTGTCAGGTCTATCGACTCCGCAAAAAGCACCAGCGACTGCGCAAGCGCAATGTTGTATTTTTCCAGCAGCTGTTCCGCCGTAAGATCCGGAAGTTTCACAAGCTGTTCGTAATCAGGAAGATCAAGATAAATATTCTCCGAAAGCGGAACCACAGTTTTCCCCGCTTCGCGGAAGACATCCGTGCGGAAATCCAGCCAGGAATCGGAACTTTTCAGAGTATCCATCATGCGCGAGGCTGTGGCGAAAAGCGTGCGGCGCATCGCAGGGTAATCGGCCTCTGAATCGCCCGAGTATTCGCAGAGATCATCGTAGAGTTTCAAAATTCCTTTTGCCAGTTTCAGATCCCGCTGGGAGTTGATGAGCGGCGCAAGCGATTCCTGAATTTCGGAACGCGGATAGCGCAGGGAATCGCGGTAGGTGTTGACGATGGTTGAGGCAAACGCAAGAAGCGCGCGGTCATCCGGCGCGATAAACAGCGGGTGAACACGTCCGGAAACGGTCTTGAAGCGGAGCAGGTCTTTTGTCAACATGGTTCCGTCTCCATTCCCGAATCTTTGCCCTCGTAAGCGCGGTGCTGCCGGCGTCGGTCGCTGACATAGACTTCCGAGGTTCCCTCGCTGATGAGTTCATAGAGTTCCGCCTGTTTGCCTTCCGAGGCGCGCAGGATGCGTCCGAGCCGCTGCACGTGTTCGCGCGAGCTGCCGCTGCCCGAAACGACAATTCCGACAGCCGCTTCGGGAACGTCGACGCCTTCGTTCAGAACTTTGCTGGTGACGAGGACGCGGTATTCACCGGAACGGAAACGATCGAGGAACTCTTTGCGCTCGCCGGCCTTTGTTTTGTGCGTTATGACGGGGAAGCAGAAGTGGTTGCCGATGGCGTACGCGGCGTCATTGTCGGCGGTGAAAATAATGGTGCGTTCTGTTTTGTGGCGGATCAGAATGTGCCAGATCGCTTCGAGTTTGCCTTTACCGCAGCGGGCGATTGCGCGCTGGCGCAGATAGGCTTCAAACGCGGCGCGCCCGCCCGGACGCCGGGCGGTCATCATGATGAACTGGTTCCAGCCGTCGCGCGCCTTGAAATTGATGCCGTTTGCGCGGACGAATCCGGTATAGATTTTGCGTGCAGTTTCGTATTCTTCCGCCTCTTCCGGGGTGAGCGGAACCGCGATGCGGTGCGTCTCGTACGGAGAAAGGACGCGCCCCTCAAGCTCGTCAATGAAAATTTCGCAGACCAGAGGCCCGACAAGGCGGTAGATCACGGTTTCGCCGCCGTCGTCGCGTTCGGGCGTTGCTGTGAGGCCAAGGCGGTATGGCGCAAGACACATGGAGGCGGCAAGGCGGTTGACGGGACCCGGCAGGTGATGGCATTCATCGTAAATGACGATTCCGAAGCGGTTCCCGATGTATTCCATCATGATGACCGCGGAATCGTAGGTGCTGACGGTGATGTTGCGAACCTCTTTCGAGCCTCCGCCGAGCATTCCGACTTCCATTCCGAGTGCGCGCTGGAGCGAGGAGGCCCACTGCTGAACCAGGTCGATTGTCGGCGCGATCACCAGAGCGGAACGCTTGACCGCAAGAATCGCGAGCACGGCGAGAAAGCTCTTGCCAGAGCCTGTCGGCATGACGACGAGTCCGCGTCCCTTCGCTTTGAGCCAGGCGTCGAGCGCTTTTGCCTGATGCGGCATGGGTTTGAACCCGTTGCGCAATGCGAGCGCGGGCAGTTCTGCATATGCCTTTGCGCAATCCTGAACATCGCGCTTTTCTGCATAGAGAATGCGCAATAACGGCGCGTAATCCGAAGCGTTTGCACGCCAAAGGTTTACGCGCTCATCAAAGCGCAGAAAAGGAAGAGTGTCACCCGGCGGAGGAACGTCTCCGAAATCCAGCAGAAGGGTTCCTGAGTCAAAAGAAACGGTCACCGCGGACACGGGCGCGACCTTACTTTCTCGGGATTGCGGTGCGTCCGCTGCGTGCGATTTCGATTTTGCCGTAGTCGGAAATCAGGGAAATAAAGTTTTCGACCTTTCCGGAGGAACCGGAGAGCTCAACGACGATTTTATCTTTGAGCACGAGCGGAATCTTTGCTCCGAAGATATCGACGAGACTGAGGATTTCCGGTCTGCGTTCGGAAGGCGCGGTTACCTTGATGAGAACGAGTTCCCGCTCCACGTAATCGGTGCTGTCGAGTTCAACGACGGACTCCACATCGACGAGTTTTCCGAGCTGCTTTTCGATCTGCTCAAGCACGGCTTCGTTGCCGGTCGTGACAATGGTCATGCGGGAGAGTTCGGGGTCGTGCGTGCGGTTGACTGTAAGGGATTCAATGTTGTATCCGCGTCCGCTGAAAAGTCCGGCAATGCGTGCGAGCGCGCCGAATTTGTTGGCGACTAAAACGGAAATGGTATGCTGTTGTTCTTCCATGGATTCATCTCCCGGTTAAATTTTCTGTGGTACAATAGCGCATGTTGAGTGAAATTTCAATCGGTTTTCATCATTTTCCACACAACATCCGGCGTAATGCTGGCGAAACACTCCTTTGTCCCTTTCGGACAGACCCGTTTAAAGCATGGCGAGCACTCGATTTTGCGGAATGCGATCTTCCAGTTTGTGGAAACCGGCGAGGTCGCCGCAGGATCGGTGCACCCGAACGGAGCCACTCCGGGGACTCCCAGCGCGGCTGCAAGATGCATGACGCCGCTGTCGTTCGCCACGCACATTTCCGCATGTTTCAGCAGATAAATCAGACCGTCCATTGAGGTCTTCCCTGCGGCGTTCCAGCAGCGAGCGGAGTCGAGCCCCGCGAGAATTTCGTCTGCTATCGGACGCTCTTTCGGCGAACCGACAGCCGCAGCAAAGCCGCCTTCAGCGATCCAGCGCCGCGCGATTTCGCGGAAGTTCTCCGAGGGCCAGCGCTTCGCCGCGCCGTAAGCCGCACCGCCGGCAATGACGAGAATTTTCGGATTGCGGCAGAATTCAGCGAGTTCGGGTGGACAGATTTCCGGCTGGAGATTCGTTTTGAATTCCGGCATGATTCCGTTCCACGGCTTTCCTCCGATTGCGCGCGCAATCGCCATGTATTTTGCCGCCTGATGCGGCTTGTTGAGTTCAAAATCGCGCCGTTTCGGGAATTCGAACGAACGGGTCAGCAGCCACGAACGGAACCGCGCTTTCGCTCCAAAAAGTTTTGGAATCCGCGCCAGGCGCAGATCCAGCGCATCGCGGAAGGAGTTGTTGAAAATCACGGCGGCGCCCGCATGAAGACGGTTCACAGACCGGCGCTCCTCGGCCGTCATAAAAGCGTGGGGATTTGAGAGCGGCAGGACGCGGTCAATAAAATCGAGAGACTCAAACACCGGAGCGAATCCTTTGGGACAGAGCACGAAAAGACCGCAGAACGGGGGAATCATGGCGCGGAGTTCGAGCATCGCGGGAATCGCCATGACAGCATCGCCGAGCCAGTTCGGCGTGCGGACAATCAGCCCGTCGTTCCAGTCGCTTTTTTTCAGTTCCGATACCGGGAACGCCGGCACATCGCCGATTTCCGGAAGGACAAGATAAGATTCTGAATTCATGAATACCTCACGGCACAAATTTAGAACAAAACACGAAAAGAGATGTCTGTAGCATTGATTCAGCGAAAGGAGCCTCTATGAAAAAGTACGTCCCCCCGAAGCCCGGGCTGATTATCTCGCCGGAGAGAAAGGCCGCATTTTTCAATGGACTCGCGCTTTACATCAGCGAGTACAAACGCAGGATGCAGAGAAAGGCGGAACCGCATGTTCCGGAGTCCAAAGCATCGTAAGAAGAAAATCCCCGCCGTAAAAAGCGGGGATTTTTCATTTTGCTTATTCTTCACCGCCGGCAAGAGCTGCGAGAACTTTCTTTTTGTTCTTCATGTTTGCGAAGATTTCTTCGACGACAGCGGGCTCTTTGAGTTTGGAGGAGACGCTTCCGAGGAGGCGGATGTAGGCATCCTGATCGCGCTCGTCTGCGGCGATGAAGACGATCAGGCGGATCGGTTCATTGTCGAGGGACTTGTAGTCGCTGATGGGGTTCTTGCAGATTCCGATGATGACGAGGGGAACGGGGAATCCGGGAACGCGGATGTGGGGAAGCGCGAGACCTTTTCCAACGCCGGTGGTCATCATTTTTTCTCTTTTCCAGATAAGCTCGCGGAGCTGGGATTCATCGAGAGTACACCGTGTGGTGGCGAGAGCGATGATTTCTTCGAGAGCAGCCTTCTTGGTTGTACCGTCGAGGAGCAGTATGCAGTTGGTGTCGAGGTACTTGAGAAATTCGGCTTTCATTCTTTATAATCCTTTCATTTTCAGGTATGCCCGTAGGGACATTGTGCTTTATAGTGAAAGTTAGCATTCCTTTTATATTTTTCAAACGGGAAACGCGGAATATTTGCTGAAAAATATATACTTTTTTTTGCATTCCGGACTTGCATATTTTAAAAATGGAGTTACATTAAGGGCATGTCACAAGCCAGTCTAGCTCAGTCGGTAGAGCAGCTCATTCGTAATGAGCAGGTCATCGGTTCGAATCCGATGACTGGCTCCATTTTTCTGAGGGCGCTTAGTTCAGCTGGCTAGAACGCTACCTTCACACGGTAGAGGTCGAGAGTTCGAGTCTCCCAGCGCCCACCATTCTACACTATTACTCATAATTAATTGTCTCTTCGATAGTCACTTTCAGTTTTGCCCTCATCTATGGCAAAGATCGTCGATGAACCATTTTTTTTCTCGAATCAACGTTTTCGCAATCACAGTTTTTTGAACAGCATTCTCACAAACTCACTCGAAACGCTTCTGCGCTTCTTCCGTTCACTGTATGGATTCAGTTCATCCGGAGAAATCGATTGCCGGACGCCGAACGCGCAGTTGTGAATCATCGCCAGAATCGCGGCGGTCTGATTCCATTGCTCCCGCATCTTCCGGCGATGCATCAGACAGAGCTCCCGCGCGGTGTAATTCTCCGGCGGAAGCCCCAGAACTCCGGCTATTTCATAATTCATCGAAAAAAATGCCTTCCTCGCTTCATTTTTATCCGAAATTGAATATTTTTTACGGTTTGCACCTGACGGGAAAGAAATCATCCGGACTCCGCCTTTTGGCAGTTGCGCTTTTTGTTACGTCAGAAAGATTTTATGGAATATCTGTGATTTTTCACAAACAGCGATAAGAAATTGCATCCTTCCGGCGTCTTACAGGGAAAGATAATCTTAAAAAGGTAAAAAACTTGTCAGACAATATATACAGAAATATTTTTGCGGAGCTGATCAAAAACAAACTGACGCTGTTTCGTTCAGTAGCGGTCAAGATCGTCAACTCTCCGGCAGATGCCGATGATGTGGTGCAGAGCGCTTTGCTCCGGGCATGGGACAGACGTGACAGCTTCAGCGGCAGGCAAGATGCATTGTCTGCATGGGTCGTGAAAATTGTCATCTCTGAAAGTTACAATTTTCTACGAAAAAAACAGCGACAGGAAAAGGTTCTGCAGCAGTTTACGCTGGAAACACCCTCTGAAAATCCCGCTTTGGAAAAGCTGGATGATGCCATTGCACGGCTGCCGGAGCTTTACCGTGAGACAATACATATTGCCGTGTTGAGCAAATTAAGCATTGATGAATCATCACGAATACTCGGATGTTCCCCCAACACTTTGTATCAGCGAATACATAAGGCAAAGAGCATGATCCGAGAAAACATAAGGAGAAATGCAGATGAATGAAGATCGTCTTGAAAATTTATTGAAAGAAAAGAAAGACCAGGTGTTTCATTTCAACAGAAGCGAAGAGGAATTTTTTGCCGGATTCATAGCCGAAACCAAATGCCGTGAAGCTCAAAAAATTCATATCTGGCGGTATGCCGCAATTTTTGCAGCTGTTCTCGGACTGGCGGTGCTCGCCGTGATTTCAATGCGAAATTATCCGCTGCCAGCCTCTGAAACAACAAAGCCTGTTTCAATGGCAACGAATAAAGCTCCTGCAAGGTCATTTGATCCGATGCAGGAATCTTTGCGGCTCTTCGGCGATGATGTTGCAGTTCTTTTTGTTGGAAATGATCTGGTGATCGGGGAACGGATGAACAGAGAAATGCCTTCCAATGTTCTCAATGTCAAACTTGCAGACAATCTCGAGTTGAAAATTGCCTGTGCCGACAATGACTCCATTTCCATCAATGCACCTGGAGTTTTCGGAAATATCATTGTTTCCCGCAGTGACCGCCAGACACTGGTTCTGGATGTGGATTTGTTGATTCTAGGCAAGCGGATACACACACAAATTCCGGTAGACAGTAAAATACAGAAGAATCAATCGGGTCGGATTCTCTCATGAAACATCTTTTCGCCATACTGCTTTTTCTTGTTATTGCATTGCCGTTTCTTTATGCGGATAATGCTGTGTTGAATTTGTGGTCGGGTAAATTGTACGATTTCCCCGGCGACGGCAAATGGCAGCTCGTGGCCGCTCATGGACGGGTGTTGGCTGAAGGTAATGGTTGTATCCGTTTTCAGCTCCCGGCATTGCCGGCAGGAAGTTCGCTGGATGCTTACTTGGAAAATGGCGGTAAAAAACAGAAACTTTGCTTTTATTCACCACGGCTTTTTACCGGAATTCAGGCAACGGCATTTGATTTGAATATCAAACATG
>URNX01000080.1 GCA_900549415.1 uncultured bacterium
CTTCTGCAAAACTTTGCAGAAGCGGCGCTCGTTTATCTTCGTCTCTCTTATGCCTGGGCGAGAGCCTGGTCAAAATCGGCAATCAGATCGTCGATGTGCTCAAGTCCGACTGAAACGCGGATCATGTCAGGAGATACTCCGGCGGCAATCAGCTCGGATTCACTCAACTGACGATGCGTCATGCTCGCGGGATGAAGAACACACGTCCGCAGATCCGCAACATGCACCGCAATCGCCGCGACTTTCAGAGAATTCATCACGCGCTCACCGGCAGCAACTCCGCCCTTCACGCCGAAACAGAACACGCCGCTGCAGCCCTTCAGATACTTCTGCGCCATCGCGTATTCCTTGTTGTCCGGAAGCCCGGGATAGTTCACCCAGCCGACTTTCGGATGCTGCTGAAGATGTTTCGCCAGCGCCAACGCATTCGAACAATGACGGTCCATGCGCACGTGAAGCGTCTCCGCTCCCATCATCGAAAGGAACGCGTTGAACGGCGCCATGCCGCTGCCCAGATCGCGGATCCACTGCACGCGGAGCTTCACCGAATACGGTGCGGCAGGGAAGTCGCGCGTGTAAACAGTGCCGTGATAACTCTCATCCGGATCGACAAACTCCGGGAACTTTCCGTTCTTCCAGTCAAATCCGCCCTTCTCCACGATCATTCCGCCCACGCTCGTCGCGTGACCGTCAAGATACTTCGTCGTGGAGTGCGTCACAATGTCTGCGCCGAAATCAAACGGACGGCACAGATACGGGGTCGGGAACGTGTTGTCGACAATCAGCGGAATGCCGTGCTTGTGCGCGACCCGCGCGAATTTCTCGACATCCAGAACGATCAGCGCCGGATTCGCCAGCATCTCCGCAAACAAAGCCTTTGTCCCGGGACGGATCGCCGCTTCAATCTCCGCCTCCGTCGATTCCGGCGAGATGAAGGTGAAATTGATTCCCGTCTTCTTCAGCGTATTCGAGAACAGCGAAACCGTGCCGCCGTACAGACTCGACACTGCGACAATGTGGTCGCCGCAGCGCGCAATGTTCATGATCGAAAGCGCATTTGCGTTCTGTCCCGAGCTCGTTCCGACCGCCATGACGCCGCCTTCCAGCGCGGCGACTTTCTTCTCGAAGCAATCCACCGTCGGACTGCCGAGGCGGGTATAGAAAAAGCCTTCGCGCTTCAGATCGAAAAGGTCGGCAACGCTCTGGGCGTCATTGTACTTGTAGGTTGTGCTCTGCACGAGCGGCTGCACGCGGGGGCCGCCGTTTTCCGGCTCGTAGCCCGCCTGAACAGCGATAGTTTCCAGTCTCCAGTTTTTTGTGTCCATGGTCATTCCTCAAAAAGTTTTATGAACAAATTTTCCGTTTACGAGTGTTCCGATGACGCATCCCTTCGCCTTGTAACCGCCGAACGGCGTGTTGCGCGACTTGGACTTGAAAGTCGACGGATCGACCACATTTTCGCGGTCGGCGTCGAGAATCGTAATGTCCGCCGGGTTGCCGATTCTCAGATTTCCGATGTCGAGTCCGAGCACCTCTGCAGGGCCTTTTGTGAGTTTGGAGATCAGATGCGGAAGCGTGAGAACGCCCTTGTGCACCAGCTCCGTGCAGCAGATCTGGAACGCGGTTTCAAGCCCGATGATACCGAACGGGGCATAATCAAACTCCACCATCTTCGCGGTCATGGTGTGCGGTGCATGGTCGGTCGCAATAACCGTCAGCGTATCGTCCGCAAGCCCTTCAAGAACGGCCTGGCGGTCCTCTTCCGAACGAAGCGGCGGATTCATCTTGTAGTTCGAGTTGAATTTCTTGATTTCGACATCGGTGAGCGCGATGTGGTGCGGCGTCGCTTCACCGGAAACGCGGATGCCTTCGCGGCGCGCCTGACGCAGAATCTTGACGCTCTCTTTCGCGCTGACGTGCTGCATGTGAATCTTCCAGCCGGTGAGACGCGAGAGGATGATGTCGCGGTAGATCATGAGTTCCTCCGCCGCGCCGGGCATTCCCTTCATGCCGAGAAGAACCGACCACTGACCTTCGTTCATCACGCCTTCGGCTTCGAGGGATTTGTCGCCGCAATGGTCGAGGATCGGCAGATCAAAGGTCTTGGCATAATGGACGATGTGGCGCATGAGCTGGTTGTCCTGCACGCAGCGTCCGTCATCGGAAAGCGCGACCGCGCCGGCGGCCTTGAGCGAGCCGATACCGGACATTTCCTTGCCTTCGATGTTCTTCGTCATTGCGCCGCAGGGCAGAACCTTGACAACGCCTTCGTTTTCCGCGTGGGTGAGGACGTAGTGGATCGTGCCCGGGTTGTCCGCGCAGGGGGACGTGTTCGGCATTGCGACAATCGAGGTGAAACCGCCCGCGGCCGCCGCCATTGTTCCCGTGCGGATCGTCTCCGCGGCGGTGTTTCCGGGATGACGCAGATGGACATGAAGATCAACGAAACCGGGGGTCAGAACTTTGCCCGTAAGGTCGATGCGTTCAGCGTCTTTCACGTGTGCGGGATCGGCAATCCGCCCGTCGCACACGGCGATGTCGGTGACGGAATCGAGGTTTTGAACCGGGTCGATGACTCTGGCGTTTTCAAAGATGTAATTCATTTCAAGCACCCCGCTACGAGGAAAAGAACCGCCATGCGAACGGCGAGTCCGTTGGTTACCTGTTCAAGAATGACGGACTGCGGACCGTCGGCGAGTTCGGAATCAAGTTCAACTCCGCGGTTGATCGGGCCCGGATGCATAATCAGGGCATCCGGTTTCAGATACTTTTCCGTTCCGGCGTTCAGTCCGTAGACTTTGGAATATTCACCGACGCTCGGGAAGAATCCCGCGCGCTGGCGTTCGTGCTGAATGCGGAGCAGGTTCACCACATCCGCGCCTTCAAGCGCATCTTTCATGTTGTGGCAAACCCGGACTCCGACCTTCTCGAACATCGTCGGGGTGAGCGTGGAGGGGCCGGCGAGCGTGACGTTCGCGCCGAGTTTGAGGAGCCCCCACATGTTGCTCCGGGCGACGCGACTGTGCAGAATGTCGCCGATAATCGAAACGTTGAGTCCCTTGAAGGAACCTTTTTTCTCGCGGATCGTGAAGAGGTCGAGCAGTGCCTGTGTCGGATGGCTGTGTGCGCCGTCGCCCGCATTGACGATGCCGGGGCGGACCAGCGGAGCGAGGAAATTCGGAGCTCCGGCGGCGGGGTGGCGCATGACAATCAAGTCAACCTGCAGCGCTTCGATGTTCTTCACCGTGTCGAGCAGAGACTCGCCCTTGCGCAGACTGCTGGAATCCGCTTGAATATTGATGATGTCGGCGGAAAGACGCTGTTCCGCGAGCTCGAAGGAAGTGCGTGTGCGCGTGCTCGGTTCGACGAACAGGTTCACAACGGTTTTTCCGCGCAGGGCGGGAACCTTCTTGATTTTCCGCTGGGAAACCTTTTTGAACTCCGCCGCAGTGTCGAGAATGCAGAGAATCTCTTCCGCGGAGAGGTCGTACAGGCTCAGCAGATCCTTTTTTGTCCAGTTGAAATCCATGGTTATCTCCAAATCTTTTTTTCCTGAATCCTGACGAAGTCGGCGCCGTCGATTTCCTTCCAGTGAACGGAAATTTTGAAACCGTCCGGAATCGAAACCTCCATGCCGGTGTAGTCCGCGGCAATGGGGAACTCATGACTGCCGCGGTCGAAAAGAACCGCGAGGCGGATGATCGAGGGACGCCCGAAATCGGTGATGGCGTCGAGCGCGGCACGGATGGTTCGCCCAGCCTGCAGAACGTCGTCGCAGAGAATGACGGTTTTGCCGTTGATATCCGGAATATTGGTTTCATGAATGACGGGAAGCACCCGGCGGAGCCCGATGTCGTCGCGGTACATGGTGATGTCCAGCGTGCCTACCGTGACATCCGCACCCGTTTTTTTATGGATGTAGGAGGAAATGCGTCTGGCGAGCGGTACGCCGCGCCGCTGAATTCCGAGCAGAATCAGATCTTTCCCCCTTCCCTTGAATTCGGAGATGATTTCATCGCTGATTTTCTGGAGGGATGATTCGATCTGTTCAGCCTCGAATATCCTTCCCGGTTCTTCAAATTTCATAAGCACCGCCTCCTTCTGTAGTTTACTGGGTAAACTATACTCCATTTTTCCGATTTTTCCAGAACGGCGGAACGGAAAGAGCCAATTTTTCAGAACAAAAAAACGCTCCGGGAAGTTTTTGTGACAATCCCGGAGCGCCGTTCTGCGGTTAAGGCGGATTACTTTGCGGAAGAAGCCTCCGCGATTTCAAAGTAAATCGCAGCTCCGTCTCTGCCTGTATCGGCGGAGAACGTGACCGATTCGCCGTTCACCGAATCCGGAGCGATCTTTTTGAGACGGCGGCCGGACATATCCAGCGGATAAAGTCTCAGCTTTGACGCATTCCGGTTTTTCAGCGTGACCGTGAATGCGCCGCGACGAAGCAGAGCCGGAACTTTACCGATCTTGATCAACGTAACCATCTCTGGTCCGGTGAACTCCATGCCGCTGTTCAGAACATTGGTTGCATAGACCAGAACCATGCGGCCGGACTCGCGGAGAGGCTTCATGCCGTCAACGGAGACCACGGCGAGATTGCCGTCCGTGCTCATCTTCCGAATCGAAAAATCCGGGAGATTGACACTCGTTCCCGCAAGTCCGCAGATTCCCTGAAGACGCGGTGTGTTGATCTCCATAAAGGTTCGCGCGGAATCCAGATAAATCTCTCCGGTGGATGTTTCAAATCTGCTGCTTCCGTTGCTGCGATTTTCCGGCTTGATCGCACCGGATTTGCGCAGATGCGTCAGCAGTTCGGCGGCGTTCGCGGCGGGGTTGTCGCGCGTGCCGGAGAAACCGGCGTTGTTGACCTGCGTGGAATTGGTTGAACCGAGCTTGTATGCAATCTCGCCCGGGTAAAGCGGAAGCATTCCTGCAGCATCGGGCTTGATCTCTACATTCTCTCCAACCATCAGCGCGGGCAGCGACTGCTCATCGGAAAGCGCCTCCGCCACGGTTCCGTCCGGACGGAAGAGATCCTTCTCCGTGGCGCGGATTCGGACTCCCGGTTTGCCGGACCGCACATCTTCGCGGCGGAAAAGGAAGAACGTCAGAAACTCGGATGCTTTGGAAACGGGATCCGTGAAAACCTCGAAAGTTGAAACGAATTTCGGTTTGCTGAAGGAAACCGGCGCCGCATGAATGGTCAGCGCGTCGTAATCCTGGAACGCGGAGTAACCGCCGATGACAAAGCCCTGTTCATAGCGGAACCGGTTCCAGAAGACAATATGATGTTCCGTCACGACAAACGGTTTTCCCGGCTGACGCGTGCCGGCGATGTTCCGGAATATCAACGCTTTCTTCGCAATCGTGCTGCTCTGGTCGATGAAGGAATACGGCATGTGGACATTCGAGGGATGCGCGTGGTAATGGTTCATCGCCGTGAAATCGTACTGGTCGCGAAGCAGATTGTACATCTGGCTCTTGCCGCAGTTCAGATTTGCAACAGGTCCTTTGAACCCGATTTCGCGCAGCTGCTTTTTGAACCAGCCCGCAAGCTCCCGTTCCATCGGAAGACGGAAGATCCAGAAGTCGGCGCTGTTCTCTTTCCAGGTCTTGATTTCTTCAAAGCTTTTGAACGGAACCGCAGGTTTCCATGCGGCGTTGAGATTTTCGATTTTGCCGTATTTGTTCTTCAGGAAGCCCTGCCACTTCGGAAGGATCAACGCGGGGTCAACCTTGTTCCAGAGTCCGAACTCCTGTTCATTGAACGCAACCGCCATAGCAAGAACAGGATCATCGACAAGACGCGTCTTCGTGTAGGGATTGACGCGGGTCAGGAGCTTTTCCACTCCGTCGCGCCAGTTTTTGCGAACGGCCGGGTCAAAGTAGATGCGGGATTTGAACGACTTCTCCGGATCTTTGTTTTTCCAGATTGCCCCCGGCGTGTAACCGATCCAGCTTGTCATGCAGTCGAAGTTCAGATAGATTCCGTTCTTCTTCATGCAGTAGATGAAGTAATCCAGCCGTTCCAGATAGTCCTTGCGGAATTCCAGCGGTTTGGACGCTGCGCTCAGCAGCTCCGCATCGAGAAAGTGAGTGCGGACCATATTGTATCCGTTCCGGCGGATTTCCTGCGCAAGGCGTTCAATCTCTTCATGCGTCTCCGGAATCACCTGCATCGGGTGCATCGCCTCCGTCAAGAAGCGGACATTCTGCGAAGGATTCTTCTCAAAGACGAAATGTCCGTCTTTGATGACGACCCGTCCGAGCTCGTCGACGCTGCCCTTCGGGAGCCACGCGCTGACGTCCAGCGCGGAGCCGGGCAGAATCCGGTTCTGTTTCACTTCCGCCATCGGGAGCCAGTCCGAGTTCGCCTGAATGACGGTCGGCTTGGCGTCGGGAAGCGCTATGTCGACCGGAGAGAGCGTTCCGGCAAGGATCAGCCAGATGCATTCCGGAACCGACTGAAAACGGATTTCCACGATCTCGTCCATCCCCGGCTCCACGGTGAAGCGGGAAAGATAGATGCCCGCAAGGTTGCCGTCGCCCGTGCGTCCCTTGAGGACTCCGTAACCGTTCGGAAGATTCGCGGTCTGGCGGTACCAGTCCGTCACATCCCGTTTGTCTTCAACGGAAATCTTCTGGATCCGTCCGTTCCTGTCTTTCAGGGTAATCGTGCCGACAAACTTGTCTTTCAGCGCGGGTGCCCACGCCAGAGCATGAAGCAGATAAAGAGTTTTCGCCTCGATCGCCGCTTTCACCGGAATGACCGCCTCTTTGGGGCCGGTCGTGAAATGTTCGGAGTAGAGAGTCAGCACGCTTTTCCCGCCGGGAATGGCGTCGATCGGAATTCCGGCATAGACATACTGCCAGAGCCGCTCGGCGAAAGTGCGGCCGTCCTGCTTCGGCCCCTGGTCGGTCCATCCGCCCTTGCCGTCTCCGACAACTTCATCGCGATACCCCATGTTCGCGACGGAGCGGATGTTGACGGGAACCGCAACCGTCTCCAGTTTCAGATTGCGGAGCTGAAATTTTCCTGCGGAATTCTGCATTCCGATTGCAAGCGAAATGCTTTTCAGATCATCCGGAACGGGGAAAAATGTTTCAAACTTCTTCCAGTCGTAGCTCTCTTTCGGGAAACGGATGTTGCCCCAGCTTTTCTTTCCCGACTTGGTTGTCATGGAAAGTTCAAGTTTGATTCCCTCGAAATCGCGCTTGGTCTGAAGGATGTTTTCCGCGCGCACTTCGCAGCTCATGCGGATGAAATATCCGGAAAACGCTTCCGCGGCGAGCGTCTTTGAGATCGTGCGGTATTCGATTCTGTTTTTGAATTCAGCGGTCAGCGAGCCGTTCTCAATCCGGATATTCGGATCGCTTGAAAATCCGGAGAGCCCCGCGGCGTCACCGAACGCATTCTGGTAAACGGTCGCTCCCGTCAGCGGCAGAAGCGCTGCGGCAAGCAGAGAGAAAAGAAGTTTTTTCATTCTGTATTTCCTTTCGAGTTAGATTCAGTCGTTGGCAAACGGGATTTTGTAGTTTTCCGTCCGGTAGAACGCGCCCTTGTCCGGACCGTTCTGCACATAGACATTTCTACTTGTGCTGAAAACGAAGTAACGGACATTGCTGTAGTTCAGCGCGGCTGCATGGCCGTCGGCAAAAAGCATCGTTGCCAGGTTCGAGTGCAAGAAATGGATCCCGGTATTGTTTCCATTGAACATATATCCTCCGGTCGGACGGTTGTCCGTGGCAGTATACATCACAGAATCAGAAAGGAGAAAATAATCGGAAGCCATTTTGACTTTATTCATCTGAATGAAAGCGTTAATCCCCGATCCGCTCCAGGGACTCCCGTGAGTTGATTCGTATCCGCCGAAATTGTTGCCGTGTCCGGCATACGTCAAATCTGCGACTCTGGCTCCGTCAACCCACCGCTTCGCTTTGGAACAGAATGCCGTTTTCGGAATCTTTTCCATATCGGTAGTCGATTCATTGGAACTGTAAATGACAGACGCCCACTCCCAGCCGAATCCATCCATGCGTACAGCAAGCATGTCCCCATGGTCCTGCGCATACATCTGCAGATTCAGATTCTGCTGCTTCTGATTGTTGAGACATGTTATCCCCTGCGCCTTGTCCCGCGCCTTCGCCAGTGCGGGAAGAAGCATGCCCGCCAGGATTGCGATGATCGCAATTACCACAAGGAGCTCTATAAGGGTAAATCCTTTGGATTTCCCCTTAAAATGTGAAACATGGAACTGTGAATAAGAAACG
>URNX01000081.1 GCA_900549415.1 uncultured bacterium
TTTTTCAAGCAGAAGACGGCATACGAGATTCCGAAACGTGACTGGAGTTCAGACGTGTGCTCTTCCGATCTTTCCTTTTCTCTTCTTTCTCCAGACTTCGGGAGTGACGCCTTCTGCGCGGCGGAAACTGCGGTGCAGATAATTTGCGCTCCGGAAGCCGCAAAGCTCTGCAATCCGGTTCACCGGAAGTTCGGAATTGAGCAGAATTTCTTTCGCGCACTGCAGCCGGTATCCGCGCAGGCGTTCCGGGAAAGCCGCGCCGTCATCTTCCCGCAGAAGCTGTCCGGTGCGCGATTCCGAGAGTCCGAGGTTTGCTGCAAGATCCCCGAGCGAAATTTCCGGATTGCGGAAATTATGTACAAACCAGAGATGAATCTGTTCTCTGCGTTTGCCCCGCGGACAGTTTTCGGGCAGACGCTCCAGTTCCCTCCCGATGGCGTCCGCGAAGAGTTTCCCGAAAAAGAGCAGTTCCTCTTCCTCCGGCGTTCCCGGGGGAGGGCGGAGCGGCGGAATCCATTCGGTTTTTTCCCCCGAACGGAAAATTCCGAGAAACATTGCGCCTGCAAGACGCCGGAATTTGAACAGCGGAAAGACGTATTCCAGGAATCCCGCGTGGCATTTTTTGCTGAACGGGAACCCGTTGCGGAGCAGCTCGAACACACGCCCCGTATCGCATTTCAGACACTCCGCATAGCGTTCCGGACTGAACGACCGGACCGCTTCACAGTACGGATTTGTGTGGTGCAGCGGCAGAGTCTCCCTGCCGGCAAGTGCGGTCAGCTCTCCGCTGAAATCATGAAAGCATAGACGGCAGTCCAGTTTTCGTTCGAAGAGTGCAATTTGTTTCAGAAAGTCCATGACAGTTTCAAAATCCCCGTTTTTTATACTGTAATTGCGGAAATGGAAATTGTCAAGTCCGGAAAGATGCAGTATTCGTAATAAAACAACTCAAACGAAAGGAGTTTTTGATGGAAACGGTCAATCTGAATCTTGAAATCCCGGTGAAATACTCGGCGGAAATCTGTGTGGTCGGGGCTGGTCCTGCCGGAATTGCGGCGGCGGTCACAGCCGCACGGCGCGGACGCAAAGTCATTCTGCTGGATGCCCATACGATGGCGGGCGGCATGAGCACCGCCGCGATGGTTCCCTGTTTCATGCCGTTCACCGACGGCGTCAATTTCCTGCCCGGCGGATTCGGCAGGGAGATTATCCGCAGTTTGAATCCGGAGGGAGGGGCGCGTATCCGGGCGGAGGAACTCAAGCGCCTTTATGAAAAACTTTTGACGGAGTCGGGTGTCGAAGTCCTCTATTACTGCCGTCTTGCCACAGTTCAGAAGGAGGAAAAACGTCTGCGGTGCGCGGTCTTTGCCGGTCCCGGCGGACTCTTTGCCGTTGCCGCATCCTGTTTCATTGACGGCACGGGAGACGGCACGCTTGCCGTCTTTGCCGGAGCGGAATATGAGACGGGCGACCCCGTCACGGGCGATGTCATGCCGTCCACGCTCTGTTCTCTCTGGGCGGGAATTGATGACGGCGCGTTCCGGAAGGGCGGCGCGTTCAGCCACAACGATGAAAAGATGCCCGCGCTTCTGGAGGCGGCGTTCCGTTCCGGAGAACTTTCCGTGGAGGATTATCACCACACCGGGATTTTTCCGACCAGTGAGTGTGCGGAAACCGGAAACATCACGCATGTCTTTGACATCGATTCCTCCGACGAGCGCTCCCTGACGGACGGGCTTATCCGGAACCGCCGCCTGCTCAAGGAGTATGAGAATTTCTATCGCAGACATATCGACGGTTTTTCCCATGCGGAGATCGTCTCTTCCGGTTCTCTGCTCGGCGTCCGTGAATCGCGCCGGATCAAATGCGAATACATGTTGACCCGTGCAGACTACGAGGCGCGCCGTTCGTTTGAGGATGAAATCGGACGCTACTGTTGTCCCGCCGATATTCATCCTTCGCATCAGGGACGCGCGGAGATTGAGGCGCACAAGAAACTCTATTCCGGTTCCGCTTACAAAAAAGGCGAGAGCTACGGCATCCCCTACCGCTCGCTTCTTCCGCTCGGACAGCGCGAGATGCTGGTTTGCGGACGCTGCATCGGTGCTGACCGTCACATGTTTTCTTCCGTGCGTATGATTCCTGCGTGTTACATCACGGGGCAGGCCGCCGGCTGTGCCGCCGCACTTGCGGTTGAACACGGTGTTTCCCCCTGCGGGATCGACTGCACGGAATTGCGTGCGGAACTGAAGAAGCTCGGCGCGTATTTCAAATGATTTATTTCCGGAAGCGCTCCGTTGCCAGCTGAAAGAGCTTGACAATGGAGTCGAGCATGTGAATGTCGCTGTCGGTGAAATTCTTGATGCTCCGGACGTAATCGATTCCGACGAATCCGTAGAGTTTCCCTTTGATCCGGATGCTTTCCGCGATGATGGATCGGATTTCAAAATCGTGCAGAATCTGTGCGCGTTTCCGGTACTCCGGCGTGAGTTCGTTGAAGTCTGAAATGAGAATAGGCGTTTCGCTCCGGAGCTGTTCCTTCCATTCCGGAATATCCGGAATCTGAAGCAGTTTTTGTGCATGGCGGATTGCGCGGATGCCGTTGTTGACCCATTCGAATTCGCAGACGGCGCCGGTGAGCGTATCGTCGGTGAAACGGTAGATGTAACAGCGGTCGGCTCCGGAATGACGGCCGATGATGTCGAGCATGTCCATGACGGCGGAATTGAAATCGGAGGCTGTTGCGATGCGCGCGAGCGATTCGTTGACGATCCGTTCCGCCTTCAGCGCGTCATCCAGCCGTTCGATGGTCGCCTTCTGCTGCTGTTCGAGTTCAAACTGACGGGTGATGTCAATGCCGAAACCGATCAGCAGCTTGCGTCCGTTGGAGAGGGAAAAAGTGCTTTTCACCGTGCGGATTTCATGTCGCTTCCCGTTCCGTCCGATCAGCGGTTCACGGAGTTCGGAGTGTTCCCCGGATTTTACCAGAGTTTCATCGGTGTCGCGGTAGAGCTGGACCAGTTCGGGCGAATGGAAAAAGATCTCTTCATCGGTTGCTCCGAGAATGCTGTTTTTGGAAACTCCGATTTTATCCGCGAACTGCTGGTTTGCGATGATGTAGCGGTAGTGGTCGCTGATGTCCTTGACGAAGAAACAGCCGGGCAGATTGTCGATCAGCGAATCCAGCAGCGCAAGATTGCCGCGGCAGCGCATTTCGTCGCGCCTTGCTTCGGAAATATCCTGAATGAGACCGAAGAATTCATATTTCCCTGAAGGGTTCAGAATTTTCCGGACGCGCATTTCGAACCAGTTTTTTGCTCCTGGAGTTCCCGCCGCATAAGTGATCTGTTCGGAATCGCTTTCGCCGCGCTGCAGACGGCCCCACATCTCCCGGTAAGCCTGCGTGAATTCGGGGAGCAGCCACATTTCCGGAGGCACCGGGCGGCCCTCCTGTTCCGGCCAGAAATGCGGGTTGGCGACGGTCTGATAAGCCTGTCCTTCCATGTCCCAGCGGAACGTTACGACACGCGCCATTTCGGAAGCGACCCGCAGCATCGCCGCGAGCCGCTTTTCCTGCAGGCGGCATTTGAGCAGATATGCGATCCAGAGGATCAGCAGGAGTATGCAGCCGAACCCCGCGACGAGCGCCGCGTTGAAATTGCGTTCGAGCGCAGTCTGCGGCGCGTCCACGAGTTCCGTTCCCGACGGAATGCTTGTTGCCGGGATGTTGAACTGTTTGACCGCCTTGTGCGTCAGAACCGTGCGGATGGGACCCTGCTGGACCGGAAGCGCGGACGCCTGGGTTCCGGACAACAGCAACTGCGCCATCTTTCCCGCCTGAAGACCCTGATAGTACCCCAGATTTGTGACACCTCCGGCGGCGCCGTCGCGGATGTAATAGTGATATTTGCCGATGACAGGTCCCGGAGCGATGCTGCCGAGATATTGCAGAACCCGGTTCCCACCGCCCAGTTTTCTGTCTTTTACGGAACTCCAGGAACTGAACAGAACAACCGTGTCCGGCGGCTGGGCGGCGACGATCCCGAGCATTTCATCGGTGGAATAGTGTTTCCCCGAGATGAGGCGGACGGGAACGGGCATGTTTTTTTTGCGTTCCGTGAGCATTTCCTGGAAATCGCGGACCTGTTCTTCGCCCGCCGCGCCCGCCTCGGCAATGAGAATGATGTGTTTCATGTTCGGGAATATCTGTGCGGCGAACAGTGCATTCTGATACCAGAGGTTGCGCGTTTCGATTCCGGTCACGTTTGCTTTTCCCGTGAGCTTCAGCGCAAGCGGTCCGTGATAGGAGGATACGAGTACTGGTGTATCGGCGGGGAGGGGAAGCGTTCCGTCGAGAAACAGATCCACGGCCGCATTGTTGCAGAGAATGATGAGATCATACTTTTCATTCAGCTTTTTGCGGAGCGCCTGCACATCAGCGGACGACGGTCTGTTGCTGAGATAGTACCGCACCCCGATTTCGTACTCTTCGCTGTGGAACATCAGTTCCTGGTCGTTGAGATATTGCTTGATGCCGCTGTCGATGTTCCGTGAAAACGGATCGGCGGACGAGTTGGAGTTGATTTGCAGAATGCGGTAACTCTTCTCTTCCGGTTTTGCCTGTTCCGCAAATCCCGGAAGATTCCAGATGAAGATGATGAGGCAGATGATGATTTTGCCTGTTTTTTTCATGTTATGTTCCCCCAGTTCAGCTCTTTGATTCTGAACATAAAATCCCTCTGATAAGGAAATATAGCTCCGGAATGAAATCTGTCAAGAGCTGAAAAAGAATTTTTTTGTTTTGTCTCTCTCCGCTTCCCCCTTGTTTTTTACGAAAATGTTTAAAGAATACTTGCGAAGTAGTTTATTTTTGAGGCTTGTTTACGCTCAAAAAATGGTTGGAAATCGGTTTTCTTGAAAAAATAATACTAAAAAAGAGAAGTTTTCGCTTGCATTTTTCAGAAAGTGGCGTATATTAATGTCATGACAACCAAACAGGTAGACTTTAAGAAGGAGAAATGACAATGTCTGAAAAGATTTACAGCACAATTCTCGAAAAGGTCGGCAACACTCCGCTTGTCCGGATTAACAAGCTGAACAAGGGCGGCGCCGAGGTTCTGGTAAAAGTCGAATATTTCAACCCCGCCGGAAGTGTCAAGGACCGTATTGCGATCGGAATGATCGAGGATGCGGAAAAAAACGGCAAAATCGCTCCGGGCGCACTTATCATCGAACCCACCAGCGGCAACACCGGTATCGGACTCGCTCTTGTCGCCGCGGTCAAAGGCTACAAACTGATTCTCACCATGCCCGATACCATGAGTGTGGAACGCCGCAAACTTCTCGCCGCCTACGGTGCGGAACTCGTTCTGACCGAAGGTGCAAAAGGCATGAAAGGTGCAATTGAGAAGGCCGAGGAACTGCAGAAGTCCCATCCGGGTTCCTTCATTCCGCAGCAGTTCGCCAATCCCGCGAATCCGGAATATCACAGACACACCACTGCCGAGGAGATCTGGAAGGATACCGACGGCAAAGTCGATGCGTTTGTCGCCGGAGTCGGAACGGGCGGAACGCTGACCGGCGTCGGTTCGGTCCTGAAAGCCCGCAACCCGAATGTGAAGCTTGTTGCGGTTGAGCCGTTTGATTCCCCGGTGATCTCCGGCGGAAAGCCCGGTCCCCACAAACTGCAGGGTATCGGAGCGGGATTCATTCCCTCGGTTCTCGATACAAAGATCATCGATGAGGTCTTCAAAGTCAAATCCGAGGAAGCCGGTGACACCGCCCGTGCCGCCGCCACGCAGGAAGGACTCCTGATCGGCATCAGCTCCGGCGCCGCGCTTTTCGCCGCACTCGAACTGAGCAAGCGTCCGGAATACGCTGGAAAACGCATCATCGCGCTTCTTCCCGATACCGGCGAACGCTACCTCTCCAGCTGGCTTTTCAACAACTGATTCAACACGACGGAATTTACACAGGAGATTTCCCCTATGAGCAAACGCAAATACCATATTGAAACACTCGCTCTTCACGCCGGACAGGAACCCGATCCCTCCACGCTTGCCCGCGCGGTTCCGGTTTATCGCACAACGGCGTTCAATTTCAAAAGCTCCAAACATGGCGCCGACCTCTTCGCTCTGCGCGAATCCGGCAACATCTACGGCCGCCTGATGAACCCGACCAACGATGTGCTTGAAAAACGTCTGGCTCAGCTCGACGGCGGCGCAGCCGCTCTTACGCTCTCCAGCGGAACCGCGGCGATCTATTTTGCTGTCACCAACATCCTGAAACAGGGCGATGAGCTTGTCTCCGCAAACAATCTTTACGGAGGAACTTTTACTCAGTTCGATGCGATTCTCCCTCAGCAGGGCATCCATGTCCGTTTCGCTCCGGTGAATGATTTTGCCGCAACCGAAGCTGCAATCAATGAGAAAACCCGCGCAATCTACATTGAAGCCGTCGGCAATCCCGTGCTCGACGTTGCCGATATTGAGCAGTATGCGGCTATCGCGAAGAAACATCACCTTCCGCTGATTGTTGACGCCACCTTCACGCCTCCGACGCTGCTGCGTCCGATTGAACATGGCGCAAATATCGTCATCCATTCGCTCTCGAAGTGGATCGGCGGACACGGCACGGGCATCGGCGGCGTGGTGATCGATGCCGGAAACTTTGACTGGACCGACCCGAAGTTTGCGCTTTACAATGAGCCTGACCGCGGCTATCACGGTCTCCGTTTCGCGCATGACCTCGGACCGCTGAATCCGCTGGCGTTCATCCTGCGTCTGCGCACCGTCGGACTGCGCAATCAGGGTCCGACTCTTGCCCCGGATGCCGCCTGGCTGTTCCTCCAGGGAACGGAATCGCTTCCGCTCCGCATGGAGCGTCACAGCTCGAATGCTCTGAAGGTCGCGGAATTCCTGAAAAATCATCCGAAAGTCGCATGGGTCCGTTATCCCGGGCTTCCCGGCGATCCCTCGCACGAGCTCGCGAAGAAGTATCTTCCGAACGGCGCGGGCGGAATGGTTGTCTTCGGTGTCAAAGGCGGCAGCGCGGAAGGCATCAAACTTGTGGACAATATCGAACTCTTCAGCATCATCGCGAATGTCGGCGACGCCAAGAGTCTGATCATTCACCCTGCGAGCACGACGCATTCGCAGCTCTCCGACGAGGATCAGCGCAAAGCCGGACTCACACCGGAGCTGGTGCGTCTCTCAATCGGTCTTGAGCACATCGACGATATTATCGGAGCTCTTGACGACGCTCTTGCGCTCATCTGATTCTGATTCTCTCCACGGCTCCGGCGTGTGTTGCCAATCTGCGCGCCGGAGCTTTTTTCTGCCCGGAGGTTTTACATGAAAGATTTTACAGAAATTACAGTCCGTTCATCCGTTGACGGCTCGGAGGAGCCTTCGCTTCTTTATATTCCGGAAACGGCGCACGAAAAAACGGTTCCGCTTGTTGTCGGACTTCACACATGGAGTTATGACCGTTTCAACAAAATGGAAGCCTATCTTCCGTTCTGCAAATCGCGCGGCTGGGCGCTTCTTCTCCCGGAGTTTCGCGGACCGAATCTCCGTTCGAACCCCCGTGGATGTGAAGCGTGCGGAAGCGATTGCGCTGTTTCGGATATTCTGGATGCCGTAAATTCTGTTCGGCAGACGTTCCATATAGATTCGGCGAATCTGTTTCTTCTTGGTGCATCCGGCGGCGGACATGCCGCGCTTCTGACGGCTGCCCGTTCTCCGCACCTCTGGCGAGGAGTTGCGGTGTGGTGTCCGGTGAGCGATCTGACCGAGTGGCATGCATATTACGGCGCGGGCAATTCGTATGCTGCTGAATTGGAATATTGCTTAGGAGGAACGCCTTCGGAGCAACCCGATTTATATCAAGCCCGTTCCCCGCTGACCTATGCTGAGACGCTTTCCGTGGTCTGCCTTTCGATTCATCAGGGGCGTCACGACGAGATTGTCCCGTGGAAAATGAATCGTGATTTACATGAAGCGATAGAGTCATTTTCCCCGGAGCATTGTTATTTTGATTTATTCGATGGAGCCCATGACGAAGATGTTTCGCGTTCGTTCGTCTGGTTTGATTCTCTGAGCAGTAAAAAGCTTCATCATTCCACTATTACCGGCTGATTGAAACGGCCGGTTTTACATTTTATTGCAGAATAAGATTTTTGTTTTTCCCCT
>URNX01000082.1 GCA_900549415.1 uncultured bacterium
TTTTTTTTTTTTTAATGATACGGCGACCACCGAGATCTACACTCTTTCCCTACACGACGCTCTTCCGATCTTGATAATCCGCCAAACGCGGGAACGTGATTCCCTGTTTCTTCAACAGTTTGCGCAGAGCCTTCACAAACGCGTCGTAACCGCCGTCGCCGCTCGCATGCTCGGAAAGCGGCTTGCCGTCGAGCTCAATCTTCACAATCGCTTTCGGAAGATTGTTCATGCGCGTTTCGATCTGGTAATCGGTCACGCGAACACGCCCGCTGATCGGCGCACGCAGGATGCTGGCGATGATGAACGGAAGGTCGGCGGCGGAAACCTGCTTCTTCTTGTCGCCCAGACGCACAATCTCCTGAAGCACCTTTGCACGGACTTCGGGATCCAGTTCGGACATGCCGATCGCCTGAAGATTCTGGTCGAGCGACGCCTTGCCGGAGAGTTTGCCGAGCGCATAATCACGCTTGCGTCCGAAACGTTCCGGAAGCAGACGGTTCGCATAAAGATTGCCTTTCTTGTCGCCGTCCGCATGAACGCCGCAAGTCTGGGTGAAGACGTCGCTTCCGACAACCGGGGCGTTCCATGCGTAGCGCTTTCCGGAGATGGTCTGAACCATGACGGAAGCGTGGAGCAGTTCCTTCTCGACGACGCGCGTCGCCCGCTCCGTGTGATCGTTGATGGCGACGACAAGCTGGGCGAGCGACTGGTTGCCCGTGCGTTCGCCGAGTCCGTTCACCGTCACATGGATGCCGCTGACTCCGGCCTGAACCGCGGCGAGACTGTTCGCCGTGACGAGTCCGTAGTCGTTGTGTCCGTGGAAATCAATGCGCAGGTTCGGAGCGGCGGCGTAAACCCAGTCGAGGTAGCGCGTCACCTGCTCCGGCGTCAGAATGCCGAGCGTATCGGGCAGCATCACACGCTCAATTTCCATTTTGGAAAGGCGGTGCAGAAATTCAAATACATAAGGCAGGGAATTGATCATGCCGTTGGACCAGTCTTCGAGATAGACGTTGACGGCAAGTCCCATTTTCCGAGCCTGTTCGATTTCGCGGCAGACGTCGGAGAAGTGCTGTTCCGGCTCCTTGCGGAGCTGTACGCGGCAGTGAGTTTCGGATCCCTTCGCGAGCAGGTTGAGAACTTTTCCGCCGCACTCGCGGATCCAGTTTGCAGATTTCCCGCCGTCGACGAATCCGAGAATCTCCATGCGTTCGAGGCAGCCGCGGTGTTCCGCCCATTCGAGGATGGACCGGAGCCCGACCTTTTCCCCTTCAGAGACGCGTGCAGAACCGATTTCCAGACGGTCAATATGCAGGTGCGAAATGAAAAGGCGTGCAATCTCAAACTTTTCAGCTGGAGTGTAAGCGACGCCGGGGGTCTGCTCGCCGTCGCGCAATGTGGTGTCGAGCACCTCGACATAACGGGCGAATCTGTTTGTCTGTTTCATTTTGTACCTGTCTGTTGGTTGAAATTTTTTCGGTTGAATACAATACAATCATTTTTATTTTTTGCAAACCGGAGACAAGATTTTTTTACTCTTTCACGGAAAATTCCGCGCACATCGCCTCAAACCGCGCAAGCGCTTCCGGTTCGAACTTCTCCATCGAATGCCGGATGCGCGCCAGAGACTTCTCCTTGCGGTCGCCTGATTTCGAGAAAAATTTATCCGCAAGACAAACCAGAATTTCTTCGGGCGTTTCCGGCAGCCAGTCGCGCTCCGGAATCGGGAGTTTCTGGCGGCGGATTTCCTCCGCGGTCAGCCCGCTTCCCGTGTGCCGTTCGCAGATGCGCGCATACGGTTCCATGTCAAGCCCGCACTCCGCCCCGTATTCGCGGAGCATCCGGCCGCCGATCGTGCCGTGCGCAATATACGGCTCAGTCCCTTCGCAAAGGATCGAGGGAGCATGGCAGTGTCCGATTCCGATATCATGCAGCATCGCCCCGTCCGCAACCAGCTGTCTGTCCAGTTTTTTTCCGGACTTTTCCAGAATCGCGAGCGCCTTGTCCCGCACCTGTTCGCTGTGGGAAATCAGAAGACGGCGCAGCGGCGTATCCTCCGGATAAAAATGTTTCAGAATTGCCAGTGAATCAACCGTTTTCATTTTGTCTTCTCCCATCCTGCGGCGGCCAGCTTATCAACGAGCTGCTGAAGCAGATATTCCGGAGCGGAAGCCCCGGAGGTCACACCAATATCAACATCCGGCAGTTCCGCCGGATTCAGTTCATCCGCGGATGCAATCAGCAGAGCCCGCGCACCGCACGACTCCGCCACATCCCGGAGTTTCCGTGAATTCGAACTGTTGCCGGAACCGATCACAAGAATCAGCGGACAATGTGCCGCAAGTTCCTTGACCGCCCGCTGACGCTCCGATGTTGCCGCGCAGATTCCGCTTTTAATCTCAATATCGGAAAAACGCGCCTTCAGAACAGCAAACAGTTCCGCGCAGTCATCCACGCTCAAAGTTGTCTGCGTCAGACATGCCAGCAGAGCATCGGACGGAAGTTGGATGCGGTCGATGTCCGCACGGCTTTCCACCACGACCGGTGCATTCCGCAAACGTCCGATCACCCCTTCAATTTCGCGGTGCGAACGCTTTCCGATCAGAATCACGGTCCGCCCGGCGGATTCAAATTCCGCCGCCCTGGCATGCATCTTCTTGACCAGCGGACACGTTGCATCCAGCAGAGTCACATCCATCTTCCGCGCAGTCTCTTCAATTGCGCGGGAAACTCCGTGCGCACTGAAAATCAGGGTTCCGCCGCTCCACGAAGGATCCAGTTCTTCAAAAAACTCCACGCCGCGTCTGCGGAATGAATCCACGACATATTCATTATGAACGATTTCATGCAGAACTCGCACGGGATAAGGTCCAGTCTGCACAGCCTTTTCAACCATGCCGACCGCATGATTCACGCCGAAACAGAAACCGTGTTCGGATGCAATGAAAATCCGTCCTCTCACGGCACAGTCTCCTTGTAACGCGGATTGTGCGGAGAAAGACGCCGCGCCGTTTCGAGCGACTTCAGAGCCTCCGCCGCCCGCGAGGGATCCCGCAGCAGCAAACGGTATCGCTGGTAGTGCAGAGCCGCCATTCCCGGAGCGCGGCGGATCGCCTCATCCAGAAACTTTTCCGCAAGCTCCCACTCGCGCAGCATGGCAAAATAGGTGCTCACGCTTTTGCATTGGAACGGGGAACGCGGAGCGATTTCATCACAGCGTTTCGCCGCATTCAGAACCGCATCGGGCGGAGCAACCGTCTTTGTCGGACTGAACCGCGGATCCTGAAGGTTGGTCAGCTCTTCAAACGCCAGTTCAAACTGAATCAGCGGTTTCGAAGTCAGCAGAGCACAGAGAATAATGCAGACAGAAGAGAGCACAAATGCCGTCTTCCAAATGCGCGGATGCGCCGCCGCGGGCGGCTTCTCCGGAGAATTTTCCTTCAGAGAACAGACGATTGCTCCGAAAACGATTGCAAGCGCCATCGACGCAGGAGTTTCATAGCTCACCTCCAGCATCGAATGAATCCCCCACGCAGCAAGCCCGAACACCGCGGCGGACTGCATGATAAGCTCATCGCTCAGGAAGTCGCGCAGTTCATGACGGCGGAAATAACGGATGCAGAACCACGCCGCCAGAACAGCAATTGCCGTAATCAGCAGAAATGCAAGCACACCGGCCTGCGAACCGGGAGTCAGAAGAAGATTGTGCGGAGATTTCGGCGCCTCGTCGTTTTCCAGAAGTTTCAGAACCAGATAGCGCTGAAAGAACCCTCCCCAGCCCTGTCCGGTCAGCGGGGATTCCAGCATCATGCGAAACGCCGCCTGAAAATAATCGAAACGGAAAATCATCGACTTCGCACCGCGTCCAAGCGCCAGCATCAGCGCAAACGCCCCGGCTCCGGCGGGAATCAGAGCAAGCACTCCCCAGCGCATCTTGCGCGGGAGTTTCAATGCCAGCAGACACAGGATCACTGCAAGTCCCGCCGCAAAAACCGCGCCCCGGCTGCCTGTTTTGATCAGGACAAATGCGGAAATCAGCGCCGCCGGAATTGTAAAGAACAGACGACTTGCCATCGGCGGATTCACACGTCCACCAGCCTTCCAGAGCCAGGCAAGCAGAACCGGAACCGCAAGTAGAAGATACCCTGCGTAGGCATTGCAGGCGGAAAAATCCGCACTGATCCGCTGCTCGCTCAGACGCGTCTTCATATTGTCATGGAACCGCATCCCTTCGGCCTCCATCTTCTGCACCTGCTCCATCGTCTGCTCAAAGCCGGAGAAATACTGGCTCAAGGCAGACCAGAGAGAGAAAAACAGAGCAAGAGCCGTCGCGCCGAACAGTTTTGACGCGAACGCCGGGCGGCTGTCAAGGAGAATCGCGAACGCCATTGCTGCGGCGGCAAGCCCGAAGCCGTAAGGAATCATGTGCATCGGGTAATTGACAACCACGCCCGGCGCAAACGCTCCGAAAGTTCCCGCTCCGGCGAATGCGAGCCAAAGCAGAGCGAGCGTTCCTTTTGACGTGCAGCGCGGACTTTTCGGGACACAGATCAGAGTCACCGCCAGGAGAACGGCGGCGAATGCCGGAAGCAGAGTCGAAGGCCACGGCGAAATGACAAGCGGGAAAAGCTCCCGCCAGTAAATCATCGTAATATCGGGAATGCCGATCACCGCGCCGAATTTCAGCGGAAGAAGAAACACAAACAGAACCGCAAGCGTTTCCGCAATGAAAACGAAGCGTCCTCGACGGGGATTCATCGGTTCCATAAACATGCCTTTCTCCCGCACAGGAGCGAGTTACTCTTCCGCTTCCAGAAGAATCATCGTTTCAAGATTCGGCGTTCCGGGGAACATGTCCAGCGGAACGATTTTCACCGGACGGTAGCCGCGTTTTTGCCACTCTTCCACAGCGGCCGGAATGCCGTCGATGCCGCAGAAAATATGCAGTACGCGAAGCGGTTTCCGCCGCGCCAGTTCCTTGATTACGCCGTTTGCCGTTCCGAAACGGGGAGGATCGAGAACGACCAGCTCCTTCTTTCCGGCTTCCGGGAACTTGCCCTTGATCAGCATCGGACCGATCTCTCCGCGTACAAACCGGATCTCTTTTTTCGGGAAGAGATGCGCTGCGCTCGCAACCGCCGAGTCCACCGAAGGCCCGTCAATTTCAACACCGAGCAGAGAGTTCACATGCGGGAAAAGATAGAGTCCGATCAGACCGTATCCGCAATAAAGATCCAGCAGGCGCGCATCAGCTTCCGGCTGAATCAGCGTCTCCGCCGTCTTCAGGAACGCCGGAAGCATTGCCTCGTTGACCTGCGAAAAACCGGTCGGCGGATAGAGCAGACGGTGTCCATCCGGAAGCGTAACGTCGAGGAAGGAGCTGCCGAACAGCTTCTTGTATCCAACCCCCTTCTCCGGACGCTTCGCCTCAAGGTAGTAGTTCGAACGCGATTCATCCAGATAAGTGAAGCAGGAAACGACTTCCGGAATTTCAGAACGGAGCGCATCCGCGACAACACGGATTTTGCGCACGATCGAAGCGTCTATTTTCGAAAGGTTGAAAATCACGCAAAGCTTCGTGTAGGAACCGCGGATGACGCAATAGTTCATATTCTGCGCGAGAAAATGGAATGCGGGACGCTGCAGATGTTCCAGAACAAGTTCATACACACGGTGATGCAGATCCGGCTCCAGAAGCGAATACTGGAGATTGCCGCGCATTCCACCCTGAGAACCGCGTCCGAGATGAAGCAGACGGGCTTTGCCCTTGAAGAAGTCGACGCGGCGTTTGGAAGTGGTACGGTAACGGCGCGGAAGTTCCGCTGCAACAATCTCTCCGGGAGTTCCCGCGATTCCGTTGCGTTTCCAGAAAAGCTTCAGCGCAAGATTCTTGACCTTCTGCTCCACGGCATAATCCAGCGGAGCCAAAGGTTCCGTCGACGCCTTGTCGTACTCGAACTCCGGCAGACCGTCGCACGCCTCAAGAACGCAGTGCAGAAAAGGAACCGCGGCCTCGTTTTTATCCTTGTCTTCCATCATCAGTTGAGTCCCAGCACATCCTGCATGTTGTAAAGACCGGGCTTTGCAGTCTCAAGGAACGCGACAGCGCGGACAGCACCGCGCGCAAAAGTATCGCGGCTGGAAGCCTTGTGAGTCATCTCGAAACGTTCGCCGGTCGTGGCGAACATCACGGTGTGGTCGCCGACAATATCGCCGCCGCGGACCGAGTGCATGCCGATTTCCGTTTTTGTGCGTGCGCCGACAAGCCCGTTGCGTCCATGCACAACGTCTTTTTCATAGGAGAGTCCGCGGGCTTCGCAGATGCGTTCCGCAATGGTGACGGCCGTTCCGCTCGGGGCGTCCTTCTTCTGGTTGTGGTGCGCTTCGATAATCTCGACGTCATAATCCTTGAGGATGCCGGCGACTTTTTTCGACAGATAGAAGAGCAGGTTCACGCCGACGCTGTAGTTGGAAGCGAAGACGATTCCGACCTGATGTTTCTTTGCGATCTCCTCAAACTTTGCCGGAGCATCGGGTCCGAGCGCAGTCGTGCCGATCACGATCCGACAGCCTTTGGAAGCCGCAAGCTCGGCATTTTCCATAACCGTTCCGGTGGAGAAATCGATCACGGCATCGGCATCCTTGAGAGCTTCCTCAAGAGAAGCGGTGATCTTCACTCCGCAAGCGGAAAGACCTGCGACAGACGCAGCGTCGCAGCCGAGAAATTCGGAAGCGGGATGCTCCACGGCTCCGGCAAGCGACATTCCCGGAGTGGAGAGAATATTGGTGACGAGACGGCGGCCCATTCTTCCGGCCGCGCCAATGACGGTGACTTTTGCCATACTGACAATCCTTTATTTCAGAGTTACCCTGCCCTCGTAGCGCAGGTCGATGGTGGTCCGGGTCTCCGTCGGCAGCAGCACATTCGGCATAGCGGCTGTAAGATAAACCAGACTCGCATTCATATTTTTCACGGGGATATACACCCGGTAGAGTTTACTGAGTTCGTTTTTGTAATACATGGTGAAGAAAAGGTAATCACGGCTTGCCGCATTGATCGCGGCGATGCGGATATCCGGAAACTCGGTAATCGTCAGCATAATCAGCCCGACAGCCGGAACCAGACGGTCGAACTTTTTCCCGTAAGAAGGAACGGAATCTTTCGGATACCCAATGATGACGGGAAGGTTTGCATCAATCTTCAGGCACTTGTCGCGATGCATGACAACCGCATTGGAGTCCAGCACCAGCGCAGACTTCTGATTGCCGAGCAGAGCCCGTGGAATCCGTTCTGAGATGCTGATTTCTATCGTATCCGGCAGTACGCGGGATACGGTTGCATTGTCGATACTCGGTTCGCGGAGCAGCCGTGCGCGTATATCAGCCAAATTGATCTGAAAAAGCCCGGTCTTCCCGGGGATAAGCTCCGTCATCTGCTGAACATGAGCGGTTTTATCATTCCACCATCCGATGCTCCGCACAACGACATGACGCAGAGTGAACCGCGGATTATCCGGAAACATTGCCCGGTACGAATACCATATTCCGATCGCAGCCGCCGCGACAGCAACGACCAGCACTGCGGCTCCGATGATAATTTTCACTTTTCTGCTTAATTTAAAAGACGGCAGATTCAATGTTCCACTCCTGTATTTTAAAAAGATATTATACATCATCAGCACGAAAAGTCAAGAGCCCGATTAAAATTCCCCC
>URNX01000083.1 GCA_900549415.1 uncultured bacterium
ACGCACTGTCATCAACTACATCCTCAATCCGTTCGTCAAAGCCCTCGACGAGGGCGTCCGCGAACCCTGAGGAGGAACAATGACGGCGTATCGCGAGACGGTCTGTCTGATTCTCCGCCATACGCCGTATCAGGAGTCGAGTCTGATTGTGGCGGGCATTTCACCCGATGCGGGCAGGCTCGATTTTTTATTGAAAGGCGCGCGCGGGCTCGGCAAAAAAAAGTTTCCGGAACTCGGACTGTTCCGCGAAGTCTCACTGAAATACCGTCCGCCGGAGCGCAGCTCCACTCTCTTCTCCGTCCGCGAAATCGAACTGCGGACGGTTTTCGATTCCATCGCAAACCATACAGAAAACTATCTGGCCGCATGCGATCTTTCCGCGTTTCTTCAGACAAACACGCGTCCGATGCTGGAAACACCGCAGACCTACCGTGCATTCCGGATTCTTCTGGAAAATTATGCGGCCGGGAGCGCGGCGGAACCACGCAAAATGCTGCTCAAACTGGCTTTTCTGAACGAAAACGGGCTTGTTCCGGAACCGGAGGGAACGAACGAGGAGGAACTCCTCGCGCATCTCCTCGCCGCGTCGCAGGGAGAAGAGGAACCGCCTGCGCTCGCCCCGGAATATCTTGACAGCCTCTCCCGCTGGCTTGATTCCCTGCTGGCTCACCACGGCTTCCGCCGCCCCGGGACCGTTTGAGGCCTCACGCCGTTTGGCACTATAGAGACAAAAATCATCTCTTTTCCCCTCTTGTTTTTTTTCTGTTTTCGAGTATAATTAATAGAAACAACAGGAGACATTCATGAAAAGACCGACCTTGAAAGCGCTTGCGGAACAGAGCGGCTGTTCCCGGAGGACACTCTTCCGGGTGCTGCGCGGCGATCCGTGCGTCAAACCCGCCACGCGGGAAGCACTGGTCCGTCTTCTCAATATCCACGGATACATGGTCGAAAACCGGACCGCCACGGAAAAAATCGTGGTTGACGTCTCTGTTGACAACCTCTATGCCGAGCGCCTCGCGGACAAGGTTCTGGAACGGCTGAAACTGGAAAATTACCGGACCGTCAAAACGGCGTCCTGCTCGCATCCGGCAAAGCTCCGCAAGGAACTTGAAGACGCCGATGTGGTGATCTTCTCCGGCGACAACGGCGACTGGTTCCGGATTGCACGCGACATCAATCCCGCAATCTACCGCGTCGGCCTCTTCTGTCCCGATTCCCGCGAAGCGGAACTGAACATAGCCGCGGACAACCTCGGCGGCACGAGGAATGCGGCGGATTTTCTCTGCCGCAAGTTCGGACGAATCGCGGTCTTTCTGAACACTCTGCAAACGGATTCGGCGGAACGCGCGGCGATTTTCTACGGACACGCCGCCGCGTATTACCCGCAGGTCCGCTGCGACCTGATCCGCTATCAGGACGAGCGCGAACTTCCCCGTCTCTATGCGGAACACAAGCTGGACTACGACGCCTATTTTTACCAGAACGGCGCGCCCTGGGTGGTTCTTGCTCCGCTGCTGAAGCGCGACAAAGCGAAAACCTATTGTCTGATGTTCAACAATCCCGAATACATCACCCATATCCGCGAACTTGAGGAAAGCCCGAAACTGGACGCCTATATCGACTTTGACGTGGACCGCCTTCAGGATTTCGCCGCATTCTTCCTGCGGAACCGTCCGCTTCTGCGCGAACAGCCGCGTCTTCTCACCCTTCTGCCCACAAAACTCATTGAAAATAAAACAACAAACCATGGAGGACACACTCAGAAAAAATCATCGCCGCAATCCGACCGAACCGAAACAAAAGCAAACAAAAGGCTTGAACAGAAATGAACACAAATCAGAAAACGCACAAAACCTTCTTCTTCCGCAAACACAAATTCTGCAAATTCACCCTTATAGAGCTCCTTGTGGTAATTGCGATCATCGCAATCCTCGCCGGCATGCTCCTGCCCGCCCTAAATTCCGCAAGAGAAAAAGCCAGAGCGATCTCCTGCACCTCGAATCAGAAGCAGCTCGGGCTCTACACACAGATGTATGCCAACGACAACGAAGGATGTCTGCCGATCAAACATCAGATCGGTTCTTTGAACCCGTCGGAACTCAGTATTCTCTGGAGTTATATCACCAAAAAGCCGATTACCCGCGATGCTGAATTCCTTACCATTGTCAGCGGAAGCGGAACGGAAGCTCTTTACAAACCGGCGGATCCCTCGATGCAATGTCCTTCCGTTGCCCCGTACCAATACCATAAAGTCGGAAATCAGGCAATCGGAATCAATGCTTATATGATCGCAGACTGGAGCGCTACATTGAAAAACAACCGTTGGCTCACAAAACTGAAACGCCCGTCCGAAAAGCTTCTTTATGCGGATATGAAATGCGAAAAGGGATATGAATACACCCTTGCAACACCCGACAATGCAAATGCGGGACATATCTCCTATCGTCACCCGGGACTGACTGCAAACCACACATTTGCAGATGGACACGTCGTCAATCATCGCGACTACTATCCGGCTTGCACATCCAGCGCCTTCTACGGAAATTTCAAACTCTTCTGGGCAAGAGAATAACTCATCAAAGGAAACTGCATCATGAAAAAAATCACAACGCTTCTTCTGCTTGCCGGAGTTTCCGGACTTCTCGCAGCCGGGGATCTACAATTGAACGACAAGGGCTACTTCGAGCTTGACGGCTGGCGCGCAACCCCGACCACTTACTCGGAATCCTGGCAGGCGCTTCAGCCGACAACCAGCCGTGAGGTATTCAAAAAAATCAATTCGGAATCCGGCGTTCTGTTTCAGATGAATTTTGCCGGCGACGTCAGCGGAAAACTTGCGCTTGCATTGGAGAATGAAGAAAACGCAACGGCTTCCGTCAATATGGAAAACGGAACTCTGGCTAAACCCTTCTGTCTGAACACACTTCTCCCGGTGGATGCTTACGAAGGCACGAAATTCGAAGCCGACGGCAAAATCGGTCATTTCCCGAAGGAATTCGACAAGACCGTAATATACGCAGGAACAGTCAAACGCTTCCGCATTCCTTCAAAAAACGGGGAAATCCTGATCGAAGGCTATTTCTATCTGCGGATACAGGACGACCGCAAATGGAACGGCTCCTCATTCAATATCCGGCTCGGCTTCACCCCGTACACAAGCGGCATTCAGAAATCGAAAATCAGCCTGCGCATCCGCCAGGGTAAGTCCGGAGAGTTCGGAAAAGAACTCGGCTCTCTTAACAACACGGCTCAAAACTGAGGTCTCTTCATGAAAAAAATCACAACGTTTCTTCTGCTTGCCGGAGCCTCCGGGCTTCTCTCCGCCGGGAATCTGAAACTGCTCGACAACGGCAATATTGAGCTCGACGGCTGGCGCGCGACTCCGACGACCTACACCGAAAACTGGCACGGTCTGCAGCCCGCCGCCGACCGGCAGATTTTCAAAAGGATCAAATCGGAAAACGGCGTGCTCTTCCAGATGGAATTCACAAACGGGACCTCCGGAAAGCTCGCGCTCGCTCTCGAAGGAGAGGAACGGGTTGTCAGCTCCGTTGAAATGGAACGCGGAACTCTCGTCAAACCGTTCTGTCTCAACTCTCTGCTTCCGCTTTCCCGCTACCGCGGAGCCTCGTTTGAAGTCGACGGGAAAATTTACCAGTTCCCGAAAGAGTTCACAAAGGAAGCGCTCTATGCGGGAAGCGCAAAACGCTTCCGCATCCCCGTCAAAAAGGGAGAAATTCTGATCGAGGGCAACTATTATCTGCGCGTTCAGGACGACCGCAAATGGGACGGCTCCACATTCAATATCCGGCTCGGATACACGCCGTACACCGGAGGAATTCAGAAATCGAAAATCAGTCTGCGCATCCGGCAGGGCAAAACAGGAGAGTTCGGAAAAGAGCTCGGCTCCGTCACAAAATCCACCTACAAGGCCCAAGCGAATCAGGACTGGAAAACGTTCACCTATACGCACAATGTCAAGCACGGAAGCGCGTTGGATTTTTCTGCGAAACTTGACGCTCCCGCAGGCAAATACGGACCGGTCATCCGCAATGCAAACGGAAATTTCGTTTTCCGCGACAGGCCGGAAAAGGCCGTCCGCTTCTACGGACCGAATCTGGTCGGAACAAGTCAGATCCCCGATAAAAAACTCGCGGAGGAAATGGCGGACCGTTTTGCAAGCTTCGGCTTCAACGTCATCCGGTTTCATCATCACGACGACGTGCTTTTCGACCACACGGGGAAAGCTCCGGACCGGCTCAACGCCGTGAACATGGACAAGTTCGACTACCTGGCGAGCTGTCTGAAAAAACGCGGAATCTATTACACCACGGACATTTACGTCTCGCGCAACAACATCTCCGCGCCGGAGCTCGGCGATCTGGGAAAAATCACAAACGTGCGCGAATACAAAGCTCTGTTCTACATCGACGACCGCGTATTCAATGAATGGAAACGCTGGGCGGGCGAATTTCTCGGACACGTCAACCCCTACACCGGACTCGCGCTGAAGGACGATCCCGCGCTCATCACTCTTTCGCTCGTCAACGAAGCGAATCCCGGACGCGTCTGGGGCGCAACCCCGCGAAGCGAAAAAATGTACCGGGAGAAATTCGCGGAATGGAAGAAATCCAATCCGGACAAGAGCTTTGAGCAGTTCATCTCATTCCGCGCCGTCACGCGCTTCGAAGAGATGAAGGCGGCTCTGCGGGAAATCGGATGCGGCACGCTTCTTTCCGATCAGAACTACCGCAACAATCTCACGCTTTCCGCCGACCGCAAGCATTACGACTTTGTCGACAACCACGGCTACTGGGATCATCCCCGTTTTGCGGAAACGCCCTGGAAGCTGCCGGTTCTTGCGGACCAGCGGAATGTGCTCGGCGCGCTCTCCGGAATCCCCGACCGGCTCTTCCCTTCCCGGCTGTACGGCAAAGGCTTCACGGTAACCGAATTCGGGTATGCGAATCCGAACCTCTACCGCGCGGTCGGCCCCGCGCTGATGGCGGCGTATGGAGCGTTCCAGAGCTGGGATGCACTCTTCCCGTTTGCCTATGCGCACTGGCTGCCGTATGCACAGAAGCCGACCCACACCGCAGGTTTCTTTGACATCACCAACGACCCGGTCAAAGCGTATTCGCAGAGAATCGGCGCACAGCTCTTCCTGAACGCCGGAATCCGTCCGGCGGAAACGCGCTTCGCCGGAATTGCAACAGATCCGTTCCGCAAAGACGGCGACACGGAGAGCCCGCTTCCGTTCAACGACCTCGGGTTCCTCGCTCAGATCGGACTCGTCGCAGAACTCCCCGCACAAGGGGAATACGCCGCGCTGATCAATCTCGGCATCGGCTCCGCTCAATCACAGAAAACCTTTCCGGCGAAAAAAGATCTGATTGACAATCTGCTCAAAGCCGGTCTGCTCCCGAAAGGATGCTATGATGCGAAAACCGGACGCTTCACCGCGCCCGGAGGTCAGATTGAACTCATCCGCAAACAGAAAACCTTCCGCGTCACCGCACCGGGCGGAGAAGTGCTCGCAACCGGAACCGTCCGGAAACTCGACGGCAAAAATTTCTCCGTCGAAAATAAAAACGACTTCGGAGTTTTCGCTCTGCTTCCCGTGGATGCGCAGACTCTCGCCGAAGCCCGGCGTTTCACTCTGATTCATCTCACCAACACCCAGGCGACCGGCATGGAGTTCGCAACCAAAGACTGCGACCGTCTGGAGAACTGGGGCAAAGCGCCCTTCCTTGCTCAGCACGGAATCGCAAAAGTTGCCCTGAATCTCAAAGGCGAATGGAAAGCTTATGCCCTGAATTGCGCGGGTGAGCGCATCGGATCACTCCCGGTGACGGAAGAAAACGGAAAAAACATTTTGAATCTTGACAACTTTGCGTTCCCCGAAGCGGTTTTCGCTTACGAACTGGAACGCTGACAGAAAGGAACTCTCATCATGAAACAGAAACCGGTTGTTGCGGCTTACTACTTCCCGAACTGGCACTGCGACCCGCGCGTCGAAGAACTCCACGGAAAAGGATGGACCGAATGGCGCGTCGCACAGTATGCCACGCCCCGTTTTCCCGGACATCAGCAGCCGAAAGTCCCCCTCTGGGGATATCAGGATGAATCCGAACCCGATGTGATGGCGCAGAAAATCTCCGCAGCAAAAGCGTACGGGATCGATGCGTTCATCTGGGACTGGTACTGGTTCTCCGACGGCCCGTACCGCCACCGCGCACTCGAAGAGGGCTTCCTCAAAGCGCCGAACTGCGAAGATATCAAATTCGCCATCATGTGGGCGAATCACAACCCGATCTACGCGCATCCCGGAAGCTACTGGAAGCCGGCGGAAATCAACTGGAGCGGCGCAGTCGATCCCAAAACCTTCCGCGACTGCACGGACTACTGCATCAAAAATTTCCTCGGGAAACCGAACTATCTGCGTCTTCCCGACGGCTCGCTCTACTTCATGCTCTACCGTCTCGGCGCACTCGTTGAAGAAGTCGGCGGACTCGATACCGCCGCCGCGCTCATCCGCGAATTCCGCGATAAAGTCGAAAAGGCGGGGCTCGGCAAACTGCACATCTCCACCGTCTTCGAAGCGCTCCCGAATGTCTGGCGCGCTCTCGAATCGCCGGAACACGATTTCACCGAAATCAATCACTTCATCGAGACCCTCACAGTCGACAGCATCACCTCGTACGGCTGGGGCTACAAGGATGATTTCCCCGCGACCGACTATGCGAAATGGGCAAAGAACAACCACTACATTCCGCTTGTGTTCAACAAGTATCTCAAGTGCGCCTTCAATCCCAATGTCCTGACCGGCTGGGATTCCTCCCCGCGCACGGTGCAGTCGGATATGTTCGAAAACCGCAACTATCCGTTCGGTCCGGTAGTCATCAACAACACACCGGAACGCTTCCAGGAAGAGCTCCAGTTCGCCAAAGACGTTCTCGCCTCCGAAGAATCCCGCGGCCAGATGGTCAAACTCTCCTGCTGGAACGAGTGGACCGAAGGCGCGTATCTCGAACCCGACACGCAGTACGGCTACGGATTTCTGCAGGCGGTCAAAAACGTTTTCGGTGCGGAATGAAGTTGAAAACCGGCATTCTCTTTGCTGTATTGAGTCTTGTAATCGGCGCACACGCGGGAGAGTTGAAGAATATGGAAAACGGCAAGTTCACAGTTGAATTCAATTCAGCCAACGGCGGTCTGAAAACGCTCGTTCTCAAGAACGACGCCGACCGCATGAACTGGATCGAAGGTCTCGGGACCTGGGGCGTTCCCTCAGGAATGGAGTACCTCGGAGCGGAGCAGAAAGACGGCAAAGCCGTTTCCCGCTACCGCCGCGGCGTCCTTGAGCTGACTGTTGAGCGCAGCATGGGCAGCGATTTTCTGCGGGAGCGGTTCAGCTTCCGCAACACTGCCCCATATGATCTCTACTTTCAACGCGGAGAGCTCGGCGTTTTCGCCACATTCAACGACAACTACACCGACGCCGAAACCTGCGAAAAGCGCCGCTGCAACGCGCATCTCTGGTGCGG
>URNX01000084.1 GCA_900549415.1 uncultured bacterium
ATTGGTTTACGCCCGCCGCCTTTTCGGCGCTGATACGCTTTTGTCTTATCCCGTTTCACTTTCGGAATAAGAGGTTCCACCTTGGACCAGAAACTATCTGAAACTTTCCATGATTCCGTTGTCATACTGTGCTCCTTTCAAAACAACGTAATATAGCACATATTTCTTTCATTTCAAGTCTTTATTTAGGGATAAGTTATAAAGCGTGGGAATTGCTCTGTGAACGAGTCGAATCGTTCATGAAGAAATGCCATTCCAAACACAAGGCTATTCTTGTGACGGATGATACCGACAAACAGAAAAATTTACAGACGACTCGCGCTCATGTGAATCTCTATCGGAAGGGCGCTTCTTCCGGATTAACACTGAAACATATCATTGAGATGCCGATGTTTGTCAGCAGCGCCACATGCGTTGGGGTTCAGCTGGCAGATTTGTGTTGCTATAACGTCTATCGGAGATTCAAAGACAATAATCCGAATTATCCCTTCTTCAAACGCATAGAACCATTTTTCTATAATTCAAGAAACACCGCTCCGGAAAAGAAAGATGGTTTGAAGGTATTCCCCTCAAACAGTAATTTTGCGGGATAAAAAATGAAGTTCGGCTGGGATGATCCATATCGAGCTGCACAGCAGCACCGAACTGTCAGATAATATAATGGTAGAAGTTTTTTTTTCAAGCGGTGTTTTGATATTTTCAACATTTTTTTCATGGCATAGAGTTCATTCCGCTCTATCCCAGCCGAATACCAGCTTTGCAAAGCTCTATAAGCTCCCGGATCGCTGGGATGAACAACTAACCAGACTCGGTATAACAACGGAATGACAGTCATCCTTTTACACTGCAGCCCTCGGAAGCGAGGGCTTTTTTTTTGCACGCAGGTTCTCTGAATGCATCAAATGGTCGTTTGTGCATAGAAAAACTCATTATCTATTTCAAGGATACCATAGAGCCGTCAACCATAACCGGATGTCTTGTGGATTAACCTCAAAATGGCATTTAGAGATAATTTTTTCATCAGCTCTTTTCACAGGACTTTTATGTTCTCTGTTTTCAAAAACAGAGATTTTCAATATTATGATGTGTGTTTCTCTCAACCCGTTCATCTCTAAAGTTTTACGTATGCCAGGACGCGTCAGGACTTGAGTGCTGAGAAAACAGAGAGAACGGGGCATTTTTATGCAAAACACACGGGCTCAAGTCTATTTCAGAGATTCTCTGTTTGTGGGGAAAATCTCCATAAATTCTTGCTGTTCAGCCGGAAAAGAGACAAAAAAACTGCTTGCGAGTGTCAGCACTTCTGCGAGCAGAGAATGGTTGTTGGTGGAGGTGGCGGGAATTGAACCCGCGTCCTGTGATGGCATTACGCCAGCATCTACATGTTTGTTTCGCCTACAATGCTTATCGTCACGCAACCTCGCCGGCGGACGGGCGGTATTGTGACTATTCCACAATTCAGAATCTCGTCAAATGTCAATGGACAAATTCATTTGACCAGGGCGCTGTCGTCGCTGCCAGCCCATAGCACCCGTCTGGGGGGCAGCGTCGCCGCATCAGGCAGCGAGTGCGTACTCTTCGTTCGCAGTTATAGTTTTGATCGAATTTTTACGAGGCCAACGATCATCCTCGACATGCCGCTAACGCTAAGCGCGTCCAGTCGAAACCAAGACACCCCCAACATTGTGGATATTTCAAGTCTTACCTATAGCATACAATTTTAAAATGTCAAATAAAAAATTAAAATTATCGAAGAATAAAATCAGACCAGCTTCTTTTCTTCGGAGCTGTCTTTTCCTCCGCCGGAACAACAACCGCTTCCAAAACTTCCTGAGTCACAACGCGCAACGTCGAACCAGAAGCCAGCGGATTGTCGCCGGGCAATACAGTGTCAACCACTTCAACTCCGTTCCGCGAGGTGCGGATCACATTCAACGCGGGATCCAGGGGAACCCAAATCGTTGTCTGAAAACGAAAATCAACCGCGTCGGTATCGGACGAGGAAAGCTCCACTTTCACCCGGCAAGTTTCAATTCCCCGAAATTTCTCCGTTCCAGCAATCACTGCCTCGGCTTTCAGCGACGAAGGCTCCACCTTCAAACCGCGCGCATGAAGAGAATCCAGCACAGGGCGTGCAGAAATTTTCCATTTATAGCCGGGTGTCAACGGAGCAGAAGCTCCCAATGTGTTCTTCAGAGAACCGTTCGACGCCGGGCGGAACACCGCACTCAGCAGAGCCGCTGCGGATGGTTCCAGTTCGGCTCCGGTTGCGGAATCGGTAAACCGCGTTTTTTTTCCGCGCAGATCTGCAAGAACCGTTTTGCGATTCAGAAGTTCAGAATTGAAGCGATGCCCGTTCAGGAAGCCTCCGCAACTGGAAATCCGGATCTCCAGCCGCACCGGAGCGCCCGTTTCATTGACTTCCAGCACCTTGATATCAGCAAACAGAGTCGCATTGAGCGACTCGCGCCGCTCTACCGGCTTGTCGGGCCCCGGAAGCGCAATGGTGTATTCCCGCACAGCCGTGAGGCTGATCTCCGCATTGAAATACGCGCCGGGCTTCGACGGACGGTCAAACGAGAGACGCGGCGGCTCCGCCGCTGATGCGGTCAGGAGCGTCAGAGCAAAGAAAATTGCGGGAAGTATTTTTTTCATACGAACTCAAAATCGTCCATGCTGTCGAGTTCGGCGCGGATGAATTTCACCGCTTTGGCAATGGCGTTTGCGCGATGACTGATCGCATCCTTGACATCCGACGGCAGTTCACCGAACGTTTTGTCGTAGCCTTCCGGAATGAACACGGGATCGTAACCGAAACCGTTTGTACCGCGCGGAGCCTCGGCAATCGTGCCGTGAACTTCGCCGCGGAACAGCGCCACATCATCGCCGCGGTAGGCAATGGCAATCACACAGACGAAACGGGCTTTGCGATTCGTCTTGCCCTTCATGGCGTCCAGCAGTTTTGCGATACGCTGAGCGTCCGTCGCGCCTTCTCCCGCATAACGGGCGGAGTAGATGCCGGGAGCGCCGTCAAGCGCCTCGACTTCGAGTCCGGAATCGTCGGCAAAAGCCGCCATATCGGCATAGGCGGAGGCCTGTTCCGCCTTGCGCTCCGCGTTCTCCTCGAACGACTTGCCGTCCTCTATCAGGACGGGGAAGTTCGGGAGCGTGTCGGGCGTGACGATGTTGACGCGTGAATTCAAATCTTCAAGGAGTTTGCGGAACTCTTCGATTTTGTGTTTGTTGCCGGTCGCGGCGAGAAGCTGAAGCATGGGATTCTCCTTTTGTTGCGGACGCGGTCAGTATGCGCGTTCGTTTCGTCCTTCGATATAGTTGATGAATGCGCGGTTGCAGACTTTTGCGCCGCCCGGGGTCGGGTAGTTGCCCGTGAAATACCAGTCGCCTGTATGATTCGGACAGGCTTCATGCAGGCCCTCAATCGTCTGGAAGATCACCGAAACTTCCGCGCGGATTCCGACCGGGGAGAGCAGTTCCGCAATCTTGGCGGAAAGCTGTTCGGCGGTGAACGGAGCATAGATTTCCTGCACGTAATTCGGAACCGGACCTTCGCAGCACTGCGAGCTCTTTGCCTTGCGGTAGACTTCTTCGATGACATGAAGCTGGTTCGACTCCTTCAGCAGCTCAATCGCAGCTTGGAACGCAACAAAGTCGCCGAGCTTCGCCATGTCGATTCCGTAGCAGTCCGGATAACGGATCTGCGGGGCGGAAGAGACCAGAAGAATTCGCTTGGGACCGAGGCGGTCCAGAATCTTCAGGATACTTTCGCGCATGGTCGTGCCGCGGACAATGGAATCGTCGATGATGACGAGCGTATCCTGCCCGCGCCGGATCGTGCCGTAGGTGATATCGTACACGTGCGCAACAAGGTCGTCGCGGCTGGTATCGGCGGTAATGAATGTGCGGAGCTTGGCATCTTTGACCGCCACCTTTTCAAACCGAGGGCAGAGCGCGAGAATGGATTTCAGATTGACCGAGTTGAAGTCGCGGTCCTTGAGCTCCATGAGTTTCTGTGTAATAACAGTCACACAATGCTCGCGGAGGGCATCCATGAGACCGTAATAGCAGATTTCCGCCGTATTCGGAATGAAGGAGAAAACCGTGTTCTCCATGTCTTCATTGATTGCGCGGAGGATTTCCGGGGTGAGGTGCTTGCCGAGTTTCTTGCGTTCCTGATAGATATCGGCATCGGTTCCGCGCGAGAAATAGATGCGCTCGAACGAGCAGCGCTTCGGCTCCGGAAGCGGCGTGGTGTAGGGCTCGACAGTGATCGCGCCGTAACGCTTGATCACAATCGCGTGTCCCGGCGGAAGCTCATGGATCAGTGATTCATCCTGAATATTAAAGGTAGTCTGAATCACCGGCCGCTCGGAAGTGACAACAGCAACTTCGTCATCCACATAGTAGAAGGCTGGACGGATTCCTGCGGGGTCGCGGAGCACAAAGGAATCGCCGTGACCGATGAGACCGGCGATAACGTATCCGCCGTCCCAGTGTTCGCAGGCGCTGCGGAGGATTTCCATAACATCCAGATTCTTTGCGATATAGGCTTCCGCCTCGCGCCGGGTCATGCCGCCGGCGATGCACTCCTCTTCCATACGGATTGTGGTTTTGTCGAGATAATGTCCGATCTTTTCGAGCACGGTCACCGTATCGGAGCGGTCTTTCGGATGCTGACCGATGTTGACGAGACGCTGGAAGAGTTCATCGGTGTTGGTGAGGTTGAAGTTTCCGGCAACCACGAGAGTGCGGGTCATCCAGTTGCTTTCACGGAGAAACGGGTGACAGCGTTCGATGCCGTTCCCGCCGTAGGTTCCGTAGCGTAGGTGTCCGAGGAAGAGTTCGCCGGTGAAGCGGGCGTTTTTCTTGAGCCATTCAGGATCTTCGGGGCGGGCTCCCGGCTGCTGGGCGACCTGGGCGATCTCCGCCGATACATCGTGAAAAATGTCTTTGATCGGCGTCGTCGTGTTCGATTTCTGAATGGAAATGTACTTGTTGCCGGGGGAAATGTCGAATTTGATATTCGCCATTCCGGCACCGTCCTGTCCGCGGTTGTGCTGTTTTTCCATCAGCAGACAGAGCTTGTTGAGACCGTAGAGGGAGGTTCCGTATTTCTCTTTGTAGAAGCGCAGCGGCTTCAGAAGACGGATCATTGCAATTCCGCATTCATGCTTGATAGGATCGCTCATGGTGAAAGCCTTTCAGGAAAATTTTCTCCTTTAAAATACATCATTTTTTCTATTTTTACAGTACGGAAACAAAAAAAACAGAGATTTTTATCCGTTACGCCGTCCGGCGTTTGACTTTCCCGCGTTTCCTCCGTATATTATAGAGAACAACATTGAGAGAAATTATGAATTTTGCATTTGCCCTGTTCCGGTATTTTCCCTTCGGCGGACTCCAGCGCGACATGCTCCGCATGGCGGAGTGCGCGGTCCGGCGCGGTCACTGCGTCACAATCTTCACATCCGAATGGAACGGCGAACCTCCTGCGGACGGAATCAGCGTCCGGCTTCTCCCCGTCACAGCCTGGAGCAATCACGGACGCGCCAGCCAGTTCGAAACGGCGTTTCTGAAACAGGCAAACGGATTCGATGCGCGCTTTGTCTTCAATCGCATGGCGGGCGGGGACTTCTATTTTGCGGCAGACAACTGCCTTGCGGTCGAAATTCCGCGCAAGCATTCCGCGCTGATGATGAAGCTGAATCCGCGCTACCGCGTCTTTCTCCGTCAGGAACAGACTGTTTTCTCGCCAGAAGCGCACACGAAAATTTTCTACATCACCCCGCGTCAGAAAAGCGATTACATGCAAGTTTACCATACGCAGGAAGAGCGCTTCATCTGCCTTCCGCCCGGAATGAACGAAAAATGCCGCCGCCCGGCGGACGCCGAAGCGATCCGCGAACGGAAACGCGCGGAACTCGGATTGAGCGCAGATCAGTTTATGCTGATTCTTGTCGGTTCCAGCTTCCGCGGCAAAGGGGGCGACCGCGCAATTGAAGCGCTGGCATCACTTCCGGAAAACCTGCGGAAACGATGCCGTCTCTACCTTGTCGGCAGTATTTCGGGAAACGAAGCGCCGCAGGTTGCAAAACGGCTTGGAGTCTCCTCGCAAGTGATTCTGCCCGGAGGACGCAGCGATGTTCCGGAACTGCTTCTTGCGGCCGATCTGATGATTCATCCAGCCCGCAACGAAGCGACAGGCACGGCTTTGATTGAAGGAATCGCCGCAGGACTTCCCGTACTCTGCTCGGAGGAGTGCGGATTCAGCAACTTTGTCCGCGATGCATCGGGACTTGTTGTCCCGAAGGATGCGTCGCAATCCGCCTTGAACACCATGCTTGCCGATGCGCTGCCGCGTCTTCCGGAACTTGCAGAACGAACCTGCAGATACGCGGAGACCGCCGACTTTTACCGCCGCGCGGATGTTGCAGTTGATGCGCTGGAAAATTTTTGTAAGAAAAATCGATAAAGAACGGTCGAGAACATTAACTGGGAAATTGGAGGGCGTCCTGGTCAATGTCTCGACCGTTTGTTTTACATTTCAAGGCGTCCTGAACACTTCCGCGGAATGCTGTTCACCTCTTTCCGTCTACATTTTTCTGAACAGGTGAAGCCAAAAATGCGCTTCACAGGGGAAAGCAGCCTCCCGGCTCTTCTGACCCGCGGACGGCAACAAACAGCACAACTCTTTGGCTAGCAAAGACTTGTAATTATATTTCTGTTTGTTGTTCATTTTAAGAAAACCTTCTTACTTTTTGTTTACGCTCATGTAATATATTGCAGGAACCCGGAAAAGCAAGCGTATGGGAAAAGAATCCGGGAAATCTTTTCCAAGAAATCCCGGATCTGCAAGTGTCAAAAAACTATTTCTGCCATTACTCAGCGTGGTCCATCGTTTCCTGTTCTTTCCCGACATTCGCAGTATCTTTTTTCTGTTTCTTCTTACCGGTGAGCTTCTTCCACTTCTGAATCAGCTTTTCAACTGTCGGAACAATCCAGCCTTTAACTTTGGCAATGTATTCATCTTTTTTCTTCAGAAACAACTGCTTGGTTTCGTTCAAATGGATAACGTCCGATAAATTGCGCACATTTGATGGGGTAGAGGCTTGGAAAAGCCTGTTTCCATGATTGATTATTATTCCGCCCCAAAATCAATCGAAAGGAAACAGACTATGGAAAATGTGGCGCAGAAAAAACGAAAAGTCAATCTCTGGAGCCATCAAAGTCAATGAAAAAGAAGTTATGGAGCATCGGACAGATCGGTTAGGAAGTCCGTTGAAGATATCCTGAATACTCTTTTGAATGAAGAAGCGGATGCAATCTGCAACGTC
>URNX01000085.1 GCA_900549415.1 uncultured bacterium
CGATACAACCGAGTCAGCTCGTTAACTAATACAAAATCAACCTCGGAAAGTTTGAGCAATACCTGACTCAGCCCCAGACGGAAATCCTTTTTCGTACTTTGCGTGAGACTCCAGTTTATATAGGCTTTGTCAAGCCTGGCAATTTTCTCTGCACCTACCGGATAAGTCTCCCCGCTGGTATTCAGGTCCTTGTAAATGCCAATGACTTCAAGTTTTTCTTTTGCCGCCAGTTTCTTGCAGTTGGCAATCTGCGCTTCTACCGACTCCGAAAAATCATCCTTCCCGCTGCTCTGACGTGCATAAATCAACGCTTTCATCACTCAATTCTCCTTCCGCTTTTCTTCTTGTCATCGCTAATATACTGCATATAAGTATATTTGACAAGTTATCTTTGTGGTAATTGCCATCATCGCAATCCTTGCCGGCATGCTGCTGCCGGCTTTGAATGCGGCTCGCGAGAAGGCTCGGGATATCTCCTGCGTGGGAAATCTGCGGCAGATCGGCATTGCAATTGTCAATTACGCGGGGGATTCCAATGACCGTTTGCCGCCCGTGTATAACAACGTCGGACAATTCTTCCGTCAGTATTTTTACCGCTATCTCGGAATTCAGGAATACGACAAGTCACAGAAAGGCATGATGTTCTGTCCGAGCTACAACCCCGTCGCTCCGCGGGATGCGAATACGAAATACTACGCTTCCTACATGCCGCTGATGGCAAGCGGGATTATAAGCAAAAAAGCGACTCAGACCAGAGTCAACTGGTATGTTTACGACACAAACTGTCATGATAATGTCGGCGGCGCCACGCTTTCCAAGCTCTATTCCGGCGTTGCGCTGGTGACAAACTGGACGCCCGGGCTGATCAACTGGGCAAACGGCGTCTATGCGCATGATCCGGTTCACGAATTTGACGGATTCCTGGGACAGTTCTCCGGACTCGCTGAAACGCAAAATGATAATGTCCGGAAAAACTGTTTTGTGCATTCCGGACGTTCCAACTTCCTCCAGGTCAACGGAGCCGTGATCTCCAAGCCTTACTCGATGCGTCTCTGGTATGACGGCGATGACGACATCTGGTCCTGGGATCTGAACAAGACAAAATAACTTAAAACAGGGAAAACAAACATGAAACATTATAATTTAAAACAGGGAAAACAAACATGAAACATTTTCTGACTCTCTCGCTCGCCGCCGCACTCGCTCTGCCGCTCTTCGCGGAAAACTTTCTGCCGCAGAATCCGCACGAGTACGGACGTTCCAACGTCACCATTCAAAAGGACGGATCCATCCAGTTGAACGCAAAAAAGGGCGCGTGGTGTGCGCTTCAGAAAAAAGTGGCGCTCAAAAAAGGATATTACAGAATTTCTTTTGACCACAATGCGCCTGCCGGAGTCGTGATGAAGATCAACGCCTCCCTGACTTCGAAGAAAGATTTCGGACGCGAATATGCGGATCTCGCTGCAGACGGGAGCAATCATACGCTTGCCGGATATATTTTCCTGCCCGAAGACGATACGCTGAAGATCAACATCTTTGCAGACGGCAACGGCAATATCGACGTCCGCAATATCCGTCTTGAGCCGTTCGCAGCCGGAGATCTGACGCTTGAAATCAGCGACAAGGCGTCGCCGTTCTGGGGACCGCAATGGGCATATCGCAATACAAAATACAAATTCGGATATGTCGACGCGGACGACCACATCGATGGGGGGAAAGCTCTGCGCATCCGTCCCGAGGGGGGAAAAGCGGCGATCTTTCAGTCCTTCCATTTTCCCGTTCTTCCCGGCAAGAATTATGAGATGACGTTCTGGCTCAAAGCGTCGGCGGATGTGCGCGCTGTTCTTCATGTCGACGGCTGGGTCAACGGCGAAGGTGTGCGTCACTGGTACAAAACCGCGGGCGTCCGTCTTGGCAAGGAATGGCAGGAATTCAAACTCGCTTTCACCTCGCCGGAGGATAACTGCTACCGCGGGATGATGTGTCTGAAAATCGCTCTCCCGGACGGCGCGGAGTTTGTGGATCTGAAACAGTGCGAGCTCAAGGAGGTCAAATGAAGTTCCTTCTTTCCGCGCTTCTTGCTCTTCCGGTTTTCGCTTTTGCGGAAAATCTGGTGCACGACGGCAGTTTTGAACTCGGCGGAGTTGACTGGACGAAGCTCCGGTATACCACGCCGCGTCAGGAGGCGGACTGCCGCTACATCGCCCCCGTTCTTGACCGCTCGACCAAAGTCGACGGCGCGCAGAGCATCCGTTACGACAATCCGAAGGGGGAACCCTGCATTTTGCGCACGACGGACGTCGCCGTGACGCCCGGCAAACCGTATACGCTCAGTTTTTACGCGAAAAGTTCCAAACCGGTGAAACTGCGTTATCTGCCGATTTCGGTGATCCGCAAGATCGTCGACGGACGCCCCGCGCGCGACGGGGCCTGGTTCAATCCGTCGCGCTATGTTGCGCTGAACTCCGAATGGACCCGTCACACGTTTACCTTCACGCCGCCGGAGGGGCACGATTCCATTCTTCTGGACTTCCTCTGGGGGGAGGGGAACGATGCGACGGTCTGGTTTGACGCGATTCAGATTGAGCCGGGCGAAAAAGCGACTCCGTACCAGCCGATGCGCGATATGGAATTCACGCTTGATGCCGGCCGCCATTATCGCATCGACGGCGACAAGCCGCTGACTTATTCGCTGAAAGGCGTCAATTACGGCAAAGCGGACAAAACCGTGGAGTTCACGCTTACCGACCGCGACGATTACACTGGAAAAACACTCGGTTCCCGCAAAGTCTTCCTGACCGTTCCGGCCGGGCGTACAGCGGAAAAGAGCTTCACGGTTCCCGACCGTCCGTACGGCATTTATTCCGTTGCGGGCGAGTACCGCGACGGAAATTCAACAGTTCCGCTCATGCCGTATCTTTATGGAATCGCAGGCGGATTCGAGCCGAGGGCGTTTGACCCCGACCGCGATTATGTGACCGGAGTCGAAGAATGTTTCGGATTCGGTTTCCCGAATATCAACGGAGGAAAGGCGTTCCTGACTCTCTTTGAAACCGACGAGGCGGAATTCAACCGTTTCTTCCGCAATCACGGCTACAGTTTTCTCCGCATCGGCAATGGAACTTACCGCATCTTTGAATGGAAGACCGTGGAGCCGGAGAAAGGCAAATTCGACTTCCGTCTTGCGGACCGGCTGGTGAATCAGCGCATCCGGCAGGGCTACACGCTGATGGGAGTGTTTGGAAACGTTCTGACGACGCCCTATCTTCCGGAGTGGCTATTGAAGCGCGCGGAAATCAGCAAAACCATGCGCATTCACAGAGCCAAAGCCGTCATGCCGGATCTCAACGACTGGCGCGAATATGTCCGCGCGGTGGTTTCGCACTTCAAAGGGCGCATCCGCTACTGGGAGATTCTCAACGAGGCGAATCTGACCAACACGCCGGAACAGTTCGTTCAGCTGGCGAAGATCGCGTTCGAGGAATGCCGCAAGATCGATCCGTCGATCCGCGTCGTTTCCCCGAACGTCACCGGCGACCTCGGCGGCGATATGGGGAAGTTCCTGGAAGAATTCGGCAGACTCGGCGGCTACAATTATACGGACATCGTTTCGTTTCATCCGTATTCTTCCCGCGAAGAGCGTTCGCCGTATCCGGCCCCGAAAGCGATTCGTGACATCCGGAAGATCGTTGACAAGTACCGCAAGGGACTTCCGCTTTGGAACACGGAGCTTTATTATCTGCGCGAGGTGAACAGCGGAGAGGACGGCATGACCAACTCCAAAGTCGCCGCCCGCGACTTCGTCCGCCGTTCTCTGCTCGACCTCGGTGAGAATGTGCGGCAGGATATGCTTCTGCACGCTCAGACGGCTTTCCGTCCGGACCGCAACCCGAAGTATGGCTACGACCCGTTCCGCACGGTCCGCCGTCTGATTCCGAGTGACATCTATGTGGCTGTCAACGGATTCGCCCGTCTGATGGACGGCGCCGTTTCCGCCGGAAAACTTGCGACGCCGCGCGGCGTTTCGATGTATCTCTACACGCTTCGTGACGGAACCGCGGCGGCCGGACTCTGGAACAGCACGCCCAACCGGAAATTTACGGTCGATTTTGCCGAACCGGAAACACTGGAAGTTTTCGATGTCTTCGGCAACCCGGTTGCAGTCTCTCCGAAAATGCCGCTTGGCCGGGATCCGTATTACATTCGCGGCAAAAAGGGAATGGAAGTTTTGCGCCGTGCTCTTTCCGCCTCGAAGATTCTTCCGGAAGTCGGATTTGAGCTGACCCGCGCCCGCTGGTTTGCGAAGAATGGGAAGCCCGCGCTTGCACTGGAATTCCGCAGCACTCTGGAGGAACAGAACCTGCGAATCCGTCCGCTTTCGCTTCCCGAAGGCGTGAAGTCTGCAAAAACGGGCGCAATGAAACTCCGGGTTCCGGCGGAGCGGACTGCGGTCCTTCTGATTCCGGTTGAAGCGGCATCGCAGGTGCTTCCCGGCGGAAAGCTACGCCTGATGATTTATGATGGAAAGGCTTCGCAGACTCTTGAAGTTCCGGTGGAGGAACAGCGCTTCATCCGTTCGGGGGAGTGTGCTGCCCTGGAGCGCGTGACTGCCGGAAAAGCCGCCGCAGACGACCCGTTCCGGGCTGAATTCCGGGTCTCTGCAACAAAAGAAGCGTTCTGTCTGGACATTCAGATCCGTGATTCTGTGCGCGGCAGATTCTGTGTCCCGGATTTCTGGGAAGGAGATTGTCTGGAGTTCTATTTTGACCGTTCTCCATTGGCGGATATTGAGCGCCGCGAGTATCGCAAGGATACATTCCGTCTGTTTCTTTCAGCCGGAGCGGAGGGCAAACCTGCGCGTCTGGATGTTTTGGGTGATGTGAATCCTTCGAACATCCGCTGGACGGTGACGGATACGCCGTCCGGCTGGAATGCGCATCTTGAACTTCCGTGGAGCGAGCTCCGTCTTCCGCCGGGCGCTCCGGTTTCATTTGACATTTCAGCGGACGACAACGCCGGAGTCACACGCCGTCTTCAGAAGACCTGGAGCGGTACGCTTTTCAATCACCGTTACCGCCACAACTTCGGTTTCTGGATTCCGGAAAAGTAAAATCTCCGAAAATTCCGAAAATTATTTTTCCCTTTAGAGCAAAAAAATCCGCCGCCCAATCCAGCTGGACGGGCGGCGGAAAAATGGCTCAAAGGGATTTTTTGATGTCTGCAACAAGCGCTTCCATGCGCCGGCCGTATTCCACGTAATTTTCGCAGCAAAGTCTTTCGTTGACTTCACCGTTCGGATCGTGGAAGACCTTGTTCATGTGCGGTTCAATGGAAATTCCTCCGTCGTAGCCGCGCGAAAAGGCGTCGGTCAGAATGCGGCGGACATCGCCGTCGCCTTCACCGCCGAACATGAATTTCATGTTGCCGTCGATCATCTTGCCGTCTTTGATGTGGATGTAGACAACATAATCTCTGACGTTTCTGTAGAACTCCCAGGAGCTCTGCTTGCGGAGCGGAGTCTTGCTGTAGTCATCGTTGAAGACCGGGTTTCCCGTGTCGAAAACCAGACGGAACGCAGGGGAGGAGCCGAGGCGCTCGCAGAGACGCAGGGTGTGTTCGTAGGAGAGTCCGCCCCAGTTCATGCAGTTCTCATGCACACAGATTACGCCGGCGTCCTCCGCCATTTTGACAATGACCTGAAGGCGCTTGATGACCTCTTCTTCGAGTTCCCACGCGGTCGCTTTGAGTTCCTGCGGGACGGCGAAGCTCATGATGCGGATCATTTTTGTTCCGAGCTTCTGCATTCGGGGCAGGGCGTTGCGCATTTCCGTATAGGATTTTTCCGGCGATTCGGTGATCGGGTTCGCCCAGTTGGCGACCGCGCTGCCGTAGCAGTTGATCGAGACTCCGGAGGCGGCGAGCTTCTCCTGAAGCTGCTCAAACTCCGCATCGGAAATGCTTCCGAGGTTTTTCCCGAAGAGGGCGCGCGACTCGATGTTGCTCCAGCCGAGCTCTTTTGTCACCTTGATCTGCGTGTCAATATTGCCGGAAGCTTCATCTGCAAAACCTGTGAAATACATTAGAAAAGCTCCTGTTTGATGTATTCATAGCTCTGTTTGAGGGAGTCGAAGGGGTTGCCTGGGCAGGTGTCTTCTTCCACAATGTACCATTTACATCCGGCTTCGTCTGCGGCGGCGACGATATTTTTCCATTCGAGGTTGCCGTTTCCGATTTCGGTCATCATGGACTGGCCGTTGATGTACGCGGTGTCCTTCATGTGGAGGAGGGGGAGGCGTCCGGAAAGCTTGCGGCACCACGTGACCGGATTTGCGCCGCCGAGCTGAACCCAATGTGTATCGGGTTCACCCTTGAGGTTGTCGGCGCAGGAGGCGGAATAGATGATGTCGAGCGCAGTTCTGCCGTTGTATTTTGCGAATTCGATGTTGTGGTTGTGATAGCAGAGGGTTATTCCGGCTTCGCGGAGTTTGGCTCCGACGGCATCAAGACGCTTTGCGAGCGCGATCCATTCCTCTTCCGTCTTCGGGCTTGTGTGCGGCCAGGGATAGGCGGTGTACGCGCATTTGACGGCATGGAGTTTTTCGATGAGTTCATCGGTTTTGTTGAAGAGATCTTCGCCGCCGTCGTGAGAGGCGCAGCAGACGAGTCCTTCGCCGTCGAGGATTGCCGCGAGTTCTTTCGGATCAATGGGGCCGAGAGCGGAAATCTGCACGGCGTCGTAGCCGATCTGTTTGACTTTCTTCATGGTTTCCGCGATATCTTTGGGAGTCTTGGTAAACTCTCTGAGCGTGTAGAGCTGAGCCGCGAGATTTTTCTGAGAAATTTTCATTTGATCCGATCTCCTTGTTTGGGTTTGTCATAAATGATCGTCTGACATAATATTTCCGTTCTTCCGTGAAAAAGCAAACGGGGAGGGGAAAAAGATGGAAAATTTCTTGTCTTCTTGTCTCTTTTTTCGGAGAAAAAAGAAAATCTTTTGTTTGAAATAAAATAA
>URNX01000086.1 GCA_900549415.1 uncultured bacterium
CCGTTAAAATTTACGATGACTTCACCGTCAATCCCCTTTCTGATGGTTGCGTTTTCAAAGACGATCCGTGTCACTTTTGCCACGGATGTATTCTGGTCGGCAACAAGCATGTCGGCATAGACCGTTGCATCATCGCCGAGATATTTGACCCACTGCGCATTGGCAAAATCGTTCCATGAGGGATCGGCGATCGGTGTCCGTGAGATGATCTCCGCACGATACCTGAGTGAATTTGCCGGAGTCAGGGAAAATCCCTGACCATCGTTCTGTGCCGCATAAGCCACATAAAGGTAAGATTCAGTGCCGGGGACGCCCTGAACTCCCTGTGGAATGGAGAAGTTGAACACGGCATTGTGTTCATCGCCGGAATTGGTGACGGATGCCTGCGCCTCCGGCGTTCCGGTGGAGACACTTCCAATCTTCACGCTTGCGGCTTCGCCTTTGATTCCCTGCGGGATGACAAAGTCGAACACGGCGTCGTGTTCATCGCCGGAATTGGTGACGGCTGCGGGATCCGTTTCCGCACCGGTTGTGACGGTTCCGACCCGGATCGTGGAACGGAGTCCGCGCGGACCGATGATCAGCGGAAGCGGATCGCTCCATTCCAGACCGACCGCCTCATTTCGGAAGCGGTAAAGTCTTGCAGTCTGAGGAAGTTCCATTGTTTCTTCCGTTGTGTTTTTCTCGCCGGTTTTCCCGTCTTTGATGGTCACTGTCGGGTTCAACGGGAAGGAATACCATTCCAACCCGTCATCGGAGAGCTGGACTTCGAGTTTTGCGGCGAAAAGCGCCCGGACCTGAGCAGCGGAATAGTTTCCGTCCGAGACCGGAACCGGTGTGCCTGTCCCCGCATCGCCCCGACGGTTGCGGATGCTGATGTTGAACTGGATCAGAAAACCCGGAGCGGTCTCGCCAGCTTCAAATCCGGCAAGTTCACAGCCGAAGTTCCTGCTTTCCACAGCACCCAGAGCGGAAATCAATTCCTCCGTGTTGGTTTCCGTCAGAGGAATATGGACTTCGTTTCCGGAAACGGTGATGCCGTCTGTGACCCGGACTTGCGGAGGAGTCGCGGTGTTCCAGTCGTCCGCGATCACGAAATCCCAGGAGGCGTAATCGGCAAGATCTCCACTGAGCGGCTCGCCTTCCGCGTCCAGGAGTTTGAGGATCAGCTCCGCGCGCATTCCGCGCGTCAGCGCGGGCAGTGAGCTGATCGTCTGATTGTAGGAATCCACGAGACGGGCATTGACGCTGTCCGCCCGCAGATACATGGTGATGATCTGCATAAAAAACCTTTCTCATTGAAATCTGAATCCGTTTTCAACGGCGAAGTCCAGCACGCAGTAAACGACGCCTTCATAACCGGTTTTACTGCTTCGCCCAAGTATTCTGGAATAACCGGCGATGTTCCCGTCGAAATCATAATCGGTTCTGTAATCGCTGACGGGAACGCTGGAATTCCTGGGAATGTCATCCACATTTCCGCCGATGGAAATGTCCAGATCCGTGCCCTGCGACCAGTGTGTCCGGATGGTATGGATTCCCGGGGAAAGTCCGCTGTTTCCCAAATCAAGGGTGCTCTTCTGCAGCTCCGAGGAGTAGGAAACCGGTCTGACCGGTGCGAAGACCTTGTAACGGAAAATCAGATCGCATTCCGCCGTTGGATGAGGTCGTTGCTCCGTCTTGATGACAATGCTCCGGGACTGCGCATAACCGCAGTAACCATTGGTTCCGTCTGAATTTTTCTTGTAATCGGTATTTCCCGACCAGGAATAGAACTCCTGCGGAAAACTGGAAAATGTTCCCGTGTTCGGCTCTCCCTCAAGCGCTTCTTTCAATGCACTGGAAATGGATTCTGAAAACGGAGGATCATGTTCCGTTCCCGAACGCGAGAAATACTGTCCGGAAACTTTTGTGAAATTTACAGCAGTCAGTTTGTTGATTGCGTTTTTTACCGCTTTCAGCCATGCCGACCATGCAGGCGCATTGAAACTTCCTTTCCCCGGAAGCTCGCAGATCCGGCAATCTTCCGATTCAATCAGATTCCCGTAACTCCACATCTTGGGGAAATCAGAAAGATCCTCTCTGTAGTCTTCGAACTCCATATTTACAAAATATGGAGCAAGCATGTAAACTGCATTCCGGATCGCATTGACTGACGTCATGCTCCACGGACGAAAGCGCATGATGTTGAACAGTGCGCTGTCCAGCGGCCGTTCCGCCAGAATCGCCCTTTCTGCAAGCGCCTCCCGGATTGCCGCAAAACAGTTCATGTTTCCCGGGTCGGGAGATTCCCAGTCCATCCCCTTGTCATCCCAGGAAACCGGAGGAGTATACTGAATCATCTCCATATCGCGACCTCTCCCAGATAAGCAGGCGCTGTCTCATCTCCCTGAACATAGTCGTAAAACAAAAGCGTCCGGCTGCTTCCTGTAATTTTGGAATCTTCCACTTTGCAGAATTGAAATGTCACAGGCTTTTCCTTCTTCGGTTCTTCACCTTCCCACCAGCCGGATGGGCTGTTCAAATCTCCCAGAAGCCATTTCCCGTTTTCACGGCGGATGCCTCCATAGGAGAAATACCCGTTTTTCTTTTCCAATGACCGGACGTAATAATTGGATTGGTTGTCCCGCCAGCAGGGAAGACCGAAATATTTGTCTCCGGAAACTCCTCCTCTGGGTTCATATTTTCCAAACTGCATCCGATTCACACTCTGCCAGTGCGGAAAATCGAAATAGAGCATTTTGTTCGCTCCGCCCCCGTTGCGGTTCGTTCCGCGAGGCTGAAGATAAGTGTAAGCTCCATCTTTGACAGATGGCGGATAACCTGCGTAAAAAGCATCGCCCTCATACTGTTTCGTTTCAGAGTTGTAGTTTTCCCGCGGTTCATATCCGGGAAAACGATTGTACAGAATCCAGCCGTAATTCCTGGAATAATAATAACAGCTGGAACCGTATTGCCAGTAGATGAAGCCGTTGACATCATTGAAAACCGGAGAATAGACAATATTGTCGATTTTCAGACGATAGGTCCAGAGGTTCTGCGTAATGACGTAATAGTTGAGGTTGCCGCTGTTCGTGTTGAACGCAAGCAGTCCTGAGTCCGCCCCGAGTCCGCGCCAGAACCCCTTCTGCGGGTTCCAGTTCGGAATCGGAGGACTCTGCATCAGAGTCGGAATATATTGAAAACTCATGTTTCATTTCCTCCAGTCGTCTGAATTGCAATCCGGTGTCCGATGATCCAGCTACCTGCTGGAATCGCGGAGTTCAAAGCAAGTTCCGCGACATAGAGAACGCCCGTTCCCGTGCGCCCGGACTCCCAGCCGTCCGCATACACATCGACCGCATATCCGGCTCCGGCGCTTCCGCCCGTCACTCTGCATAAATGAACCCTGTCGTCTCCGCCTCCGCCCGATCCGGCTCCGCCAAGCTGAAGCATGCACCACTGACTTCCCGAATTCCCTGCTTTCCAGAGAATCCTGGCAACGCCGTCTGCCGCCGACTGCATCGCTCCCGCAGAATTCCCGACTGTCGGCTCGGCGAACTTATGTTCCGGATCAAGAATGTTCACCTTTGCCGGAACAATTCCCAGCAGAAGCGCCCTGCCGATTTTCCCCGCATCGACAGGTTCCAAAAGGACCGCATACGGATATTCTTCATACGCGCTTGTTACTTTCCTGCCGAGAAACGCCGGACATCTTCCGGTAAATTCCGGTTCGTTCGCCTCCGGCCGGATCAGAACGTCCGCGACCGCCATCGCTGAAAAACGGGGGAACAATGTGCTTTCCCCGTTTTTCAGCAGGACTACACCGCTGTAATTGCCGTTCTTAAGCGGACTGCCGCCCTGGTCGGACTGGAGATTTTTCACATACTCCGCCGCATCAATAAACGAGTTCCAGGTGGAAGCTTTTATCTGAATCGGATCGCCAGTTTTCACTTTGTTCATGATCTGATCCCCAATCCGCCGAAATCTGCGGTCTGATAGACACGCTCCACATAAGCCGCTTCCGGTTTTTTAATGAGACTTTTCCGATCTTCCGAAACATCATCGGCATAACGCACCCAGAGGTAGTCCCAGCCCAGCTTCTCCTTGACGGTCAGATCACCGACTTTCAGATCTGTCTGATTCGGAGATACCGCGAAACGGAAGGTGATCTCCCAGTCGTCACCGGAATGATTTCCCTGCCGTGTTCCGCTTGCACCGAGAAAAAGGACCTCGCCGGGAGCATAGCCTTTGAATTTGCCGATGTTCACGGTTCCCGTCAGTTCCGCAAGACGCTTCCTGTAAGCGGTTGTGACTCTCGACGCACGGAAGTAGTGAGTTTCCGAAAAATTCATCACAGGCATCGTGATGTCGATTCCGTTCACATTCCCGTCCGCATCCACTCCAATGGCTCCGCCGTAATCCGGGGCGTCCGCCGGAGTTCTGGACATCGTCGCAATGCTCTGATTGACATGTTTGCTCCCCCCTCCGGTATCGAACGCAAAGCTCGGTTCCGGTTCGCTCACGCCTTCAATTCCGTCAAACACGTCGAGTTCATAGGTGACTAGAACCTTGAAAGTATCCTGATTGATCCGTTCAGAGATTTCCAAAGTCTGCCGTTTCAAATTTCCCAGTTTCTCCACCGAAGCCTCCCGAACCGCATTCAGCGCTTCCAGCTCCTCCTCCGCTCCAAACACCAGATACGGAACTTCCGCGCCGGACAGCTTGCCGTAGCGGTCCATGGATTCATTCAGATCGTAAAAACATTTTTCCACCCGGATTTCGTTTGCCATAAAAACTCCTTTCCATCAGGCGAATGTTCCCATGCCGTTTTGTTTTTTCAGCAGTGTGTTGGTTTTCTTCGTATTGGCGACAATCGTCTCCGTTGCCTTGGCGGTACGGTCGGCGGCGCTGGATTCCCCAAGATTTTCCAGCGCCGCAGCAAGGAAGGCACCCTGTGTTTTCGACGCTCTATCCGCAGCATCAAGAGTCCCGTCCTGAGCCGAACGCAGACGCTCGGAGTATTTGTCCGCGAGCGACTCCGACCGGGCATAGGCACTGTGAGCATCATCCAGTTTTCTGCGTTCGGCATCATCGATTTTTCCGTCTGCCTGCGCATCACGCAGTTCCTTTTCGAACCGTGCCTTTGCCGCCGCCGCTTCTTTCTGATAGTGTGCAATCAGCTCCTGCAGCATCTGCTGTCCCGCGGCAGGATCACTTTTCAGTGTTTCGTCGATTTTGCGATCCTGCGCCGCTTCCGCGCGGCGTTCCTGAACACTCTGTTCGGATTCCTGAAAACGCTCCCGATAGGAGGCGACATCATCCTTCATTTTCCGGGCTGCTTTTTCCCGCGCCCTTGCGATACGGTCTTTCGCGGTCTGGTCCGCTCCGGCAAGTTTTCCTTCCAGTTCCCTGATCTTCGCCTTGTCCTGTTCCCTGTCAGGCTTCGATTTTTCATAATCCAGCATCGTCTGAATCAGCTGTTTGTATTCGTCGCGAAGCGCGATGATCTCGTCAATCTCATTTTCAAGTTCGCTCTTGCGTTCCCTTGCAAGCTGTTTTTCGATTTCCGCGACACGTTTTGCGGCAGTGTCCGCATTGTCGGACGCTGCCCGGCGGCGTTGTTTTTCCGCCTCGACTTTTTCCTCCGTTGTCGCCGGTTTTTCTTTTTCGCCGGTCGTTGCGCCGGGTTTTCCTTGCAGAAGCGCCTGACGGCGTTTCTGCAATGCTCCGAGCTTCTGACGGTAGCCCATGACACGATCGCCGTTGGCTTCGATTTTCTTCTGCGCTTCTTCCTGTCTGCCGGAAATACGCGACCAAAGGTTGTTGTTCCAGAAGGAGAGCAGAGCCTCGTTTTCAGCCTGAAGTTCCTTGAGGTGGGATTCCAGTTCGGCGATTTCCGCATCCAGCTCCCCAAGTGTTGCCGCTTTCATGGCTTCATTGAACTTGTCCTGCGCCGTGGCGGCAAGATTCAGTTTCCCGGTGATCGTATCGATTCCAAGCCCGAGGTCGTTGTAGGCTCCGTTCAGCGCATTGACGATGGTTTGCGCTTCCTGTTGTTCCGCAGCGGTCAGCTTTTCCTGTTCCGCCAACTGCCTGAGCCGCTCCAGCCGGGCAAGATGCGTCTCCTTCTGCGGATCATTTCCTGCCTGAATGATTTGTGCTGCTGCGGTAAATTGCCTCTGCGCTTCCGTCAAGGCAACGATGCGTCCCCTGACCGTATCCACGGAAAGTCCGAGATCGCCGTATTTTGCTCTGAGCTGTTCCAGCAGGGTGTTTGCCTCCGCAATTCCGGACGCGTCCAGCTTCGGCATTTTGGAAAGTTCCTGCAGACGGCTGACCTTTTCCGCGTCCTCCGTTCCGGAGATTTTGAGGGAAAGTTCCCGGAGATTTGCCGCAACGCTGTTGAGTCTGACGATCTTTCCCGCTGTCCGGTCAACCGCGACACCGAGATCGCCGTATTTCTTCGACAGTTCGCCGATCAGGCGTTCCGCGTCGTTCTGCTGATCCACATCCAGTGTGACTTTCAGTGACAACGCTTTCAATTTCCGCAACTTGTCAAGGTCGCCGTTGTCCTCGACAGAAAGTTCCATGCTTCCGATCCGTGACGCCGCCGCTCCCAGCGCGGTAATCCGCATGGCGTTGTCGCTGATCGTGATCCCGAGTTCGCCGTATTTTTTCTGCAGTTTGGATGCCAGCATACGCGCTTCCGCCATCTCGGCATTCGTCAGTTTCTGTTTTGCCGCCAGCTGCTGGAGCCGTTCCATGCGGATTTCATCCGTTTTGCGGAGCTGGTCTCCCTTTTCCCGAAGCGT
>URNX01000087.1 GCA_900549415.1 uncultured bacterium
AAATCTGACGGTCTATCAAGCCCGATATATGACGCTTGCTGATGGATGGATCGCTTCAGGAACAACTTTACAAGGAGATTATAATGCGGCAAAAATGAATATCCTTGATGGAGGATCTGCTATTGATACCACCATGGACAAGAATTCATATCTTACCGTTTCCAATGGAGGCTATATCCAAAAAACAAAACAGGTATCAGGAACACAAGACATTCTTTCAGGGGGACTCACCGATAGGACCGTCGTTACAGGAGGAACTTTATTACTCAATGCTGGAGCGTCAGCAACAGATCTACTTATCAGTGCCAATGGGACCATGATAGGAGACTTTACCTCAGACTCTTATATCTCCGGAACATCACAAGGTAAAGAAATTATTCTTGGAGATGGTGTCATGCAAAATCTGACGGTCTATCAAGCCCGATATATGACGCTTGCTGATGGATGGATCGCTTCAGGAACAACTTTACAAGGAGGGTATTCTTTTGCATCAATGGAAATCAATAGTGGAGCAAAAGCTATTAATACAATCCTAAATAGCTCCTGCAAACTTCATGTCAAGAGTGGCGGTTACGCAGAAAACACATCCCAAGCCGCAGGTTCCCAAATCATCTACAACGGCGCCACCGCAAGCGGTGGAAGTGTCAAGGGCGGCACAATGTACGTCGCCAACGGCGGTACAGTCAAAGGAACCGAACTTCGAACCGAAGGAACGATCATTCTCTCTGCCGGAGCCAAAGCATACGACCTTGTGCTCTCCAACTCCAATCTCGGCATGTCCGCAGGAGCTCAGCTCATACGGACTTCCGTCTGCCGCGGAGGAAAACTCGCCGTCTCCAACAGCAACGTTGCAAGCGATACACAGGTGCTTGCAGGCGGAACGGCAACCATTTTCAGCAAGGCGGCCGCATCGGGCGGAAATGTGATGTCCGGCGGAACTCTTATCTTCTCCAGCGGAGCGATTCTGACCGGAACTCTCAATGCCGCAGGAACGATCACTGTCAAAAACGGCGCGACCGTTTCCAATGGAACGCTCAACTTCAACCTCGTGGATCTCAAGGCCGGCAACCGCGTCATCCTCAATGACATGAGTCTCCTGGCCGGAGCAAATTACAGCATCACCGTTTCCGGTTCGCAGGCGGAAGGTTCCTATAAACTCGCAAACGGCGCCGGAGCCTTCAACGGAACGATCACTGTCAAAAACGAAAGCGGAAACACGCTCGGTTCGCTCTCCATCGGCGGCACACTCAATGCAGGCGGCAATTCCTACACACTCACCCGTAATAACGCCGCACTCTCACTCACAGTCACCGCAAGCGGACCGTCCAAATCCCCCGCCGGAGACATTGACGGCAACGGAGTCAGCGATGTGATGTTCCAGTATAAGGTCGATCATCAGATTGGCTTCTGGATGAACGGGTCCAATACCTGGAAGGGACAGGGACTCCCCGAACCGGCGGAATGGGAGGTCGTCGGGGCGTACGACATGAACGCAAACGGAAAAGCGGACGTCGTCATGCTCGGCAATGTCACGGTCAACGGAGTCAAAGGGGCGTACGTCGGGTATCGCAAGGACGGCGATATGAGCACATGGGAAAACATCAGCTTCCTCAACAATCCGGACAACATTCAGTGGACCGTCAAGGTCGGTAACATGACCGGAAACGCAGGCAAAAACTCGATCGTCTGGCATGCGGCGGAGCTCGGCGCGGTCGGTGTCTGGACCGACGGAAGCGACAACTGGGTCTCCATCAGCGGCGGATTCGACAAAAACTGGACCATGCTCGGAACCGGCGATTTCAACGGCGACGGAAAAGATGAAATCCTCTTCCGGAACGGAACCAACTTCTACACGACGGACATCAACTCCAACTTCTCCTCGCTCGGCGGATTCGGCGACGGATGGGATGTCCGCGCGATCGGCGATTTCTCCGGAGACGGAAAGGACGATCTCGTGCTTTTCCACAAGGATACAGGCTCGGTTGTCAAGCTCGAAAACGGTCAGACTTCCAGTTATGCCAGCCTCGGACAGCTTGATGCGAACGACTGGTTCATCGTCGGTGCGGGCGATTACAACGGCGACGGAAAGGACGATCTTCTTGTCCGTCAGTACTCCTCCGGAATGCTCGGTTACTACGCAAACGGCGACTTCTCGAAATGGAACGAGATGGGACGCGGCGTCGATATGAACTGGGCGGTCATCGCGTAAAAAGAAAATTTGCGCCCCCGGAAAGCCCGGCGATACCCCACCCAGGCTTTTCCGGGGGCGTTTTTGCCCGTCTTCAGTCAAAGCAGTTCCGCGGCCGCGGCGGCAAGCGGACTGCGCTCGCTCTTGCGAAGCGTGATATGTCCGTGAAGCGCCAGCCCTTTGAAGCGGTCCACGATGTAGGAAAGACCGTTGCTGCACGAATCCAGATAAACGTTGTCGATCTGGTACGGGTCTCCGGTCAGAATCATCTTCGTTCCTTCGCCCGCGCGGCTGACTATCGTCTTTACCTCATGCGGCGTGAGGTTCTGCGCCTCGTCGACGATCACAAACTGCTTCGGAATGCTGCGTCCTCGGATGTAGGTAAGCGCTTCCAGTTCAAGTTTGCGCGTCCGCTTGAGCTCGTCGATCTGCCGCCGCACAACCTGAATGTCATGCTTGTCGTTGCGAAGCAGAAAATCGAGATTGTCGTAAATCGGCTGCATCCAGACGTCAAGTTTTTCGTCTTTCGAACCCGGCAGATACCCGAGGTCATTGCCCATCGGGATGATCGGGCGCGAAACGAGAATGCTGTCATACTGATTGCGCTGCAGAGTGCATTCGAGCGCGGCGGCCAGCGCGAGCAGAGTCTTGCCCGACCCCGCCTGTCCGACAAGCGTCACGACCTGAATCGAAGGATCAAGCAGGATCGCGAGCGCCATACGCTGTTCCTTGCTGCGCGGAGTGACATTCCACGCCTTGTCCGAAAATTCGCGCGGAATCGGTTCAATGCGTTTCCCGCGCTTCCAGCCGAGCGCCGACCGCTTGTTCTCATCGCGCAGCACGGCGAATTCGTTCGGATAAAGCGAATCTTCGAGCTCCAGAAATCCGTTTTTATAGAAATTGTCGATTGCCGCTGCGGGAACTTCCAGCTCGCGCTCACCCGAAAAGAGCTCGTCGAAATTGACGCGCTCGCGCTCAAAATCCTCAACGGGAATGCCGAGACTGTCCGCCTTGATACGCAGATTGATGTCTTTGGAAATCAGAATGACCGTTTCGTCCGGATGCTCCTGATGCAGCTGCCAGGCCACGCGCAAAATGCGGTTGTCCGGCTGATTCATATCCATGCCTTCGACGACCTCTCCGGATCCGACGATCACCTGCAGAATTCCCGCAGGTTTTCCGTTCCCGTTGTCAAGCGGAACCCCGTTGAAAAGGGAGCCTTTGCGGCGGAGTTCGTCAAGCCTGCGGATCACATGCCGGGCGTTGCGTCCGAGTTCATCCTGATGCCTTTTGAACTTGTCGAGTTCTTCGATGACCGCCATCGGAATAACAACACGGTTGTCTTCGAACGCTTCCAGCGACTGCGCGCTGTAAAGCAGAACATTGGTGTCAAGAACGTAGGTTTTCATAAGCGACTCCTTTCGTTTGCCTGTTGCATCCGTAAACACTGTTACACACGAAACGCAAAAATGCAAGTGTAAATTATTAAAAAGTCCGAATTTTCTAAAAAAATTTATCCGCCTTCGTTCTTCTTCCCCCGCCGGACTTGATTTTCTGCGGTTGAATGCTACATTATATTTCATCAAAACTGTTCAACATATTTTGCAGATTAAAGGAGCAAAATCTGAAATATGCATATCATTTTTTGACACATAGAAGGTTAAAAATGGAAACTGTTTTTATTTCAAACAGAACAATCTATACATCCGTAATTGCAGACCTGGTTCCCTCCCGAAAAAGCGTCTTTGGATCGCGACCGCGGATATCAAAGACATGTATGTGGAAAAACCCGGGCTCCGCAAACAGATGGTTCCATTTCTGCAGATTTTGTCTGAATTGCTGCTGCGCGGGGTTGAGCTCCGCCTGATCCACGCCAAAGAGCCCGGCCCGGCATTCCGCCAGGACTTCGACCGGTTCCCGGAACTCTGGTCTGGAATGGAACGCGTTTTATGCCCGCGCGTACATTTCAAATGCATCATTGCCGATGGCGAGCGCGCCTACTTCGGCAGTGCCAACCTCACCGGAGCCGGGATGGGTGCAAAAGGAGAGAACCGCCGCAATTTTGAAAACGGCATTCTGACCGATGATCCTGCGCTTGTCGAACCGCTTTCCGAACAATTCGACTCTGTCTGGCGCGGCGCCTGCTGCACGAAATGTCAGCGCCGCGAGTATTGCACCGACTGTCCGTTATAAAAAAATCCCTGAAAAATGCTGCAGCCTCTTGATTTTTATTTATTCCAATGTATATTTTTACTAAACAAGCAACTAAACACAGAAAGACGATATGCGCTCCTTAGCTGAAATAAAGCAGGTATTTCTGGATATGGACGGAACAATCTATGAAGGAACCCGCCTGTACCCTGCGACATTGCCGTTCCTGGATTTCCTGAAAAAACAGGGAATCCGTTACACTTTTATGTCCAACAATTCCTCGTACAGCCGGAAAGGCTATGTCGAAAAACTCCACGCCATGGGATGCTCCGCAAAGGAGAGCGATTTTTATTCCTCCGTGGAGTATACGATTGATTATCTCCGCCAGAATCATCCGGATCTTAAAAAATTTTTCCTGCTTGGCATGTCGGAACTCATTCCGGAATTTCAGGAAGCCGGGTTCGAATTTTCCCCGGAAGCTCCGCAGTGTGTAATCGTTGCATTTGACCGTTCGCTGACTTTTGAAAAACTCTGCAAAGCGGCCTACTGGCTGCAAAAAGGAGTTCCGGGGTTCGCCACTCATCCTGACGCCTCCTGTCCGACGGATCAGGAATCCCTGCTTGTTGACTGCGGCTCGATTACAAAAGCGCTGGAATATTCCGCACATGCGAAGCTAAAAGTTCTCGGCAAGCCCGATCCCGGAATGCTCTGCTCAGCCGCCGCGCATAACGGCTTCCGTCCGGAAGAATGTCTGATGATCGGCGACCGCATGGAAACCGATATTGCCGTCGGCGCCAATGCCGGCGCGCTCACCTGCCTGATCACTTCATCCGCAGCCGCCCATGCATCCGGTACCATCGTTCCGGACTATGAATTCCGGGACCTTGGGGAACTGCAGACGGAATGGGAAAATCAATTGAAACACACTCAACAAAAAAGGAGTTGATATGAAACAAACTGAATGGATTTCTCACCGGGGCGAATCGCTGGATGCGCCCGAAAACACGCTAAGCTCATTCAAACTGGCAATGGAACGCGATACCGACGGCATGGAAACGGACATTCATCTGACATCCGACGGAGTTCTCGTCTGCATTCACGATTCCATGACCGGGCGCACCGGAGACAAAAATATCCGGATCGAAGATTCTGTTTTTTCTGAAATCGAGCGTGTGGATGTCTGCAATAAAATGGAAGCCTTTCGTGGAGAACGGATTCCGACTTTTCGCGATGCCCTCCGCCTGCTTCGTCCCGGGCGCAAATTTTTTGTGGAAATAAAAGAAAATGATGAACGGGTCGTCCCCGCACTGCGCGATTTGCTTGAAACGGAAGGAGTTGCGCACGAACAGATTGTGGTCATCTCGTTTCATAAGGAAATGATCCGCTTGAGCAAACAGTGCATGCCGGACATCAAAGCCCTCTGGCTGACAGGTTTTTCTGATGCCGAAACAGATATTTCAAAATCTGTTTCAAACACCATTGCCATACTGAGAGAGCTGAATGCGGACGGAATTGACGGCGAAGCAAAGGAAAACGTGTTCAATGCGGAATATATAAAAGCGTTGAAAGATGCAGGTTTTTATGTTTCTGTCTGGACGGTTGACAGACCTGAACAGGCGGAACAGTATATCAAATTTGGAGCTGACGCCATAACCAGCAATTGCGCCGCAAAATTAAAAGCCCTGTCAAACTGAATTTTCTCCGGGTATTTTCATTGGAGGTTCTCCCCCGGTGAAAATACTCCGGGCGTTTCGCTCTGCACGAGCCAGCCCATTGTCAAAAAATTGGAAACTCCGGACAGCAAATATACCAGAATTTCAAAAAGAGGAGTTGAAAAAACGCTCAAGGGATATTAAAGTATTCTCTGACAAAGAATGTTTGTTCAGAATTGCCACGGAGAGCTCCTTATCGAGCAGGGATTCGCAATGAAAAATAAAAGCTTAAAACACTGCAAACGTAAAAAATTTTTCTATCGCTTCTTTATGCGGCACACACCCCTGTCAGGGGCAATGTTCGGCATGGCATGGATGATTTGCTTTGGCGCAATTTTACCGCTTGCATTGTGGCTTTTTGCAGAAATCACTCCGAATTGGGCAGCAGATTCTACTTTTAATGCCATTGTCTGGGCGTTGATCGTTTTTTTACTTTTCTGTATTTGCCTTTTAACTTATGGTTATGGATTTCTGACTTTCACAAAAAATTTCTATACAATTCTGCGGAATGATTTGAAAAAAAGCCGCTTCTGGAAATTACCCGCATTCATCAGTGCGGCGTGGTATGAGCTTGCCGGAATCCTGCTGTTGCCGATTGCAATCAAAAAGAAGCGTTGGACAGTTTTAGTGTTTATTCTGGCAAGTTTCGGGTTCGGTTTTCTGGGTTTTATGCTTGATACTCCATTGCAAAAATGGTGGTGT
>URNX01000088.1 GCA_900549415.1 uncultured bacterium
TCTGCGCATCGGTCTGACCAAAACGGCGGAAGCCGGTGCGGCGTTCATCGACGGCGTGGAATACAGCATCAAATAAGTGAAAGACATTTGCAGATTTCATTTTCGCGGGGGAATGAAATCTGCATTGCTCCGTTGTTTCTCCGGAAAATATTTTCTGAAAATCTGTTTTTTTTTATTGACTTTGTCCGGGAATGTGTTTATCTTATGGTGAATTTTTCAGAAAGGATGCGCTATGGCGATTAAAACGAATAAGGTTGATCCTTCCGACCAGCTCAAAAGAAATAAAAACGTACGGATTTTTCAGATCCGCTGTCCGCGTTGCAACCGTCAGGAGTTTGTGACGCTTTACAATGGCGAGGAGGGGGCGCCGGAAACAAAAATCGGGCGGCCCGTTACGGAACTGCCGCAGAAATGTCCGCACTGCGGCGCAACCGTGAACGCAACGGAATTCCCGCTCTTCTCGCGCTGATTGAGGTGCAGGATGACAAAAAAATCAAAAAGAATTCTCTGGATTCTCGGAGTTGCGGCGCTGTTGATCGCAATCTACAACATCCTGCTTTCAGCGCCGGTCGTGAAATCCCTCTGGCTGCCCGTCGCGGGAAAGATGACCGGATATGATATTGAGGCGGAAAAAGTATCCGTCTCTCTTCTGATGACTCCATCCGTCGAGGCGAAAGAGCTGAAGATTTCCGGAGGGGATTATTGTTCGAGGGAGCTGCTGGTCGGAAAATTGCGCATGAACATCCGCTTTCTGCCTCTTCTTTTTTCCCGGCATGTCGATATTCCCGAACTCGAAATCGTTCGTTTGAAACTGAAGTCCGACGGACGGCGCGAAGCTCCGGAGTATCGGAAACAGGGGAGGGCAGGGGCAGCGCGCGTGCGGAAGAAGAGGAAACATCCGTATTCTTATTCGGTGAAAAAAATCAGCATTTACGATGCGGACGTCGCCGCTGTTTGCGGTCGGACGCGCTATGAACTTTCCGGAATCGCCTTTTCCGCCTCGAACATCGTCCAGGGAATGTCGCCGAGCTTCAAATTCAGCGCAGCGGCTTCCGTGAATTCGGATGAACTCAAATTTTCCGGCGCACATGTCGAAGGTTCGCTTGACATGCGCCTCCCGTCCGGTTCGATTCTGCCGGAATCCGTGCGGCTTGCGTTTGATACGGAATGCACCGAGGTTGTTGTGAAACAGCGGGCGGTGAACCTCGCTCTCAATGCAACGCTGAATCTGGAGCGGAAGGGGAATGAAATTTCCGTTTCCGATTCGCACTTCCGCGTGTTTGAAGCAAACTCCGTTCCCGTCCTGAATGCTCAGGCGGAGGGGATGTTTCTTGACGACGCTTCGGGAAAACTGGATATTCAGCTGCGTTCGGTCCGTTCGGAACTTTCCGACAAGATTCTTTCCGCACTTGTGGAAGATCCCGTCCGGGGGGTTGAAGTGACCGCCTCGCTTAATGTTGACGCCGCGCCCGGGTTCAAATCGGTGGATGTCGCCGGGAAGTCCTTGATGACTGCCGACCAGTTTGCCGGGGAGTCGCGCAAGTTCAATTCCGAGTTTTCCTTCAAGGGCGCGAAGAACGGTGATGAATTCGCCGTGTCGACTCTGAAGCTTTCGCTGCAGGAGCCGGCAAGTTCGCTGAATCTGGAACTGTCCGCGCCGAAACAGGTGGTGATTCTGAGCACGCCTACCGGGTATCTCCCGAAGGCGGGACAGGTGTCGGTGCAGATGAAGAAGGTGAACCTGTCCACGGTTGCAAAGCTGCTTGGAGTTACGGAGAAACTCCCGATGAAATCGGGAATGATGACCGGTTCCGTCAATCTGGATTTCCTCAATTCCGGCATGACTTCCGCTTCCGGAACGGTGGACCTGGAGCAGCTGACTTTGTCCGGCGAGCGCAAATCCGAGCCGCTGGATTTGCGTTCGAACTTCCGGCTGACGCATGAGCATGGCAGTAAAAATACGCTTTCCGGAACGCTTTCCGGAAAAATCGGGAACGCGGAAGTGCTGTCGCTGGAGGGCAGTTCCGAGTTTTACGAAAAATTTGCGAAGGTCTCTGTTTCAAACTTCCGCATTGCGCATCCGTTCGAGAAGGCGCTGCCGTACAAAATGGTGGATTCATTGGGAATCCGTTCGTTTGTCCTGAACGGTTCGTGGAAATGGAACCGGAGGGTGGAACATCTTTTATTTGCCAGTGTTCCCCCAGAGGACGCCGAGCGTATGAAGCGTGGTGCGCTCCGCAAGTTTATTGATGAATTTAAATTTTACAGGATTTCCGAAGAAACGTTTGCCGATGAGTTTTCCGGTTCGTTTGCTCTGACGGATTTCACCACGGAAAAACTGCGCAACCCTCTTGCCGTTCAGCTTTCAGCAGAGTATCAGGATAACGTAGAAAAAACAAAGAATTTTAGAATGAACGCTTTGTCGCGTGACGTCCGGAAATTTCAGCTGAATGTTACGGAAAACAAGAATCCGGTTCTTGATCTCAATGCCGTAGATTCTTCAGGAACCCTGATGGTCTCCTCCAGCTTTGCGGACGCCGAAAAACTTCAGACGATCTGGCAGAGTTTCCAGCCATCGAAGCCGGCAAAAGCGGAGCAGAAAACCGCGGACAAAAAGCCCGTTCCCGCCGGAACTGCCAAGTCTGTTGATTTCGTTGAGCCTGTTAAATCGGTTCTGACTTGTTTTCCGTTTGGAAATCTGCAGCTGAAACTTGCGAAAATTCATTGTGCCGACGACCTGAACTTGAGAGTGGAAGGACCGCTTTCAGTCAATAGGAGGACGCTGCAGATTGAAAATATGAAGATCTCCGCGAATGATTCGCCTGTCGCTCTGCGTCTTATGCTGGCTGAACGGGATGGCGACTGGTATTATGAAGGCTTTCTCCGCGGAGAGAAACTCGCGCTTGCTCCGCTGTACCGTCTGTTTGACGGAAACGCTGCGGGTGTGAGCGGAACTCTGGAATCGCTGAATTTGGCGTTTTCTGGGAAGGGGTTGACGGAAACGGAACTGAAGCGGAATCTGAACGGAACACTCAGGACTTCCGTCCGGAACCTTTCATTTCCGGCAAGGAATGAAAGGACGGAGAGTTTTCTGAATCTTCTGACGATTCCTTTGAAGTCTGTTCCGCAAGTGGAGGAGCGGATTTCTCCGGAGACTCTGCCTGCGGATTTCCAGGCTCTCCGTTCCGAACTGCTTGCGGTTGCGGAGGGAAAGAAAAATCTGCGGTTCGATTCCGGAAAGCTTGACGCCTCTGTCTCCAACGGCGTTCTGACTTTGAATAAATTCGAGTTTGAGGGCGGAACGCTGAAACGGGAGTCTGTGACTGGAACCGTGGAACTGCTTTCGGGCAAATTGAATCTGGATGCAATGCTGGAGCTCGCACAGACAACGATTCCGCTTTCCGTGCGCGGCAAGCTCCGCAAGCCTCAGCTGGATATAACGAAGAGCCTGGTCAAATTTGCAACCTCCAGGTTGAATCTTCCGGTAGAGGCGGACGAGGTGGAAAAAACTGTTGAAGAGGTGAAGGATCTTTTCCGGCAGTTCCGGAAAAAGAGAAAACGGAAATAAAAAGCGCGGGAGTTGATTCCCGCGCACACCCCGTCTCAGAGTCCGCCGACAAGCGGATGATCCAGAAACTGAACCGCCGGACGGCCGAGGTCGTCGTATTCAAACACTTCCACGATGTTTTTTCCCTTGCGCAGGAACGGAGCGGGAACGTAGAGCGTGTTGAACGGTCCGTTCTTGTCGTAGCGTCCGAGGAGAATTCCATTGATGCGGCAGAATCCGCGGTTGCCGGCAGGAACATACAGGAACGTATCCGCCGGAGTGTCCGCAATCTCGAATTTTGCCCGGAAAAATCCCATATTGTTCTTGACGGGAAACTCCGGAAGCGGACCATAGACGACTTTCGACGTATCTTCCATCGGCATGACAGCGGTTGTCCAGCCGTGCTGGAACTGCTGTCCGTTGAGGATCACGCCGTCGGTGATGCCTTTGCGGTTGTGCTCGGTGTTGCAGTAGAAGTTTGTTCGGGCGCGGTTCTCCACGATGATTTCAAGCGTGCCGCCGTCGCCGGTCTCTACGGCGAACGATTCGTGCCCTTTCCAGATGTGCTGAACGAATTTCCCGTTGTAGTAGACCCAGGCGCGGTCGTTGAGTCCGAGGACCTTGACGGGGAGTTTGAATGTCTGCGGTTTCAGATGCGTGGTGTAACGCACAAACCCGTAGTCACCGCCGACTTCTTCCATTGTGAGCGGACATGCTGCTTCCGTCGAGTTGAGAGAAAGTGCATCCAGGTTTTCTGAAAGCGGGGCGAACTCGGTCAGGGCAATTTCCCCGTATGCGGCCTTCGGAATATCCGGCGGGACGGGAGTGTCGAGCGAGAACTCCGGATTGTATTTGGCGAACAGCGGACGGTACATGCGGTAGAGCTCGCGAGTGTCGCCGGCTTCGCTGACGGGCGCCGCGGTGTCGTAGCTCGTGACGAGCTGGCAGTACCAGCCGTCGAGACTGAGCATCGCGCCGTTCTGGAAGCCGAAGTTCGTTCCGCCGTGGAACATATAGAGATTGATGTGTGCGCCCCATTCAAGGGCTTTGCGCAGGTTATCGACGATCAGAACCGGGTCGCGCGGACGGATCGGCTCTCCGGTGCTCATGTGCTGACCGTTCCAGTATTCCACGATGAACTGCGGCATGCCGGGCTGCTCCGACTGATTGAATTCCAGCTGCGGAACGGGGTTTTCGCGTCCGCACATCAGGGTGCGCCAGACACCGTCGGGCATTTCGTTGGAAATGCGCGTATCGCTGTCGCCGTCGGCGGCAATGACAACATTCTGATAGCCGCTGTCATCGACAAGTTTTTTCAGGAAGTTGTAGTAGACCATGTCGTTGCCGTAGGATGCGTAGCCGTTTTCGATCTGGAGCATGATGATGTTGCGTGTGTAGAACTCCTTCACCTGTTCAAAAACGGCTTTGAAATAGCGTTCCACAAAGCCCATGTACTGCGGTTCGGAACAGCGCAGGCGGAGCCCTTTGACCGCGAGCAGCCATGCGGGGAATCCGCCGAATTCCCATTCGGAACAGATGTATGGACCGGGACGCAGCAGAACTTTGATGCCGAGCTCGTCCGCGAGTTCAAGAAATGCGCGGACGTCGAGCATGCCGGAGAAATCGAATTTTCCCGGAGTGCGTTCGTGAAGGTTCCACGGCATATAGGTAGCAACGGTGTTGAGTCCGCATGCCTTGAGTTTCAGCAGACGGTCGCGCCAGTACTCGCGCGGAATGCGGAAGTAGTGCATTTCGCCCGAAAGAATGCGGAACGGTTTGCCGTCGAGGAGAAATTGTTTATTCTTGATTTCAGTTTTCATCGTTTGCCTTTCAGTGATAAGTCGGTTTCATCCTCCGCACGGAGGATGTAGTAAAGCGCGAAGTCCTGATCGTTTGCCCACGGGTCGAAAAATTCGCCGCGCCGGGCGGGAGCGATTTCAGAACCGTCCGGATTCAGCATGGTTACCGAATACGGATGCAGATAAGCGCAGGAAGCCGTGCCGTCCGGGAAGAACAGACACAGCAGATTGCGCAGAGTCTTTTTCGCCTGCATGCGGAGTGCGTTGTCGCCGGTTCCCTGCGCATGAAGGAGGGAAGCATAGGCGGAAAGACAGCTCCAGTAGTGAAGCGTGTCGCCGTAGAGCGCCCGTTTGCCGAACCAGTAGCCGTCCCAGTGGCGGATCGGCAGACTGTTCCATTTGTGGTCGGGCTGGTCTCCGTTGAAACGTTTCAGAATTGCGGCGTGTTTTTTTGCTTCGCCGAGCAGCGCCGGATCCCGTTCGATGAGGTTGTAATACGCGGAGAGAATCGAGAGCGCGGGGGTGACAATCGTCTGTTCAAACCGCACTTCATGCGGCGGGTAAAGCACGCCGTTCGCGCGGATGTTTTCAACATGCGTCCGGACGAGTCCGGCGAGCTCGCGCGCCGTTTCGGTTTTGCCTGCGTCGCGGATCGCTTTGACGGCATCGGAAAAGATGCTGCCGTTCGGATAGAACTTTGCTCCGCCTTTGCCGTAGTAATCGCGCATGGAACGTTCGATCCAGACGAGATACCGGTCGTCTTTGTAAAGGCGGTACATCTCCAGCCAGAAGGTGATGAGCCACGGTGCGTTGTAAAGACGTTTGAACTTGGCGTTCTTGCCGATGTTGTTGCAGACTTCTCCCGTTTCGGTGTCGAAGACCTCGCGGAGAAGGAACTGTTCGAACAGCTTCAGCGATTTTTCCATTTCATCGTCGTGTTTCCGCTGGAGGCGGCGCGCGATGAGCAGTCCCATGCCGAACCGTTCGCGGCAGGCGTTGTGGTTGGCGTTCGCGTAGTTGAAATACGGAGCGTTTTCCTCGCAGTCGTAGATCAGATACGCGCCGCAGAGCGGACTGCGCGGGTCGGTCATCTGCTGTTTGCGGATGATGAACCGGATCCGGCGGTCGACAACCGTTTCCAGATCTTCCGAAACAAATCCGTTCGCACGGAAGCTGCGTCCGTTGATCCGGAATTCAAATTTGTGTTCTCCGGTTTTCTCCGGCGCATGCTCCACAAGAACGGAATTGCCTTCAATTCGGTACGGAATTTTGTTTCCGTTGCAGAAAACTTCCGCCGTTTCCGGTTTTGAGGCGCATTCCGCCGTGATGCGAAACCGT
>URNX01000089.1 GCA_900549415.1 uncultured bacterium
CGTAGCTCAGTCTGGTTGGAGCGCTACGTTCGGGACGTAGAGGTCGCTGGTTCGAATCCAGTCGCCCCGACCATTTTTTTTGTTCTCTCCCGTCCAGTCCTTTATGACTGGATTTTTTGTTTTCGCGTCTTTTGTGGCTGAATGATAACGATTTACAGCGCACTGTCCCGTCCGGCAGAGAATGGTGAGAGAACGCTGTTTTGGCCGTTTTGACGTGTGTTTCGCATAGAATCGGCCCGGATTCTCTGAAACGTCAGGTCTGCCGACCTTTATGCCGAAAAGTTTTGTTAGGCGTTAGAGATTAACGAGTTGCGGAAACACACCGAAAATTTTAGAGAAAATCTCTATTTTTCCGGCCCCCTGATTTTCCGACCTTACGTTTTTTTGTCTCCAAGTCCTCACCCGAAATGTTCTCTGTTTTGGAAACTCACCCTCAAAAAAAGCATTTCGTCAGGTCGGGAAATTCCAGACAACCGCAAAATGGATATCGAAAAACGGCATCGAAAAGTATCTCTGCAAATGGTGTCCATAATCGGGTAAAGGACAACCGCCGACCTTGCCCCGGAAAACCCTCCGGAAGCCCTTCCCCGACCTAATTCCGGAAGACGGCGCGACCGCCACGACAGGGCCTTTAAAACGCAAAAAGCGGCCGGATTTCTCCGACCGCCAGTGAAAGGACGTCATTCCATGTTTAGCAGTTTCTTCTGTTCCGACCATAAGACCGGCATGGACTGCCGCAGGTCCTCCACGCCGATCCCCTCGGGCAATGCGCCCGTCAGGATGGCATGGACGATCTCCGGTGCAAGCAGCGTCAGGCGAAGCACCCGCGCCACGTAAGCGTAATCCTTGCCGATGGCCGTGGCGAGTTCATGGACGTTGGCGAATCGTCCCTCGTCGATCAGCGACTGCCAGCGCCAGGCGCGGGCCAGATTCGTGATCAGCGGATCCGAGAAATTCTGTTCATCGTCCGGAGTCACGATCCTTTTCCGTCCGGAGCAGTTCCGAAACGACATCGGGATCGTCACTTTGACATTCCCGTTGGCGAGCATTTCCACATCAATCATTTTTGAATTCCTCCATCAGCGATTTGACGCCTCCCGTTTTGAATTCGATCTCCAGCTTGCCTTTCCAGACCACCGCTTTCTCGATCAGCAGGGTCAGCAGCCGGTTGTATTCTCCCGGCGTGATCTCCTTCCAGAAATCCTCCCGGAAACATTCGACAATCGCCACCGGGTCCATGCCGGACTTTTCCGCGAACTGCATGACCAGGGAAATGTCGCCGAGCATCTTTCGGATATGCTTTTTCACCAGCTCCTCGATATCACCGGCCGGGATCTGTCGGACCGGACATTCGGAAACCGCCCGCTTGTCATCTTTGCAGCAGAGGTAATAGTAATACCGACGGCCCCCCTTGGTTGTGTACGTCGGCATCATCGCTCCCCCGCAGTGTCCGCATCGGAGAATATTCTTCAACGGCGCAATGGTCTCCTGCCGCCTTGAGCGATCCGGACAGGGAGCGGCGCTCTCCCGGATCGCTTTTGCGCGGTTCCACAGGTCGGTCGGAATAATTGCCTCTTGCTCGCCCTTACAAATGGCATCCTTGTATTTCACTTCGCCAATGTATGTGTGATTCTCCAAAATGCGGTAAACGTGGGCTTTGTCCCACGTCTTTCCCTGCTTGGTCTTTATGCCTTGTGCGTTCAGTTCCATCGCGATCAGTTTCGGCGACTGGATCTCAACATACCGGTGGAAGATTTTTCGGATGACATCCGCTTCCGCCGGAACAACGACAAGATGTTTATTTTCTACTTTATAGCCCATCGGAACCGACCCGCCGACCCATTTGCCCTTTTTTCGGCTTGCCGCCATTTTGTCCCTGACGCGCTCGGTTATGACTTCACGCTCGTATTGAGCGAAGGTAATAAGGATGTTCAACATCATCCGTCCTGCTGAAGTCGCGGTGTTGATTTCCTGAGTTACTGCGGAAAACTGCACGCCCCATTCATCAAATTTCTTTGTCAGGTCAGCGAAATCGCAAATGGATCGGGAAAGCCGGTCGATCTTGTAGACCACGATCATATCGATTTTCCCCGCCTCGCAGTCATCCAGAAGCCTTTGTAGCGCGGGCCGATTGGTGTTACCGCCGGAATATCCTCCATCGTCGTAATGCTCCGGCAGACAGACCCAGCCATTTGCCTTTTGACTCAGAATGAACGCTTCCCCGGCTTCCCGCTGTGCGTCGAGCGAATTGAATTCCTGTTCAAGCCCCTCCTCCACGGACTTGCGCGTGTAAATGGCACATCTTTTTTTCACGATTTCCGGCATTACTTCACCCCAAAGAACTTTTTACCGTTCCAGTGCGTTCCGGTGATCTTTTCCGCGATGGCCGTCAGGGAACGGTAAAATTCACCATCGAATTCAAACTGCCCGTCCTGATGGACGAGGACTTCGTAGGTCTTCCCCTTCCAGTCACGGCAGAGCCGGGTCCCCTTCACGAAAACCCGAGGCTTCATTCCCTCCGCCCTGAGATTGGCGGCGGGGTCTTTGTCCGCGATGGTGTCGAGCATCGCCCTGTCCGCATCGGACAAACCGCCGAAATACAGTTCCTGCATTTTGTAGGCGATCCGGCTGCGCAGATTCTTCGCGTTGGTCGCGCCGCACTCGAAACCGTAAAGTTCACGGAACCGCCACTTCAATGCGGCGATGTCGGCGTTTTCCAGCTCCGCAATCTGCCTTTTTATGAAATCATTTCTGTTCATCAGGCCGTAACTCCTTTCGCTTGCGTCATATACAAGCATTCGTTCTGCGACTTATCCAGCGTCTTTTCACGAATTCTCCGCAAAACTGCCGCAATAAGATCGACAGCCTGCCGGAGATGCTCCGGATATTCCTTTATGTCAGCCATTTTTCACCTTTCTGAGTTCGGAGAGTTTGATTTTTCCCGTATGCGGAACCGCGTTCTGCGCGGTCACGTTCAGCCAGTCGGAGAGTTTGATTTTCAATCTGGGTGTGGTCCGCGCCGCGCCGAGCTCCGGGAGCGTCGCGCCCAGCATGGAGGCACAGACCGCGCACCCGGCCGTGCAGTCCAGCCAGTGGTTGTCGGACCGTTCCGGCTTCAGCTTCCACTCATCCACCCAGCGGCCGCGCCCCTGGGTCTTCACCCGATATTCGGCGGTGAGGTGCTCGGCGAACAGTTGGTGAATGCTGGGAATTCGTCCGTAGAGCGAGAGGCTCCCCTTGTCGCCGACGGGAACCGCGAGCCGCGCGTGAATGAAACTTTTCCAGTAGTTCGTGTCGTATATGACATGCCGGATCGCCCGTTTCCCGGCGACATTCGGCATCATCCAGTTGAGGCCCAGCCGGTCGCCGGGCTGCTTGCGGTATTCCGTCATGGGTTTCGAGGATGCGCCGACGTATCTACCATGTGACGGCAGGAACACTCCGGCGTGGGAACTCTGACGGCAGAACTGATAGACGACATCGGTTGACTGTCCCCAGTTCGCATCCACGAGGGCGCGTTCGATTTTCAGGACAGCCCCGTCCTCGCGCTCCCACTCGCGCCCGAGGCATTCATCGGTCAGCGCGGACAACGCGGCGTACAGGGCTCCCTCGAAGCCCGCTTTCGGGAAGAGGGTCTGAATGCTCGGATTCGCATCGGCAAGCGAATATTCATGTCGGTGCTGATCCGGCCATGAGCCGTAGTCGATGACCGCGCCGGTGAAGTCCTCAGCCCATGCGATCACCACATAGAAAAGCAGCGCTTTCTGATCGGGTAGGAAGAAACTGTTACCAGTTTCCTCCCCCCTAAGAACCGTACGTGCGAGTTTCCCCGCATACGGCTCAAGCTTTTAATAAGGCATTGATTTCTCAACACCCGGCTTTAAGGTTGGTTTTGAAGTTGGAAGAGTCATTTTGACTCCCCATTTCTCCCTCTCCTCATAGTACGAGCGGTCGTGGCTGTCATACGGATTCATGTCTGTTTTGATCTGCCTGTGCCGAAGGATTTTGACATCATTCGGATATGTCAGGTAGAGCATGGTTCCATCTTCCTTCTTTGCGAAGAAGTGCCAATCCTGCCCGTTGAGTTTGGTAAAGTATCTATTTTTACACCACCTTTTTCCTTTGTCGTGGTGGCGGCGTACCGCCCATTGCCACAATCTGCCCCAAATCCAGTTGCTAAGATTGTTGAATGTGTCGGCGCTGTTGACAAACCGGTAGTAGTTACACCATCCTCTTATTACAGGATTAAGCGCTTCAATAACCTTTTCGGCGGAAGCTGCCTGTTTTGCGGCTATGATTTCTCCGATTTTGTCACGCAGTCTCTTTACTCGTTTTTCTGCGGGTTTTACCAGTACGATGTTCTTGTACAGTTTGATATTGAACCCCAGGAAGTCAAAACCATCGCTTATATTTGTAATTACGGTCTTCTCTTCTGACAGTTCCAAACCTCTTTCCCGCAGGAATGTTCTTATCATCGGCTTGATTTCCTCTTCCAGCACCTCTTTGGAATTGCAGGTGATGATGAAGTCGTCTGCGTATCTGATAAGGTTTACTTGTCTGTTTGGTCCCTTGTGTTTTGGGGTTGTCCAGTAGAATTTGCCGTTTTTGTGCGATTGGTATCTGTTCTTGTATTTACTGTACAGAAGATTTTGGAGACCGTCCAGTACCATGTTGGCGAGGGTTGGCGAAATGATTCCGCCTTGCGGTGTACCTGCCTCGTTGAAGAACTTTTTGTCGTTCTCGAAGTATCCGCACTTCAGCCACTGCTTCAGTATTGACGTTTCCATTGGGATATGTTTGAGCATCCAGTCATGACTGATGTTGTCAAAGCATCCCTTTATATCTCCTTCCAGTATCCATTGGGGGCGGTCTGATCTGCGCATGATGGAACCGATATGATCGATTGCATCTTGGCAGCTTCTGTATGGACGAAAGCCGTAGGAGTTTGGATCTCCAGTAGTTTCCTCTACAGGTTCGAGTGCACTTGCATACACTGCCTGCATTGCTCTGTCCTTCATGGTCGGTATACCGAGTGGGCGCATTTTGTTGCTCCCTGTTTTCGGGATGTATTTCCGCCTTAAAGGCTTTGCCCGGTAGCCTTCCTGTTTGAGTTCAAGGATCGCTTGGGCTTTGCTTTCGTTTGTATTCCATACAGTTCCGTCCACTCCTGGAGTGTGACTTCCCTTGTTCGATGACACCTTCTTCACAGCTAAGGCTTTTGCCGCGAAGGAGTGTGTCAGAATACGAGTTAAAGATTTTACCTTACCTATTCTTCCTTCCTGTTGAGCCTTCACAATTCGAGCCTGCAAGCGTGTCACAGTATCTTGTACTTGTTGCCAGTTTATCTGGTTCCAGTCAAGTTCACTGTCGACGCGCACGTCAGATTTTTGACTGACGTTCCTTTGATCGCCTTTCGACATTTTCTGTTTCACTCCACATTCGTTATTGTGATTAAAAACCATCCCGAAGTCTGCATGCTTTCGCATCACGGCATTGCCGCTATCCGCCCCATTACAGAGCGGCATTCGCTTTTTCGGGTCTCTCATATCCGCACCCCTATCGGCTTCCCTTGCGGGTCGCTTTCCCTTGCGGGAAGGATACGGACTTACCAAGTTTTGTTTGAAATTCCATATTGAACGGGTTAGGTTCCGCCTCTTCGCCGGGGTATCATTGTTTGCGCATAAGAAGACGTTATCTTGTGTCCTTACACCCTTGCCTTTTGGCTCAAGCCTATCAATACCTTTGGCTTGTTGTTCGTTACGGCGTTTATCAGCAGTTCACATATGTTAACCTTACCGTTCGAGCCTAGCTCCCAGCCCCATGGTATTAGGGGACTTGTTCCTCCCTCGCGGGATTTCCTCTGTGGGTTGCATTGTCTTCGGGGCTTCACACCATCGAATTACTCCAATCGCATGCCCGAATAGGCTACTGTTGGCAAAACAACAGGTTTGTCTGTGTCTTTGGTACGTACTTTTGAAAAGTTTAAAGTCAAAAGAGCATAACATATACACATCAAACAAAATTTTCAAGCAACTTCTTGTCGCACGACGTCGACAAACATCGTGAGGCGATCGCATTTCAGCGGGACGCGCCGTCGGGCAAGTCCGTTGATCTTTGCACAGA
>URNX01000090.1 GCA_900549415.1 uncultured bacterium
AACCGTCCTCAATATGATCCAGCTTGATCTGCATCAGATTTCCACTGCGGATTTCATCTGGAGCGGGCGGAACACGTTTGCTTTCAACCGCTGTTTCTTTGTGCGGGAAGGGACGGGATCCGTGCGGAACCATTCGACGGGCGAGCTTCACAATCTGCGCCGGGGCGGTGCTCTGTTCATGCCGGAATCCGCGGATCTAAGTTTTGAATTCCGCGACGGACTCAAATTTCTGTGCTGTCATTTCAATCTGCACATTCTGCCCGGGGTGGATATTTTCCAGAAGGAGCGGCATTGCCGGGAGTTTGCCGCCGACCCGGTGGAAATCGAACGGATGGAGCGTATGACCCTCGCGCCTCCGGACTGGTTCGGCATTTGTGATTTCGAGATGTTTCTCTGGCGGGTGATCCGCGCGCTCCCGCTGCCGCCGGGCGACACTCTTGCCGAACTTGCAAATCTTTCCGGACGCTATGGCGGGCTTCTGCGTTATATTCAGGAGAACCTGTCCGCGCAGATGGGGGTGGAGGAACTGGCGGAGGTTGCCGGGCAGTCCCGCGGAACGCTTTCCCGGAATTTTTCACACGACCTTTCAATTCCGCTCAAGTCGTTTCTGCAGAAAGAGCTGATCGCGCAGACGAGCCGTTATCTGCTCTGCTCGCCGCTTTCAATCCGGGAGATCGCGGAGCATTTCCGCTTCAGCAGCGAATACTATTTTTCCAACTTCTTCAAGCGCCATACGGGAACCACGCCCTCGGCGTTCCGGAAAGCAAATCTGCACGCGCAGACTCTGCTGCTGTAAAAAAAGCGGCGTCTTGAAGACGCCGCCTTTGAAACGATGCGCGGTTTCCTCAGTCCTTGAGGCAATCCTGATACTGCCGCCACTCGGGTTCGTTTGCGAAAATCCAGTGGTAGTAGTCCTTGCCCTGAAGCTCCTTTGCGGCGGCTTCATCGACAATGACGGTGCATTTCGGGTGAAGCTGGAGTGCGGAGGCGGAAACCATGCTTGTGATCGGTCCCTCAACCGCTTTCGCGATGATTGCGGCTTTTTCCGCTCCGGTCGCGAGCAGCAGAATGCGGCGGGCTTCCAGAATGGTGCCTACGCCCATGGTGAGAGCGCGCTTCGGCATGTCTTCCGGATGCGGGAAAAGCGGGGCGTTCTGCGCAATGGTGGTCGGAGTCAGCGCCTTGTCGCGGGTGCGGGAGGCGAGTGAGGAGAGCGGCTCGTTGAAGCCGATGTGACCGCTGCGTCCGATTCCGAGCAGCTGAATGTCGATTCCGCCGCACTCCTTCATGCGCTTTTCATAGTTTTCGCATTCGAGGGCGAGGTCGGGAGCGTTTCCGAGCGGAAGATGCGTGTTGCGGATATCGATGTTCACCTTGTTGAACAGATGACGGTTCATGTAGGTGCGGTAGGAATTCGGATCGTCTTCCGGAATACCGATGTACTCGTCGAGATTGAAGGAGCGGCAGAGCGAGAAATCCAGTTCCCCGCCGCGGTGCATTTCCGCGAGAACGCCGTAAAGATTCTCCATGGTGCGCCCCGTAGCGAGACCGAGCGTGCAACTGGGTTTGCGGCGGATCTGATCCGCGATCAGACGGGCGGAGAGCAGGGTTGCTCTGCGCTCATCCGGCATGATGATGACTTCCATTTCGGAAACACTCCTTGTTTATCAGACGTTGAAGAACTTTTTCGGTTCGGTGTAGCACATCATGACCGCGATCTTTTCCGCAATCTCCTGCGGCATGCGGCCTTTGAGGACGAGTCCGCCGAGAACGTTGGAGAGCGTCCTGCGGAACATCTCGAAGCGGGAAGCGTAGGAGAGAATCTTGCGGGAGTCGGAGACCATGCCGGCGAAGCAGGAATAGACGTCGACGTTGCCGATGTATTCGAGCTGAGTGGACATGCCGTAGGGCTGGTCGTTCAGCCACCAGGCGGAGCCGAGGCGGACGTTCTTGCCGAACGCGCGGGCGACTGCCGCGAGGGCGGCCTGATGACACGGCTCAAGCGAGTAGAGCACGAGTTTCAGACGGTCGTCGAAGTGATTCAGGAATCCGCAGAGCGGTTTGGCGATGTTGACGTAGAATTCGGAAATATCGCCGCCGACATCCATGCCGAGCGATTTGAAGAGCGTGTCGCGGACGTCGCGGATGACGCACATGTGCATCTGGTAAACCCAGCCCGCGCGCATATCCATTTCGGCGACCTTGATCGTGAGGTAATCCTGATAGGTGTCGATATCCGCCTGGGACATGGTTTCTCCGGCGAGGGCGCGCTGGAAGACGACGTCGGCTTCCGCGAGCGTGGCGTTTCCGGGAAGCGGATGCGGGGTGTCGTGATCGCTGGCGCGGCAGCCTTTTTCCGCGAAGTAGTCGTGGGATTTCTGGAGCGCCTCCACGAGTTTTTCCACGGAGTCAATTTCGATTCCGAAGCGTTTTCCGAGCTTGGCGATGTAGTCGCGGAAGCCGGGATAGTGAATGCGCATGGCCTTGTCGGGGCGCCACGTCGGGCGGATGACGATGCGTCCGGCCTTTTCGTTGACGGCGGTATGATATTCGAGGGTGTCGACCGGGTCGTCGGTGGAGCACATGACTTCAACGTTCATCGCCTTGAGGAGGGCGAGGGGCTTGAAATCGTCGGTTGCGAGCTTGGCGTTGACTTCATCCCAGATGCGTTCTGCGTTTTCGGAGCAGAGCACGTCGGTGATGCCGAAACGTCTGCGGAGGTCGAGATGAATCCATTCGAATACGGGGTTGCCGGCGATTTCCGGCATGACGCGGGCGAGCTCCATCCACTTTTCTTTCGGGGTGGCGGTTCCGGTGATGCTGTTTTCGTCCACGCCGCGTTTGCGCATGACTTCCCAGACGTAGTGGTCGGTTGCCGCGAACACCTGCCAGGCGTTGGAATAGTTTCCGTTTGCGGCGATTTCTGCAACGTCGGCGTGGTTGTGCGGGTCAATGATCGGCAGATCTTTCACTGCGTTGTAGATGGCGACGGCGGAATCGCTTTCCAGCAGGTACTTGTCATCGAGGAATGACATAAAAACTCCTTGTTCTTTCTGTTTTTCTGTTATTGTTCGCTTCCTTTTCCCTTTAAATATAGCGTTAAAATGGAAAAAATCCAGTTTGCGGCATAATTTTCATGAATTTCCGCTTTTATCTTGCGGAAATGCGTGTATATTATAGAAGGAAAAAACTGAAACAGCCAACGAAAGAGGTAAAAATGGCTCCGGAAAACAAAAAAGTCTCGACTTACAAAGAAGCCGGCGTTGACATCGATCTCGCCACGGAACTGCTCACGCGCGTCAAAAAGAAACTCGCGTCGACGAAACGCCCCGAAATGCTCGCCCCCATCGGCGGTTTCGGCGGACTCTTTCAGATTGATCTGACGAAATACAAAAAGCCGGTGTTCGTCTCCAGCATCGACGGCGTTGGAACCAAACTCATGGTCGCCGCCCTCATGCAGAAGTTCGACACGGTCGGTCACGACATTGTCAACCATTGCGTGAACGACATCAGCGTTCAGGGTGCGGAACCGGTGTTCTTCCTGGACTACATCGGCATCGGCAAACTCCGCAGCCCGCTTTATGAGGATATCCTCGGCGGCATTGCGGACGCCTGCAAAAAGGTGAACTGCGCGGTGCTCGGCGGCGAAACCGCTGAAATGCCGGGCATGTACGGCAACGACTTCGACCTGGTCGGCGTCATCAACGGTATTGTCGAGAAGGACAAACTGATTACCGGCGAGAAGATCAAACCGGGACACATCGCGATCGGTCTTCCCTCGAACGGCCTGCACACGAACGGCTTCAGCCTTGCGCGTCAGGTGCTCTTCCACAGCTGCCGCTACGAAGTCGACACCGAACTTGCCGAGCTGAATCATGAGACGATCGGCGAAGCTCTTCTGAAGCCGCACACCTGCTATTGGCCTGCGATCAAAGCCGCGATGGATATGGATTTCCCGCTCGACGGCATTGCGCACATCACGGGCGGCGGACTTTACGACAATGTTCCGCGCATTCTTCCTCCGGACGTCGACGCCGTGTTCCACAAGAGCACGATCAAGAATCCCCCGCCGATTTTCCGTCTCATCACGGAAGCGGGCAACATCGACGATTCCGAAGCGTACCGCGTCTTCAACATGGGTGTCGGCATGGTGTGGTTTGTCCCCGCGGACGCCGCGAACCAGGCACTCGACATCTGCCATAAAGCCGGTTTCGACGCCTTCGTCTGCGGCGAAATCGTCAAAGGCTCGAAAAAGTCGATTGTTGTTGACTGAGAGTGATGTTTGTCTGCAACCGCCCCGTGTTCCGCGGGGCGGGACGGATGAGGTTTCATGGCGATGAGCACACCGTTCCTTTCCATTTGCATTCCGACATTCAACCGCAGTCCGTATCTTTGCAAGACACTGGACGCGATTGTCTCCGAACCGTCGTTTCAGGAAACGGACGAGATTGAGATTGTCGTTTCGGACAATGCATCGACGGATGACACTCCGTCGTTGATGTCGCGTTTCTGTTCCACATATCCCGGCAAAATTCGGTATCTGCGCCTGACAGAACCGATAGATTCCCATTTTAATTTTCAAAATGCCCTTGACCACGGTCGCGGCGAATATCTGAAGCTGTTGAATGACAACACTCTGTTCCGTTTGGGAATGCTGCGTAAACTCTATGACAACATAAAGCTCCATCCGGACGGCGATGTTTTTCTGACCAATCACAAGACTTGTCATTCGGAACCTGAGAAGCGGATTACAACAGTTAACGAGGCTGTTGATTACGGTTCATTTTTCATTACCTGGATATCTTCATATACATACCGTCGGCGCTCTTATGCGAGTCTGCCGGAGCCGTTCCGTTATTATATGTATTATTTCCCGCAAGTGGATATTTATTTCCGGATCCTGAAGGACGGCGGAGTTTCATACACGTTCAATGAAAGCTATTTTGAACGGCAGGGAGTAACCTACAATTTAAAGGTCCGCAATGAAGCGGATATTTACGGCGAATGCTATCTGGTCTTCCTGCAGATTTATCAGAAAGCCGGTTTGCTGAGCAAATCTGTGTTTGAGCAGGAGAAACGGGATGTCCTTTTCTGGCATATTCTGCCTGTGTATTTTGATTTTACTCGAGAATTTTCCGCAGGTCATACGCTCGGCTGGCGGGTCTTCTGGGAATCCATGCCGCAGTATCACCGGAATTGGTATTACTATGCGGCGATAGTAATCGCTTTTGTTTACCTGACCGCAATGAAGATTCCCGGTATCAGACAGCTGATGTGTCGGCTAAAGGATTTTGTCAAATCCTTTACGCGGAATCAGCTTGTGGAAGATTAAATAGACCCAAACAGTTTTGCCTGAATTTTTCGCGCAAAGATGGGAATGTTATACTTGCACAAATCGTAGAGGTTGCGCAAAGGGTATGTCATCTTCCATGCTGTGGAATTCGTGATTTCCCAATATTTCTTACGGAAAGTTTTGGCCTGATCTATATATGACTGCCTTTCAATAGCAGGGAAAAATGGAAGTTGCCGTGCGTATCTCCACCAAAGTTCGGAAAAATACCCTTCCGGGGTATTCCACGGTTTTTGCCAAGAGGCATAATGTATTAGATTAGGCGATTTTTTCTTGAGAAGGATTTTTTTGTAAGCATCATAATCAGAGGTCTTTTTTATGTATTTTTCTTCTGCAAAAGCAAAGAAATTCCAGAGAAATGACAGCGATATGAAATTACCTGTATACAGCATGTTTAACACATCTTGGTCAGGAGATGCCAATTTGGTATATTTGCTTAAAACAGCAAGGCTCTGCTTTAATAAATCTAATTCATTTAATTTAGGAATGTTCATTACAAGAACACCGGAATTAAAGTAATCTGGTGTTGAAAAGAATCTCTTCATGGGGGCTCTATGTATGCTGCAACAGGTTTTTCTTCCAGCTGGGTAGCAAACAATTCTGCGACATCCGCAAGAAGAATGGTATCAATATCAAGATAAATAACTTTTTTGTAGTAGATCGGAAGAGCGTCGTGTAGGGAAAGAGTGTAGATCTCGGT
>URNX01000091.1 GCA_900549415.1 uncultured bacterium
GAAAAGTTACATGTTGGAAGCCGGGGTGTCCAACATGCGTCCAACCGTCCAACATGTTTGACGTTTTTGGGGGTGTTGGACGCTTTGAGAGGTATGTTGGACAATCAGCAGTCCGACCATTCCGGCGGGCAATGATCGATTTTGTATCTTCCGTCGCCCAGAGATACGATAATTCCCCGGTCAGTGAGTTCGGCAATCGCTTCTCTGCGCTCTTTCGCGTTGCTGTTTCGTATTCCGGAAATGGAAATATCCCGGATGGTAACCCCGTTTCCCTTGTCGAGACGCTGGATTTTTCTGCAGACTTTTTCCAGCAGGGTTTCCCTTGTCCGGGTTCTTGAATCCACATTCCGGTCTTCAATGTTCAACAGAAGCCGTTCCGCATTGGCAAAGAACCAGAGAACAAGCAGTTCCGCACGTTCCCAGTCGGTGTTTTTCAGTTCCGTTTCACGGCACTGCGTTGCAGGATCGTCGGTGAGTGACAGCAGAAAAGCGAACCGCGGGTAATACTCGTTGATGAGCCGTTTCCAGGAAAAATCAATTTCTTCCGGCGCGTTTTTGCTGAACATCTTTCCAAGACTCGCGGAATAACCTTTCTCAATATGAATGACGCCTTCCTTGCGCTTGAATGCTTCCAGCAGCAAAGACATTTCATCAAGGGTTTTCTGCAGATCGAAAGAATTCGGCTGACACAGAACGTGAACCATTCTGGCGAACAGAAAGCGACCAAGAAAACCGTTTTCCAGGTCGGATTTATCAGCTATTTTCCTGAGTACGTCAGGCTGGACGCATGCAAGAATATTGGGGTAGCAGTAATCCGCCGCGCGAATGTTTCCATGCCCTCCGCGTGAGGAAAACGAGCTTTTGAAGAAGCCCTTGTTGAAGGATTTCGTAAGAAACGGGACGGCATTGTGCTGCCAGCATTTCACATCGAGCCATGGCTGCAATTCCGAGATGGAAAGAATGCCGTTCGGCATTTTTATGAAAGCGTCCGCGAGACCTTCCGCGGATCCGGCGTCACCGATATACCAGTTGTGCCGCACGGCGAGTTGTTCAAGAAGTCCTCCGATATCCTTTCCGCTTGACGACGGCGCAACCAGAATCGAATAGAAGTTGGGAATCTGACCGCCGCCCGTGTCAATCATATTGAGTCCCCGCAGCGGACCGATCCCGATTTGACCGGCGATATTCCCCTGTGCTCTCATCTTTGCCATTGCCGAGGGCGACGCCGAGCGCGGACGGCTCAAGGCCGCGCCGCACAGTGTCAGAGATTTCGCAATGCCGACTGCAATTGGGAGCGCGGGTTCTGACACACTGCAGAAGTAGCGGCACAGACGCCCGAATAGCGTTCCGTCGATTGCTTTCAGCACATCGCCGTCCCCCAATTTGCGCCACGACGGTTCGGAACTTTCTACGGGCTCCGCGATTTCAACAAACGGAATATTTTTCGGCTTCTGGGAGAGAATGCCGGAAATGTCCACGTCCGGGAGTGTGCTTTCATGCCGTTCGCAGCATCCGGGTTCGCGGAGTTCACGCAAGGCGCGCCAGTCGTTGCCCGAACAGCCGTTGTGATGGCATTTGAATGCCACCGCCCCGGACGGTTCCTGAATCAGCACGGCGGATTTGTTGGTGTGCGCCTCATTGAACGGGCAGACGGGGAAGATCCATTTGCGTCCGCCCTTCCACGGCTGCGGAGAACCAAGCTCGGGGCAGTACTGCGCGATCCAGGAGTCAAGCTTGAAATCTGATGTGACGGCGGTATTTCCCAAATATCCGGAATCCGTATCATCCCATGCGGCGACATCCAGCAGTTGCGCCTCTGAAACCGCCAGAAGATTATCGGGCGCTTCCTGGAGTTTTGCCATGCGGTGTGGACGTTCGGGAATTGAGTCGCCCTTGCAGTTCATCGTCCCGGGAATGCGCCAGATCCGGGCCGGGTTGTGAACTGATGTGTCAATGGAAACAGCGTCATCCGAAGCCCGTGCAAACGCGTTGGTGCATTTTTGGACGAGACCGCCGTCTGTTGCCGGGAGGTCGATCCGGTACATGAGCTGCGCTCCGTTGCCGGAATCCGTCATGATGGGATCTGGCCAGCCAAGCGAGAAGAGGTCACTGCGGATCTTGCGAGCCTTGGCCAGTGCGGATTCATGTTCGGCCTTGGTACTGGAAACGCCGGAGGCGCGTTTGGGATCGCAGTCGATCAGGAGCCAGCGTCGGGCAAGGACTTCCGAATCGGCGGTCGTCGGTTCTTTGAGAACCGGGCGAATCCGGTTCCAGGCGCGGGCCAGCAACTCCGGTTTGACCGGATTGACTGTCGCATAGGCTCCGCGATAGGCACGGAGTTTCCCAATGGCGGCAGCTGCGTCGGGAATATGCTCGTAATCAAAGTAACCGGATTCCGTGTGCGGCCGCATCCAGTCGGCGGACACCGCGTCCAGTACACGCACCTCGAACACGTCCCCGGCCTGAAACCAGAGGCGCAGAGCATGGATGATTTCATTTGCGTCGGTCATGTTCTGCCTTCTCCTTTTTACCGCTGTCGCCAGACATCTCTTGTGCGGGATCAGGAATGCTGATCAGAAGCAGGATTGTGAACAGTGCCGGGAACATGTCCTTGGTTTCTTCTGTATTTGGCTTCTTTTCTGAAGCGGAGGATTTTTCCTCCGACGACGCTTTCGGTTCCGCTGTATGACTGTCCGGTGCTGCACTCCCGGCAGAGACCGTTTTGCGCTTCACCCACGGCGGAGACGGATGAATGAACTTCTGGCAGTCCGGACGTTCATGCAGAACCGGATCAACCTCTTCCGAGAGCCAGCGATAGAAGGGATATACCTCTGCGGCATATAAGGAGTGATGTCGCATATGACAGAGAACCTCTCGTATGGTGTCACGGTGCAAAAGCCGGACGCGAACCGAACCGGATGGATGCCAGATCCGGTAATAAAGCGGCTGTGCGGTCACGTGCGCCTCGGTCATCGCGCGGAATCCCGGAATGCGGCACAGATCGCGGTAGACAAAATAAATGCCGTTGTCAAGAATCACAAGCCGAATCGGCTTATGCTGATATTCAAAAAGAAGCGGATCATAATACATTTTCTGCTGATTCCTCATTGATGTTTTTCAAAAAACGGATCACACTTGCCGCCGTGTGGATGGCCTCCGTGATCATCGCCTTTTTCGATCCCTTGCGTTCATTGTGATTCAGGCTTGCCTGCAAAAGCTCTCCCGCTTCTTCCGTTACGATGGCCGCCTGATGAATCGGACTTGTCGGCCAGTCGGGATGCAGTTTTTCGGCTCTTTCGACCTCGGAAAAGATTTGCGCCAGCGCGATTTCAATCTTCATAGACCGTCTCCGGTTCCGGCAGGGCTCCGAAGTGACCGTTCATGAGATTAACGGGAATCTCCTCGAACAGTCCCGGCAGAGTCGGATTTTCCATCAGAAGCGAGATGTCGCGCCCGTTCCGTGCGACGTAACAGCCGCGACGGAACTTGTTTTTCGGCAATCCGGCGCGGTTGAGATCGCCGGGGTTGCCGTTGGGCAGAAAGTTCCGGGCCAGTTCCAGGCGAGCGCGGTACTGTTCATTTTCGCGGATAATCGGCGTAAGAGCGGCGCGGATGGCTTCCACAAGATTCCCGGCATGCCGGAAGCGTTTCTCCACTTCGATGAAATACTGCCTTGCCTGGCGGCCGCGTTCGTTGTTTTCCACCATGGCAAGTTCCTTGGCCATATCAAGGCTGATGAAGTATTCTTTTGAGGGGCGACCAAGACTTTTTGAGAAATTTATCAAAAAGTCTTTGCCCTCCACAAAACGGTATTTTTCAATCCTGTCTTTAATCCAGTTCGCAAACTCCTGCTTGGATTCCAGGAATTTCCACAAATCACGGGCATTGACTGCGGTGATTTTGTCTCCGTTCAGAGTGATTCCGGTTGTTTTGATGAGTTCCGTTGTCATGTTTGTTCTTTCATGGGTTTAGTTTCTATTTCGATTTCAGCTTCCTGGGAATACGCCAGACCAGCTGGAGTGTGAATCGGTGTGTCGATTTACGTGTGTCGCAGCCTTCACAATGTGGCGGCACAGGAGGACAGATAGCGGAGCGTCAGCTCCCGGCATCCACAAGGCTCACATTCAAACCATTGCTCCGCCCGTTTGCCGCGTTCATCTTTGGGAAGCCATTTCGTTGGCAGCCATTTCTTGCATCAGGAACAGTAGGCCGGCGGTTCACCTGGCATGAGAGTGCGGTGCCTTGGAACAACTCCTTCGGGATGCAAGCTATCTTCTTTTCGTGACTGTTTTACATGCGAAGCGGTAAAATGGAGCAAGGAGGCAGTCTTCCGGACACATATGCCCCAAATTAACGTTTCCATGCGTTCTGGCGCGTCATAGTCCGGAATATGATCTTGGCGGAATATCAGCCACGTTCGTGACTGATTTCGAACAATGTTCTTCCATAGGCGTATTAACCAGTTATCCCGGTGTTGTCGCTGGAACTGCGAAAGTCTTTCCATCACGCAACGTTATGCTCACGGATGACGAGTATCCCACTCTTTATGATGTTCCTCATAATAATAGTCCAGATTTTCATCAAGATCCGTTTGGGATGCTGAATATTCTATTGCGCGGTCAGCTTCACCGGTTTTACCTAGACGGCAGATCAGGTCGCGATCCAGCCCGCGTATTAGCTCCACTCGAAGATCTCCCCAGTCGAACTTGTGCATCTCACATTCACGGAACGGATCGTGGTATGTTTTCAAAAACTCTTCATAAAGTTTCGAGATTTTTCGGGAAAAATTCCGGTAAAGAAAGAAACGGTCCAGATGTCCGGCCGTGTTGTTTTTCATTATTTTTTCGGCCTGCTCAAGACCCTTTTTTCGGCGGTCGTCCAATTTGACAATTTCGTGTGCCTGATTAATGGAAAGTTCTTCCTTCCTCACCGCATCAATCAGTTTGGGATCCCCATGCCGCGTGATCCGTTCGATTTTGTCCACAGTCCCTCGTGTTGATCCGAGTGCGTCGGCAATCACCTGCGTGCTGCGTCCTTGAGGAACCGGTGTCAAACCTTTGACACTCCGCTCTCTTTTTCCGGCTGCAATCTTTTCGCGCAGCATCGTAACGCACTTCATCAACTCCGCCTGCGACAATGAGCGACGGACTCTCTGTGCTGTAATTGTATGTTGAAGCGCAGCTTCTTCGTCACAAAAAGAACGAGACACAACAGGAACTGTTGCATAACCAAGCTGTCTTGCCGCAATCAGGCGGGTGTGTCCATCCACAACAACATTGTCATGCCCTTCCCAGACAACAATCGGGTAAAGAGTATCAAACCCGTTCTTTCGGATTGCATCCATTACCTGCCGCAGGTCCGTTTCCCTGATCTCGAAGACCTCGCAAAACGGCTGCGCCATCTTGAGTTCATCAATAGGCATCTGGATGACTTTGCTTTGTACGAACTTGTCCGTTTCCATGCCGGATTCTCCTTTCCAAGAGTTTGTTTTCGGGGATGCGTTTTATATCTTCCTGCCGGGAGATAGCGGCATCTCCGGCTTTTTCCGGGTCTGTTTCTGCCTGCCGTACATGAAAAAGCCCGTGAGATTGAC
>URNX01000092.1 GCA_900549415.1 uncultured bacterium
CCGATCTCCCAGGTATCGACCGTTTTCGGGTCGCCGAAGAGATACCACCCGGTCTGGCTGGATCCCTCGTAGGCGCTGTTGCCGAGATACGGCGAACTGATCACCTGAAGATTTTCATCGGAAAGCACATTCAGCGCCGGACGAACCGCATTGTCCGTACCGCTCATGATGAGGGTCGCCCCCTGCGTCAGTTCGATCGCGAGATGCTTGAGCGCAGTCGGAACCAGCAGATATTTCGGTTCCACCGAGATCGGCTGACCGTCGGCATCCACCTGATCCAGGAAGAGCTGGATCGCCTTCTTGAGCGAATCGGAACTCAGCGCCGAACTTGCGCCGGAGAGCAGGTTTTTGTGATTCGTGCTGAACAGCGCCTTGCCGTCCGCCTGCGCCGGATTCGAGAGAAGCCGGCTGAAAAACAGCTGATCGATCAGTCGCGCCGCCCGGTTGCCCATCGCCGTCGGCACTTTCATGAATGCGCCCAGATCATCGTTGATGATCATTTTGCGCGTCAGGCATAGAGTCAAATGAGGACGAGTTGTCAGTAGGGCTGACACTTTTCCCCCAAGTGCTCTCAGAACCGTGCGAGCAACTTTCATTGCACACGGCTCGCTGAGTATTAATAACTTGCATTGCTTTCCTTTACCTCCGACGGGGTTTGCGCCCCGTTTCTGATTTGACGTGCAACATCAAAGAGACTGCGTTTTGGAACTGGGGCTGTTATCAGATACTCCCGTTCCAATTCGCCGTTGTCATTTGTCGTTTCTGCAAACCACGTCTTCTGACCGCCTTTTGGATTAAGCGAAGATGCAGGGCATCTGCTTATCCATCGTTTCGCGGCATGTGCGATACTGCAACCATTTTTCCGACTGACGTATTCTGCGTATATCCACCATGTGTGAGACAAAACAGAACACATAACCCGGCTGGGTGCATTTACGCATCGGTAGTATAACATCCATCCTCTTAACATATTGTTAAGTTTCCGAATGACTTCCGTTTCCGAGACATTGGGCTGCTGACAAATTTCTTTAACGTCCCTTAATTTAGTTTGCGCGACTTCGTGCGGAATGACCATTTTAACTCTGGGCTGTACCGTCTCGGTTTTCTTTGCCATAAATCCATAGCCAAGGAACCGGAACCCGTCCGTTATGTGTGTAATCAGAGTTTTCTCCGGACTTAACACAAGGGCAAGTTCTTCACTGATCCACAGAGATAATTTGGATTTGATTCTTTCCGCTTCTTCTTTCGGTAAATTGCGCAGTAGAATGACAAAGTCATCCGCATACCTTACATAAGTGATGCGTGGCTTCATTGGTTCAGTAGTGCACGGGAGAGAAGCTCTGAATTTCAAAAGTCTTTGCAGTTCCGTTTCTGCTTCTGTTCTCGTAAGCGGTGATTTGAATTCGCCTTTGAGAATTTTACGCAGTCGGTAAATTCTGCTGACAACCTTTCTCCATTCTTTGCTGATTCGTGCACCCCTTTCACTTGGAGACTGCACCGGAGTTTGGTTTGCCCCAAATTCATCCTGTACGAATCTGTCGATTTCATGCAGGTAGATGTTGGCAAGCAAAGGAGAAATAATGCCACCTTGCGGTGTTCCGGCTTTTGTCGGATTCCATCTTTCTCTTTCAAAGTATCCCGCTTTCAGAAACTTCGCTATCAGTTTCAGCAGTCGGTCATCCTTGATTCTCCGTTGCAGAATTTTGAGCAATTTCTGGTGACAGATGTTATCGAAACATCCTTTAATGTCTCCTTCTATTACCCAGTCTATCCGCACTCGTGGACTGTCCATTATCTGCATTGCCGCAGTTTGGCAGGCTCGGTGCGGACGGAATCCATGGGAACAGTCAAAAAATATTGGTTCGTAAAGAGCCTCAAGAAGCAACTTGAGTGCGCATTGTACTATTCTGTCCCTGAATGTCGGGATTCCAAGCGGACGTTTTTGCCCCGGTTTGTTTTTCTTGTCAATGAGAACTCTCCGGACAGGTACAGGCTCATATTCTCCGGATTGAAGTTGTACTGCAAGTTTTACAGCTTCTTCTTCATTCCAGTTAAATTTATTGAGCCCGTCTATACCGGGTGTTTTTGAGCCCTTATTATTTTTGATCTGCTCATAGGCATACATCAACAAATCGGTCTTTGTCAATTCACGATACAAGCGGTCAAACCGCTTGCTTTTGTCTGCGCTGGCAAGTCTTGCCAGTCTGCTCAATCGATTTTCTACGTTCATTTAAGGTCATGCCCTTACGTTTGATTTTCGATTTTCGCTAATACTCTGTTCCCCTTCGCTCCACGGTGATTAGCCGCTTCATTGCTACTGCGGGAACTCTGTCACTCATGATACATTCCATTCACTGACATGGTATCATTATCATGAGCTTCTCCGGTAATCACATAAATCTTTATACAGCGAACTTAGGCTCTTGATTTGTGCTATTGCTTGCAACGCAAGCCGGTTGGGGACGGACTTCGGGGTATATATTGACAGCTCCGTTATCCTCGGCAATTCCAAACCTTTCGCATTCAAGTTCCATTGAATGTTCAGTCCCCATTACCCCGTATACAGGTGAGGTAACTGGGCAAATTCGCAGACCCACACTCAAGTTCAAACATTTCAGCCTTAGCCATATTCGCTTCCCCTGAGAAACCACTACAAGTGCCTGTCACTCTATGTTTCCCATTTGTCATCCAAGAGCTAACCATCCTGCAATGGTCATAACATTGCAAAACGTCGGATTAGGGGTGTATCCTGTCAAGATACAGTGGTTTAAGTATTTCTACTCCACTGACTTATGCAATCCGAACGGACGCCCAGAACTTTTTCCCGTAGGTGTCGAGCTGATTTTTCGCACTTTCTTCGATCAGTCCGCCGTCCTTGATCTCGCCGTCGGCGGCAATCGGAAGCAGATCGCCCACATCCGTCAGGCGGAAACGGTCGTTCTCCTTGAAGTCGTTGAGGTCGCCCGTGGAACACAGCTTCATGGCGATGATCGGCTGGGCCTCGTAGCTCTGCAGGAGTTTCTTGTTCGCCACGTTGCTCAGGATTCCCGGAAGCGAAACACTCGAGAACGCCGCCCGGATCGTTTCATTGTCGAAGCCGCGGCTGTACGGAATGCCGTCGAGTTTCATACATTCGATCAGAAGCTGCTTCAGCGGCATGTCCATTTCGGCCATTCCGGCTTCCACCGTTTTGGCCCCATAGGATTTCTCCAGCTGGTCGGCGCTCACTCCGACCCGGAGACACATTGCCGCTTCGATGGTCTTGCGCAACTCTCCGCCTTCCGGGGCGGTCTTCACGCTGATATTGACATTGGCGGCGGGACGTTCGGCACGGATCGTTTCGAGCACCTTCTTCGTCACCACTTCCGGCGTCCAGCCTCCGGCAATCGCCTCCCGTTCAATTTCCGGGAATTCACTGTCGCAGATCGCCTGAATCGCACTGATGCGTTCACGCTCGGCTTTGACGGCGTTCTGAGCCGCTTCACGGGCGGTCGCCGCCACATCCCCGGCGGAGGCCTGAATCGCGGGCGGTGTCGCTTCCGCGGCCGCCTGTCCGGGCTTCTGTTCCGCGTTATCGGGTTTCTTTTCCGGTTCGCCGGGCTTGTTCGCCGGTTCGCCGGGCTTCTGTTCCGGTTCCGGCTTTTTCTCCGGAGGTACAGCGTCATTCGGGGTGCTCACTGCGGAAACACTCTTCGTTTCGGACTTGTTGTTCATAGCTTCTCCTTCCTGGTTGACAAGGTTGAATTTCGCATTCACTTTCATATTGGTGTGAGCATCCGCGCCCACGGCAACAACGGAAACCTCCCGCAGCGTCGATTTTTTGATGTGGTAGAACGGGCCTTCGACTTCCTGGCCATTCACCTCGCGGCTGCCTTTGACCAGCTCGCACTCTTTCACATCCGCACCGATGCTCAGCTGCCAGTCCGCTCCTGCCTTGCCCTGCGCGATGATATCGGCCGCATCCCTGCTGTCGGAGACGATCTCTCCGGTGATCTCCAATGCATTGTTCCGAACTGCGGCAGAAATGAGTCCGATCCGGCTGTCCGTCTTGTTCTCGTGATTGGTCAAAAGCGGGACGCTTTCGGGGATCTCCATTCCGGCAAGATCGACCACAACAGGATGTCGCCACCCCGGCAGACTCATTTTTCCGCCGGAGTAGGCAACTCCGACCACTTTCGGTTTCGCGCCGTTTGACGCTTCTATCAGCGTTAATTCACTCATATATCCTCTCTGGGTTCTGAACCGTCATCCGGTTCGGTTTGCTGTTCCGGGGATTTCGGGGATTCCGGGGACTCGGAACTGATCGGGATTCCAAGCTCCTTCATCAGTTTGATCTCTTTTGCCCGCTGCCGCAGAACGGACAAGTAATCCCGTCCGTCCTTGGCACACTCTGCCGCAAGTGTCGTTGTGTTACTTTCGAGGCGAACACGCTGTGCGTCTGCTTCTTTTAATGGGTCAACATGCACGAATGAATCCCAGTACCAGAGATGCCGCGCACCCTTTGCCGCAAGATGTTCCAGTAGTAAATATTCCCGGAACCACACCTCAAAAATCCGGTTCAGAACTTCCGTTTCCCAGAACGACCGGTCGACAAGAATGCTTTTATGGTAAATCTGGTTGTCCAGTCTGCCGCTGGCGTAGTTGTGCCCGGAAAAATCTCCCGCCAGCGTGCCGTAGGTCGTCACCACACAGCGGGCGATTTCGCTCAGAATGATCTTCACGAACTCCGCATGGTTCGCCGCCGGCTGTTTGGGATCAAGCTGTCCCATTTTCCACCCGGCCGGAACCGTCAGCATCATGTTCCGTTCCAGCGGAATGGCATCCATGGGCTCGACTTCATCCGATTCGCCGTTCGGCGGAGCGTCCGTGTAGAGAATCGCCGCAAAATC
>URNX01000093.1 GCA_900549415.1 uncultured bacterium
TATTTATTTCCTATTATATTTTCAATAAATAAATAATTCCCGCTGAAGGAGAAAGGATGCAGTACTGATGAACGAATCAGACGAAGTCGCCACGCGTTTTTGGAAAACGGTCTTTGCGCTGTCCGACCTCATGCGCGACATGAGTTGCAGCATAGCCGTTCAGGACAACCGGGAAAACTGGAATCTGACAATCCAGCAGATGCGGCTGATGCGCGTCATCTACGTCAAAACATCCACGGTCTCTCCGGAAGGCGTCATGCTGAAAACCATCGCGGAAACGCTCAATGTCACCAGCGCGGCAGTCTGCGGAATGGTCGAAAACCTTGTCCAGCGCGGTCTTCTCACCCGGAATCGCTGCGAAACGAACCGCCGCAGTGTAAACATCTCTCTTTCCGAATACAGCAAAAAGAAAATCCGCGAAACGGAAGCCGGCTTCACTGAACTCACAAAAAAGATGTGCGCTTCACTCGGCAAAGAGGAAATCAGCAAGCTGTCCGATACACTCGACAAACTCACAACCGCACTCATCACAACAGAGCCGACCTCGTATCAGGCGCAGCTCCTGGCGCATTTCAAATAAGATCGCAACATGGACAATTTCAATATTTTTGAAGCGGTCATGATGATCTGCTTCGGCGCCAGCTGGCCGTTTTCCCTCATCAAAACCATCCGGGTCAAGAACCCTACCGGCAAAAGCCTGCTCTTCATGTCACTTGTGCTGATCGGATACATCTGCGGTCTCCTCAATAAAATTCCGGGAATCGGGCACTATGACCACGTACTGTGGATCTATGTTTTCAATACGACAATGGTCGCAACCGATTTCGTTTTCACTCTTTACTACGCGCGCCGACTGAAACTCCAGAACAGGAATTGACCGGGGATAGATTTTTATTTTTTTTTGCTTTTTCATTTGAAACTTTTAAAAAAGCACCTATTTTATACGTGAATATATAAGAGGACTCAGCCGGGGCTCCCGGCAGAAAACAGGAGATTTGAATTGAACAGTGCAATTTCAGAACCGCGCGTCCAGAGAACCAACCCGTTCTCCGCTCTTTTCGCTTCTTACAAGGACAAGATGCGTCTGCCTTCGTTCGCCGGAATTCTCGAAGTCGTTCACACCCTGCCCGGACGAATCCGCCTCAAAATTCCGACTCTCAAACGGAATATCGTCGGAGCGGAAAACTTCAAACAGCGCATCACGCGTCTCAACGGCATCCGGAATGTGGATATCAATCTCTTTCTCGGAACCGTGCTGATCCAGTACGATCCGCAGCTTCTGACTCCGACTCTTGTCGTTGCCGCCGCCAGCCACTGTTTCGAGTTCCAGGATGCGCTCCGCAACAAAAAATCCATACTCTGGCAGGAAGTCAAAAACTTCCGCTTCGCCATCGACCAGGCGCTGCTGCGCAACTCCGCGGGAATCGTCGACCTCCGCGCCGCCATGACCCTCGCACTCGCCATCTCGCTCATCCGCGGACTGAGCCGGCACGGTCAGGGACAGTTCACTCCGCTGAACATCATCTGGTGGCTCTTCCAAAGCATCGACCGCTGAGGTGAAAAATGAATCCGCTGATTGATCTTTATCTCAAATGTCTGAAGAAAATCAAGGTGGTTCACTCCCTTCCCGGACGGCTCCGCGTGAACATTTACGGGATCAGGGAATTTCCAGACCTTGCAAAGGAGTATGCTCCCGTGCTCGAAAAAACGGTCCGGAATCTCTCCGGCGTTACAAGCGCGGAACTCGGAACTGCAACCGGAAACCTGCTGATCAACTATGACCCCGCAAAGACTTCCGAGGCGGAACTCCTGCTCTGGCTCAACTCCGCCTGGCAGAAATTCTCCGATTTCATGCAGTGGATGAACGAAAACAACGTACAGGACGAGCGCTCCATCGCAGAAGCCATGGAACGCTTCCTGGCTAAACTGTAATACGAGGTGTTTTTCATGCTGTTTCAGAAAAGTCAAAAACGTCCGCTCCTGAAATGCTACTTCGCGCATCAGATGCGCGGGCGCGTGCGTATTGTCTGCCGCGCAGTCCGCTATCTCGCGCAGGAACAGAATGATCTCGAATCCCATTTCTCGGAACTGCGCGGCGTTACCGCCCTCCGCATGAACTGTCTCGCCTCCTCCGTGATTCTCAGCTACGATCCGGATATGACAAGCGCCGATGATCTGATCGACTCCGTCGAAAGCATCATCGCCTCCCACTCCCTGAACGCGCTTCAGATGGAACGCGAAGAACGGAACCGGCTCGCCGTGCAGGAACGCGATCTGCATGAAGAACCCTTCTCCACCATGCTCCTTCGCAGCGCCGCAGCCGGCGGACTTCTGCTCGCCTCATGGCTCACCCGCGCAAGCGTTCCCGCCACAATCACCGGACGACTTTTCGGATTCACCGGACTCGGCGCGCTCTCGCTCGCGGCACCGCTTTTCCGCAGCGGATTCGATGCGCTCCGCAAATCCTTCCTGCCCAACGCCGACACTCTCAGTGCAATGGCGGTTCTCTCCAGCGTCCTCACTGGCAAAACAGCGTCCGCTCTCACCGTCCTGCTCCTGCACGACGCGGCGGAGGCTATGACAGTCTACACCATGGACCGCACCCGCAACGCCATCCGCGACATGCTCTCGGTCGACAATGAGCAAGTTTGGCGGCCGCTCAACAATGAAGTCGGCGGCGCACTTCAGCAGATCCCCGTTTCCGAACTGAAACTCAACGACCTCATCGTTGTTCACACCGGAGAAAAAATCTGCGCGGACGGCGTCATCGTTGCCGGACGCGCCATGATCAACCAGGCCTCCATCACCGGAGAATTCGAACCGGTGACGCGTGAAGTCGGCGGCAAAATCTTCGCCGGAACCATCGTCGCGGACGGCGTCATCACCGCACGCGTCGAATCAGTCGGCGACCAGACGGCAGTCTCCCGCATCATCCGCATGGTGGAAGACGCGGAAGGCAAGAAAGCCGCAATCCAGACCTATGCGGACCGCTTCTCCTCCGCGCTGGTCCCCGTCAACATTCTCCTCGCCGGAGTCGTCTACTTTGCAACGCGCGACATCAACCGCGCGCTCAACATGCTCATCATCGACTATTCCTGCGGCATCCGCCTTTCGACGGCGGCGGCGCTCTCGGCGGCGATCAGCACCGCGGCGCGCAACGGCGTGCTCATCAAAGGCGGCGGCTCCATTGAATCGCTCACCGAAGCCGATACACTGATCCTCGACAAGACCGGAACGCTGACCGAAGGCAAACCGCGCGTCGTCAGCATCACAACCAACTCCGAGCAGTATCAGCGCATGGACATCATGGCGTTCGCCGCGGCGGCGGAAGAGACCTCGAAGCACCCGATGGCGGTCGCGATCCTCTCCCACCTCCAGCGCAACGGCGGCCACATCCCCCCGCACGGAGAAATCCAGACCGTCGTCGGACGCGGCGTCTATACCGAAGTCGACGGACACTGCATCCGGGTCGGCAGCAAACGCTTCCTGAACGAAAGCGGCATCCACACCCACCCGATGAAAGAACAGGCGTCCAAACTCTTCTCGAACGGAGAAAGCGTCATCTTTGTGGCACGCGACAAAGAAATCATCGGGCTGATCGGCATCCGCGATCCGCTCCGCGAAAACATGAAAAAAGCGCTCAACCGTCTGCGCTACGCCGGAGTCGACGACATTGTTCTGCTGACCGGCGACCTCGAACAGCAGGCGGACGTCGTTGCCCAGCGGCTCGGACTTGACGGATTCGAATCCGAACTTCTGCCCGAAGACAAAGCACGCGCCGTGCTCCGGATGCAGTCCGGCGGAAACAAAGTCGTAATGGTCGGCGACGGCATCAACGACGCACCGGGACTCGCCTACGCCGACGTCGGAATCGCGCTCGGCAAGACCCGCACGGATATTGCGATGGAAGCAGCCGACATCACGATCGCCGGCGACAACGCGCTGATGCTCCCCGGAGTCTATGGACTCGCTCATCACACGATGGACGTCATCCGCCAGAACTTCTTCGTTTCGGTCGGCATCAACACCGTCGGACTTCTCTTCGGCGGTCTCGGAATGCTGCCGGTGATCTTCGGTGCGGTAATGCACAATGCAAGCACAATTCTCGTCGTCGGAAACTCCCTGCGGATTTTCTTCTACGATATGCATGAACCTGTAAAACACAACTAACCCAGTATAAATAAGGAGGAAAAAAATGGCAATCACAACAGATCATCTGGTCGGAGCCGCCGTCGGAGTCGGCGTTGCGGCAGTCGGATTCTATCTCTACAAAAAGAACCAGGACAGAATCGATGATTTTCTGCGCGCTCACGGACTTGACATCCCGGTCAACGAGAACAAGCCGCTCGCAAAGATGAACGTCGAAGAACTCGCAACCCTGAAAGAACACATCGAGGACATGATTGCCGAGCGCGAACAGGCTGCGGCCGCTCCTGCGGAAGCTCCCGTCAAGGCGTAAGCCGCCTTTATTGAAATCCCCGGTCCTCCGGGGATTTTTTATTTTAAAT
>URNX01000094.1 GCA_900549415.1 uncultured bacterium
TATTTTATTTGTTTGTTGTTTGATTATTTTAGGTGATAAAAAGTTTAAATTTTTCTTATTTGATGCTTGAAATATCTGTTTGCTTGGATTAAATTTAAAGAGTTCCGATTGCCGGGTGCATCAAGGATATAAGATGACAAAGTTGAAAGAGATGCGCTCCAAGAAAAAGATGCTTTTGAAGGAAGTTGCGGCGGTTGTGGGCACGACTCCGCAGACGGTTCAGCAGATGGAACGACGCGGCATATGGAAAGCGACGACGGCGCAGCGTTACGCCAAGGCGTTTGGCTGCCGCTGGGACGAACTGCTGGAAACTTCAGAAGATGAAACGGACGAACAGGCGGAAATGTAACAGGGAGGTGAAAAAGTACGTTATTTCTGGAGGGCAATCGCAAGGATCCAGCCTTGCAAAAAAGTACGGCGTTTTTCCCGAAAAAGCGTCAGTATGGAAAGTGGGAATTCCGAAAAATTGCAACGGAAGGTTTTCAGCTGTTTTCTGCCTGGAAATTCCGGATGTTGGCGATTTCAGTTCTTTTGAATACAAAATGCATTTCGGCATCGGCGGAGAACTGAAAAAGTCCGGGACGGGGCGGAGACTCGTTGCAAATATTTATGATCCCAGTCAGATATGTAAATCCCCCGCAGTTTTTATCGCGGGGGATTTTTTTAGCGCACGATCAGACCGGTTGCATCGGCAGAGACTTTGACCGTGCGGGTGCGTGTGGGGCGGCTGAAGAGAAGACGATCTGCAAGTTTGGCGAGAATGCCGTCGCGGATCAGACGCTCCAGAGGACGGGCGCCGAGTTTTTCATCGAATCCGTGCGAAACGAGCCAGTCGATCGCCTTGTCGTCCGCTTCCAGATGAAGTTTGCGGGATGCGAGCCGCGCCGAGGCTTCGGCGAGGATTTTCTGCACAATCCGGCGGATGGAATCCGGAGAGAGCGGATGGAAATGGATGATCCCGTCCAGGCGGTTCCGGAATTCGGGTGAAAAATGCTTGCGGATCGCCGCGTCCACGCGGGAACCTGTCTGATCCTGCGCATTGAAGCCGATCGCGTGTTCCGAAAGCGATTTCGCGCCGACGTTTGAGGTCATAATTACAATGACATTGCGGAAATCCGCTTTGCGGCCCGCGTTGTCGGTCATGGCTCCGTAATCCATAATCTGAAGCATGAGATCGTAGATTTTCGGATGAGCTTTCTCCATTTCGTCCAGCAGAAGCACGCAGTGCGGATGCCGGATGACCTGTTCCGTCAAAAGTCCGCCCTGTTCGAACCCGACGTAGCCGGGCGAGGAGCCGATCAGTTTGGAGACGGCGTATTCCTCCGCGTATTCGCTCATGTCGAAGCGGATCAGTTCAATGCCGAGCGCCGAGGCGAGCCGCTTGGAAAGTTCGGTCTTGCCGACGCCCGTCGGTCCGGCAAACAGGAACGAGCCGACCGGCTTTTCCGTGTTGGCAAGTCCGGCGCGGGAAAGTTTGATCGCCTGGACGACTGCCGCGATTGCGTGATCCTGTCCGATTACCGCGCCGCGCAGTTCGGATTCAAGAGACTGAAGTTTGGAAACATCGTCGCCCGTCAGCTGGTTCTTCGGAAGATGAAACATTTCCGCAGCGAGATTTTCCACATAGTCGGCTGGAATGCGCTTGAGCGGATCGGCCATGCTGTTTGCCGCGCCCGCCTCATCGAGCAGGTCAATCGCCTTGTCGGGCATGAAACGGTCGAAAATGTGGTGTCCGGCGATCTCGACAATCCGGTTCAGCGCTTTTTTGTCGAATTTCACGCCGTAGTGTTTTTCATAAACCGGAGCGATTCCGGAAAGAATCTGAAGGGTTTCCGCCGGAGACGGTTCGGGAACGTCGATCTTCTGGAAGCGGCGCGAAAACGCCTTGTCTTTGAGCACCTGATTGCGGTATTCCTCGTGCGTGGTCGCCCCGATGCAGCGGAGCGTTCCGCTGTTCAGAGAGGGTTTCAGAATGTTGGATGCGTCCAGGGAGCCGCTGCCGATTGCGCCGGCGCCGACAACCGTATGGATTTCATCGATGAACAGCACCGCTTCCGGCTTTTCGCCGAGCTCGCGCACGACGTTTTTCAGGCGCTCCTCAAACTGTCCGCGGAACTTCGTTCCCGCGGTGAGCGCGCCCATATCAAGCGCATAAATCGTGAGGTTTGCAAACTTTTTCGGCAGTTTTCCCTTTGCAGCGCGGACGGCGAGCCCTTCGACAACGGCGGTTTTGCCGACGCCCGGTTCGCCGACCAGCAGGGGGTTGTTCTTCTTGCGGCGCGAGAGCGTGCGGAGAATGGCGTTCAGCTCCTGCGTCCGCCCGACGACATCGTCGAGTTTGCCGTCTTTCGCGAGCGCGGTCATGTTTACGGTGTAGAGTTCAAGCGCGCACAGTCCCTGTTTGGCGGATGAAAAAACATCGTCTTCCTCCGCGCCGCGCAGTTCGGGATGAACAGTGTCGGTCACGGCGGCGCGCATATCCGTCTCTTCCAGCCCGAGCGAGTTGAGGAGCCAGACTGCGTAGGAGTTGCTTTCGGAGTAAAGCGCGATGAACAGATCGGTGAGTTCAATCAGGTCGCGTCCGGAGGAGGCAACCTGCTGATGAGCGGCGCTGAAAATGCGGAGGACGGAATCGGAGAATGAGATTTCGCCGCCGGGTACCTCCTCCACTTTTTCGTGGAAGAAATCGGCGAGCGGCTGCTGCACATCGGCTGCGGAGACTTCGAACAGCTCAAACAGCTCCTGAACGGCTTCGCTGTCCGCGAGAACGTAGAGCAGATGTTCGGGCAGAACATATTCATGCTGAAGGTGTTCCACGCAGTCATGCACCTGCTGGAGACAAAGTTTGGCCTCTTCGGAAAGATTCATGATTCCGGCTCCATCGTGCAGCGGAGGGGGAATCCCGCGCTCTTCGCTTTCGTGCGGACGCGGGAGACTTTGGTTTCCGCTGTTTCGAATGTGTAGATTCCGCAGAGTCCGGAGCCTTTTTCATGGACGTTCAGCATGATGCGTTCCGCCTCGGCGGGGGATTTGTGGAAAACCGTGCGGAGAATATCCACGACGAAATCCATCGGGGTGTAGTCGTCGTTCAGCAGCAGGACGCGGTACATGGGGGGCTCTTCGAGCTCCGCCATGCATCCGGTCTCCGTGTCGTATTCTCCGCGCAGATGTCCCATGGATCACTCTTTGTGGTTGCTGAGGTAGTCGCGGATGATTGCCGCCATATTGTTGCGGTCGATCTTGATGACGCGGGTTTCGCGCTCGTAGCTCTCCTGCGAGTCGGAGGCGTGGGCGGTGTTGACCATGACGTCTTTGCCGAATTCGCGGCGGATCGTGCCGTCCGGAGCTTTGGTCGGGTCGGTGGGACCGAGAACCGTGCGGATCTTGGAGACGGCGTCGGTGCCTTCGTAGATCAGAACCATGCATTTGACTTTGCCCGGGGCGTTGAGCTCTTCCGGCGGGCAGCTGTCGGGACGGACGCCGGACATGAATTCCACGATGCGGTTGAACTGGTCGTCGGCGAAATCGCGTCCGACGGATTTCTCCAGCATCTCTTCGCAGTCGTGCAGAACGATCTTGTATTCGTGTTCGAGAAGCTCTTTCGCCTTCTTCGCAATGACCGGCGCGAGTTTTTTGCGGAGCGCCTGTTTGACGGGGCCGTAGAACTCCAGGGCTTCGGCGACGGACATCTGGTAGACTTTGCAGCCGACGATGCGCAGCGAGGTGCGGCTGAACATGTCGATGATGTTGCCCGGGCGCGCGCTCGGACGGCTCCAGTTGTCCGGCTTGATGATGACAAGCGTGCGCTCGCGTCCCTCTTCATCCTCGGGACGGACGATGTTGTCGACGATGTTCTCTTCGTGTTCGATGAAGTCGGCGATGATTTTGAGGCGTTCGACGCAGCCGTCGACGTGCGGCGGGGTGAAGACCGCGGGTTCGAAGTAGAGCAGGGAGCCGTCGCGGTTGAAGACGAGGTTGCAGTAGGTGTCGCGGATCGTGTCGCCGTAGATGTCTTCGCGGCGGTTCTTGGAGTTCGGGAGCTGGCCGACGACTTCATAGAGTTTGCGGCAGGCGTCTTCTCCGCGGAAGAGGAGGAGCAGAAGGCGTTCGCGGCGTCCGTCTTCGAGCGGTGTGAAGTTGTCGATGACGTAGTCGGAGAGAATTTTCGCGGCGAATTCGTCGCGCGCCCCGACGCGGCGCTTGAGGGATTCGGCGTATGCTTCGGCGAACGCCTTGTCCGGCGCGATCATGCGTGCGGCGACGAGTTCAAGTCCGGTTCTGGAGAGCAGGCGTGCAATGATGCCGCCGGTTCTGGATTTTTTCAGCGAGTAGGGTGTAATCAGCACATAAGAAAGTTCCACTGCCATTTTCTCTCTTCCTTTTCATGATTCGGGATGCTCCGGCGATCCGACAAGCCGCCGGGTATGTCTATTTAAAATACATCTTTTTTCAAAAATCGCAAATCAAAAAATGAGATTTTAT
>URNX01000095.1 GCA_900549415.1 uncultured bacterium
CTTAAGTAGATGAAAAAATTCGTTGGAGAATGTTGTGATTTATGACAGTTTTGAAAAGTTATTTTTTCTTCTTTTGCTCCAACGCTTCATCCGCCATTCTGCCGAGTTCCTGCGCGGATGTGTTTTTCAGGATTTGAAAGAGCCGATTTCCAGCCTGCTGTTTTGTCTGTTGCGCTGAAGAAATACTTTTTGCAGTTCCATACGTTTCTATGACTTCCAGTGCTCGGCGCAGAAATCTGTTTCGGTGATGTCATTGTTCGATTCGCATCTGGTCGAAGCGCACCGGAAAGCGGTGGAGATCGGGATGCGGGAGCTGGAGCGTTTTGCGGCCGTCCGTATCCGCAAGGGCGAATCGTATGCAACGAAGAATTTCGAGTTCACCGGGAAGTTCATCTATGCGCAGTATCATCATGACAACAGCCGGCTGCTTGATCCGCAGCTTCACACGCACAACGTGATCGTGAATGTGACGCAGGAGGGGAACGGGTCGTTCAAGGCACTCGATCCATCGCAGATGTTCAAGGCGATCCGTTATGCGGGGAAATCCTATCAGAATGAGCTTGCCTGCGAGTGCCGCCGTCTCGGTTACGAGCTTGAAATGAAACGGAATGGCAAAGGTGAGATTACTGGTTTTGAAATTGCCGGAGTTCCGGAAGAGGTTCTGATACGCTGTTCTCAGCGCCGTCAGCAGATCGAAAAAGGGATTACCGAGTTTTACGAAAAGAATCAGCGGTATCCGACGGCGAAGGAGATCAAGGCGATCACCTTGAAGACCCGTTCCTGGAAAATGCTGGAACGGACTGAACAGCAGGTTCGTGAACATAAGTTGTCGCTTTTGACCGATGAGGAACGGAGCCGCTTTACGGATATGGCGTATGAGGCGGAACAGATGAGTTTTCTTCTGCCGTCGCGTCCGATTCAGGAAACCCCGGAACAGCAGATTCAAAAAGTCGCTGAGCAGCTTTTCGAACGGAGCGCCGTGCTGAGCGAAGACGCATTGCTGGCGGAAATTCAGAATCAGAATCTCGGGAACTGCAATCTGGATGAACTGCGAAAAACGCTTGATTGCGTTCCGGGACTGGTGAATCTTTCCCGTCCGTCCGGAAATCCGTATTTCACCACGGAAACGAATCTGAAGCAGGAGAACTATGTCATCGAAACGGTCAATGCGTTCCGCGATCTTCTGCCGGAGATCAGGAGTGAACGAAAGCCGTTCTCCAAACCGCCATTCTTGTCGGGCGATCATACTGCACAGCGTGAAGCGATCGAAACGATTTTGGGTTCAAAGTCTCCATTTGTCCTGTTTCGTGGTGTTGCCGGAGCTGGCAAAACTTCAACTTTGAAGGAGCTTTGCGGATGTCTGAAATCCGGCGGCGTGGAAAACATTCAGCTAATCGCTCCGACCAATTCGGCGGTGGATGTTCTGAAAAAGGAGAAATTTACCAACGCCCAGACCGTTGCGAGTTTTTTGCAGAATCCGCAGGCATTGCCGCCGAAAGGATCGTATCTGATTATCGACGAATCCGGATTGAACTCGTTGTCGCAGGGGGCCGGGATCATCAAGCTCGCGTTGCAGAATGATTACCGGGTGTTGTTCGTCGGCGATACCAGACAACATAACTCCGTGGAGAGCGGCGACTTTTCCCGGCTGCTGGAGGAACATACACAGATTCCGAAAGCGACGCTTACACAGATTCACCGCCAGCAGACAGCGGAATACCGCAAGGGGATTGAGCTGACCTCGGGCGGACTGGCTCTGGAAGGTTTCGAGACATTGGATCACGGCGGTTTTGTGCGGGAGGGCAAGGGCAGATACCTGGAGGAAGCGGCAGAGAGTTTTATGGAATTGACGGATCAGGGGAAAAATCCGTTGAACTGTATTGCGGTCAGTCCGACGCATCGGGAATGTGATGCGCTGACTGCGATTTTGCGCGAAAAGCTCAAGGCTGCCGGACGGCTCAAAGCGAAAACGGAGCGAAACATCGTTACATTTCAATCCTTCGGCTGGATAAAAGCGCAACTTGGCAATATTGCAAATTACCAGCCGGGAATGAAGCTCTTTTTCACGACCCGTCTGCAAGGGCTGGGAAAGCCCGGAGAGATGGTTGAGGTCGAACAGGTCAAGTCATCGTCAGGCGAACTCGTTTTGTCCAATGGTTTGACCGTAAATCCGTGCAAAATCCGCAGCGCGGTCGATGTCGGAAAATCAACGGAACTTCCGGTTGCCGAAGGCGATTTGGTCCGCTTTACGGTGAATCTGAAAACGCCGGAATTCAAAATCAGCAACGGTTCGCTGGCGATTGCCACGGCAATCCCGAACGAATACCGGCTGCTGGATGCGGAGCGGCGGATAACGGGAACGGTCTGTTTGCCGGAGTCGTTTCACGGAATCCGGCACGGCTGGGTGATGACCAGTCATGCTTCGCAGGGAATGACCGCCGATCATGTGGTGGTTGCGGCGGAAAAGATGTCGAAACAGGCGTTTTACGTCGGTTGCTCCCGCGGACGTTTCAAGCTCGCACTTCATCTGCCCGACCGGGAGTGTTTCAAAGAGGGACTGTTGCGAATTCCGACGGAGCGTTTGTCCGTTGCCGATCTGGTCAAATCCGGTGAAATCGAAAAGCCGGATCTTGAGCATCTCAGGCGGATTTGGGAACAGTATGATCCTGATCCATATCGTCTGATGCGTTCCTGCCACCTCAAAAGAGTATTGGCGAAGTTGCGCCGTGCCGGACGACAGGCAACGGCGGCTGTCATGTCCGTTATCAGCTTCAAGCTCTCCGGTAAATGTCGCAGGATTTATGTCGCATCGCGCCTGGAGGAATATCAGAGGTAACTGCGGAAAATCAACGTACAGGCGCAGGAACGGAAAATGGAGGAAACTCAGGTAACGTCGCAGGTTCATCGGATCGTCGAACAGGAAAGCCCGGCGACAGCAAACGAGATGAAACGAAACAGACCGCGTCCCGTTCGCAAGGGACCGGAACGATAATCAACAAGCAAATATGGAGGTCGGCAAAATGAACAATGAACAGCAGAAATACGTCGGCTGGGAAGCCGTTCAAACTCCGGTTCCCCGTTTGAGAATCCGGACCGATGAGGGGGAGCATTTTCTCATTCCCTGGCACATGATCTCGTTAATCAAGGCAGACCTGTCGCTCAAAATGGTCGAACTGCATACCGTCTCCGGATTGCTTTTCTCCATTGTCTCCCGGGATTCATTGCAGAGTTTACTATCCCATCTGCAAGTTGAATGTGTCCGGGCTGTCTTTCCCGCCGATGGCGTGAAAATTGAACTCAGAACGCAGGAAGTAGCGGGCATATCGGAATAATTTACAATTTACAGTTCTCTGCCACGCGGTGATTTTTTTCTTGCAGGCATATGAGAGTCTTTCTCATGTTTGCGTAACACTTCCTGACGCTTTTCCTCCGGGATTTTGAGAAGCATATCGACTAGTTCGGGAACCGTCACAGGCTCAGTTCTTCAATGCTGTAATCGGAACCACAAAGACACCGTCCGGCCTCTGATATGCAGCATTGGCAAGACCGCATACGACAATCAGGGTAGATGCCGGAACGCCATCTGCTTGTTTGATTTTTTCATTGACGGTCAGCAGGTTTTCTGCCGCTTTGTCTATCTGATTGGCTCCGAGCTTAATTTCCAATGCACACCAGGACTTGTCCGGCAGTTCAATTACCGCATCAATTTC
>URNX01000096.1 GCA_900549415.1 uncultured bacterium
TATTGCAGGCACGACTGCCTGATCCCGACCCGCAAATCACGAAATGGAAGCGCTTACATAATGCCTTCGCAACATTTCAAAACAAACATAATGCGTCTGACCATATTATAACCTATGTCAAACTTGCTCTCGATCCCGCCCGTTATACGAATTCACGTGATCTTTATTTGACTCGCATTGGAGAAGTAAATCCAATACTCGCTTTTATCGGACTGGAGTTCCGTGAGGATGGGAAAATGTACAGGGTTGACAAAGCAAAAACTTTGTCTGAGGCAGTCCTTCGTGCGCAGAGGCTCCGAACTCTTCTGGAACAAAGAAACGTTCATGGCGACATACTGAAATTCGCAGAATCAGAAATTGCTTCTGATAATTATTTCCATACAGTTCTTGAAGCGATGAAAAGCGTAACTGCCAAAATTCGATCGCTGACAGGAATTTATGCTGATGGTGCAGATTTGATAGATAATACGCTGCTGGGCAAAAAACGTTGTCTGGCTATAAATCCGTTGAAAACGGCATCCGAGCAAGGAGAACAAACAGGGTTTGCAAATTTGTTGAAGGGCCTTTATGGAACCTTTCGGAATCCGACCGCGCATGAGCCCAAAATTGAATGGCACCTATCAGAGGAGGATGCTCTTGACGTTTTATCTGTGCTTTCATATGTCCATCGAAAACTCGACAATGCGCATCGGATATAACTCATAAAGGTGTTTCCATGAGACTTCTCTGCCTGTCAGACCTGCATTTACGTTCGGAAGCGGTGGTCGCGGCCATCGACCGACAGCGCCTGTCGCCGTTTCTGGCGCAAATCGCGGCGACTGTGGCCGAGGTTTCGCCGGATGCCGTAGTCGTGACGGGGGACACCGTTACCCCGGCACAGGTGCGCCTGCTTTCGGCAACGCTGCGGACGTTCATCCCGGCCGAGCTGCCGGTGATCGCCACGCTGGGCAATCACGAGTTCTGGGGCCGCACCTTTGAGGTCACGTTAGCGAAGCTGAAGGAGCAGACGCTGGCCGACCCGAACATCTTTTATCTCGACCTGATCGGTGCGGTCGAACTTGGAGGGGTGAACTTCGTCGGCGGGACGCTGTTCTTCGACGGTTCGATGCGGATTCGGGATAACCAGCGGATCGACCAGTGGGACGGCTGGCAGGACTGGCGCATCGTCGACATCGAATCTCGGTATATGGAATTCAACGCATACTATGTGGACATGGTCCGGGCGAAGATGAAACCTGGGATGCCGACCGCTCTTTGCACACATCACGTCCCGCACGTCCGGCTGAACGGGCACGAGCCGAGCCACTACAGCTTCTACACCGGCATGAAGGATCTGGTCCACGAACTGCCCTTCGACCCGATGTATAACAATTACCTGATCTGCGGACACACACATCGCCGGGTGATCGGCGAGGTCGTCCCAGGATTTATGGGCGTGAATGTCGGCAGCGACTACGACGACCTGAAGACCTTTACGCTGGAAGTCTGATGACGGCGAGATAAAATGAAGATACTGTTGGTCAGCGATACGCACGGATCGAACATAGAACTGATCTCCGCATACGCAGAGGAGATGAAGGCGGACATTTGCATTCACGCCGGGGATTTCGGCTTTTACGACAAAACCAGTGCTGATGCAATGTCGCAGAGGGAATTGTATTTGCTGGTCAAGCACAGCGATCTGCCGGAAGAGGAAAAGGCGGCGCTACTGAAGGGTAATGCCCAGGACTGGAAAGAGGCCATTGGTAAACATCATCTGCTGGGACGCTTTCAGGATTTTCTCGATGACCGGATGCGGTTTGCCTGGCCTCTTTACGCCACGTGGGGAAATCACGATGACGCTGAAGTGGTTCTGCGTATGATGAAAGCCCCTGTCCAAAATTTGCGGATTCTGCATGAAAACATCCTCTACGATACGGAAGACTTCGCCATTCTCGGCACTGGCGGGAACTGTCTTCCTGAAAAAGCGTTTGATCAGCACCACAAGGGACTGCCGGGAGCACGTTGCCGCCCCACAAGTGAGCTTCATCAGTATTGCTCTCTCCTGAAGACAGCAAAAAGAATTCCTGACGGCAAACGCAAAATTCTGGTTACGCATGTCAGCCCTGTGGTCGAGCCGTTTGTCGAACTGGTTGCATGGCAGATCGGCGCGAATTTTACTGTGAGCGGCCACATGGGGCGGAAAAACGGTGAATCGGGGACGACTGATTCATCCCGGCTCCCTGTTCTGAGAACAGTCTGGAACATGCTGCGGGAGCTTTACCCCGATGCAGCGGAAGAACTGATGCCGTTTTATCCGGAAGAGCGCAAGCAGATTGTCCAGCACATAAATTTGCCGGATGCGAAGATCGGATATGGGATGCTGGAGTGTAACGGCGATGACGTCCGCTGGGAAATCCGGGGACAGGATTACAGCGCTCAAAAAGAACGGGAAATGGGCGAAGAGTTGTGGAATTTTGCAAGAACGACATACCGCTTCGTTACCTCGGAGTATTCCGCCATGCTCCCCGTCGCGGACAAAATCATCGCCGGAGAACTGAATGCTGATGACGAGTTTTATTATACCGACCGGATGCTCCGGTGTCTCGGATATGACAAAATGTCGAAACTCCTGCACAAATGCTGTGAGAGCATTATGAAAAGGAACCCGGAGTTCGCCGTTGATCTTCTGGAGGAGGAACACGAGATGATGGAAGGCAGTGAAGCGCCATTGTCGGATGAACTGCGGCAGGAATACGATTTTCACAAGGCGCGGAAAAATCCCTACGTCACGCCTCCGGCTTCTCCCGATAATAATAGTTGATTAGGCCGGGAATGGTCGCCGTCTGTTTGATCTCCCCCTCACATTGCCAGTGGGTGTAGTCCTCCTGAATGCAGCCGCCATTGAATTTTGTGTTCGGCCGCTGGGTGTTGTAATACGCGACGTAATCATCAATGACCTTCCGGAGCGCCGCCCCGCTGAGGAAAAGACAGTGTGACAGACATTCGTGCTTGATCTTCCTCACAAACTGCTCTGCGTGGTAATTCATGACCGGCGCTCCGGGCGAGATGACCTTCGGCAGAATACCGATCCGGGTAAAATACCAGTCCACCTCCGCTGTGTGAAGGTCGGATGCGCGGATTTCCTGCCGTTTGCACCGGAATCCTCGTTGAAAAATACCCCCTTTCCGTGTATATTAGGGTGGATGTTTGTGCAAAAAAACAAGATTCGTAACAGGAAGTGAGGCTCGCCAATGGATCTCAATGCTCTTGCCGCAAAGCACGTCAAAGCGATAGTCGACCTGCTGAATCAGCACGGCCCGACCGATAAAATAGTTTTGGCCGCGTATACCCGCGAGGAATACAACGAACTCCACAAGGCCCCCGGAGACCTTTCGTATGATGACCACCAGCGACTGCTGCGGATCGTCGCCGAATCGCTGGTTGGGCTCAAACTCCACGACCGGGTCGTCTTTCAGGAAATCGACAGCGTCGAGTATTATCACTGGTTGGCGGAGAACAAATTGTCCGATTCTCAGGCGGCCCGCGCGAGGTTTGCAAACGAGAAATACGGCAAAGAGAACAAGGACTGACTGCAAGGAGGAACTATGCCAGATAATTGCATTGATATGATCGCGATTCCGGACCTTTTTAATAAAAAGTTCTTTTATCAATGGAACCAGGAGAGTGAGAAATGAAA
>URNX01000097.1 GCA_900549415.1 uncultured bacterium
TCACCAAGCTCTTGGAATTCTCCTCGCATATTATGCAGAATGATTTTGGCATCCTCCGGCAAATTTTCATTATTCTTTAGGCAGCTAAAGCGTAAAACATTTAGCTGCTTTTGCTGAATTATGTTTAATTTTGCAGTAACTCTCCTTCTGACTTTATCAACTTTATCATTCATTAACTTTATAACATGAAAATGATCAAAAACAATTTTTACATTCGGAAACTCTTGATTGATCCAGCTGTAACAAGCATTCGCCATATCCATCGTTACAATTTTTAACTTGCTTCGTTTTAATTTGTTTAATGCTCCGGAAAGAGCTGAAACACCTTTTCCTTCTCCGACATGAATTACTGCTCCGGATTGTAAAACCAGAATGATTGTCAGAAACTGTTCATTTTTCATTCCTTTTCCTACATGGATTTTATCTACACCAATCGCTTTTATATTTGCGTCCGGAGCGCGGGGAGCTTTCGGTGCGTCCGGCGTGGTGGAGAGAATTTCTTCAGAAAGTGAAGATGTTTTTTTACGGGTTCAAGGACTTTTCGAATTACCGTTTCACGGACAGGGAGATCGAGACGCTGCTGTTGCGGGGATACCGGAAGACACGGAATGCGCGCGGCGCGAAAGCCGAAGGCGGAGACGCGCGGTTTGCGGCGCTGCGGAGAGAGGGCGCGCCGAACACGGCGTTCAAGCCTGGGCAACTGCGCGACAGTCGTGTTCCGCATGAAGAAGGGTTCATGGAGAAGTACAAGTTCAGCGGGAAAGGGCTTTATGCGGATTACGAGTTTCTGTACGGACGGCATCCGGAGTATTTTGAAGATGCGGAACATGTCCGTGCGGCTGTGGAGTTTGTGCTTGCGCAACCGGAAGAGGCGGTAGATGTTGAAGGGAATGCCGCATTTGTCCGGAGAGATGAAGAAACGGGAACTCCGTACCGGATAGAATTGAAAAAACGACCCGTGCGAAGTACAACCATATCCGGTCGGTGCATGTATTGAGTGAGCAGCAGTATGAAAAAGCGAAAGCCGGAGCAACGCCCGCTAACGCTGCATCCCCGGTACTACAACCGTCCCAAAACCGTGTGCGGCAGACCGACACGAATGGCGATCTGACAGGTCGGCAAGGTAGGACTGTTTCCGACTTTCTCCGATACGATAGCACGGAAAGCGGAAAAGTCAAGCACTCACCGGAAGGCGGGGCGCGTTTTTCGATCATCGGGGAAGAGGGCGCAGGACGGGGACGCGAAGCGGAGGCGCGGATGAGCGGCCTGCGGATTGCGCGCGAGATGGAAGCCGCGGGAAAAGATGCGAAGACAATCAAACGGGCGACCGGCTGGGAGCGCGGCGGAGACGGAAAATGGCGGATGGAAATACCCGATTTGAAAATCAAACGGGAAGAAACGCTTCCGGACGGAACGACGTATGCAAAGTCGGAGTTCAGCCTTAAGTTCCATGACGGCGCGCTTGGCGAATATGTGGATGCGCCGGAATTGTTTGAAGCGTATCCGGAACTCCGGAACATCCGGCTCGCGGTCCGTCCGGCGGAGATGAGCGATACCGGATTCTCTTACGGGTATTTCGACAAAAGCAGAAACATGATTGTCGTCTATTCGGACGTTTCGCATGCGGAAGAGCTTCTTGTGCATGAGGTTCAGCATGCGATTCAGGCGCAGGAGGGATTCCCCGGGGGCGGGGACGGGCGAGAAATGGGAGCGGAATACTGGAAGCTCGCGGGTGAAGTTGAAGCGTACAATGCGGCGAAGCGGCGCAAAATGACGGCGGAGGAGAAGCGGGAAAGTCTGCTGGAAGAGACTGCCGACGTTGCGGAGGAAGACAAAATTTATCTGACCGGGGCGGACGGGCTGGAGCATTCGTTTCCCTATGCGGATCGGTACACTCTTGAGAATGCGAAGGCGTCGAAAGAGGGATACCGTGTCGAGCGGGTGAACGAGAATGCGGGGCGTGATCTGACCGAAGCGCAAGGGGTGGTGTGCGAGGTCAATCAGGTGTTCAATCCGGAAGAGGCGCCGGAAAAAGGATTCAAGGGCTGGGTTCTGAAAAAAATCAGAGAATATGAAACAGCTCATCCTCTGAAGGGGAAATATGATACACCGGCACTTGCCGGCGAGGTGAATATTGTTGAATCAAGCATTCGCTCCATCGGGAACCATGCGGGACCGGATGCAAAATACAACCTTTATCCGGCAATCCCGGATATGCTGAAAAACGCGGTGCTGATTCAAACTGAAGCGCATGATGCACAGGGAAGTTCGAGTGTACTGTCCCGCAGCCATCTTCTGGCGACGAAGGTCCGTTACGGAGAAAACCGTTATGTTGTGGTAATGGTGATTCATGAAAGCAACGGGGAGTTCTATTACGATCATTCATTGCTTCTTCTGAAAGAGGGAGAGCTTGGCAATCGAAAGGCTGAAATAGACGAAGCGGAAGAATCGAAGTGGAATCCCGCGAAAACGGCCGGCCCGGCTTCTTCTTCCGCCCAAGTGCTTAAGGTAGCACGGGAAGCGCTGTTGTCAAGCGGATTTGATACGGGAAGCGAAAAAAATCTGCGTTTTTCGATTGAACAGTATTCGGATGCGGACTGGTCGGACATGGTGACGTATCTGAAAGCGAAGGTTGGAAATTTGCTGACGAAGCCGGATGGGGAATACAAAAAGATTCTTGAGGACGCGGGGATGGAATGTTATTCGGAGGCGGACGCGCATGCTTGCGCGGTCGAGGCGATGCAACAGAACGAGCGGGAAATCCGCAAGAGAGGAGCGGCGCGACAACTGGATTTACGAGAACGAGCTTCTGTACCGTCTGGTGGTGGATTTTGCGGGGAGCGACAAGTTCACGCTGGTTCCGGATTCGTTCACGGGGGGAGAAGTTCACGGGGACATGGATTGCGGAGGAGTACCGGAAGTATTCGGAGAAGCGCGCGCAGAAGCCGACGGAGAGCGACAAGCAGTACAAGCGGTATCTGCAGACACGCGAGAAGGCATTGGCGCGGGCGAAGGGATACCGTCTTGACGAGGTGGCGGAGGCGATTGCGCGGAAGACGGGTCGGGACACGCTGGAGGTTCAGGAGGAGCTGGTGGATTATCAGAATCTGAAAGAGGGGACGTCGTGGGGACGTGAGGGAGCTGCGCGGCGGCTTGCTGCGATGACGCTTGACAGCATTGAACGGGTGTAGGAGTGTGAAACGCTACAGAAGATTAAATAAATAAGCACGCCCAGAGGACGTGGCTTTAACGAAGCAATGAAAAGCATCTGCATGATTTCTCGCAGACCGTCAAAACCTTTTTCAGAAACGATTTGCAAAATCAACTGAGGTATGCTAAATTCTTCCATTGTGATAAGTCCTCTCGTTTTGTTTTCAGGGAAGGTTAATAAAGCAGTTCGGAGAACTTA
>URNX01000098.1 GCA_900549415.1 uncultured bacterium
GGAATGGCATCCATGGGCTCGACTTCATCCGATTCGCCGTTCGGCGGAGCGTCCGTGTAGAGAATCGCCGCAAAATCTGCCGCGGCCTCCGCCGCTGAAAGCACGGCCAGATTGTATCTGCGCAGTTGGGCAAACAGCGGCAATGCGGGCGTGATTTCGGGAACTCCTCGATGCAATCCCGGCCGGTCCTGACGGAAAATATGAATTATGTATTCCGCCGGGATGTGGATCGCATCGTCGCCCGGCATATACCGGATGTCGCCGGGATGGTACTTCAAAACCCGGTAGTCCGTCGGATTTCCCCAGCGGTCATACGAGATTCCGTCGACACTGGTATCATCTTCAAACCAGCGCAGTTCACCGGAAACACGATCCGCCTCGATCAACTGCAGGTCCAGTTTCACACCGTGGCGGATTTTGGGATTCGTTGCCAGCACGGCAAACGCTTCGCCATCCTGACAGCGGGCCATTCGCATCGTCCGGAGTTTCGGAGCAAGACGAACTGCATCCGACCAGCGCATGAATGCCGTTTCCACAGCATCGTTGAACGTTTCGTCGGCAGATAACATCTGCAGTCGCGGACCCGTGCCGATGGTGTCGTTTGCGAGCATCTGCACCAGTCCTCTGGCGTAGGAATTGTTGGCGACTTCGTAGCGCGAGCGCATCCGCAGCGTCCGGCGGACTTCCGGCGCGGCCTCCATGTCCGCTGACAGATGATCCGCCGCCGACCAGTGACGCCAGTTGTCCCGTGTCGTCTGCGCCGCATCAAACCGGGCGCGGACAAGCGGCTTCGGAGGGGTTCTGCTCCGAAAAATGGATTTGAGTCTGTTGAACATCGATGGATCCTCACGCCCCTGAATGGCACAATTTGGTTATCTTCAGGCCGGAAGTCCGGGATTTTACCGCCTTTTTCGACGCGAGATATTCATCTGCCGCAATCTGATCGCCAAGGGAATGCTGCTCGACCTTCTGTCCGTCCACTTCAGCAGACTTCGGTCCTGAGGCATTCCGCCGGATCGCCTCTTCCAGTGTTGTCTCTTCTGGCATAGATTATTCCTGTAAAACTAACGTTTGATGTATTATTCGTCCGGAATTAGCGCCATTCGGCGCTAATTCAACATTTGGGTTCATACTTCCCGCGATAGGATTCACATTCGCCGATGATGAACTCCGCATGATGATCACATTTGTTGAGAAGTGCGCACTCGATTGCCGCAAACGATTTCCGCATTTTGCGGATCTTTTTCTTCAGTTTACGATACCGGGCAGCCAACTCGGCATATTGCGCCGAACCCTCCAGGCATTCCACATCAGCTTCACTCATTGATTTCCTCCGTTTTTATGTGATTTGAAGACTCATTTGAGGCTTCGGTTATTTCTCTGACCGGAAATTCGCCACGTTCGTGGCTGATTTTCTCTTCCACCTTCTGAATCCGTTCCCCGATCCACATCATACAGTTCACGGCCATGGAGTTTCCGCAGGCTTTGTATCTGGGCGCGTCAGGACATTCTTCCTCGGATTTACCATTCCAGGGAATTCGCGTGTGATTGTCGGGAAACCCCATCAAGCGCTCGCATTCAAGGGGAAGCAGTTTGCGAACTGTCGGTTTTCCGGATGGCGTATACGCGACTCCATGCACATCTCCGGCGGTCTGCGTATACATCACACCTTCTTCAGAAACCCCCATGCCCGATCCTCCGGAACGTTCACCGGGCTTCATTTTGTCTCCATCAAGTGCGATTGCTTCGACAATGACGGTTTCCGCGCCGGGACCGCCTGCCGTAACTGTTTTTCCCGCTTTCGCCTCCGTCACATAAAGACCGCCGTTCGGACGGTCTTTCCGTCTGCCGTTCGCATCGCAGAAGGAAACGTGAAAACATTCTTCACGAGCTACCGCGGGAGTCACTTCCGTGCGCATCGTAGGGAAAACCTCATTCCAGAATCCCTGCAGATCACCTCCCGCATCGTTTTTAATGAAGCCGATGGCTGTTTCCGGTTCCCGCTCAACTTCCTGGAGGAGCGGAAGATTGTTCCCTCCTGTCCCCATGCGGGCAATGATCGCTTGTGACACATCGACTGATTTTATACGGGAATCGGGAGCATGGTTTTCATAGCAAAGAAAATCCGTTCCAGCCTGTTCAATCACACATTGGAGACGCCCCTTGTCCGGCATGAACTGCTGATCACTCGTCCGCGTCAGTGTGCCCGCCTTCTGGGAACCGTCCCACCAGTCTGTCGAAGCAGAGCCTCCTTCAGAACCGGCGGAAGTGTTTTGCCTCTTCGTGCGGCGCGGCGGAGTATCCCCTCCGCACATTTCACCGTCAAATAGTACCTTGGCGGGATATTTCCACTGACCAGAATATCCGACAAGGAAGAGACGCTTCCGGCGCTGCGGGATTGCCCTCGGAAATTGTTCCACTCGGGTAAATTGAGAGTCAAGTACTCTCCATGCCACTCCGAATCCTCCCGGAGCCGGAGTGACGATCCCGCACTTTCTCCATCCGCTTTCAGGGACCGGGACATTCCATCCACAGAGCAGGGAAACAAATCGTCCGAAATCCTCGCCTCGGCGGCTGGAAAGAGCAGCGGGGACATTTTCCCACAGCACCCAGCGCGTTCCAGTTTCAAAGCAAAGTCGTACAAAGTCGAGAGCGAGGACGCTGCGCTTACCGCCAAATCCCAGCCGTTTTCCGGCAATGGAGAGGTCCTGGCAAGGCGTCCCCCCGACGAGCAGGTCGATTTGTCCGTCATAATCATCCTTCTTTATTAGGGTAAAATCTCCGAGGTTCGGAATCGTGCCGCCATCCGGCATTTCCGCTATCAGGGACTGCCAGGAAAGGCGCTGTTTCCGGTCTTTTTCATCCGATGCGGCGTCCGGATCAAGCGGTCGGAGCGGTTTCATCGCGCCGAGCCGCTGCATCAGCACCGCGGCGGGGAACGGCTCCACCTCCGAGAAGAAGGCCGGAGTCCAGCCCAGATGCCGCCAGGCGAGGCTCGCCGCCTCAACTCCGCTGCAAATACTGCCGTATCTCAGATCGGAAGAGCACACGTCTGAACTCCAGTCACGTTTCGGAATCTCGTATGCCGTCTTCTGCTTGAAAAAA
>URNX01000099.1 GCA_900549415.1 uncultured bacterium
TCACATTTTTTTGCCAATTCAAGTGCCTCCACGCACTGGCTCCCTTTGCGATTTTACAGAAAATTCGTTACACAGACGAAGTTTCATCACGGTCGGCAACATTCCGTGTGCGACGACATCGTATCACAACGAGCCGCTTTCTCTCCTCTTCGGCATGTGCGAAGGGGCGATGAATTGGAACAACCGCGTGTTCATGTACGGCGACCGTTTGGTGCGCGTCAATCTGAACTGGATCCGCGATTATGTTCTCACTCTCAAAGGGTTCCGCTATACGGAGCGCGATATTACGAGCTTCCCCGATCTGCTGCTCGAAAAACAGCATGAAAAAGGTTTCTTTTATGAAATCATCGCTCCTGTGACGGATATGCATTCAGGCTGTCCGAGAGTGCTGCCGGATGGACGCACCGTTCAGATTTCCAGCCCGGAATGCTGTTATTATGAGCCCGGACTCGATTTCGGACTCTGCCGTCTGGAGCTTGAGGCGGACATTGAATATCTGATGGTCGAGGGCGCATATATGATCTGGCAGGCGACCGGAGACGACGCATGGATTCTCCGCAACCTGCCGCGTCTCGAAAAGGGGCTCCGTTACATCATGACCGATCCTCTGCGCTGGGACGCGGAACACGGACTCGCCAAGCGTCCGCGCACGCTCGACACCTGGGATTTTACCGACAATCCACGCTCATCCCATGAACGCGAAATCTTTCCCGATGACCCGATGGGCGTTTTCCATGGCGACAACACCGGGCTTTATCACTCCAAGCTCCTGATGGCGAAGCTCTACCGTGTTTTCGGTGACGACGCCTCCGCCTCCCGGCATGAAGAGGAGGCCGCCGCTCTGCGCGGACGCATCATGAAATATCTTTGGAACGGACGTTTCTTCCGCCATTTTCTTCCGCTCACTCCAGTGGATTACGGAGTGGACGAGGAGTTTCAGATGAGTCTTTCCAATTCCTACGCGCTGAACCGGAGCATTCTGAATTTCGAGGAGCGGCAGAGCGTCATCAACGCCTATCGGGATATGCGTAAAAAGTATGGCGGCGAGCTTGACGACTTCCGGAATCTGGAGCCGCCGTATCCCGTGTTCCATGGGATGAAGGCGGGCGCATACGTCAACGGCGCGAATGCTCCGTTTGTGGCGGGCGAACTCGCGCTCGGCGCGTTTGAGACCGGAGAGGAAGCATACGGCGCGGATATTCTCAAGCGCATGGGACGCAAGTTCAGCAGCGACGGAAAAATCTCCTTCCTCTACAACTGGGAGGGCAACGACATCGGCGGCGGGCCGCGCTGCTGGTGCGGTGCGGAAATCATGCACGCGGAGTGCGCCGGGCTGGCGGGGGTGGTTGACAACGGCAAGCTTTTCCGCGACGTCACGCTTTCACCCCGGTTTGTCGCCGCCGATGAAAAACGCGCATATGTCCGTCTGGAGTACGCGGCATCCGGTGCGGCGGTTGAGTATGAATACCGCTGCAATCCGGAAACGCGCGCTCTCGGCTTCAACCTTGTTTCGGAGCATGAGCGTGCGAAACTGCGGATGCTCGTTCCGGCTGGAACTGTTCCTTCTGAAGTGAAGATCAACGGCTCCGTGGCGGAATTCCGCGATGAAACTGTCGGGAACAGTCATTACGCGGTGTTGGAAAACGTGCCGTCCGGCATGACCGCGGAGATTCTCTGTCAATGACTCTCGGCGTGGTATTGCTGATTCTGACCGGGTTCTGCTGGGTCGGCATTGCGGCCGTTGTGGACGATGCGGCGCGGAAACGTCTGGACATGGATTTTATCCAGTTCGGCGCCTCGGCTGTGATTGCGCTTGCGGCGGCCGGCGCGATCCTCTTCCGTCCGTCGCTCACGGGGACATTGGCGGAGAAACTGCTGATCTGCGGATGTGTCTTCGCCGCCGGCGCCTGCAACTTCCTGATGCTGAGTTTGATGCGCCGGGCGATGGCTTTCGGCTGCAGCGGTGCGGTATGGGGAATCACGCAGAGCGCGATGGTCTGTCCGTTCGCGATGGGGATGGTGTTTTTCGGCGTGGCTCCGACCCTGCCGCGTCTGGGGGGAATTCTGCTGATTCTGACCGGAATCCTTCTGTTCAGCCGGAGCCGCGGCGGACGCGGCGCGGTTTCGAATTCGGGATGCTGGCTTCTGCCGACGTTCACCGCATTTGCGGTTTCCGGGCTCGGACAGAGCCTTGCGAATCTGCCGTCGTACTGGACGGCGACCGCGATGGGGAGCGAGCTGCGGGCGTGCCTGGTTCAGCTCGGAACGATTTCCCTGTTCTGCGCGAGTGTGCCGTTCCGGCGGAAAAAAACGTCGCCGCGCGGGACTTTGCGTCCGGTTCTGCTGCTGTCGATGGTTCAGATTCTGTCGCTGTTCTTCTTTTTCTACCGCGGTTTGAATCTGGTTGCGGAGGCGGGGAGTGGTTCGGTCGGCTATCCGGTTGCGCAGGGATGCAGCATCGCCGGATTTCTGGTTTGGGGAGTCCTGACGCGCCGGGAGCGGTTTTCCCTGCTTTCCGCCGGAGCCGCTTGTGTAATCTGCGCGGGGATTTTCCTGCTTGCAATGTGAAAGACAGAAAGGTGAGATAATATGGATACGATCAGATCCGTTCCTTTTCATAAAAAGGAAAACTCAGCAAATAAAAAAAGGAGCGTTGAAAGGATTTCAAGGCGTTTTTCCAGGAAAAATTCTTTCGTGCAGGAAAATCTTTTGGACAATATTAGGAATTTTTGCC